>NZ_CP028158.1:2564296-3205371 GCF_003030345.1 Plantactinospora sp. BC1
GGCGCCCCGGCCGGGGGCTCCGCGGCAGTCGATGCGGTGTCGATGCACCCGCACCTCGCAGGCAGCGAGGCAAGCAGCGAGCTACTCGACCCACTCGCCGCCGCGCATCACCTGGACGACGTTCAGGTCGTCGTCCAGCACCACCAGGTCGGCCCGCCAGCCGGGCAGCAGCGCACCCCGCCGGTCGCCGAGCCCGATCGCCCGGGCCGGGGTGGTCGCGGCCATCCGGCAGGCGTCCACCATCGGGATCCCGGCCGCCACCGCCGCGCGCAGCGCCGCGTCCATGGTCAGCACGCTGCCGGCGATCGCCCCCGGCGAGGAGTCGGCGGTGGCCAGCCGGACGGTACCCTCGGCCACCACCACCGGCTGGCCGCCCAGCTCGTACTCGCCGTCGGGCATCCCGGCCGCCGCCATCGCGTCGGTGATCAGGGCGGCCCGGTCCGCGCCGGCCACCCCGGCGGCGAACGCCAGGGTGCCCTGGTGCAGGTGTACGCCGTCGGCGACCAGCTCGCAGACCACGTTGGGGGAGCCGAGCAGCGCGAAGACCGGTCCCGGCTCCCGGTGGTGTGCGCTGGGCATGCCGTTGAAGAGATGCGTCGCCACGGTCGCCCCGGCGATCACCCCGGCACCGGTCTGCTCGTACGTGGCGTCGGTGTGCCCGATCGCCGCGACGACCCGGCGGGAGACGAGCAGCTCGATCGCGGCCAGCGCGCCGGGCAGCTCGGGGGCGATGGTGACCATCCGGACCGTACCGTCGCCGAGGGCGAGCAGCTCGGTCAGCTCGTCCAGGGAGGGGTCGCGGAGGAACTTCGGGTTCTGCGCCCCGCAGCGCACCCCGGACAGGTAGGGCCCCTCGTAGTGCACGCCGGCCAGTACGCCCTCCTTGACCAGCGGGGCGAACGCCTCAGTGGCGTCCCGCATCAGCTCGTACGGCGAGCTGACCAGGCTGGCCAGGATGCTGGTGGTGCCGTGCGAGAGATGGAATCCGGCGGCGGCCCGGGCCTCGTCGGCGTCCCCGGTGGTGAAGGTGTGCCCGCCGCCCCCGTGGCTGTGCATGTCCACGAAGCCGGGCACGATCCAGTGCCCGTCCCGGATCGACGGATATTCGGCGACCGCCGAGATCCGCTCGCCGTCCAGCTCCACACAGCCCTGCCGGATCACGCCGGTCGGGGTTACCACCTTGCCACTGACCCGGACGGTCATGTCGTCTCCTCGCTGTGCTGGTCGTCGCCATGACGTATCAGACCGATCCGACCGACGACGTCTGGCTCGGTCATGTCGTCGTTCCTCTCCCGCCCGTCCGGGCCGGGACGGCTCGCGTCGGGCGGGCCGGGGAGGGCCGCGCGGCCACTCACGGTCGGTTCATCGCGTCGAGGGCGAGCAGGGCGGCGCCGAGGGAGCCGGCCTCGTCGCCGAGGGCCGCGCGGAGCAGCCGGGGCTCGGTCTGGAACGTCAGTCGTTGCCGCAGCGCCACGCCGAGCGGGTCGAGCAGGTCGGCGCCGGCCTCGGCCAGCCCGCCACCGAGCACGACGACCTCGGTGTCGTAGAGCGCCTGGGCGATGGCGAGCCCGTCGGCGAGGGCGTCGACCGTCTCCCGCCACACCAGGCTCGCGGTCTCCTCGCCGCCGGTCGCCCGGGTGACCACCTCGGCGGCGGTCGCCGGAAGACCGGTCAGCGCCGTGTAGCGCCGGCCGACGGCGGCGGCCGAGGCGACCGCCTCCAGGCAGCCGAGCCGGCCGCAGCCGCAGCGCGGCCCGTCGGGGCGTACGACGACGTGGCCCAGCTCGCCGGCGGCGCCGTGCGCGCCCGCGAAGGCCGACCCGTCCACCACGTGCGCGGCGGCGATCCCGGTGCCGATGGCGAGGAAGAGCACGTGCCGGGTGCCCCGTCCGGCGCCGAGCCGGGCCTCGGCGAGGCCGCCGGAGCGCACGTCGTGGCCGAGCGCCGAGGGCAGGCCGAGCCGCGCGGTGACCAGCTCCCGCAGGGGTACGTCCCGGAAGCCCAGGTTCGCCGACCAGACCGCCCGGCCGGTGGCCTCGTCGACCACCCCGGGCACGGCGAGCCCGACCGCGAGCGGGGTCAGCCCGTCGGCCCGCGCCTTTCCGGCGAGCCCCTCGGCGACGTCGAGGATGCGCTCCACCACGGCCGCCGGACCGTGCTCGGCCAGGGTGTGGTGCCGTTCGGTGTGCGCGACCCGGCCGTCGGTCCGGACCAGGGCGCACTTCATCCCGGTCCCGCCGACGTCGAGCGCGACGACCACACTCCCGTCCTGGCCGTTGCCACCGGTCGGTGTGCCGGCGCCGGTGGTCGCCGGCACGGCGGGGTCGGTCACGCGAGCACCACGGACCGGCGCAGGTGCCGGGGCGCGTCCGGGTCGAGGCCGCGCCCCTCGGCCAGGGCGACCGCGAAGCGCTGGGCCAGGATCAGGTCGGCCATCGGGTCCAGCGGCGGCCGGCCCGCCGCCCAGCCGCCGATCACGGCGTGCACGTTGCTGGTCCGGCTGTGCACGAACGCCGCCCCGGTGGCCGCGATGTCCTCGGCCAGCCCGTCGGGGACCTCGCCGAACGCCCAGACCAGCCGGCCCGGTCCGGCGATCGAGATCGGGCCGTGCCGGTAGTCCATCGCCGGGTACGCCTCGGCCCAGGCACCGGCCGCCTCGCGGCACTTGAGCGCCGCCTCGTGGGCGATCCCGACCGTCCAGCCCCGGCCGAGGAAGGTGATCTGCTCGACCCGGGCGGGGTCGAACGGCAGCGGGGCGCGTACCGCGACCTCGGCGTCGGCGGCCAGCGCGGTGATGCCGGTGCCGAGGTGGGCCCGGAGCAGGGCCAGGGCGCTGGTGGCGAACCGGGTCTGCACCACGGAGCGCTCATCGGCGAAGGGCAGCGCGATGCTCTGCTCGGCGAGTTCCGTGGCCGGGGAGTCCGGATCTCCGACGATCACGGTGCTCGGCCGGCGCCCGCGCAGCGCGGCGAGGACGTCCAGCACCTCGGTGGTGGTGCCGGAGCGGGTGATCGCCAGGACCCGGTCGTACCGGCGGTCGAGCGGGAACTCGGAGGCCTGGAAGGCGTCGGTCTCGCCGTGTCCGGCGCGCTCGCGCAGGCTGGCGTAGGCCATCGCCATGAACCAGGAGGTGCCGCAGCCGACCACGGCGACCCGTTCGCCGGGCCGGGGCAGTGCGGCGGTCGAGTCGGCGGCCTGGGTGGCGGCCTGTCGCCAGCACTCGGGTTGGCTGGCGATCTCCGCGTCGACGTGGCCCATCGCAGCTCCTCGCGGGCGGGAGACCGCACCGGCGGGGCGGCGCCATGTGACGGCGGACCGGCCTGCGCAATACGGCTCGGTTTGACGATCTTTCGCGCGTCATTCTGCGCGAAAGACATCGGTCGTGGCAACCGCGCGCAGCTTTGCGCAGAACAAAGTTTTGCGGCTGCGCGTTTCGCGCACTATTGTGCACGGAATCTCCGCGACGAAGCTGGAGGCCCGAGGTGGACCGCTATGCGAGATGGAACGCGCTGCTCGAACTGCTGACCGACACCGGTCGGGTCAGCGTGGAGGACGCCGCCGCCCGGCTGGACGTCTCGCAGGCGACCATCCGGCGTGACTTCGACCAGCTCGCCCAACAGCAGATGATCACGCGTACCCGGGGTGGGGCGGTCGCCAACGGCGTCTCGTACGACCTCCCGCTGCGCTACAAGACCGCCAAGCACTCGGCCGAGAAGCAGCGGATCGGCGCCGCCGCCGCAGCCCTGGTCGCCCCGGGCATGGTGGTCGGGCTCAACGGCGGTACCACCACCACCGAGGTGGCCCGGGGGCTGGCCGTACGGCCGGACCTGAACAGCAGCGCCGACGGTGCCCAGTTGACCGTGGTGACCAACGCGCTGAACATCGCCAACGAGCTGCTGGTCCGGTCCAGGATGAAGATCGTGGTGGCCGGCGGGGTGGTCCGGCCGCAGTCCTTCGAGCTGGTCGGCCCGCTCGGCGGCGCGCTGCTCCGCGAGGTCACCCTGGACGTGGCGCTGCTCGGGGTTGACGCCATCGACGTGCAGCTCGGCGCGGCGGCGCACCACGAGGGCGAGGCGTCGATGAACAACCTGATGGTGGCCCGGGCCAAGCGGGTCGTGATCATCGCCGACTCGTCCAAGCTGGGCGGGCACGCCTTCGCCCGGATCTGCCCGATCGAGCGGGTCGAGACCCTGGTCACCGACTCCGGCGCCGACCCGGCGACCCTCCAGGCGTTCCGGGACGCGGGCGTCAACGTCGTCTGCGCGTGACCCATCGAGGCGGTACCGCTCTTCCGGCCGCTTGACACGGTACGGCTAATCTCATTAGCTAGTGAGCTATGAAGCATCCTAATGCTGTCGTACCCCCGGCGCCGGCCGCCGTCCGTACCCGGGCCGGTGCGGTTCTGTTCGCCGCCACCGGCGTGCTCTTCGTCCTCTATCCGGCCAGCCGGCCCTGGGACGACGAGTCCACCCCCGCCGGGGCGATCGCGGCGATGGGTTCCGCCGCCTGGGTCGCCTCGCACCTGTTCGCCATGATCGGCTTCATCCTGCTGCCGCTCGGGCTCCTCGCGCTGCGCCGGGCGGTCGACGGCACTCCGGGCGCCCGGCCCGCCGTCGCCGCGCTGCTGACCGGGTGGGTCGGCGCCGGGCTGGTCCTGCCGTACTACGGCGCCGAGGACTTCGGCCTGCACGCCCTCGCCCGGGCAGCCGCCGACGGTCAGCGGTTCGACCTGCTCGCCGTGGTCGAGGCCGTACGCTTCGGCCCGGCCGCGAGCACCACCTTCGTGATCGGACTGCTCGCCCTGGGCGTCGGCGCGGTGCTGGCCGCGATCGCGGTCTGGCGGTCGGGCAGGCTGACCCGGTACGGCGGGATCCCGTTCGCGCTGGGCTTCGCCCTCTTCCTGCCGCAGTTCTTCACCCCCGCCGAGGTACGGATCGCGCACGGCGTACTCGTCGGGATCGGCTCGGCCTGGCTGGCCTGGGAGCTGTGGCGGGCGGAGACCCGGTAGGCCGGACGACTCAGCCGGACGACTCAGCCGCACGACGTCGCCAGATTCAGCCGGACGACTCAGTCGAAGGGTGGGCCGGGAGGGCGGCTCCGACCACCAACGGGCGATGTGGACGAACCCGGCATCGCCGTACGGTCGGCTCGGCCAATCCGGGTGAGCGAGGGTGAGGTGTTTCCGATGACCGGAGACGACGACCGGCGGCGGTTCCTGCGGCGTGCCGCCGGTGCCGGTGCGATGGCGATCGGCGCGGCGGTGACCGCGAGCGGGGTGGCGGTGGGCGCGGGCGGGGCTGCCGAGGCGTCCGCATCCGGGCGTCGCGGGCCGGACAGCCCGGTCGCGGGTACCTGGCGTGGTGTCGTCACGCTCCCGCACGAGCAGGAGGTGGCACTCTTCACCTTTCTGCCGGGCGGCTTCTTCCTCTCCTTCGCCCAGGGGATCCACATCGCCACCGGGCGCTGGGAGGCCACCGGGCGGCGTACCGTCACGTTCACCCTCTGGCAGGTGCTGCCCGAGGACCTGAAGGGGATGCCGCCGCGCTACAACGGCGAGGTCCGGGCGCTGCACCACGCCGAGGTACGCGGTGACACGCTGACCAGCCGGGGCAGCTACCGGGCCCTCGACATCGACGGCAACGAGCTCGGCCGGGGGCCGGTGACCGCCCGGGCCACCCGCTTCGACATCAGCACCTTCTGACCGGACGCACCCCGACCGGACGCACCGGCCGGTTCAGCGGACCAGGCCGGCGCGGTGCGCCAGGATCGCCGCCTGCACCCGGTTGCTGAGCTGGAGCTTGGCGAGGAGCCGACTCACGTGGCTCTTCACGGTGGCCTCGCTGAGGTGGAGCCGCCGGCCGATGTCGCTGTTGGTCAGTCCCTCGCCGAGCGCGACCAGTACCTCCCGCTCCTTGCCGGTCAGCACGTCGAGCCGGCGGAGGGCGTGCTGGCGGCCAGGGTCGGCCGGCTCGGCGAACCGGTGCAGCAACCTGCGGGTGACCTGCGGCGAGAGCATCGCGTCACCGGCGGCGGCACTGCGGACCGCGGCGGCCATCTGGTCGGCGGTGGCGTCCTTGAGCAGGAAGCCGACCGCGCCGTGCCGGAGCGCCGTCGCCACGTACTCGTCGAGGTCGAAGGTGGTCAGCACGACCACCTTCGGCGGCACCGCGAACCGGGCCAGCGCGGCGGTCGCGTCGAGCCCGTCGGCGCGGGGCATCCGGATGTCCATCAGTACGACGTCGGGGCGCAGGTCGCGCGCCTGGCGTACCGCCTCGTCCCCGTCGCCGGCCTCGCCGACCACCTCGATGTCGTCGTAGGCGTCCATGATGGTCCGGAGCATCGCCCGGACCATCCACTCGTCGTCCACCACCAGCAGCCGGATCACGCGCTGCCCTCCAGATGTGCCGCCAGGTCCGGGCCGGGCAGCGGCAGCCGGGCCGAGACCTCGAAGCCGCCGTCGGCGAGTCGACGGGTCTCCAGGGTGCCGCCGACCAGCCGGACGCGTTCGGCGATGCCGAGCAGCCCGTGCCCGCCGCCCGGCGCCACGGCCGGCGCGCTGGTGCCGCCGTCGTCCCGGACCACCAGCCAGAGTCCGTCGTCGTCCGAGCCGAGCGCCACCGTGGTGCGGGCGTCGTACGCGTGCTTGTGCACGTTGGTCAGCGCCTCCTGCACCACCCGGTAGACCGCGTGCTGCACCAGGGCCGGGGCGGTGAGCCCGGCCTCGACGCGGAGTTCGACCGCGTGCCCGAGCGCCCGGGACGCGGCCACCAACTCGGCCAGGTCGTCGAGGCCGGGCTGCGGGTGCAGCGGCACGGCGGCGCCGTCCCGCAGCACGCCGACCAGGGTACGCAGCTCGGCCAGCGCCTCCCGGCCGATGCCCTGGATCCGGCCGGCGATGCGCACCGCGTCCCGCCCCTGCGCCGACTCCAGCGCGGTGGCGTGCAGCACCATCAGCGCCACCCGGTGGGTGACCACGTCGTGCATGTCCCGGGCGATCTGGGCCCGCTCCTCGGCCCGGGCCTGGTCGATCCGGAGCCGCTCCTCCCGCTCGTTGCGCCGGGCGCGTTCCTCCAGGTTCGCCAGCACCTCCCGCCGGGACGACAGGTAGAGCCCGACCAGCACCGGCAGGATGCAGAGCGCGACGCTGAGCGGGGCGCCCGCGTCGCCGCCGTTGGACCGCCAGATCGGCCAGGCCACCGCGGCCACCATGACGGCGGTGAGCGCGACCCGCAGCCGGGCCGAGCGGAGGTGGGCGCCGAGGGAGTACTGCGCCAGAATCGTCGCCGGGTACGCCCCGACGACGGTCCAGCAGAGCAGCGCGGAGGCGTACAGCAGCAGGGGGCGGTCGCGCCGGACCAGTACGGCGAGCCCGGTGAGCACTCCGAGGGTCGCGTTGACGGCCAGCGGGGCGCGGTGGTCGACGATCGGGGAGCCCTCGAACAGCCCGGACTGGAACCCGTCCCAGACGCCGGCCAGTACGCAGACCGAGGCGAAGAGCAGGTCCACGGCGCGACGCTGGCGGGGACCCATGCCGGGGAAGTCTATGCAGCTCTGCTGCGGTGCGCCTCGGCCGTTGGATTCATCCGTTGGTAGCACTCGGCGGTCGGACCGGGCGACCATCGGCCGGCGAGGTGACTCATCTCGGCCGATGGCGGCCGGCTCCGCCGTACCTAGCGTCGGGGGCATGTCTCTCGATATCCGACCCGAGTCCACCGGCCCCGCCTCCGGCCGGTCCCGGCCGGCACCGGTCACCGTGCTGCACTGGGTCTTCGCCGGTTTCGCCGTACTGACCGTCGGGTCGCTGCTCGGCGGCTCCGACGTCGCCGTGCTCCGGGCGGCGGCCCTGGTCGGCTATCCGGTGGCGGCGCTGCTGTCGGTGGCCGCCGCGCTGCGGGGACCGGAGCGGGGTCGCCGGGTCACCATCGTGCTGCACCTGGTGATGGCGTTGGCGCAGTTCGTCTTCGGCATCCCGGCCCCGGTCGCGCTGCTCGGCATCCCGCTGTCGCTGACGATCCTGGCGGTGAGCCGGCCGAGGTTTCCCCGGATGTCGCCCCGGACCCGGAAGGTCTGGCTGGTCCTGCACGTCGGCTTCAGCGTCGGCTGGCTCGGCGTGGCGCTCACGATGACCGTACTGGCGATCGTCGGCAGCGCCGCCGACTCGCACGCGCTCCGGCACGGCGCGTACGAGGTGCTGCACGTCGTCGACCTGGCGGCGGCGATCCCGTCGATGTTCCTCGCCATCATCACCGGCCTGGTGGTCTCGCTCGGTACGAAGTGGGGTCTGGTCCGGCACTGGTGGGTGCTGGTCAAGTTCGCCATCTCGGTGAGCATCCCGCTGGTCGCCGGGACGGTGGAGAGTGCGCTCGCCGACGAGTTGGCGCTGCGTACGGTCGATCCGGCCGCCGTGCCGGGGTCCACCGGGGTGGCCCTGACGGCGTGTCTGGCCGCGTTCACGGTCGCGCTCTGGGTGGCCACCATCCTCTCCGTACTGAAGCCGTGGCCGCGTACCCGGTGGGGGCGGTCGGCGGATGCCCGGGAGCGGGCGGCGCGCCGGCAGGGAGCACTTCTCTGACCGAAGTAGCGTGTATAGCGCGGTAGCGTGCAAAGCGATGGTACGGTGTCGGTCGTTACCGGACGTGAGTGATGCCGGACACGACCAGAGAGGCCGAAATGGCTGCCGTACTGGAGATCGAAGGTCTGCGCAAGACCTACCGGAGCAGACGTCGGGGCACCCGGCAGGCGTTGGACGGCTTCGACATGCGGGTCGAGGCCGGCCAGGTGCACGGGTTCCTCGGCCCCAACGGTTCGGGCAAGACGACCACGCTGCGTACGCTGCTCGGGCTGATCCGGCCCAACGGCGGCCGGATGGCGATCCTCGGCCAGGAGGTGCCGGCGGCGCTGCCCTCGGTCGCCGGCCGGGTCGGCGCGATCGTCGAGAGTCCGCAGTTCTTTCCGCACTTCTCCGCCCGGGACACCCTCTCGCTGCTGGCCGGGGCCGGCGGCGTGCCGCAGACCCGGGTGATGGAGGTGTTGGAGCTGGTCGGGCTGCGGGAGCGGGCCAAGGACCGGGTCAAGACCTACTCGCTGGGCATGAAGCAGCGGCTCGCGGTCGCCTCCGCCCTGCTGAAGAACCCGAAGCTGCTGATCCTCGACGAGCCGGCCAACGGGCTCGACCCGGGCGGCATCCGGGAGATGCGCAGCCTGATGCGCGACCTCGCCGCCTCCGGCATGACCGTGGTGGTCTCCAGTCACATCCTCGGCGAGGTGCAGCTGATCTGCGACTCCGTCACCATCATCTCGCTGGGCCGCCGGGTCGCCGCCGGCCCGGTCGCCGAGGTGCTGGCCGAGCACTCCGGCGGCGGGCTGCGGGTCCGGCTGGAGGCGGTGACCGACCTGCCGGCCGCCGTCGACGTGCTGCGCCGGAGTGGCGCGCGGGTCACCCCGCACGACGACCACCTGCTGGTGTACGAGGTGGACAAGCCGGCCACCGTCACCCGTACCCTCGCCGCCGCCGACCTCTACGTCAGCGAACTGGCTCCGATCACCGTCGACCTGGAGAGCGTCTTCCTGGAGTTGACCGCCACCGCGCCGGTGCCGGGTCAGCACCGCCAGGTCGACCAGTCCGTGGTGGTCGACGGCACCGCCGGGACCGACTCCCGGGCGAACGGGGGGTGGGGAGTGTGAACCTCTACACCACGGAACTGCGCCGGCTCGCCAAGCGGCGGTTCGTCCGCTACCTGACCCTGGCCGGGCTGCTGGTGCTGGTCGCCGTCGCGGTCGGGATGTTCTTCACCAACCAGAAGATCGGCCCGACCCAGGTCGCCGCGGCGGAACGCGCGGCGGACCGGGACTACCAGCAGAACGTCGCGATGACCGAGCAGTACCGGGAGAACTGCGAGCGGGCGAAGGCGGCCGGTACCGCCGCCAAGGAGGGCTTCCCGGAGGACTGCGCGAGCATCCAGCCGCCGCCCCGGGAGGCGTTCCAGGGCGACTGGCACCTGCCGGCCACCTTCGACTTCCGTGAGGAGTTCGCCGCCACCATCACCACGCTCACCGCCGTACTCGCGCTGGTGGCGTTCGTCGGGGGCGCCTCGTTCGTGGGCGCCGAGTGGAGTACCGGCGGGATGATGAACCTGCTGCTCTGGCGACCGCAGCGGATCCGGGTACTCCTCACCAAGCTGGCCGCGCTGCTCTCCGCGCTGTTCGGCGTGACCGTGCTGGCCGGCGCACTCTGGACGGCGGCGTTCTGGGCGACCGGCAGCTTCCGGGGCAGCACCTCCGGGATGACCCCCGGGACCTGGGAGTCGTTCGGGCTGACCGGGCTGCGCGGGCTCACCCTGATCCTGGTGGCCGGGGTGCTCGGCTTCGGCCTGGCCTCGCTCGGCCGGCACACCGCGCTGGCGCTCGGCGGGGTGCTCGGGGTGATGGTGGTCGGGCAGTTCGGCCTCGGCGTCGTACTCGCGATGGCCCAGGTCAGGTTCATCGAGAGCTGGCTGCTGCCGACGTACCTGCTGGCCTGGATGGACAAGAAGGTCACGCTGAAGAACTGGGACGCCTGCCAGGCGTCGTTCAGCGGCGAGTGTGAACCGCTGACCAAGGACATCACCTGGCAGAACTCGTCGGTGCTGCTCGCCGTCGGGCTGCTGGTCGTGCTCGGCGGGGCGATCTGGTCGATGCGGCGGCGGGACATCACCTGACCCGGCACGGCGGCGGGTGACGGGGGTCGGGGGCGGCGGCCGGGGGCGCCGCCCCCGGCGGCCCGCCCTCGAAAGGGGTGTCGAACAGCGGTGCGGCGCTGCGGCCGGGGGCCGGTCGGGGGCCGGTCGGGGGTGACGGTTGTCGCCCGTGCCGACCGGTGCGGTCCCGGCCGGGCGTCGGTAGGCTGGTGAGCCCCAGGTCGTGCCCTGTTCTACCCCCGGAGGAGCGCCATGCGGAACGCCTCTGCTCCGGCCGACGACGAGGCGGACGACGCCGTCGGGCAGGCTGAGGCGGGCGACGTTGCCGGGCACACTGAGGCGGACGACGCCGCCGGGCACGCCGAGGTCGCCCACGTCCCGCAGCCACGGTCCGCGCCCGGTGCCGAGGCGCCGGAGGTACCCGGGATTCCCGCCCCGGCGCCGCCGGCCGACCCGGCACTGTCCGAGCGGGAGCGTGAGATCCTCGCCTTCGAGCGGCGCTGGTGGAAGCATGCCGGCGCCAAGGAGCAGGCGATCCGGGACGCCTTCGACCTCTCCGCCACCCGTTACTACCAGATCCTCAACGGGCTGCTGGACAATCCGGCCGCGCTGGAGGCCGAGCCGATGCTGGTCGCCCGGCTCCGGCGGCTGCGCGCGGCCCGCAGCCGCAACCGCCGCCGCTGACCCGCCCCGCCACGGAGGCGGCGCCGCCGCGCCGGACTACTTCTCGTAGGTACGCAGCCCGTTGCCGAGCGCGATGAAGGTCGGCGCCCACTCGCCGATGAAGATGCCCCAGCGGTCGGCGCGGTCGATACCGGCGCTCTCCATCTGCTTCGACAGGCACCAGCTCAGGAACGACAGCCCGATGCTGGCCGCTCCCGCCATGTACATGTGTTCGGCCCGCAGGCCCATCCGGTGCAGGTGTTCCAACATCTGCGTCCCCCCTCGCGTCAAGCCCTCGGTACCGACGCTACCGTCGGTAATCGTCGCTGGTCGGCGAGTTTCCCGGATGAGTCCACGGATCCGGCACCGGGTGTTACGCCGGCTGCCTGCCACCGGACCCGGCGCGACGGGGCGGGCGGGTCGAACTGCCCGCCGACCCGTCGATTCCCGCCGGGGCGGGCGTCGCCGCACGGTAGACAGGAGGGGAGAACCACCCGTCGTACCGCCGGGAGCCGCCGATGACACCGTCAGGCCGCCGATGACACCGCCAGACCGGGGCCGGCCGGAGCCGGTCCGATGATGCTGGTCCGGTCGGCCTCGGCACCCGCGCCGGGGCGGCTGGAGAACGAGGACCACGTCTTCCGGTACGGGGACCTGGTCGGCGTACTCGACGGGGCGACGGTGCCGGACGGCTTCGACACCGGCTGCGTACACGGACCGGGCTGGTACGTCCGGCGGCTCGCGGCGCGGCTCGGGCTCGCCGCCGCCGACCGGCCCGCCGCCGCGCTGACCGGCAACCTCGCCGCCGCGATCCTGGCGGTACGCGCCGACCACGGCGGCGCCTGCGACCTCGACCATCCCGGCACCCCGTCGGCGACGGTCTGCCTGCTGCGGCACGGTGCCGATCACGTCGACTACCTGGTGCTCTGCGACAGCCCACTCGTGCTCGACCTCGGCGCGCGGGTCCAGGTGATCTCCGACGAGCGGTTGCGGACGGCAATGGCCGACCTGCGGCAGAAGGCGGAGCTGGCCCGGGTCGGCGGTGAGCCGGACCCGGCGACCCGGTTCCGCCGGGCGGTGGCGTTGCAGCGGGAGCAGATGAACCGGACCCACGGCTACTGGGTGGCCGCCGCCAACCCGGACGCGGCGTACCACGCGGTCGCCGGGAGCCTGCCGCTGCACGGTCCGGAGCGGGTCCGCCGGGCCGCGCTGCTCACCGACGGGGCCTCGGTCGCGGTCGAGCAGTTCGGGCTCTTCGACTGGCGTGGCCTGCTCGACCTGCTCAGCGAGGCCGGGCCGGGCGAGCTGATCCGCCGGGTCCGGCTGGTCGAGGCCGGTGACGGCCAGCGCCGCAGCGGCTTCAAGCGGCACGACGACGCGACCGCCGTACTCTGCGAGTTCGAGGACTGAGCGCCGGTCCGGGTCGGGCACCGGCTCGGCGGCGCGGGTGCCGGGTGAAACCGGGTGGCGGCCGGCCTCGGGTACGGCGACGATCGGCGTCGTGTCGATTCCACAGCGGCAGGTCCGGGCCGGCTTCACCGACGAGACGATCACGGTCTACCAGGCGTACCCGCCGTCGATCGCCGAGCCGGCGCTGCTTGCCGGCCGGTTCGTGGCCCCGTTCAAGCGGGAGCGGATGACCTGGATCAAGCCGTCCTTCCGGTGGATGATGTACCGCTGCGGCTGGGCGGAGAAGCCCGGTCAGGAGCGGGTACTCGCGGTCGAGATCACCCGGGAGGGTTTCGAGTGGGCGCTGGGCCACGCCTGCCTGAGCCACTACGACCCGGACCGGTACCCGAGCCGGGCGGACTGGGCCGCGCTCCTCAAAACCAGCCCGGTACGCGTGCAGTGGGATCCGGAGCGCTCGCTGGAGCTGACACCGCTGCCGTACCGGTCCCTCCAGGTCGGGCTGAGCGGCCCGGCCGTCGCCCGGTACGTCGACGAGTGGATCGTCGGCCTTAGCGACGTCACCGCGACCGCGCGGGCGATCCGGGCGCACCTGCGGGCCGGCGAGCGGGACGCGGCCGCCGCGCTGCTCCCGGCCGAACGGCCGTACCCGCTGCCGGAGCCGGTGGCGGCGGTCGTCGGCGCGTCCTGACCGGAGCGGCACTGATCCGTCCGCCCTTCCGATTCCGTGCCCGATGTCCGAAATGGTGCGGGTCGGCCGGCCGGCGCCGTGGGCGGCACGACCAGCCAGTCGGTGAGGGGGTCGCCCGGTCGGGTCGGGGTGGTCCGAACGGAGCGGGTCTGCCAAACCAGTGGACGCGGCGGCGACGCGGCGAGAAACATCGGGTTCGTGACCCGTGAGATACGGCTGACGCCGGTAGACGAGCAGAATCTCGAACCGCTGCTGTCGGTGGCGGTCGCCGAGACCGAACCGGACGAGGTGATGCCGCCGGTCGAGGCTCCCGCCGGCTGGTCGCAGGCCCGGCGCGACGCGTTCCGGGAGTTCCACCGGGCGAACTTCGGCGGCCTGGGCGGGCCGACCGGCAGCCTGATGTACGCGATCGTCCAGGACGGTGACGTGGTGGGGATGGCCCGGCTGGGCCGGCACGCCGAGCCGGGCACCCTGGAGACCGGGATATGGCTCGGCAAGTCCAGCCGGGGGCAGGGGATCGGGCTGATCGCACTGCGGCTGCTGCTCGCCGAGGCGGTCGAGGCCGGCGCCCGGCGGGTGGTGGCCGAGACGCGGGCGGACAACCTGCCGGCGCTGAACCTGCTGCGGCGGTGCGGCGCGGTGCTGGGTCAGGACGGTGTGGCGGTCCGGGCGGAGATCCGGCTCGGCGTCGGCGAGGACGCCGTCGGGGTCTGGTGACCCGTACCGTCGGCTCGTGCGCCGAACCCCCGGATCGTGCGCCGTACCCGGCCGGCCGGGACGCCGCGTCGGGCGGATCAGTCGAGCAGCAGCGTGTAGCCCAGGGTCAGCACGATCAGGGTCGCCGGGATCGCCAGCACGTGCGGGGCGACGAGGGTACGCCAGTATCCCGGCACCTCGTCCCGGTAGTGCGCCACGCCCATCTCCAGCGGCCGTACGTCGGGCGCCTCGGCACCGTCGAGCAGCCGGCGGGCGACCGCCGCGTGCAGCCGCCGGAAGAGGCGCTCCTGGCGTAGGTAGTAGGCGTCCAGTCCCCAGAAGATCACGGCGGGCGCCAGTGCCACCACCGCGAGCAGGCGCAGGTTCTGGCCCTGTGTGCCGAGCACGGTGAAGACGATGGAGACCAGCGTGACGGACCAGCCCCGGATCACGAACGAGTGCTGGGACATCCGGGCGATCGTCGCCTGCACGTCGGCGAGGTGGCGCAGCCGGAGTTCGTCCTCGTCCGCCAAGTACGCCTCCTGAGGGTCGCCGGCACGCTCCACCTGGTGCGCCGGTCCGGGGTGTCATCACAGTAGCGGAGATCCACAGTAGCGGAGATCCACATCGGTGGTGTGAACAGACGTCGCCTTCGTGGGCGGCGACGTTTGTGCTCGGCAGATAGTGTTGTCCACATCCTTTCGGGCCGGACAATGGAAACGCGGTGGTGGCCATGGTGGGCGAGGTGCCTGGTCCGATAACGTTCGCCGGAGAACTCCGCCGGCGGCGAACCGGGCAGGGATTCACCCTCACGGAGTTGGCCGGACGGATCAACTACAGCAAGAGCCATCTGAGCAAGATCGAGTCGGGCGTCAAACGGCCCAGTGTGGACCTGGCACGTCGATGCGATCAGGAACTGAATGCCGATGGTGCCCTCGCCCGTCTGGTCGACGCACCGTCGTACGATCCGCCGCCGGAGACAGCGACTCCGAGCGAGGTCTGGGTGATGCGGATGAATGCGGACGGCAGTGGTGAATTCACGGCTTTCGACCGGCGTACGGTGTTGACCGCCGCAGCCTCCATGATGAGTTGGGCGATTATTCCGGCACGGGGGCGCCCGCAGGCGGCGGATTTCGCCCTGCCGACCTTCCGGACCTGGCTCGACCAGATGCGTCTGCTCGGCCAGGGCGTCGACCCGGCGACGATGATTCACATGCTGGTCGGGGCCACCAACAGCATCCGGGCACTCGCCGCCGAGGCGCGGGGCGAGACCCGGGTCGCCGCGCTGCGCCTGGCGGCCCGGTTCGCGGAATACACCGGCTGGATGGCCCAGGAGCAGGGCGACGAGGGTGCGGCGTGGTGGTGGACCCAGCGCGCCGTCGACCTCGCCACGAGCGGCGGGGACCACGAACTGCCCACCTACGCCCTGGTCCGCCGGGCGGAGCTGGCGCTCTACCGGGACGACTCCCGCTCGGTGGTGGCCCTCGCCGAGCAGGCGGAGCAGCGGGCGTCCAGCAGCCGGGTCGCCGCCTTCGCCGCCCAGCGCGCCGCCCAGGGGTACGCCCTCGCCGGTGACGATCGCGCCTGTCGTCAGGCGCTCGACCGGGCGGCGACGCTGATGACGCACGCGGCCGGCGAGACGAGTGCCGAACCGGCGCTGGGCAGCCTCACCATGCGCGACCCGGTCGCCTTCACCACCGGCTGGTGCCTGTTCGACCTCGGGCGACCGGCCGAGTCCGCCGAGATCCTCGGTGCCGAACTCGACCGGCTCCCCGCCACCATGCACCGGACCCGCTCCCGGTACGGTGCCCGCCTCGCACTCGCGCTCGCCAACAGCGGGGAACTCGAACGGGCCTGCGAGGTCCTCCGGTCGGTGCTGGAGCAGGCCTCTACTGTCGACTCCGCGACTGTCCGGCACGACCTGCGGCACCTCAGCCGAACGTTGCGGCGCTGGCGTACCGAAGGTGCGGTCAACGAGGCCATGCCGCTCCTTCTGGACGTCCTTCGCAGAGACAATCAGCCACCTTCGGACTACCGGTTGTAATACGGCGGAGAGGTCGCCCCTGCCGACCGGTTCGTGGCCGGGTCGTCCCGGCCACGTCCGCTTCCGCTCGTTCGCCGTTGTCCGTCCACAAGGGTGAGGACAACGTATTGCTAGTCCCATGCCGCACTGCCAGTCTGAAATGCGGCGGACGGCGTCGGTCCGCTAGTTGTGCATGACGACGCGCAGTTGCGTGCATCCATCGGCAATAGGCGCGACGTTCCCGACCGCTTCTGCCGAAAGGCGACCCGATGACCGGGATCTTCATCAACTATCGAACCGGTGACGAAACGTTCGCCGCACCGGTGATCGACGAGAGGCTCCGCAGGGAATTTGGCGACGACCGCGTTTTCCGGGATTCCCGTTCACTCGAACCGGGTCTCGATTTCCCGCCCGAGATCTGGTACCACCTGAAGCGCAGTACGGTGTTGCTCGCGCTTATCGGCCCCCGATGGCTCACCCTCGCGGACGACTCCGGAAACCGTCGGATCGACCATCCGAAGGACTACGTGCGGCGGGAGATCCGCCGGGCGCTCAAGCGGGACATCCGAGTCATTCCCGTACTGCTCGACGGGGGGCGGATGCCGACCGAGGAGGAACTGCCGCACGACATCAGGCGACTGGCCCGCCGTCAGTTCCTGCCGCTGCACACCCGCAACCTGCTGGGCGACCTCCAGCGGCTGGTCGACGAACTGGGCCGGATCGTGCCGCGCGTCGGCTCGGGTCCGGGCGGCGCGGCCGGCACCGCCGCCGCACCCGGCCAGGCGGCTCCGGCGGCACCGGCGAACGGCCGGCACAGCGCCGTGCACATCACCGGGGACGGTCAGGTCTTCAACGGGCCGATCACCGGCGGGGACAGCAATGGCTGAGCAGGCCGAACGGCCCGCGAAACCCTCACAGACTGCCCCGGACGTCTCCGGCAAGGCGTCCGGGGCGCCAGCCCAGGAAGGCCGGTCGCCCGGCCCGGCCGGTACGCCCGGTGGATCCGGCGCGGACCCGAAGTCCGCGAGCGACGCCACCGGGTCTGCCGGCGACGCCGCCGAGGGGCTCGCCGCGAGCCTCGGCGGCGCCAGGTCGGCGGCGAAGTCGCCGGGCGAGGGGGCCGGCGACGAGGAGCGGACCTGGCAGCAGCAGGAGATCCGCAACACCCTGGCGGCGGCGCTCAGTTCCTTCGGCAGCCGCTCCTCCGGCGTCATCGTCGTCGGCGACGGGCACACCTTCAGCGGCCCGATCACCGGCGGGGACAGTCGGACCGGCGCGGACCGGTCCAGGGCGGTACTGCGCACCTTCACCGCCGGGTTCGTCGCCGGTACGGCCCGGGTGTACGTCTCGCCGGACGGCTACGTCGACCTCGCCGAGGCCCTGGAGGACAGCCCGGTACTGCTGATCAGGGCGCGTCGGCGCTGGGGCAGTACGACGACCGCCGTCCGGCTGCTCTCCGAGATGGAGACCGTGCACGAACTGCGGTTCGCCGACGCGCTCGCCGCACTGCCGATCGAGGACCTGCCCGAGGGGTGCGGCTTCGTCATCGAACGGCTGAGCAGGAACCAGCTCGGCACCCTGTACGCCCGGGAGCTGCCGATGCTGGAGGAGCGGCTGACTCGGCGCCGGGGCAGACTGGTGGTGATCGTCGACGACTCGGCGCGCGCTGCCGACCACGCGGTCGACCGGCTCGCCCGGAAGATCGCCGCACCGCCCGCGGCGCTGGAGCTGGTCACCAGCCACCTGGCGGAACTGCTCGGTTCGGATGCCGAGGCGGAACGGCTGTTGGCGGACGAGAACGTCGGTACCCGGCTGGCCGACATCGCACCGGAGTCGTTCGACGCGCCGCAGCTGGTGGAACTGGCGAAGGACCTCGCCGAGGTGGCCTCGGGTACGGGCACCGTGGCGGACGCCATGGCGCGGTTCGAGGACCGTTCCCGCCAGGACGTCGAGGACTGGTACGACGAACTCGGCAGCTTCGACGAGCGGGCGCTGGTCGTCGCGATCGCCGTACTGGACCGGATGTCCTTCGACGCGGTCTCCCGGGCCGCCACCCTGCTGGAACAGGCGTGGCGGGAGGACGAGGCCGGCAACGGCCAGGCGCCGCCACGGTCCCGGCAGACCCGGCGCAACCGGCTGCGGGCGGCCCGGGCCCGGATCGACACCGAGGTACGCCGCACCCGGTACGGCTGGGCGGAGCTGGAGGTCGTCTCCTTCGTCGACCCGAACTATCCGGCCCGGTTGCTGCACCACCTGTGGCACGAGCACTACTACGACCGGGCTCTGCTGCTGGACTGGCTGCGCCGGGTCGCCGGCGACGTGGAGGGTGCGGTCGGGATCCGGGCGGCGACGGCGATCGGCTACCTGAGCCAGTTCGCCTTCGACACCATCCGCCGGGACATCGTGACGCCGTGGGCCGGCAGTGGCCGGGGCAACGAACGGGAGTGGGCGGTGGCCGCCCTCGCGCTGCCCGCCCGGGACCCGGCGACGGCGAGCCGGGTCATCCGGCTGGTGCTGGACTGGGCGGACCGGGACGGTCTCGCGCTCCGGCTGTCGGCCGCCCGGGCGCTGGGCGCCAGCGTCGGGGCGGTGCTGGACGGCGGCCCCGACGAGCACCTCGCCGAGTTGGCCGACGGCGCCGAGACGCCGCTCCAGCTCGCCATCGGGGACAGCATCGCCGAGCTGATGGCCGAGGCGACGCTCGACCGGCAGACCGAACTGCTCCGCCTGCTGGAGACCTGGTCGATGGAGAGTCGTTCGGGCCGGCTCTACGCGGGCGTGGTGGGCTTCCTCGAAGTCGCCGCCACGCTCTGGACCAACCAGCAGACCCCGGACGGCGACGTGGCCTGGCCGACCCTGCTCTGGCTGGCCGGCGAGGGCGGGCAGCCGGTGACGGTCCCGGACGACGGCGTCGTCCCGGCGGAGGGCCGGTCCGAGGCCGGGCGGATCGTCGCCCGGCTCTGGGGGCGGGCGCTGGTCGCCCCCGGTGTGGACACCGCCGTGCACAACGTGCTGCGCAGGTGGGCGCAGGCGGCCGAGGAGGCCCCGGCGCTGCGTCCGGCCCTGGTCGCCCTGCTGATGGAGGCCGCGGTCACCGACCGGCAGCGGCGACTGCTGACCGCGCACGCCAACCGGTGGCGCGATCCCAAGCCGCTGGCGCCGGACCTGGCGGCCAGATTGCTGAACGTACTCAGTCGAAGGGTTGGTGTGTGGTGATCCGTGGCCCCGTCCTCGAACGAAAAGAACTCCGCCGGCTGCCGTTCCAGCGGCGGCCGATCGCCGAGCCGGGTACCCGGCTGGTGTTCCAGATGTCCAGCGGCCAGTTGGTGGCGCCGACGCACCCGTACACCACCGGGGACGTCTGGTGGCGCGGGCCGCGAGCGGTCTACGTGGTCTACACGTCGCCGCAGCCGGCGTACTTCGCCTGCACGCTGCCGTGCGCCGGTGACACGCTCTTCTTCGACGCGGCGGTGCGGTTCTCGTTCGCCGTCGCCGATCCGGTGAGTGTGGTCCGGGAGCAGGTTTCCGACCCCGTCGCCGACTGCCGGCGCTATCTGATGGAACCGCTGCGCGCCGTCACCCGCAGGTTCACGGCGATGCAGCCGGAGGCGGCCGAACGGGCGATCCGGTCGACGCTGGCGGACGCGCCGACCGACCTCGCCAACGGGCTGCGGATCAGCGAGCTGCGCTGCGAGCTGACCATCAACGCCGAGCAGGGGGGAATCGCCAAGGATCTGGAGATCCAGACGTTGCGGCAGCAGTTGGCGATGCGTACCGAGACGGACCGGATCGCCCTGACCAAGCTGAACCAGGACGCCGATCTGGCCCGGCACCAGGAGCGGGCGGCGTTCCACGAGCGGCTGCTCTCCGGCGGTGGTGCGGCGTTGGCCGGCAGCATCGTGGCGCAGGATCCGACGAAGGCGACCGAGGCCGCCAACTTCATGATCTCGCTCTACGACCAGGACCAGAAGCTGGCCGTGGAGGCGCTCAAGGTGATCATGGACGGCGACCAGATCCGGCTCGGCGAGATGGACGGCGCCGTGCAGGCGGTGGTCGAACGCTTCAAGGGGATGATCACGCAGGGCGGCGGCCAGTTGATGCCGAACCGGGCCGTCGGCGAGTTGTCCAACGCGCCGGCCCGGGACGGCGAGGCCGGGTCACCGCCGGGCGGCGAAGCCGGGGAGCAGCCGTGAACGGAGCCCGGGGCTTTCCGATGGAGATTCTCGACACGCTGGCCGGGTGGATCCGGGACCTCCCGCTGATTCCCGTCGAGATTCGCGGAGTGGTCTGGTTCCCCCTGCTCGCCGTGCTGGTGATCGGCGGCCTGCTGCTGCTGGTACGCCGGGTGCTGCCCTGGCTGGGGCGGCTCGTCGGCCGCGCGCTGGGCGTACTGGCGGTCGCGGTCGGCGCCGTCCTGCTCCTGCCCGACCTGCTGGTCTCGTACCTCTACCGGCGCACCGGCGGTGCCCCGCCGGGACTCGCCTACGGCTACGGCGACCTGGTGGCGGAGCTGGCGATCGGGCTGACCCGGGTCTCCGGGCTGGCCGCACCGGCCTTCGCCCGCGCGGCCCGGACACCCGCGGTCTTCGTGATCGTTCTCGGTGCGCTCTGGCTCTGGACCTGGAACCACGGCTCCTGCCCCGGCGAGCAGGCGGTGGACACCTGCGTACGCCCGGTCGTGGAGTGGACCCGGGCCTTCGAGTCCTGACCGTGCCCGGCGGCCGGTCACCGGGTCCGGCCGGCCGCCCGGGGTACCCGTTGCGTCGGCCGCCGGGTGTCCGGTCAGCCGGTCGGGGCCGGGCGCAGGCCGGCGAAGACGATCGCCAGGGTGCGCTGCCGCAGCTTGGCGTCCCAGTTGCCGCGCAGGGCACCCTGGGTCAGCGCGGCGAGCAGCGCCATCACCTCGGGGAGCTGCACCTGCCGGTCGACCGTGCCGGCGGCCCTTGCCTGGCGCAGCAGGCCGTGCACGGCCGCGCCCAGCACGTCGAGCACCTCGGGGAGTTGGATCTCGACACCGTCGCGGGCGAGCAGGTCGGCCACGGCCTTCTTGGTGGCGGCCTGCTCGACGACCCGGGCGAAGAAGGTGAAGAGCCCGGTGCCGGAGCTGTCGTCGCCGCCCAGTGTCGCGGCCTGCTCGACCAGTCCGGCGAGTACGCCCTTCATGATCGCGGCGAGCAGGTCGTTCTTGGTCGGGAAGTGCCGGAAGACGGTACCGATGGCGACCCCGGCCCGGGCGGCGACCTCCTCGGTCGACGCCGCGACGCCGTGCTCGGCGAAGACCTCCTCGGCGGCCGCCAGGATCCGGGCGCGGTTGCGCTGCGCGTCGGCGCGCAGCGGCCGGCCGGGTTCGGCTGTCCGGGGCGTCATGCGGATCTCTCCTCCTTGCAAAGTGAGTCCGGGCTCACTATCTTCATAAGTCGAGTCGTCACTCACTTTATTCCGGAGGGGATGGTCCGATGAGCACGCCCAGCGAAGCGTTCGCCCGGATCCGCGCCAACTTCCTGGCCAACACGGCCGGCTTCACCGAGGACCAACTCGCCGAGGACGTCGTGGTGGAGATGCCCTTCGCCGCACCCGGCCGGCCCAACCGGATCGAGGGCCGGCGGGAGTTCCTCGAATTCGCCGCCGCCGGCCGGGCCGGGCTGCCGCTTCGGATCGACGACTGCCGCAACGTGGTCATCCACCAGACCACCGACCCCGAGGTGATCGTCGTCGAGTACGAACTCGCCGCGACCGTCACCACCACCGGCGTCTCCGCCGCCGCCCCGTTCATCGCGGTGCTCAGGGTCCGCAACGGCCGGGTGGCGCACTGGCGGGAATACCAGAACCCGGCCGCGCTGGCCCTGGCCACCGGCCAGTCCTGAGCCACCTGGCGGAACCGGACCGGGATCCTGCTCACCGCTGCGCGGCGTACGCGGCCAGCCAGGCGACCTGACCCGGATCCAGCGACGGCCGGACCCGGGACCGGGCCGTCGCCACATGCCCGGCGTGCACCGTGCTCGCCTCCAGCGACTCCCGCATCGCCGCCAGCGCCGCCTCCCGGACCAGCGCCGCACAGTCCGCGGCGGAGAAGCCGTCCAACTCCTCGGCCAGCGCCGCCAACTCCACCTCCTCGGCCAGCGGCACCGACCGGGCCGCCGCCCTCAGGATCTCGGCCCGGGCGGCGGCGTCCGGCGGCGGCACGTAGACCAGCCGCTCCAACCGGCCCGGCCGCAGCAGCGCCGGATCCACCAGATCCGGCCGGTTCGTCGCACCGACCACCACCACGTTGCGCAGCGTCTCCACCCCGTCCAGCTCGGTCAGCAGCGCCGCGACCACCCGGTCGGTGGTACCGCCGTCGGTGGCCTGGCCGCGCACCGGGGCCAGCGCGTCGACCTCGTCGAGGAAGACCAGCGTCGGTGCCGCCTCCCGGGCCCGGCGGAACAGCTCCCGGACCGCCCGCTCGCTCTCGCCGACCCACTTCGAGAGCAGCTCCGCGCCCTTCACCGACAGCACGTTCGCCCGACCGGTACCGGCCAGCGCGGTGACCAGGAACGTCTTGCCGCACCCCGGCGGGCCGTAGAGGAGTACGCCGCGCGGCGGCTGCACGCCGAGCCGGGCGAAGGTGTCCGGATAGTTCAGCGGCCAGAGCACCGACTCGGTCAGCACCTCCTTGACCTCGGCCATGTCCCCGACGTCGTCCAGGGTCACGTCGGCCAGCTCCAGCACCGACGACTCGGCCATCGAGGTCGGCCGGACCACCTCCAGCGCCGCCGAGAAGTCCGCCATCGCCACCGTCGGGGCGGTCGCCTCCTTCTGTCGCAGCGCGGCGCGTACCCCGGCCTCCCGGGCCAGCGCGGCCAGGTCGGCGGCGACGAATCCGGGCGTACGGCCGGCCACCTCGTCCAGCCGGACGTCCTCGTCCAGCGGCATCCCCCGGGTCAGCACCGTCAACTGCTCCCGGCGCAGCGCGGCGTCCGGCAGCGGGATCGCGATCTCCAGCGAGAGCAGGTCCGGCGCGCGCAGCGCCGGGTCCACCGACTCGGGCCGGCTGGTCGTGCAGACGACGGCGGCACCGGCGCGTACCGTCTCGGCCAGCAACTGCCGGAAGACCGTACCCACCGGACCGGGCGTGTCGCGCGGCGCCAGCGCCTCGACGTCGGCGACCAGCAGCACCGCGGGCGGCGCGTCCCGGACCGAGGCGGCGGCCTCGCGGAGCCGCCGGGCGGCGGCGTCGTTGGTCAGCGCGGCGACCTCCGGCGCCCAGATCGCGGCGAACCGGGCCCCCACCGACCGGGAGACCGCCCGGACCAGCGCCGACTTGCCGGACCCGGCCGGGCCGGTCAGGAGTACGCCGAGCGAGACCGTCGTGCCCAGCCGGCCCAGCACCTCCCGGTGGTGGAAGCCGAGGTCGAGCAGCTCGGTCAACTCCTCGGCCTGGGTACGCAGCCCGGGCAGCTCGTCCAGGCCGGGCGCCGGATCCGGCATCGCCCCGGTCGCCGCCCGCGGACTCTGGCCGCCGGTGACCGCCCGCAGCTCGGCCGAGGTCGTGCCGTGCGTGGCGTGACCGTCCCGCCAGCCGACCACACTGTCCATGGTCACCAGCACCGAATCGGCCTCGCCGCCGGTGTCGAGCGGCCCGGTCGAGTCGTTCGCCGACTCCGCCGAGGTCACCGTCAGCAGGGTGCTGGTCCAGGCGTAGCCGACGGTGTTCGCCAGGCTGCGCCGGGCCGCCTCGACCAGGGTCCGCACCGCCGCGTCGGGCAGCACGTCCTGGGGGAGCAGGGAGACGTCGTCACCGGCGGTCACCATCTTGCCGAGCAGGGCGAGGCGGAGCATCTCCGGCGAGACCACGGCGACGATCTCCGGCGGGCCGGTCAGCACCACCCGGCGGGCCGCCACCACCGGGATCGGTGCGACGGTGACCTGGCTGCCGTCGCGTACCCCGAGGTTGCCGAGGACCAGGTCGTCGGCGTAGAGCAGGGCGCGGCTCGCCGACGGCTCCGCCCGGGCCACGATCCCGGCGGTGCTCCGCCGCCCGGTGAGGCGTACCGGAGCGCCGGGGTGCAGACCCAGCGCGGTCAGCACCTCCGGATGCAGCCGGACGATGCCCCGGCGGGCGTCCAGCGCGGCCGGACGCAGGCTGGCGGTGAGCGTGAGATCCCGACCCGTCACCGGCCGAGAGTACCGGCCGGGAGCGGACCGGCATCCACCCGACGTCCGCGCCGTTCAGGAGGAGGTGTCGCCGAACTCGCGTACCCCGTCGACGTCGAGGGTGATCCGGCCGTTCTCGATCCACCCGCCGGTGGCGCTCCGCCAGCTCCGGTCGTCGCGCTCGTCGATCGCACTCCAGCTCTGCCGGTGGAAGCGCAGGTAGATCGGCCCGGACGAGGCGCCGGGGGCGAGCACCGCGCCGGGGACGGTCAGCTCCACCCAGCCGGGAATCGGGGTACCCGGTGGCGGGAACACGCTCGGGCTCGGCGTCGGCGCGCCGCTCGGCCCGCCGGGCGGTGGCGCCGGCGGCGGGAAGTACTGGAGGGTACGCCGGATCCGGTCGCAGCCGAGCGCCGCCCAGTCGCACCCCAGCACCAGGTCGGTGTTGCCGCCCTCGAAGGTCAGGTGGTACCGCACCCGGACGTAGTTGAGGTCGAGCGGCTCGTCGCCGGTGTTGACGATCCGGAGTGCGTAGTGGATCTGGTTGTTCGTCGGGGACCAGTCCAGGTTGAGGTAGCCGACCTTCGCCCGGCCGTACGCGGTGCGGAGGTTGAGCTCCGGTGAGTTGTCGGAGTACGCGTTGATCGCGTAGGCGCCGATCGCGATCCGGTACTCGGTGCCGGGCGCCAGGTCGGTCACCGTGAGGGTGGTGCTGCTCGTGCTGCCGAGGTTGCGGTAGACGTTGGTGCCGAGCAGCACCCGTACCTCGTAGGTGATCGGGTCCTCGCCGGCCGGGTCGCTCGCCCAGGTCGCGGGCGCCCAGGTCAGGGTGAGGGCGTGCGGCTCGTTGGCGAGCACGACCGGGACGCCGGGGGCGGTCAGCCTCGGCGGGTCGTCGGCCCGCGCGACGCCGACGGCGAGCAGGCTCAGCAGCGCGGCGAGGAGGCTGACGGCGGTGACGCGGCGGGCACGCATGGCGAGGATGGTATCGATCACATACACAGTCCTCAATGCAAAATGTCCGACTCCATCGCCCGCCGAGGACGGGACCGACCGGGAGACGGGCGGCAGATTCCCCGAAACCCGGAGGATGTCCGCCGGCACCGCTCCTCGGCCGGGGATCAGCCGTGGTCGTCGGGGCCGAGCAGCGACGGGTCCCGGCGGATCAGGTCGGCGAGCCGGGCGGCGGCATCCGGGGCCGGCGGATCCTCCGGAGCCGCCCAGCCCGGCACCGTCCGGACCGACATCGGCCAGGAGTGCGGGGCCTGCCCGGCGACCGGCAACGCCGGCTCGGCGGCGGGCCGCACGGTGACCTCGCCGTCCGACCAGGCCACGTGCATCGCCGAGATCTTCGGCCCGTCGGCGACCCACATCGTGACCGCCACGTTCGGATGCTGTGCGACCACCCGTTGCACGGCCTCGGTCACCTCGTCGACCGGTGATCCGGCCCGGGCGGCCGCCTCCTGGGCCCGTCGTCGTTGCAGCGCCTCCCGGCGCTCCATGCGTGCCAGTGCGTCGTCCAGTTCGCCCCTCATCGTGTCACCCTTCCCGGCCAACCGCCGACCCGTCGCGGCCGGACCGTCGCGGGCTAAGTCTCCCGCTCCCGGATCGCTCGATCCAGGGCCCGATCCAGCACGATCAGTAAGGCGTCGCGTACCGAAAGTCGATCTCGAGCGTCGAACTGGACCAGTGGAACATGTTCCCCGATTGCCAGCGCCCAACGGATCGCCGTCAGGTCGTGCGCGATCTGGCCGTCGAACGCGTTGACCGCGACGACGAAGGGTAGACGGGCCCGCTCGAAGTAGTCGATGGCGGGATAACAGTCGTCGAGCCGGGAGGAGTCCACCACCACCAGCGCCCCGAGCGCACCCCGGGCCAGGTCGTCCCACATGAAGCCGAACCGGGACTGCCCCGGGGTACCGAAGAGGTAGAGCTTGAGACTGCGGTCGATGGTGACGCAGCCGAAGTCCATCGCCACCGTGGTGGTGGTCTTCTCGGAGCGGATCCCCGGATCGTCCACCCCGATCCCGGCGGTGGTCATCTCCGCCTCGGTGGTCAGCGGCGCGATCTCCGAGATGGCGCCGACCGTGGTGGTCTTGCCCACCCCGAAACCACCGGCGATCAGGATCTTCACCGGGATCGGCGGTGCGCTGCCGCGCCGCTGGTCGGACCGGTGCGCCCCGGCCGGATCGGCGCCGGTTTCCCGGGCGTGCCGGGGCGGCGCGGAGCGGGCCGGCGGGGCGTACCCGGCGGGCAGCCCGCGACCGGTACCGACACCGTGTCCGGCCGGGCTGCCGTACCGGCCGGGTGCGCTGTTCGCCAGGGGGCCGGCCGGCGGCGAGGCGGGCCAGTCAGGAGATCGCACGAAGTCCATCGATCACTCGCATAATGAGGTCGGGGTCGTGGGCATCCTCGACGGGACAGACGTGTACGTCGAGGTGGCCGGCGGCCCGCAGGTCACCGACCAGGATCTTGGTGACGCCGAGATGCATCCGAAGCCGGGCGGAGATCTCCGCCACGGACATCGGCTCGACGCACAGCGCGACGATGTCCTGGAGTTCCGAGGAGAGCCGGTTGACCGGTGGGCTGGTCCAGGAGGTGTCGTCGATCCTGGCGGTCACCTGGGTCTCCAACCCGATCGCCGGATCTGCCCCGGAGACCCGCCCGGAGGTCAGCACGAACGGGCGCAGCCCGGTCGGTGCCGGCTGCACGACCGGCAGCTCCCCGGTGTCCGCCTCCGGTTGCGCCTGCTCCTCGGCAAGCGCGGCCTGGAGGTAGGGACGGATCCGGACCGTCGGCAACACCTCCGGTTCCGGCTCCGCGTCCGGCGCCGGCACCTCGCTCCGCTCGGTCATGCGGGTCCCTCACTCCGCCCGGGGGCGCTCCGGGGTGTACGGCGCGGCGGACCGCCGCCCACCGCAACACCCGTGGTCACGACTGAACGGAGTTCTTCAGTTCGACGATCAGCCGAGGGGTGAGCGCGCCTCCGGCCCGACCGGCGAACAGGGTCATCTCGTAGGCGACGGTGCCGAGGTTGGCCGACCGGTCGGCGACCACCCCGAGGACCGAGCCGCTGCTGATCGCGCTGACCAGCAGGTAGCCGTCGGTCATGTCCACCACCACCCGGTTGAGCGCACCCAGCGTGTACCAGTTCGCGGCGCCACTGGCCAGGCTGGTCATCCCGGAGACCACCGCGGCGAGGCGCTCCGCGTTCGACCGGTCCTTGATCGACGACATGGCCATCAGCAGACCGTCGGAGGAGACCGCGATCGCCTCCTGCACACCGGCGGTGCCGGACGTGAACGAGTCCAGCAACCAGTTGAAGGTGCGTGCCTCCTGGCTCAGCTCGCCGGTGCCCGCTGCCTGGTCCTGCTCGGTACGGATGAAGGGAGTGCTCATCGTGGGGTTCCCTCTTCGTGGCGGTGTTCTGTTCGGACTTCGCTCAGCGCGCGGGCGACACCGGACTCGAACTGCATCATCAGCTCGCGTACCTGGTCGGGGTCGCCCGGCCCGGCGGTGGCGACGGCCGGCGCCTGGCCGAGCGGGGTGGTCGGCAGGGGAACGCTCAGGTTGGCTCCGGGGACCCGCCGGTTGAGCCGGGGCGGAGCGCCCGTCGCGGCGGGGGTCGCCGCTGGGGTGCCGTTGGGCCGGGATGCCGACCCGACCGGCCTGACACTACCGCCCTCCGGACGCGGGGCGTCCCGCTCCGGCGGTGTGCCGCCCGACGGCGGGTCGGCGGCCGGCTCCGGCCCGGAGGAGACCGGTGGCGGTACCTCCCGGTCCGGCTCCCCGGGCCCGGTACCGAGCTGCTCCGCCGGGTGGTCGGGGCCGGTCGGCCGGGACTGCTGCTCGCGCTGCGCCCGGCGTACCCCGGCCTCGAACTCCTCGATCAGCGCCCGGACGACGGACGGGTCGGCCGGGGTCGGTTCGGGGCGGCTCCGGCCGGTGGTGTTCGGCAGTTGGGCGCCCGGGACCCGCTGGCGCAGCCCGGTGCCGGGGCCGGACGAGGCGGGTCCCGGGCCGCTGTCGGCGGAAGGCGTCGCCGGGGCACCGGAGGTGGCCGGGCCGCTTCCCGCATCGGGGCCGCCGGGAGCGGCGCCGTCGGAGCGTCCCGCCCGATCCGCGCCGGGCTCGGCGGTGGCGACCGGGCGGGTCAGGAAGGCGTTCCAGGGTTGGCCGGAGGTCAGCGACCGGGTGGCCCGGCGGATCAGCTCCTCGTCGAAGACCGGGCCGGCCGGTACCGCCACCGGCATCAGCTCGGGCAGCCGGAACACCGGTGCCGGCCCGGCCGCCGCGGGCACCGGCTCCGGGGTCACCGGGACCGGCTCGGCGGGCCTGGGTGGTGCCGGCTGGGCGGGCCTGGACGGTACCGGCTCGACGAGTCCGGGCGGGGCCGGCTCGGCGGTGGGTACGGTGGCCCGGCCGTGCGGGATGGCGCCCTCCGCGACCTTGACCGGACGGACCGGCAGCGGTGCCGACGCGCTCGCCCGGGGTGTCGGCAGTTCGGATTCCGGACGCCGGGTGACCAGCAGCCGGTCGGCGATCTCCACCCCGACGGTCACGCCACCGCCGGGGGTGGTCGCCGAGAGGGTGACCCGCCAGCCGTGCCGGCGGGCCAGCCGGCCCACCACGAACAGCCCGAGCACCTCGGTCGGCACCAGGTCCAGTCGCTCGCGTCGGGTCAGCCGGGCGTTCTCCTCGGCCAGCCGCTCCGGGGTCATCCCGATGCCGTGGTCGACCAGGTTGAGGCGTACCCCGCCCGGGACGACCTCGGCGAGCACGGTGACCCGGGTGTGCGGCGGGGAGAAGGCCGTGGCGTTCTCCATCAGTTCGGCCAGGGTCAGCACCAGGTCGCCGATGACCCCGGGCGCCACCGCGACGTCGAGCCGGACCTGCACGTCGACCCGGGTGAAGTCCTCGATCTCACCGAGCGCCAGCCGGACCACGTCACCGAGCGGCAGCGGGGCGACGTGCCCGTCGCCGCCGGCTCCGCCGGAGAGCACCACCAGGCTGCTCGCGTTGCGGCGCAGCCGGCTGGAGACGTGGTCGAGCCGGTAGAGGTGCTGGAGCCGGCCCGGGTCCGTCTCCTGGTGTTCCAGCCGGTCGATCAGGGCGATCTGCCGGCCGACCAGGTTCTGGGTACGTCGTCCGACGTGCCCGAACATCTGGGCCACGTTGCGCCGGCTGGCGGCCTGCCGCTCCACCAGCCGGGCGGCCGTACCCTGCACCCGCTCGAAGGCTCGGGCCAGGTCGCCGATCTCGTCGCGGCCGTCCACGTCCACCGGGTCGAGCCGGATCGGGTGGTACGACTCGGACTCGTCGTCGACGATCCGGGTCAGTTCCTCCTCGGCGGCCCGGGCCATCCGCTCGGCGGAGACGGTCAGCCGGGTCAGCGGCCGGGCTACGGTACGCGCCACCGCCAGGCTGAGCAGCATCATCAGCGCGATGGTCAGCAGCACCAGCAGGCCGACCGTGTACGCCCCGGCGATGGCCCGCTGGCGCTGGTCGGTGACCTCGGCGACCACGTCGGTGACGATCTTCTTCTCGATGAACTGACCGAGCGTGATCAGGGAGGAGGCCGCCGGAAAGAGGTCCGCCAGGTCCAGCTCGGCGATCGCCTCGGTCGGGTCGGCGGCACCGGCGCTGAGGAACTCGGGGCCGGTCCGGGCCGCCGTCGCCCGCTCGATCAGGCTGTAGAGCTCGTTCTGCGCCGGGGTGGCGAAGCTGCGGAACCGGGCCAGGTTGGCTTCGAGCCGGGCCATGGTGCCGACGTACGCGATGCCGGAGGCCGGGTTCTTCGTCCCGGCGACCAGCACGATCAGGCTGGCGGCGGCGCTGATCCCCTCGTCGGTACGGAGTACCGCGTCGAGCGCGATCATCTGGCGGCCCTCGGGCGTACTGGCGTCCGCGGCGTGGGTCAGCCCCAGCGACCCGATCAGCGCGGTGTGTACCTGGCCGAAGGTGGTGATCACCTGGTCCGGCCTGGCCCGCCGGTTCAGTACGCCGGCCCGCAGGTCGGTCAGCCGGCCGATGCCGCCGATCGCGGTCTCGATCTCCTCGGTCAGTTGGGCGCCGAGTTCGGCCCGCAGGTCGGCGATCCGGTCGCCCACCTGGGCGCCCTGCTGGACGAGTTCGGAGCGGTCGACCACGTTGAGCAGGTAGCCGACGGAGAGCAGCCGCTCCCGCTGGAGGTCCTGCACGAGGGTGCCGACCTGGCCGGCCCGGCGCACCGTTTCGGCGGTCTCGGCCGCCTCCCGGGCCGAGGAGATCCGGTCGACCAGCACCGGGACGGCGAGGCCGATGGTGCTGAGCAGCGGAAGGATGGCGAGCAGGGCCAGCCGGCCCCGGATCCGGAGCCTACCGAGCATCGGGACGTCCCCACGGCGCCTGGCTGTCCGGAGCGGCCGACGGGGTCGCCTGGCCGGCGGGTACCGGATCCTGCCAGTCCGCCAGCGGCGAGCGTCGGCCCGGATCGCCCGCCGGGTCCGGCCGGCGCGGCCGGCGCTCGGGCAGCGGTGGCACGCCGCCGGCCGGCGGCCCGGCCAGCGCCGCCCCGGCCGGCAGCGGCGACTCGATCGGCGGCGGTCCGGACGGCGGCGGCCCGGTCGGCGGAGGTCCGGACGGGGTACCGACGGCGGAGCCGAGCCCGCCGGTGACCGGGTCCCCGGCCTCGGCCGGGGCGCGGCCGGCCCGGGCGGCGGCCCGGGCCGCCAGCACCGGCAGGGCGGCGACGGCGAGCACCAGGAGTACGGCCAGGACCAGCGCGCCGACGATGATCCGCCGTTCGTCGACGCGTGCGTCGGCCCGCTCCCGGAGCAGGATGTCGAGTTCGGTCAGGATGATCGTGGCCAGGCCGGATCCGGCGAGTTGCGCGGAGGCGCGGGCGGCACCGACCTGGATCGGGTTGGGCGCGGTCGAGTCGCGGGTGAGGGTGGCGAGATCCTCCACCGCGCGCTGGTAGCCGTCGAGCCGGCTGAGCAGGTTGCCGCCGAGGGTCCGGCTGGCGGTGCTCTCCACCGCCGAGCGCAGGTTGTCGACCAGGTCGGCCGTCGGGCCGAGTACGTCGGCGCGGGCCAGGGCCAGTTCGCTGGCGGTACGCAGCCGGTCGCCGCGCGGGCGGCCCGAGGCCAGTACCGAGCGGTCGGCGAGGCGTCCGGCCGCGACCAGCGCCTCCGGCAGTTCCTCGGCCACCGCGTCCTGGAGGTGGTAGGAGTCCGAGTCCGGGTCCCGGATCAGCCCGGAACTCTCCCGTACCTTGGCGTAGAGCGCCAGCAGCAGGTCGGTGGTCTCGGTGTAGACCGTGTAGGCGTCCTGCGGGTTGCCCGGCGGGCGGTCGGGCAGCGCCTCGATCTTTGCGTGCAGCCCGGCCCAGCGCTCGCTGGTACGCAGCTCGGCACCGTACCGGACGTCGATCGCGCTGGTCTGCTCGACCGCGGTACGCAGTGCCGCGGCGGCCGCCGCCCGACCGGCCACGGCACCGGACTGGGCGTCGACCAGGGCCAGCGTCACCTGTCCCAGGGCACGCAGGTATTCGACCCCGTGCCGCTCGCGTTCGGTGCCGGCGAGCCGGTCGTCGTTACTGCGCCAGGCCGAGCTGAACAGCACGCCGACCGGGATCAGCAGGGCGACCGCGAGCAGCACTCGCAGCGCCGTACCGGTCCGGTTCGGCGCGCGCCGGGACCGTTGCGCGGGAACTGTCATCGTCCATCTCCATCGGCGCGAGGGGTCGATCTGCGTGGCGGGCGTGGGGAGGCCGCCCGGTCCCGTCCACCGGACCGGAAAACTAGTAGACGTCGGAGCCCCTCGATCCGGGCCGAGCAGTCAGTTATGCGTCACTTGGGTACAGGTAACACCCGGTGAGCAAAATTGTGACTCCTTGTGCATTGTTGCCTAGGTGCATGCATCGATTAGTACGTCCTGCACCAAAGATCGGAATTCACAGAATCCGAAGTCGTCTCGCCGGATACCCGGTGGCGCGACGCGGACGACCAGTCACGGACACCGAACGGGCCAGCCGGACGGACGTACGGCGGATCTCAGCCAACGCTCAGCTCCGGCGCCGTACGGTGTGACCCATGCCTTCCCGACTGCTGGCGCGGCTGCGCCGTGCCCGGCCGACCCGGCGCCGGATGGTTGCCGGCTCGACCGTGCTGGTGCTGCTCGCCGCGCTGGTCGGCTGGGCGGCCTGGCCGGAGCGCCCGCCCTACTCCACAACGGACTCGACGATCACCGTCCGCTCCGGACCCGGCGGCGACCAGCCGGTCGACCTGGACACCCGGTTCTACCTGCCGGACGGGGCGAGCGCCGACCGGCCGGTACCGGCGGTGCTGCTGGCGCACGGCTTCGGCGGCACGAAGCGGTCCGTCGAGGACGACGCCGAGGACCTGGCCGGACTCGGTTACGCGGTGTTGACGTACACCGCCCGGGGGTTCGGGCGCAGCGGCGGGCAGATCCACCTGGACCACCCCGACTACGAGGTACGCGATGCCGCCCGGCTGCTGGACTGGCTCGCCGCCCGGCCGGACATCCGCAAGGACGCGGCCGGCGACCCCCGGGTGGGCGTGGTCGGCGGCTCGTACGGCGGCGGCCTGGCCCTGCTGCTCGCCGCGGCGGACCAGCGGGTGGACGCCATCGTGCCGATGATCACCTGGAACGACCTGGCCCGCTCCTTCCTGCCCGAGGCGACCGGCCGGGAACCGGTCGACGGCGTCTTCAAGAAGGGCTGGGCGGGGATCTTCTTCGGCAGCGGCGGCGGTACGGGCAGCCTGGGCGGGCTGGCCGCACCCGGCGCCGCCGGGAACTCCGGCTCGGAGGAGGCGGACGAGGACGGGCCGGCGGCCGGCCAGGATCCGGTACTCGGCACGGTGCCGGGCGCCGCTCCGGGCGGTACCCCGGCCGACCCGGCCTGTGGACGCTTCGCCGCCGACGTCTGCGCCGCGTACCTGCGGATCGCCACCGCCGGCCGGGCCGACCCGGCGGCGGTCGAGCTGCTCCGCCGGTCCAGCCCGGCCGGGGTGCTGGACCGGATCAAGGCGCCCACCCTGCTGATCCAGGGCGCGGCGGACACCCTCTTCCCGCTCGCCGAGGCGGACGCCAACGCCCGGGGCATCGCCGCCGGCGGCACCCCGGTCCGGGTCGCCTGGTTCACCGGCGGCCACGACGGCGGCGAGGGCCCGCAGACCGACCGGGACCGGCTGCGCTTCCTGATGGCGCAGTGGCTGGAGCACTACGTCAAGGGGTCCGGCGAGACGCCGTCGGCCAGCTTCACCTGGTCCCGGATCGCCGGCTTCGACGCGCTCGACCGGGGCCTGGTCGCCACCGGCTTCTCCGTCACCGACTACCCGGGCCTCGGCGGCACGACCAGCGAGTCGATCGCGGTCGCCGGCCCGGCGCAGCGGATCGCGAACCCGCCGGCCGGCAACCCGGCGGCGATCTCCGCGCTGCCCTTCGGCGGCGGCTTCTCGTCGCTGCTCGACGGGGTCGCCGGTGACCTGCCCGGCCAGCACGCCCGGTTCGAGTCGGCGCCACTGGACCGGGCCGTCGACGTGGTCGGCTCGCCGACGTTCACCATCCGGGCCGCGTCGCCGACCGGCGAGGCGGTGCTCTTCGTCAAGCTCTACGACGTCGACCCGAACGGCCCGGCCGCGCTCTCCAACGGACTCGTCGCGCCGGTCCGGCTGACCGGGCTGCCCGCCGACGTCGCCGCCGCGACCCCGGTCACGGTCACCCTGCCGGCGATCGTGCGCCGGATCGAGGCCGGGCACCGGCTGCGGATCGTGGTCGCCACCTCCGACCAGGGCTTCGCCACCCCGGTCGAGCCGGCCACCTACACCGTCGCGCTGGCCGGGCCGGCGTCCGGGACCGTACCCGGAATGCCGGCCGGAGCCGCCCTGACCGGCGCCGAGGTGTCGCTGCCGACCGTGTCCGGCGAGCCGATCGCCACCCCGGCGGTGATCTGGCGCTGGGCGCTCGCCGGCCTGGTCGCGGCGATCGTGCTCGGGCTCGTCGTGGTGGTGGCCGTGCTGCGCCGCCGGCACCGCCGGCACGACACCTCGGTGCATCCGGAGTACGCCGACACCCCGCTCGTCGTCCGCGACCTGCGCAAGGAGTACGCCGACGGCTTCGTCGCGGTCTCCCGGATCGACTTCGAGGTGCACCGGGGACAGGTGGTCGGGCTGCTCGGGCCGAACGGCGCCGGCAAGACCACCACCCTGCGGGTACTGATGGGGCTGACCCAGCCGACCACCGGCGAGATCCACGTCTTCGGCCACCGGCTGGTCCCCGGCTCGCCGGTGCTCTCCCGGATCGGTGCGCTGGTGGAGGGGCCGGGCTTCCTGCCGCACCTGAGCGGGCTGGAAAACCTGCGGGCGTACTGGCGGGCGACCGGCCGGCCGGAGGCGGACGCGCACTTCGAGGAGGCGCTGGAGATCGCCGGGCTCGGCGACTCGATCCACCGGAAGACCCGGAAATACAGCCACGGCATGCGGCAGCGGCTGGCCATCGCCCAGGCGATGCTCGGGCTGCCCGAGTTGCTGGTGCTGGACGAGCCGACCGACGGGCTCGACCCGCCGCAGATCGCCGAGATGCGCCGGGTGCTGCGCCGGTACGCCACCGACGGGCGGGCGGTGCTGGTCTCCAGCCACCTGCTGGCCGAGGTGGAACAGACCTGTACGCACGCGGTCGTCGTACACAAGGGGCAGATCGTGGCGTCCGGCCGGGTGGAGGAGATCGTCGGCGAGTCGCCCTCCACCCAGTTCGACGTCTCCGACGTCGAGGCCGCCCGGGCCGTGCTGGACCGGCTCGACGGTGTCCGGGTGCTGCCGGAGACGAACGGCGCGCTGGTGGTCGACACCAACGGCACCGCCCGGAGCGAGGTGGTGGCCGAACTCGTCCGGGCCGGCGTCGGGGTGGACCGGGTGGTGCCGCGCCGCCGCCTGGAGGATGCCTTCCTCGCCCTGGTCGGCGAGAACTCTCGGGGAAGCGGGGACCGCTGATGACCGCCACGGAAACCAGGGCACCGGACGCGGCCGGCGGTGCCGCCGGGTACCGCCCCCGGGCCACGCTCTCGATCGCCGCCGAGTGGCGCCGGCAGGCGTCCCGCCGGCGTACCCAGTTCGCGCTCGGCTTCATGGTGCTGCTGCCGCTGATCATCCTGATCGCGTTCCAGTTCGAGAGCTCCGGCGACGACGACAACGGCGGCGGCGAGTTCGGCAGCCTGATCGAGCTGGCCACCACGGGCGGGCTGAACTTCACCCTCTTCGCGCTGCTGGTCTCCTCGTCGTTCCTGCTGGTCGTGGTGGTGGCGCTCTTCTGCGGCGACACGGTGGCCAGCGAGGCGAGCTGGGGCAGCCTGCGCTACCTGCTGGCCGTACCGGTGCCCCGGGCCCGGCTGCTGGCGGTCAAGCTGGTGGTCGCGCTCGGGTACTCGCTGCTGGCCCTGCTGCTGCTGGCCGGCACCGCGCTGCTCGCCGGCACCCTCCGGTACGGCTGGTCGCCGCTCTCCAGCACGGTGGCCGCGCAGATCCCGGCCGGGGAGGGGCTGCTGCGACTGCTCGGCATCCTCGGCTATCTGGCGGTGGTACTCCTGGTCGTGGCCGGCCTGGCGTTCCTGCTCTCGGTGACCACGGACGCGGCACTCGGCGCGGTCGGCGGCGCGGTGCTGCTCTGGATCCTCTCCAGCATCCTCGACCAGATCACCGCGCTGGGGGTGCTCCGGGACTTCCTGCCGACGCACTACAGCTCGGCCTGGCTCGGCCTGCTCTCCACGCCGGTGCAGACCGACGACATCGTCAAGGGCGCCATCTCGGCGATCTGCTACGCCACCGTCTTCTGGTCGCTCGCCTTCTGGCGCTTCACCCGCAAGGACGTGGTGTCCTAGCGGGTCAGGCAGGTGCCCGGCGCCCCGGCGGGCCCTCGCCGCCGGCCGGTAGCGATATTCTCACTCCCGGTGCCGGCGCGAACGCGGCCGACGGTGCCGCCAGCAGAGCGGCCCCGGTGACTCTGGGACAGGGGGTGCCCGGTGCTGGACCTCGCCACCCGGGTCGGGCGACCGCCCCGGCGGATCAGCCGGTTCCTCGCCGAGGCGCGACTGGGCTGGGTGGACGCTCGGCTGATGGTCATGATGCCCGGCCGGGAACGGGCGCTGCGCCTCGTCGCGGTGGTGCTCTTCTGCCAGCGGGCCAGCTACATCGTGCCGGCGCTGCTCGGGATGACCAGCAGCGCGGACCGCTACCACAGCCCGGCGCTGAACGTGGCGCTGCTGTCCGGCGCGGTCGGCTGGAACGTGCTGCTCGGCATGCTGGTGTGGCGGCGCGGCTGGTTCAGCTACGGCAACGTCGTGGTGGACGTGGCGATCACCTGCGGGCTGCTGGTCCTGGTCAACGCCAACATCCGGTCCGGCTACGAGCTGTCGGCGGCGAACTGGGCCGGCAAGTTCGCCCTCGGCTCGGCGGCGCTGGTCGGGGCGGTGCTGACCCTGCGGGCGCTGCTGCTCGGCCTCGCGCTGCTGGTGCTGACCGCGGTGGCCGCCGCCTCGGTGCAGATCGGCGGGCTGCCGCCCTGGGAGTCGGGTTTCGTCAACCACGTCAACTCCAGCGTCTGGTTCGCGCTGGTGCTGCACTTCACCCGCCGGTTCCTCTGCGCCCAGGCGGGCGCCGTCGACGAGGCGACCCAGCGCCGGCTCGCCGCCGAGACGGCGACGGCGGCCGGGGCGGCCCGGTACGCCGAACGGCTGCACCACTACCGCCGGCTGCACGACACCGCGCTGGCGACGCTGACCGCGATCGCCCGGGGCGGGCTGGACCATCGCGCCGAGGACGTACGGCGGCGCTGCGGCCGAGAGGCCGACTACATCCGGAGCCTGGTCACCGAGGACCGGGCCGAGGCGGACATCACGCTCGGCGCCAGCCTCGCCGAGGTGGTGGCCGACGCGACCGGGCTGGGACTGCGGGTGCACCTGCTCTCGGGCAACGTGCCGACCCAGCCGCCCCGGCACGTCGTACGGGCGGTCTGCGACGCGGCTCGGGAGGCGCTGAACAACGTGGCCCGGCACGCCGGTACCGGCGAGGCGTGGGTCACCGTCGACTGCTACGAGGGCGTACTCGGGGTACGAATCGTCGACCGGGGGGTCGGGTTCGACACCGAGGCCGCCGACGGCGGTTTCGGGCTACGCCGCTCGATCGCCGAGCGGATGACCGAGGTCGGCGGCGAGCTGCAACTCTTCTCCGAGCCCGGTCACGGCACCAGTGTGGAACTGCTCTGGCCGGCGTCGTCGCCGGAGGCGGACGAGTAGCGGTGCAGCCCGTCCTCGCGGACCCGGTCGGCGAGGTCGAGTTTCGTGTACGTCGGCCGCCCCGCGTCGCAGTACTTCGCCTTGACCCGGTCCAGGTACTGCCGGGCGGTCGTCGGTTGGATGCCGACCTTGCGGGCCACCGCCGTCAGCGTCATGCCGGAGGCGTAGGCGACCAGGACGGCCCGTTCCCGGGGTGCCAGCTTGGGGCGGTCCGGCCGCTCGTCACAGGACCAGGCGAAGGCCAGCTCGGGGGAGTGCGCCACCTCGCCCCGGGCGACCGTACGGATCGCGTCGGCGAGGCTCGGCAGGTCGTGGTCCTTGGTGAGGTAACCCGACGCGCCGGCCCGGATCACGTCGACGCCGTGCACCACGTGCGGTACGACGCTGACCACCAGCACCGGCCGGCCGGTGCCGACGAGTCGACGGACGTTCTCCACCGGCGCGGAGCCGTCCGCCAGCAGCAGGTCGAGCACGACGACGTCGGCCGGTTCCGGTTCGGTGTCGAGGAGTTGGTCGACGGTGGCCGCCGTGCAGAGCAGCCGGAGGTCGGGGACCGAGCCGAGCCAGGCGGCCATGCCGTCCAGCAGCATCCGGTCGTCGTCGACCACGGAGACCGAGATCGCGGACACGATGGACAGCACCTCGCCTTCCGCCCGGGGTGACGACCCCGGAACCCGGGACGGTGGGGTGGCAGGGACCCGGACATTAGAGCCGGTCGTACGCGTTGTCAAGACGACATTTTTGCTTTCTGGTACCGCTCAATGACTGTCTGTGATTCTTCTGTCAGGTTCGAGTCCCGTCGGCGAGACCGCCGAGCCGGGCTTCGGGACAGCGGGGAACCGCTCGACGGCGAGTTCCTCCGGCCGGACGGGGAGTGGTCATGCGGCTGTCGACACTGTGGAGTTCCCTGGTCGTCCCGGACGATCTCGGTTACTTCCGGTGCCGGGACCGGTATCTCGTGGAGAATCGGGGCCTGGCCGCCTGGGCGGTGCTCACCGAGGAGGAACTCGGGCTGCTGCGGGCGCTCGCCGCCGGCACCGCCCCGCCACCCGAGTTCACCGCGCCGCCCGGACCCGGCCTGCCCTCCGGAGCCGCCGCGCCGGACGGGCGGCGCCGGCTCGAACGCGTACTCGCCGTCCTGGTGCTGAACTGGCTGGTGTACCTGCCGGGCCAGGTGCCCCGGCTCCGGGCGGCCGAACCGAGGCTGAGGACGGTCCGCTACGCCATCACGCACGGCTGCCACCCGCCGTGCCGGGACCGCTCCGCCTCCTGCACCCACCGGCTCCCAGACGAGCTGGAGCCGGCGGAGTCCCTCGACCTGGTGGACCAGATCGCCGACCTCGGCGCCGAACTGCTGGTCCTGACCGGCGGCGAACCCATGCTCCGGCACGACCTCTTCGAGGTGGCCGAGCGGGCCCGCAACCGGGGAGTACCCGTCAACCTGGTCACCACCGGCAGCCGGATCCGGGACGCCGCCACCGCCCGGCGGATCGCCGACACCTTCGCCGGCATCACCGTCAGCCTGTACGGCGGCAGCCACGAGACGCCCGGGGCCGCCCCCGGCGAGAACCCGCTCGCCCGGACCGTACGCGGGCTGAGCCTGCTGAACGCGGCCGGGGTGAGGCCGGCGATCGACCACGTGGTGTCGCCGGAGAACATCGCCGCGCTGGACAGCCTGATGGCGTTCCTGGACGGCATCGAGTTCAGCCGGGTCCGGATGATGAGCCACACCGCCCTCGACCGGGGCACCCCGGACGGTCTCCACCTCGGCTGGGAACAGCTCGGCGGGGAGCACCCGTCGGCGCGGCGGTCCGCCTGGACGAGCCCGGTCGCCCGCAGGCTCCTCAGCCGGGGCCCGCTCGCGGCCCGGTCCTGCCCGGTACCGGCCGACTGCGGCCTCGACGGCCTCGACATCCACGTCGACCCGCGCGGCGACGTCTATCCCCGCGGGGCGGTCGCCGGCCCGCCGCACCGGGCCGGCAACCTGCGATACCAGCCGTTGCACGAGATGTTCGCCCCGCCCGTCCCGACCGGTCCGTCGGACGACCCGTCGCCGGCCGGCGCCGTCGAGGACGGGGACCCGGCGGACTGCCGGCGCTGCCGCCTGCACCGGCTCCGGCGGTACGCGGCGACGGGGTCGGGCGAGGACGCCGCCCCGCCCGGCCCGGGACGGCCCGGCGTACGACGACCGGCGGGCCCGGGCCCCACCGTCCGGAGAACGCCGGTGGCTTCCACTGCCGACCACCCGAGGGGAAGGTGTCGCGTGACGGTCGGGATCAACTCCGCAGTCGTCTGGGTAGACGACGACGAGGAGGTCCGGCTCTACCACCCGGACGACGGGGAGTTCCAGACGTTCAACGTGAGCGCCGCGCGGATCTGGCGCCGGCTCGCCGCCGGCAGCGACGTGCCGACCGTGGTGCGGGAGCTGGCCGACGCGTTCGGCGGCGACGACGGGCGGGAACGCGAGGCCGTCGCCCGGGACGTCCGCGAGTTCGTGGCGCTGCTGCACGCCCGCGACCTGCTCCGGTCGGCCGAGCCGTCCGGACCGGCCGGCGAGGGGGGCCACCGGTGAGCGGCTTCGCCGACGGGGTACGGGCGACTCTCGCGGCCGGCGGCCTGGCCCGGGTACCGGTCACCGGCTCCGGCATGGTGCCGGTGCTCTCCGACGGCACCGTCGTGGTCGAGCCGGTCGAGTTCGACCAGGTCTGCCCGGGCGAGGTGGTCGCGTACCAGCACGGCGACGGGATCGTGGTGCACCGGGTGGTGGCCCGGCTGCCGGAGCACCTGCTGACCGCCGGTGACAACCTGCCGCTGTACGACCCGCCGGTGCCCCGGGCGGCACTGCTCGGCCGGGTGCCGCAGGTCCCGGCCCGTGCCCCGGGTGCCCCGGCCGTCGGCGGCCCGCCCCTGCCGCTGCCGGACGGCGTCACGCTCTGGCTGGTCGGCGCGGCGGCCCGGGCCGTACCGGAGACCGACCACCAGCTTCCGGTGTCGGGGAGCCGCCGAACCCAGGACCTGGTCCGGGTACGCCACCTCGCCGCCGGCTCCGCCCTGCCGGACCGGGTACGCCGGGCCCTGGACGCCCTCGACGCGCTGGGCGGGGTGACCGTCGGCATCTCCCCGGCGGCGGTACGCCCGGTGGACGACCTGCGTACCGCCCTGGCCGGCCGGAGCCGCCCGGCCCGGCCGGCACAGCGGCTCGACATCGTGCTCGGCTGCCGGTTCGGCGCACCGGCCCCGTCCGGCGGCCGGGACGGCGTCGCGCCGGTGGACGGAGCCGACGACGCCCAGCCGGTCATCGCCCCGGACGACGTCGACCACCACCTGCGGACCGGCCCGCCACTGTCGGAGACCGGCCCGGTGAGCGCCATCCGGACCATCCTCGCCACGCTCGGCGTACCCCCGCTGCCGGGATTCCCGCAGCCCGCGCTCGACGGTGCGCCGTGACCCCGGCGATCGCCGCGGCCGACCTGGTCAAGGCGTATCCCGGCGCCACCGCCCCGGCGGTCGACGGGCTGACCTTCGACGTTGCGCCCGGCCAGGCGGTCGGGCTGCTCGGCCCGGCCGGCGCCGGCAAGAGCACCCTGCTCAAACTGGTCTGCGGGGCCTGCCCGGCCAGCTCCGGACGGCTCCTGGTGCACGGCCGCCAGCCCGACGGCGAGGCGAAGCGGGACGTGGCGGTGGTGCACCAGTCCGGGCCGTTCGACCTGACCCTCTCGGTCCGGGACAACCTGCGGGTCGCCGCCGCGTTCCGGGGCCTGCCCTGGCGCCGGGCCCGTTCCCGGGCCGACGACCTGCTCGGCGCCTTCGAGCTGGCCGGCAGCCAGGACCGGCTCGTGCAGGCCCTCTCCGCCGGGCAGCGGCGCCGGCTCCAGCTGGTCCGGGCGCTGCTCCGGGTGCCGAGGATCCTGCTGCTGGACGAGCCGTCGGTCGGGCTGGACGTCGAGGGCCGGCGTCGGGTCTGGGCCGCCCTGAACGAACTGCGCCGGCAGCACGAGCTGACCATCGTGCTGACCAGCCACTACCTCGACGAGGTGGAGCGGAACACCGAACGGGTGCTGGTGCTGCGGCACGGCCGGCTGATCCGGGACGGCAGCCCGGCGGATCTGCGCGACGAACGCGGCGAGGCGCGGGCGGTGCTGCGGAGCGGCTCGGTGGACGGCTGGCCGGCGATCGCCGCCGGGGCGCTGCGGCTGGGGCTGGCCGCCGCGCGCAGCGGCAACGAGATCGTCCTGACCGGACCGGACCTGCGGCGCCGGCTGCCCCGGCTGCTGGCCGAACTGGCCGACCAGCGGATCCCGGTCGACAGCGTGGAGCTGGCCACGGCCTCGCTGGAGGAGGCCTTCGTGGCCCTGACCCGATCGGAGGTGACCACCCGGTGAGCCTGACCGGCCTGGCCGACGACGAGACCGCCGCGCCGCCCTGGCACGGCTCCGGACTCACCGCGACGCTGCGGCGGGAGTGGCTGCTGCTCACCCGCGACCGGGGCGACCTGCTGCTCGCGGTGGTGCCGAGCGCCGTCTACATCGCACTCTTCGCCACCTCGCTCGCCGACCTGATCGGTACGGTCACCTACCGGGGCCGGACCGTCGGCTATCCCGACTTCGTCATTCCCGCGCTGATGTTCTCCGCGCTGCTCTCCGCCGCCACCATCTCGGGTACCGCGCTGGTGCGGGAGCGGGCGCACGGGATGGCGCTGGAGCTGTGGTCGTACCCGCTGACCCGGTGGCAGTACGTCGCCGGCAAGCTGCTCGCCGGCTCCGCCCTGGTGTCGGTGCAGACGGTCGCCGCGCTGGCGGCCTCGGCGGCACTGTTCCGGGTTCGCTGGCCGGCGGATCGCTGGGCCGCGCTGCTCTGCGGGGCGCTGCTCGCCGCGCTGGCGTTCAACGCGCTCTGCCTGCTGCTCGCCACCGTGGTGCGGGACGCGCAGCGGTTCACCGTACTGGTGAACGTGCTGGTCCCGCTGCTGCTCTTCGCCAGCCCGTCGTTCTATCCGATCGAGAATCTCGGTACGGTGCCGCGGATCCTCGCCGTGGTCAACCCGGTCAGCCATGGCGTCACCGCGCTCCGGGAGGCGCTGCTGCGCGGGTTCGCGGAGGTCTGGCCGCACTTCCTGCTGCTCGGGGTGGTCGCCGTCGTCGCGGTGGCCGGGGTGGGCCGGGCCCTGGTGCGGCAGTCCCGGGCGCTCTGAGTCGGCGGCTCCGGGGCGCCCGGACGGCAGTCGGGCGCTGCACGGCGACACGCGGCCCGACCACACCATTGTCGCACGGGACATCGACGAAATCCGCAGGTAGTGCCCTGTCCGGCCGGGTGGGCGACCGGCTAGTCTTCGCCGCCGTGCCGACCGTCGACCACTGCGGTGGCGGTCGGCCGACCACGGGTGGACAGCGCACGAGGAGGCGTTCGGCGATGACAGGATCCGACGAGGTGAGTGCGGCGTCCGCCGGCACCTGGCGGCTCGGCGACCTGACGGTCAACCGGATCGGCTTCGGCGCGATGCGGCTGACCCGGAACTCCGACGGCGGGCCGAGCGACCGGGACCGGGCGGTGGCGGTGCTCCGCCGGGCCGTCGAACTCGGGGTGAACCACATCGACACCGCCGCGTTCTACTTCTCGCCGCTGCGGTCGGCCAACGAACTGATCAACCGGGCGCTGGCGCCGTACCCGGAGGACCTGGTCATCGCCACCAAGGTCGGGCCGGGGCGGGACCCGTCGGGCGAGTGGCTGCCGCCGGCCCGGCCGGAGCAGTTGCGCGGCCAGGTCGAGGAGAACCTGCGGCAGCTCGGCCGGGACCACCTCGACCTGGTGAACCTGCGGGTGCACGGCCCCGAACCGATCGCGGAGCGGTTCGGGGTACTGGCCGAGCTGCGCGACGCCGGGCTGATCCGGCACCTGGGCGTCTCCAACGTACGGCCGGAGCAGCTCGCCGAGGCGCAGGCAGTCGCGCCGGTGGTCTGCGTGCAGAACCCGTACGGCGTCGACTACCGGCGTAGCGCCGACGACCTGGTGCGGATCTGCGCCGAGCAGGGCGTCGCCTTCGTGCCGTTCTTCGCGATCGCGGGCGCCGGCCGGGAGGCGGGCGCGACCGCCGCCGGTGACTCCGATGCGGAGCTGCGGGCGGTGGCGCGGGCGCACGGCGCGACGGTGGCACAGGTCCGGCTCGCCTGGACGTTGCACCGGGGCCCGCACGTCCTGGCTATTCCGGGTACCGGCAATCCGGAGCACCTGGTCGCGAACGTGGCGGCCGGCGCCCTGCGGCTCAGCCCGGACGAACTGGCCCGGCTCGACCAGGCCGGCTGACCGCCCGGGGTGCCCGTGCCGGGGCTCGTGTCCCGGCCACGGGTACTCCGGGTCAGACCTGCTGGTCGCGGCTGGCCAGCCCGGCCGGCGCGGCGGCCAGGGCGGCCTGGATCGCCTCGACCAGGGCGAGCGCGGACTCCTCGGTCAGCTCGACCGCGACCCGCGCCCCCGGGCCGGCGGCCGGGTTCAGAAAGTCGATGTTGAGGGTGTGTGCGTACGGCGCGTGCGTCGGATGGTCCACGTAGACGCAGGTGTGGCTGACCGGGAACCAGCCGCCGGCACCCTTGCCGCTGCCGTCGACCTCGCGCTTCACCGTGACGTACGTGCACATGCCGGCCTCCTCGGGCTCGGACGGAGGGGACTCGGAGGAGGGGACTCGGACGGAGGGGATTCGCCGGTCAGGCGTTCAGGTGCCGGTCGAAGAAGTCCCGGACCCGTTGCCACCCCTCGGTGGCGGCCAGCGGCCGGTAGCTGGGCCGGTCGACGGCGAAGAAGCCGTGCCCGGCGTCGGCGAAGGTGTGGAACTCGTGCGGCTTGCCGAGCCGGGTCAGCTCCCGGGACAGCTCGTCCATCTGGGCCGGGGAGGGGTACTGGTCCTCGGCGCCGAAGAGCCCGAGCAGCGGGCAGGAGAGCCGGTCGGCCTGGTCGAGCAGCGGCTTCACCGCCAGCGGGAAGCTCTCCGGCGGGTTGCCGACCACGAACGCGCCGTAGCAGTCGACGGCGGCGTCCAGCGGCAGTCGGGTGGCGGCCAGGAACGCCTGCCGGCCACCGGAGCAGTACCCGATCACCCCGACCCTGCCGTTCGAGGCCGGCAGCCCGCGCAGGTGGTCGGCGGCGCCGCCGACGTCGCCGACGAGCCGGTCGTCGGGTACGCCACCGGCGGCCCGTGCCGTCGCCGCCGCGTCGTCGGGGCTGGCGCCGGGTGCCTCCCGGGAGTAGAGGTTGGGGCAGATCGCCGCGTACCCGTAGCTGGCCAGCCGACGCGTGATCTCCTTTGTCGGCTCGTCGTAGCCGGGCATGTGGTGGATCACCACCACCCCGCCGTGCGGCGTGGCATCGAGGGGCTGGGCGAGATATGCCTCGATCTCGTCGCCGCCCGCCCCGGTGATCCGGACCGTTCCGGCCTGCATCCCGTCCCGCACCGTCGTTGCTCCCGTCCTGCCCGGCCGGACCGCGTCCGCCGGCCGTACCCGAATTCTCATTAGCCCGGGTAACTATTTCAGCCGGCGGTCGGCGGCGGTCCGGTGACCCGGTGCGGGGATCTTCCTCACACCGCGAACAGACCCGGGACAGCGGCCTGCGGTGCCCGTAGACTGTCGGCACAACTTCATACCTCATCCAGAGGGGCTGAGGGATACGGCCCGATGACGCCCCGGCAACCACTCCACGGCGGAGCAGGTGCCAAATCCGTCCCCGCCGCGCGGTGCGGCGCCAGGGAAAGATGAGAGGACGGCTATCGCCATGACGTCGATCATCGACGCGACCCCCAGCCAGACCAGCCCGGTGGCACCCAACCCCGCCCGCGTTCTCGTCTGTCGCGGCTGCGGCACCGAATATCCGCTGGTCGCGCAGCACGCCTGTTACGAGTGTTTCGGCCCGCTGGAGGTCGGCTACGACGCCGCGACCCTGGCCCGGGTCACCAGGGCCGACATCGAGGCCGGCCCGAAGAACCTCTGGCGGTACGCCGCGCTGCTGCCGACCGGCCAGGACCCGACCACCCGGGTCACCCTCGACCCGGGGTTGACCCCGCTGGTGCCGGCCGCCGGCCTCGCCGCCGAGCTGGGCATCCGGGCGCCGCTCTGGGTCAAGGACGACAGCGCCAACCCCACGCACTCGTTCAAGGACCGGGTGGTGTCGGTGGCGTTGACCGCCGCCCGTGGTCTCGGCTTCACCCGGTTCGCCTGTGCCTCGACCGGCAACCTGGCGAACTCGGTCGCCGCGCACGCGGCCCGGGCCGGGGTGCCGTCGATCGTCTTCATCCCCGGCGACCTGGAGCAGGGCAAGGTGGTGACCACCGCCGTCTACGGCGGCGACGTGGTCGCGATCGACGGCTCGTACGACGACGTCAACCGGCTCTGCGGCGAGCTGGTCGAGACCGACGAGTTCGAGGACACCGCCTTCGTCAACGTGAACGTCCGGCCGTACTACGCCGAGGGCTCCAAGACGCTGGGTTACGAGGTGGCCGAGCAGTTGGGGTGGCGGATTCCCGAGCAGGTGGTCATCCCGATGGCCAGTGGCGAGCTGCTCACCAAGATTGACAAGGCGTTCAGCGAGCTGGTCGAGATCGGACTGGTCGAGGCGCCGCCGAACGGCTGGAAGGTCTTCGGCGCCCAGTCGGTCGGCTGCAACCCGATCGCCGTCGCGCTGCACGCCGACACCGACGTGATCACCCCGGTCCGGCCGACCGGGATCGCCAAGTCGCTCAACATCGGCGACCCGGCCGCCGGGCTCTACGCACTGGAGGCGGTGCGCCGTACCGGCGGCTGGATGGACTACGCCGACGACGACGAGATCCGCGCCGCCATCCGGCAGTTGGCCCGGACCACCGGCGTCTTCGCCGAGACGGCCGGCGGGGTCACCGTGGCCGTACTCGGCAAGCTGGTGGCGAGCGGCCGGCTGGATCCGGACGCCGAGACGGTGGTCTTCAACACCGGCGAGGGCCTCAAGACCCTGGACGCGGTGGCGGCACAGGTCGGTCCGACGTACCGGGTCAAGCCGTCGCTGCGGGCCGTCCGCGACGCCGGGCTGCTCGGCTGAATTTTCCGGAAGAAATTTTTGGCATCTGCCCGAAGCGTGCTCGGGCAGATGCACGTGCAACTTGCAGGTGGAATCGTTCGGTCCCATCGGCGGCCCGCCGAAGCCGGCGGTACGGATGCGGTGCGTAGCTGCTCTTTTGCCGCCCGTGACGAAAACACGCGGAAGAGGGCTTGACGCCTGCATCTGCACGACGCAAGATGCTCCGTGCGGGAGGACGCACCGCCGTAGACTTTCAAAGCTCTTACGACCCAGCGCCGGAGGCGTTGTGCGGGCGTCCTCCCGACCAAACTCTCCCGCCCGGTCCGGCCGACGTCGTCGCCGCCCGTCGGGCTCAACGCGAATCCACCGACCCGGGTGACGGTCCCCCGATATTCGGTCGCGCCCGGTTCGTGCAAGCGGCACTCTCCAGAGCATGGATATCGTGGTCACCCCACTGGATGTCGCCGACGTGGCCGCCACCGAGCGGGCGTACGAGATCGAGTCCGCCGCGCGCACGGCCGACCAGCCCGACGTGCCGACGCTGTCCCGGCAGCGCTTCTTCGCCGGGCTGCGGCGCCCGTGGCCGGGTAGCGACGGCCGGTACGCGCTCGGTTATCTCGACGGGGTGGCCGTCGGCTACCTGGGCGTCTCGCTGCCGCAGCGGGAGAACCTGGAGAACGCCGAGCTGGCCCTCGCCGTCCATCCGGAGTACCGCCGCCGGGGCGTCGGCCGGGCGCTCTACAACCACGCGGTGCGGCTGGTCCGCCAGGAGGGGCGCAAGCGGATCATCGGCGAGGTGGCGAACATGAGCCCCGACGCCGCGCCGACGACGCCGGGCGACGCCTTCGCCGCCGCGATGGGCGCCAAACCGGCGCTGGCCGACGTACGCCGCCGGCTCGACCTGAGCACGCTCGACGAGGCCGAACTCGACCGGCTGCTGACCGAGGGACTGGCCCGGGCCGAGGGCTACTCGATCGTGCGCTGGCGGGGCGCCACCCCCGACGAGTACGCCGAGGACGTCGCCTACCTCGACAGCCGCCTGATCAGCGACGCGCCGCTCGGCGACCTGACCTGGGAGGCGGCCCGGCCGGACGTGGGCCGGCTGCGCGAGATGGAGGAGGCGCACCAGGAGCGCGGCCAGTACTGGTACAACAGCGGCGCCCGGCACGACGCCACCGGCCGGCTGGTGGCCTGGACCGGGATCGGCATGAACACCAGCTGCGACTGGCACGCCTTCCAGCAGATCACCCTGGTCGAGCCGGCGCACCGGGGGCACCGCCTCGGCACCGTGATCAAGGTCGACAACCTGCGGCACATCCGGGCGCACGAGCCGGCGCTGCGGGTCATCGACACCTACAACGCGGCGTCGAACGACTACATGATCTCGATCAACGAGGCGCTGGGCTTCCGCGCGGTGGCCGGGCTCAACACCTGGCAGGCAACCCTCTGACCAGCGGCGCCCGCCCGGGTGCGCAGGCTGGGACCGGCCGGGCCGGTGCGGCATGATGGCGGGATGACGGAGACCCCGCACCCCTTCTTCGCCCGGCACGCCGACACCCTGGAACGGGCGCTGACCGCGATCACCGAGCGCTCCTACTGGTCCGCCTACCCCGAGTCGCCCAGCCCCCGGGTCTACGGCGAGACCGCCGCCGCCGAGGGCGAGGCGGCGTTCCGGGCGTACCTGGGCGGCAAGTTCCCGCTCGATCAGCCCGGCACCGGCGACTGGGTGGCCACCGAGGCGAGCCCGTTCGGCATCGACCTCGGGGTGAGCTACCCGCACGCCGACGCCGAGGTGCTGCTCGCCGCCGCCGCGACCGCGCTGCCGACCTGGCGGGACGCCGGGCCGCAGACCCGGGTCGGCGTCTGCCTGGAGATCCTCGCCCGGCTGCACGCCCACGTCTTCGAACTGGCCAACGCGGTGCACGCGACCACCGGGCAGGCGTTCGTGATGGCGTTCCAGGCCGGTGGCGCGCACGCGCTGGACCGGGCCCTCGAAGCGCTCGCCTACGCGTACCGGGAGATGACCCGGCACCCGGCGACGGCGGCCTGGGAGAAGCCGGCCGGCAAGGGCGACCCGCTGCGGATGACGAAGAACTTCCACGTGGTGCCGCGCGGGGTGGCGCTGGCGATCGGCTGCAACACCTTCCCGACCTGGAACACCTACCCGGGACTCTTCGCCTCGCTGGTCACCGGCAACCCGGTGGTGGTCAAGCCGCACCCCCGGGCCGTGCTGCCGCTCGCCATCACCGTCCGGTACGCCCGCGAGGTGCTCGCCGAGGCGGGCTTCGACCCGAACCTGATCCTGCTCGCCCCCGAGGCACCGGGCGAGAAGCTCGCCTCCACCCTGGCGCTCCGCCCCGAGGTGCGGATCGTCGACTTCACCGGCTCCACCGAGTACGGCGACTGGCTGGAGGCGAACGCCCGGCAGGCGGCCGTCTACACCGAGAAGGCCGGCGTCAACGCGATCGTGGTCGACTCGACCGACGACTTCGCCGGGATGTGCCGCAACATCGGCTTCTCGCTGGTCCTCTACAGCGGACAGATGTGCACCACCCCGCAGAACATCCTGGTGCCCCGGGACGGGATCGAGACCGACCAGGGGCACAAGAGCGTCGACGAGGTCGCCGCCGGCATCGCCGGGGTGGTCGGCAAGCTCACCGGCGACCCGGCCCGGGCCGTCGAGCTGACCGGGGCCATCGTCAACGACGGGGTACTGGCCCGGCTCGACGAGGTCGCCGGGATCGGCGAGCCGGTGTTGCCGTCCCGCCCGGTCGAGCACCCCAACTATCCGGGTGCGGTGGTGCGTACGCCGCTGATCGCGAAGCTCGGCGCCGACGACGCCGGCACGTACGGGCGGGAGTGGTTCGGGCCGATCTCGTTCGTGATCGCCACCGACTCCACCCCGCACAGCCTGGCGATCCTGCGGCAGACCGTCGGCGAGCGGGGCGCGCTGACCGCCTCGGTCTACTCCACCGACTCCGCCGTGCTGGACGCGGCCGAGACCGCGGCGATCGAGACCGGCGTGCACCTCTCCTGCAACCTCACCGGTGGCGTCTTCGTCAACCAGTCGGCGGCGTTCTCGGACTTCCACGGCAGCGGCGCCAACCCGGCGGCGAACGCCGCGTTGACCGACGGCGCCTACGTCGCCAACCGGTTCCGGGTGGTGCAGGCCCGCCGGCACAGCTGACCGGTGCGCGGAGGGGTTCCCGCCGTCCCGGTGGGCCCCCTCCGCCGTCAGGCGGTTTGGTGGCTCGCGCCGTCAGGCGGTCCGGCGCATCTGTAGTTCGCGCAGCGTCGGGATGGTCGGGTGCGCCACCCGTACCCCCGTGTCGACGAAGCCCAGCCGCTGGTACGCGCGTACCGCCCGGTCGTTGCCGACCACCACCTCCAGCAGCAGCTCCGGCCGGCCGGCCGCCCTCGACCAGTCGGCCACCGCCTCGACCAGGGCGGCCAGCAGGCCGCTGCCCCGCCAGGCCGGGGTGAGGTAGACGGCGAAGACCACGGTGAGGCCCGGCTGACCGGGGGCGGCCTGCCCACCGGCGTGCCCGACGACCCGACCGTCGACCTCGGCGACGAAGGCCGCCGTCCGGTGCCCGGTCGACATCCCGGCGATCCGGGCCGCGTACTCGAAGTGCGGCCGGGCCGCCGCGTCGGCGAGCGTCTCCAGGAAGGCCAGTGGCGAGTCCGCGAGCATCTCCAGGCGGATCGCCCGGACCCGGGCGGCGTCACCGGGGCGTACCCGGCGGACCGGTGGGACGTCGACGGCTGGCCGGAGACCGTAATCGGTCGTCCGGGCGGCCCGGTCCGGCGCGGTCGCCCCGGGGCGGTCGGTGGGGTGCTCGGAGCGCGGCCCGGTGGTGGTCTGCGGGATGGAAGCCGGCACGCCGGCCATCGTCGCACGCCGTACGGGGAGCAGTTTCGGCGGGTGACGGGGCCGCCGCCGGGTTCGGTGCGGGCGGGTTGACCTGGGCAGCGATGGTCGCCAATGGCTGAGAGACGGGAAAACGACCGTCCGGTTGCCCGCCCGGTGACCGTTTTGGCCTAGTGCGCTGCCACCCGACCTTGGTGTACGGTGCGGGTTCGGCCGCTCGATTCGTTGGATCCCGTTCAATTGCATGATCCATTCGGGGAAAGCGACTCGGCGGCCCCGGCAGGCATACGGCGTCGCCGGAGCTCGGGCAGCTCCGACGCGACCGAAGTAAGGAAGTGCACCGTGGCGCAGGGCACCGTGAAGTGGTTCAACAGCGAAAAGGGCTACGGCTTCATCGCGGTCGATGGTGGGCAGGACGTCTTCGTCCACTTCTCCGCGATCGAGATGGACGGCTACAAGGCGCTTGACGACGGTCAGCGCGTCGAGTTCGAGATCGCCCAGGGTCAGAAGGGCCCGCAGGCGGAAAAGGTCCGGGTCATCGCCTGAGCTGCCGGGCCGTCGGCCCGCCGCTCCTCGGGTTCGTCCCCGTTCCGCACCACCCGGTCGCCGCCCCGCCGTGGCCGGGACCGTTTCCGGCCCGTTCCGGACCCCCACCGTTCGACGCCGCTATCGGTGATCGCGGTCTGCGGCCCGGCGGGTCCCCGTGTCGAGTACCCGTGCGTGTTCGGCCTTTTCGGGTGCCGATCGGATCGGGGTGCCGACGGTCGAGTAGCCGGGCCGGTCACCCGGCTCCGGGTGCCCATGTGTGGCGCCCGGTCGCGCCCTCGTCGCTTTCTCCCGGAGGATCTTCCGGGGTTGCCGAGACGAATCGTCACCCCGGCGGTGTGCGGTCGGGAACCGGTCCCGGGTCCGCGGTCCGGAACGCGACGGTGTCCCGATCGGGGCGACTCGACCGCGCCCTGCGAGACTTTTCCCGATTGCGAGAACGCGCAATTCGGTGCCGGTGGACGGCGGGCTGGCGCGGGTCTGTTGCCGGGGAAGGTGTAGCGGCTGATCGGCCCGTGCCGACCGGCGGGGCGGGACCGCCCGGATTCGTGGGCTGCTCCCGGTGGCGGCCACCTGATGCCGGAACCGGTCGACGTCCCGCCCGTCGAGCACGGGCCGAGCCCGACATCGCTGGTTCGGCTGCCGTTCCGCTCCGGTTCGGGTACCGGCCGCCCGCCGTACTCCGGCCGCGGCCGGACCGGTACCACGGCTCGGTCCGACCCGCACACTCGCTTGCACTCGGCAGGGGAGAGTGCTAAACAAGTGTTTGGCACTCGCACACCGCGAGTGCCAAGGTCGGGGCGGTAGGGCCACGGTCGCGGGCCCGGGAGCGGGTGCGCGGCACATGGCCGGTCGTCGCGGGCTGTCCGGCCCGGCCGGCGGACGTCACTGTCGCACAGCGCGACGGAGCACGGCGGGCACCCCTGCGGGTGCCGGCGAGCCCCGTCCGCCAGTGCCGTAGTGACGTCCGAAGGTGCGTAATCAGGCGGCAGGTCGGGGTCGGCAAGGCTCCGGCGGCCGTGAGTGTCCAGGAGGACAACGCCGTATGGCCAAGATGATCGCGTTCGACGAGGAGGCGCGCCGCGGCCTTGAGCGGGGCATGAACACCCTCGCCGACGCCGTAAAGGTGACGCTGGGCCCGAAGGGCCGCAACGTCGTGCTCGAGAAGAAGTGGGGCGCCCCCACCATCACCAACGATGGTGTGAGCATCGCCAAGGAGATCGAGCTCGAGGACCCGTACGAGAAGATCGGTGCGGAGCTGGTCAAGGAGGTCGCCAAGAAGACCGACGACGTCGCCGGTGACGGCACGACGACGGCGACCGTCCTCGCCCAGGCGCTGGTCCGTGAGGGCCTGCGCAACGTCGCGGCCGGTGCCAACCCGATGGCCCTGAAGCGGGGCATCGAGGCCGCCGTCGCGAACGTCTCGGAGGAGCTGAGCAAGCTCGCCAAGGACGTCGAGACCAAGGAGCAGATCGCCTCCACCGCCTCCATCTCCGCCGGTGACACCAGCGTCGGCGAGATCATCGCCGAGGCGATGGACAAGGTCGGCAAGGAAGGCGTCATCACCGTCGAGGAGAGCAACACCTTCGGGCTCGAGCTTGAGCTGACCGAGGGCATGCGCTTCGACAAGGGCTACATCTCGGGGTACTTCATGACCGACCCCGACCGGATGGAGGCCGTGCTCGACGACCCGTACATCCTGATCGTCAACAGCAAGATCTCGACGGTCAAGGACCTGCTGCCGATCCTCGAGAAGGTCATGCAGTCGGGTAAGCCGCTGGCCATCATCGCCGAGGACGTCGAGGGCGAGGCCCTGGCGACCCTGGTGGTCAACAAGGTCCGGGGCACCTTCAAGTCCGTCGCCGTCAAGGCGCCGGGCTTCGGTGACCGCCGCAAGGCCATGCTGGGCGACATCGCCATCCTGACCGGCGGGCAGCCGATCAGCGAGGAGGTCGGCCTCAAGCTGGACGCCGTCGGCCTCGACATGCTGGGCCGGGCCCGCAAGGTCGTGGTGACCAAGGACGAGACCACCATCGTCGACGGTGCCGGCGACGCCGACCAGATCAACGGTCGGGTCAACCAGATCCGCGCCGAGATCGAGAAGAGCGACTCCGACTACGACCGCGAGAAGCTGCAGGAGCGCCTGGCCAAGCTGGCCGGCGGTGTTGCGGTGATCAAGGTCGGCGCGGCCACCGAGGTCGAGCTGAAGGAGCGCAAGCACCGCATCGAGGACGCGGTGCGCAACGCGAAGGCCGCCGTCGAGGAGGGCATCGTCCCCGGTGGTGGTGTCGCGCTGGTCCAGGCCGGCAAGACCGCCTTCGACAAGCTGGACCTGGCCGGCGACGAGGCGACCGGCGCGCAGATCGTCAAGATCGCGCTGGACGCCCCGCTGCGGCAGATCGCCGTCAACGCCGGCCTCGAGGGCGGCGTCGTGGTCGAGAAGGTCCGCAACCTGGACGCCGGGCACGGCCTCAACGCGGCCAACGGTGAGTACGTCGACCTGCTCCAGGCCGGCATCATCGACCCGGCCAAGGTGACCCGTTCGGCGCTGCAGAACGCGTCGTCGATCGCGGCCCTGTTCCTGACCACCGAGGCTGTGGTGGCGGACAAGCCGGAGAAGACCCCGGCTGCCCCGGCCGCGCCGGGCGGCGGGGACATGGACTTCTGAGTCCAGGCTCCACGTCGTGGGGGCGGGCCGCGTCAGCGGTCCGCCCCTTCGTCATGTCGGCATCCGCCGCTGGTTGCGTCGCTTCTCCGCCTGGCTGAACGGTTCCCGGACGGAGATCGGCGCGTCCACCGGTGCCACTACCTCCTCGGGCGGGATGCCCTCGGCCCCGGCCATTTCCGCCCGCTGGTCGGCGTCTCCGTAGTCGAACCGGGCCGGCGGACCGGGCGCGGAGAGGTCCGCCGTCGGGGCCCAGGCGACCGAGAGATCGTCGACCGGTTCGTCGTCTTCTGCCATGATTCCTCCTCCACTGGAAACGGTAGGAGGCCCGGGCCGGTCACACGGGCAAATGGCACGGTATCGATGTGAACCGCTGCCGGGACCGCCCGCCCCGACCGCCGGCCGTCAGAGCTGCTTGGCGTAGAGGAAGAAGACCCGCTCGATCCGCGCCCCGGCGCTGCCCGCGTAGAACGGCACCGGGCCGACCCAGCCGATCTCGGCCCGCAGGTGCCCGGCCGCCCGCTGGTCGCGCAGGCACCGGCGCAGCAGTACGCCGCCGATCCCCAGGCCCTGGGCGGCCGGCGCCGTACCCATCGGCCCGAACCAGCTCGGCCGGGACGAGCCGTACGCGGCGAAGCCGAGCAACTCCGGCGCCCCGCCGCCGGCCGGCGTACGGACCGCGAGGTGGCAGCCGGCGCCCTGCCGACCGACCGAGTGCAGCACCTCGACGTCCCAACTGCCGCCGAAGGTCGACCGGGCGAACCCGGTCAGCAGCTCCAGGTCGGCCGGCTCGGCCCGGCGTACCGTGACGCCCTGCTCCGCCAGCCGTCGCTCGGCCGCCTCGGTGGAACGCAGCGCCGGAGAGGACTCGGTGGAGAGGTCGGCGGTCATGTTCCAGGCGGTGCCCTCCGGGGCGTAGCCGAGGGCCAGCACGGTGCAGATCGCCGGCGTGTACCGGACGTCGATGCCGGGCCAGACGTAGTGCGGCGGGTTGCCGGCGACGCGTACCCGGGTCGCGCCGAGCCCGCCGAGCGCCTGCTCCAGCCGCGTCACCAGGGCCCGGCCGATGCCCTGCCGTCGCCGGTCCGGGCGCACGGCGACCAGGTCGAGGTGGCCGGCGGTCGGATCCGGACCCCGGTCGGCCATCGAGCCGAGCGCGACCCCGGCGAGCAGGCCCTGCTGCCACGCGGCGACCCCGACGGTCCGGCGTGGCCCGGCGGCGCCCGGCAGCGCGGAGTCGTCCCGGAGCCGGGCCACGATCTCGGCCGCCTCGGCCGAGTCCTCCGGCAGGTCCAGCGCCGCCCGGCAGAGTTCCACCACGGCGGGTAGCTGGTCGTCGGTCAACTCGGTGAAGGACGGCTCGGCGCTCACAGCCGCAGACCCTAACCGAGCCCGGCCGAACCGACGCGGCCCGGCTCGGCGGACACGGCCCGGGCGCCGGCTACCGGCCGGACCGGCCGAGTTCCCGGGCGGCCTCGACCGCCGCGAACGCGTCGACCAGGCCGGCGCCGGTGACGTTCCGCTCCGAGCCGCACATGTCGGTGCTCAGCCCCGACGGGTCGGTCGGGTCGGCCGGTCCGGCGGTGTCGAGCAGGATCCGTCGGGTCGTCTCCAGGTCGCCGACCAGCGCCGGATTGGCCGACCACATCAACGCCACCACCCCGGCCAGGTGCGGCGCCGCCATCGAGGTGCCGCTGAGCACGCCGTACCCGCCGCCGGGCAGCGCCGAGAGCACGTCGGCGCCGGGCGCGACCAGGTCCGGTTTGGGTACCCCGCCCGGTGCCGGGCCACGGCTGGAGAAGGAGGTGATCCGGCGCTGCCGGTCCACGGCACCGACGGTGAAGACGTCCGGGTACGGGGCGGGCGGGTCGTCGACCGATCCGCAGAACGAACCGGTGTTGCCGGCGGCGGCGACGAAGAAGATCCCGGCCGCCGCCAGCGCCGAGGTGGCCGGCTGGAGCGTCTCCGGGGCGCAGCCCTCGATCTCGGGGCAGCCCCACGAGTTGCTGAGCACCTGGGGTGCCCGATCCGGGCGCCCCTGGGTGAACGGGTCGGCACCGGGCGGGAACGGCGCCATCATGAACTGGAGACAGTCGAGGTAGCGCGCCGGGTTGCCCAGGTTCCGGTCCAGGTTCACGCAGCCGACCCACTGCGCTCCGGGCGCCACCCCGACCCGCTCGTCGCCGACGGCGGTGGCCAGGGTGTGCGTGCCGTGGCCGCCCAGGTCGGTGGGGGAGCGGGAGTCGTTCCACGGGTCGTGCCAGGAGTCGTCGCCGCTCCGGAAGCCGGCGGAGAGCGCCGGGTGCCGGCCGTCCACGCCGGAGTCCGAACCACCCACCACGATCCCCGAGCCGTCCACGCCGAGCTGCGACCAGACCCGGTCCGCGCCGATCAGGCCGAGGTTCCAGCTCGGTACGGCCGGCGCCGGCTCGTCGCCACGCCTCGGTGACCCGCCGGCCGGCAGCGGGCGCAACCGCTGGCTGACCAGTACCCGGTCGACGTCTCCGCGCCGGGCCAGCCAGGCCCGTACCGCCGCACCGCCCTGCACCTCGACGCCGTTGACCAGGTAGTACGGGGTGTGCTCCAGGTGCAGCCGGTCCAGTTCCCGGCGCAGGTCCGCCTGGGACCGTTCGGCGGTCTCGACGAGTCTCCGGTACACCTCCCGGCCCCGGGCCTGCCGACCGGCCGGACCGGTCTGCGCCGCCACGCCGGTCAGGTCCGCCTGCTCCCGGAGTACCACGAAGAGCCGTTCGCCGTGCCAGCCGGGGGAGCCGAGTCCGACGTACACCGCACCGGTGGCGAGCAGCAGGACTCCGGCCACGGCGGCGGCGACCGGGCGGCGCGGTACGGGTGCGGTGGGGCGACCGAGGCCGACCCCGTACCCGATGCCGAGCAGCACCGCGACGGCGAGCGAGCCGGCGGCGGCGACGGCGGCCCAGAACGGCACGTCCCGGGCGCCGGAGAGCAGCAGGGTGATCTCCTCCGGGTCGACCAGGGTCAGCGGCCCGGCGACGGCGATGCCGACCAGCCAACCGACCGGGGCGGAGCCGACCGGTCGCGCCTGCGGCTCCGTCGTCCCGGCCGTCGTCCCGGCCGTCGTCCCGGCCGTCGTCCCGGCCGTCGTCCCGGCCGTCGGTCGGGGCCGGGAGGTCACCCGGAGGGCGGCGAGCGCGAAGCCGGCCGGTGGGAGGAGGAGCAGTGCGCCGAGTTGCGCCCCGGACTGGCCGATCCCGCCCGCGAGCAGTGCCAGCGTCACCCCGGCCACCAGCCCGCCGACCAGGACCAGCCGCGCCCCGCCCACCGGGCGCTCCGTGGCCGACCCGCCGCCGTGACCCGCCGCCGACCCGCCGCCGTAACCCGCCGCCGGCCGCTCGTAGCCGGCCCAGAACCCTCCATCGAGGATGGTGGCGGCCAGCCAGCCCAGCGCGGCCGAGGCGAGCAGCCCGCAGAGCGTCTCCAGTACGCCACCGAGGGCGCCGAGCCAGACCCAGGGCAGCAGCAGGGCGAGTCCACCGGCCACGGCCAGGCCGGTCGCGGCCGGCTCGGCCCGGACCTGTCCCGGCCGGCCGGCTGACCGCCGACCCGGGCCGCCGAAACGCCGGACCAGCAGGGCGCCCACTCCGGCCGCCCCGGCCAGCCCGCCGAGGTAGACCTCCGGCAGGGTGGGCGGTACCGCCCGGAGCAGTCCCAGCCCGCCGAGGGCGATCGCGCCGAGCAGCCAGGCCCGGCCGGCCGCCCGGACGGCCGGGGAGCGGGGCAGCGCGGCGAGCAGTCCGGCGGGTACCCCGACGAGCAGCGCGGTCACGACGCCGGTCACCGGCCAGAGCCAGTCCTGCCGGTCCAGGCCGGCGACGAGCAGCACCTGTTCGACGAGCCAGCCGACGGTCTGGCCGCCGACGGTCGCGCCGACCGCCCCGACCCCGACCAGTGCGGCGGCGACCACCGGCCAGACCCCGCCGCCGGCCGCCGGCACCGGTCGGACCGGCGGCGCCGGCCACCCCGGGTGCGGCCCGCCGGCCCAGGACTGCTGCGGGGCTGCCGGCCAGGGCTGCTGCTGTGGGGCTGCCGGCCAGGACTGCTGCTGCGGGGCTGCCGGCGAGGGCTGCTGCTGCGGGGCCACCGGCGGCGACGGCTGGCCCGGAACCGGCGGCGGTGGGGGCGGTGGCGGTGGGGGCGGTGGCAGCGCGGAGGGTTCGTCGGGCGGTGGTGGCGGACCATCCTGCATCACCGAACAGTACGGCGCGACCCCGCCCACCGCCGACCTCGGCCGCCACGGTACGACCGCGGTCGGCCCTCCGCCTCCGGTTCGGTGCGCTCCGCCGCCGGCCCCGCCGGAAGTGACACCCGCAGAGCCCGCTCCGGGCGCCGGTACGGCTACCGTGGACGGGTGCGTGACCCCAGCCTTTCCCGGAACGAGGCCAGCCGGCTCTCCCCGTCCCGCCGCGCCGCCGACCTACGACGGCTGCGGAGCGAGCGCTTCGACGTACTCGTCATCGGTGGTGGGGTGACCGGCGCGGGGGCGGCACTCGACGCCGCCTCCCGAGGGCTCAAGGTGGCCCTGGTCGAGGCCCGCGACTTCGCCTCCGGCACCTCCAGCCGGTCCAGCAAGCTGATCCACGGCGGGCTGCGCTACCTGGAGCAACTGGAGTTCCACCTGGTCCACGAGGCGCTGACCGAGCGGGGCCTGCTCGCCACCCGGCTCGCACCGCACCTGGTGCGCCCGGTGCCGATCCTGGTGCCGCTGCCGCCCGGCAGCGGTCCGGCCGGACTCGCCGGCCGGGCCTGGCGACGCTCCTACTACGGCACCGGGGTCGCGGCCTACGACGCCTTCGCCGGGATCTTCGGCGGCGGGCGGGGCATGCCGCTGCACCGGCACCTCACCCGGGAGGGAGCCCGGCGCACCTTCCCGAGCCTCCGCGCCGACGCGATCTCCGGGGCGATCCGCTACTACGACGGGCAGGTCGACGACGCCCGCCTGGTGGTCACCCTGGCCCGCACCGCGGCCAGCCTGGGCGCGGCGACCGTGAACAGCGCCCGCGTCGTCGGCCTGCTCCGGCAGGCCCGCGAGGTGACCGGGGTACGGGTCCGGGACATGGAGGCGCCACCCGGCTCCCCGGACGCCGAGTTCGAGGTACGCGCCCGCACCGTCATCGCCGCCACCGGAGTGTGGAGCGACGACATGTCCGAACTCCTCGGCGACGTCGGCGTACGGCGCGGGCTGCGGGTACGGGCCTCCAAGGGGGTACACCTGGTGGTGCCCCGATCGGCGATCACCGGCGAGGCCGGACTGATCCTGCGTACCCCGACCTCGGTGCTCTTCGTGATCCCGTGGGGCGGGCACTGGATCATCGGTACCACCGACACCGACTGGCGGCTCGACCGGGCCCACCCGGCGGCCTCGGCCCGGGACATCGACTACCTGCTCGACCAGGTCAACACCGTGCTGGACCGGCCGCTGACGACCGCCGACATCGAGGGCGTCTACGCCGGGCTGCGCCCGCTGCTGAGCGGCGAGGCGGACTCGACCTCGAAGCTCTCCCGGGAACACGCCGTCTACGAGCCGATGCTCGGGCTGCTGCTGGTGGCCGGCGGGAAATACACGACGTACCGGGTGATGGCCGCCGACGTGGTCGACCGGGCCGCCCGCCGGCTCGGCGGGGTACGCGCCTCACGCACCGCCGACCTGCCGCTGGTCGGCGCCGACGGCTACGCCGCGCTGTGGCGGGACCGGGCCGACCTGGCCCGCCGGCACGGCGTACAGGCCGGGGTGGTCGAACACCTGCTGGAGCGGTACGGCAACCTCACCACCCACCTGCTGGAGATGGTCGACGCCGAGCCGCTGCTCGGCTCCCCGCTGGCCGGGGCGCCGGAGTACCTCGCCGCCGAGGTGGCGTACGCGGCCCGGGCCGAGGGGGCGCTGCACCTCGACGACGTGCTGACCCGGCGTACCCGGATCTCGTTCGAGACGGTGCACCGGGGCGTCGAGTCGGCCGAGCAGGCCGCCGAGATCATGGGGCGGGTGCTCGGCTGGGACGCCCGGGTCCGGGCCCGCGAGGTCGAGCACTACCTGGCCCGGGTGCAGGCGGAACGGCAGTCGCAGCGGATGCCGGACGACGCCACCGCCGACGCGGCCCGGGTCGGGGCGCCGGACGTACGCGGTTTCGCCGCCGACCGGGGCGCCGGCCGGGACGGGGCGGAACTGGCCGGCTGACCCGCGTCCAGGGCCGGCGCAGAGCCGCACTGCCCGGCCGACCCGTCCGGGATCGGCGTGGCGCCGCGCCGTCAGAGCACCTTGCCGGGGTTGAGCAGCCCGGTCGGGTCGAGCGCGTCCTTGATGGCCCGGTGCACCCGCAGGCCCACCGGCCCGATCTCCCGGGCCAGCCAGTCCCGCTTGAGCAGGCCGACGCCGTGCTCGCCGGTGCAGGTGCCGCCGAGCGAGAGACCCAGCTCCATGATCGCGTCGAACGCGCGCCGGCCCCGCTCCAGGTTCGCCGGGTCGGCCCGGTCGACGACGATGTTCGGATGCATGTTGCCGTCCCCGGCGTGCCCGACCACGCCGATCGGCACGTCGTGTTCGGCGGAGATCCGGGCCACCCCGTCGAGCAGCGCCGCGAGCGCGTCCCGGGGTACCGCCACGTCGTCGATGACCAGCCCGCCGATGCCGTCCGGATAGGTGGCGGCGGCGAACCGTTCCATCGCCGGGTGCGCCAGCCGACGGGCCTGGAGCAGGGCCGCCGCCTCCTCGGCGTCGGTGGCCGCGAAGACCTCGTCGGCGCCGCTCGCCGTGCAGACCTCGGCGAGCCTGGCCAGGTCGGCGGCGGCCCGGGGGCCGGTGTCGGCGGCGGCCAGCAGCAGCGCCTCGGCGTCGGTGCGCAACCCCATCGGCCGGTACGCCTCGATCGCGCCCAGATGGGTGCGGTCGAGCAGTTCCAGCAGGCTCGGGCTGAGCCCCCGGGCGGAGATCTCCGCGACCGCCCGCCCGGCGGCGGTGGTGGACGGGAAGACCGCGACCAGGGTCAGCGACTCCTCGGCGGCCGGCCGGAGCGAGACGGTCACCTCGGTGATCACTCCGAGGGTGCCCTCCGAGCCGACGAAGAGCCGGGTCAGGTCGTACCCGGCGACCCCCTTGGCGGTACGCCGTCCGGTGCGCAGCACCTCGCCGTCGGCGAGCACCACCTCCAGACCGAGGACGTACTCGGTCGTCACGCCGTACTTGACGCAGCACATCCCGCCCGCGTTCGTCGCCACGTTGCCGCCGATGGTGGAGGACTCCCACGAGCCGGGGTCGGGCGGATAGCGCAGGCCGTGCTTGGCGACGGCGGCGGCGAGCATGGCGTTGACCACGCCGGGCTGGACCACGGCGATCCGGTTCACCGGGTCGACCTCGCGGATCTCGTCCATCAGCACGGTGGAGAGCAGCACCGCCCCGTCGACCGCGTTGGCGGCTCCGGCGAGCCCGGTCTGGGCCCCCTGCGGCACCACCGGTACCCCGTGCGCGGCGGCCGTGCGGACCACCGCGACCACCTCCTCGGTGGTCCGGGGCCGGACCACCACCGCCGGCATGCCGGCCGCACAGAGGTCGGCCTCGTCGCGCTGGTGGCCGCGGAGCAGGTCGGGGTCGGTCAGTACGGCGGAGTCGCCGAGCGCCGCCCGCAGGTCGTCGAGAAGATCCGGCATGCCTGGCAGGCTAGCCGCCCGACGAGTACGCCGACCACGGTCGTTTCCGGCCGTCGGGGAACACCCCGGACAGTCCGGTCGACGCTCACCGGTGCCGTCCGAACGGGTTCGACCGGTTCGTCAGCGGGTAGTCCCCGCCATGCGCTCCGTCCGGGCCACCGTGGCCAAAACGCCCGTGGACCTCGATCGGGAGCGGATCGCCAACCTGGCGAAGGAGTTCCGGAACCGGTCCCGGGCCACCGTGCGGGACCGCTGGCACGCCGTACGGTTCAACCTGGTGCTGGCGCTCCAGGCGGCGCTGGCGGCCGCGCTGGCCTGGCTCGGCTCGCACGAGTTGCTGGGCAACCCGTCGCCGGTCTTCGCACCGATCTCCGCGATCGGTACCCTCGCCTCCTCGGTCGGGCAGCGGTTCCGCCGTACCGTCGAAATGATCTTCGGGATCGCGATCGGCATCGGTCTCGGCGACGCACTGGTCTTCGCCGCCGGCACCGGGCCGTGGCAGCTCGGTCTGATCGTCTTCCTGTCGATCGTGGTCAGCATCTTCCTCGGCGGAGGCCCGGCCGTGGTCACCCAGGCGGCGGCCACCGCCGTGCTGATCGCGACCCTCGAGATGCCGCACGAGGCCAACATCGAGTTCCCCCGGGTGATCGACGCACTGATCGGCGGCTTCGCCGGGCTGGTGGTGCTCGCGCTGCTGCTGCCGCTGAACCCGTTGCGGATCGTGGACCGGGCGGCCCGGCCGGCGCTGGGCCGGCTCGCCGACGAACTCTCCGAGACCGCCGAGGCGATCAAGACCCGGGACGCGCCCCGGGCACAGGCCGCGCTGGACCGGCTCCGCCAGGTGGAGGAGCACTTCCAGGGCTTCGAGGAGGCGCTGGAGGGCGGCCGGGAAACCGCGCTGCTGGCCCCGGTGCGCTGGCGCCGCCGGGGCGCGCTGACCCAGTACGTGGAGAGTTCCGAGTACATCGAGCACGCGGTGCACAACAGCGGGACCCTGATCCGGCGGGCGGTCACCGCGCTGGAGGACGAGGAGCCGATCCCGGAGGAGATGTCGAACGCGGTCACCATGCTCGCCGAGGCGGTACGGCTGCTGCGCCGGGACCTCGGGCACGGCATACGCCCGGAGGCGGCCCGGGAGCAGGCGTTGCAGGCGATCGGCCAGGCCGGTCGGGCGTACGCCGAGGGGGTCGGGTTCTCCGGCAGCGTGGTGATCGCGCAGGTGCGTACCACCGGCAGTGACCTGCTCCGGGCCACCGGCATCGAACGCCTGGAGGCGAACCAGCTCGTACGCCGGGCGGCCGGCGGGCACGCCGGGGAGGCCGCCGCGGAGGCCGCCCGGCAGCCCGGCACCCCGCCGTCGACCGGGCGCTCCGGCGGCCCCTCGGGCGAGCGGGGCCCGGCCCGCTGACCGGAGCCGGTCCCCGCCCGGCAGCACGCCCTCGCCGGGCGCGGGCTAAGTCAGCGGATCGCCGCCAGGGCGGTGAGCAGCCGGTCGACGTGCCCGGCGGTGCTGCCCAGCCCGATGCTGGCGCGCAGCGCGGTCGGCGGCAGGTCCCGCCGTCCGCTCCGGGTGGCCGCCTCGGCGAGCAACCGCCGGGCCAGCGGGTGCGCGCAGAACAGCCCGTCCCGCAGCCCGAGCTGCCAGCGCTGGGCGAGGTCGGCCGCGACCGCCGCCGAGTCCCGGCCGGCGACCACGAACGAGACGATGCCGACCCGGGGCGCGGCCGCGTCGAAGGTACGCAGTTCGACCACCTCCGGCAGGGCGGCGAGCCCGGACCGGAGCCGGGCGAGCAGGGCCTGCTCGTGCGCGTACAGCGCGGCCCGGTCCGCCTCGGCCAGGGCGGTGCAGACCCCGGCCAGCGCCACCGCGCCGAGCAGGTTGGGGGTGCCCGCCTCGTGCCGGGCGGGCCCCTCGGCCCAGCGCACGTCATGGGTGGCCGCCCCGACGCCGAGGGTCGCACCGCCACCGGCCAGGTACGGCGGGGCGGCGTCGAGCCAGTCCGCCCGCCCGGCCAGTACGCCGATCCCGAACGGCGCGTACAGCTTGTGTCCGGAAACGGCCACGTAGTCGACGGTCAGGGCGGCGATGTCCAGTTCGGCGTGCGGGGCGAGCTGGGCGGCGTCCAGCGCGATCCGGGCGCCGTGCCGGTGGGCGACCCGGGCCAGGTCGGCGACCGGCCAGCACTCGCCGGTGACGTTGCTGGCCCCGGTCACCGCGACCAGGATCGGTGCCCCGCCGCCGCTGCCCCGGCGCAGTTCCCGCAGTGCCGCGTCGACCGCCCGCACGGCGTCGCCGGCCGAGCCCGGCACCGGCAACCGGACCGTACCGGCCGGCCAGGGCAGCAGGTTGGCGTGGTGCTCGGCGGCGAAGGTCACCACCCGGGTGCCGGGCGGCAGGGCCCGGGCCAGCAGGTTGAGCGCGTCGGTGGTGTTGCGGGTGAAGACGACGTGGTCGTCCGCGCGTACCCCGAGGAAGTCGCCGACCTGCTGCCGGGCCCGCTCGTACGCCAGCGTGCTGCGCCGGGAGAGCGCTCCGGCGCCCCGGTGCACGCTGCCGTACCAGGGCAGCAGCTCGGCCACGGCGTCGGCGGCGGCCCGCGCGCACGGTGCGGTGGCGGCGTAGTCGAGGTTGACCTGTCCCGGCACCCCGAGCACCGCGAGCGGCGCCGCCGGGGCCAGGGTTGCCGGGGTCAGGGTTGCCGGGGTCGGCGTTGCCGGCGCGGCCACGCCGGTCGGCCGGGCGGGCGCGGAAACGACGGTGCTGCTCATCGGGGATACCTCCGGTGGCCAGGGACCCCGGAGCGGGTGGGAACGGGGTCCGCGCTTGCCCGGTGCGGTGTGCACCGAGCCCGGTCATCACCCGGGGCACCCCACCGCGAACCTCGACGAGGGTTGCCGGCCAGCAAGCCGGGGCTTGACGCTGGCGCTCGTGACCTGCCAGAGAGCATAACCGGCCCGGTTGTGCTCCGGCCGGGCTGTCCGGAGGAACTACGCTGATCACATGGCCGACACCCCGCCCGGTGCGGCGGCGCCCCAGCCGCCGTCGCCGACCCCGCCGTGGCCGCCCGCCCCGTCGGGGCAGTTCCCGCCCTCCGCGGGCAGCCTGCCGCAGGTGGCGGCGCCCGAGCGGCGGAGCCGGGCCCGGCTGCTGACGATGATCGGGGCGATCGCGCTGATCGTCGTCTGCGCGGTGTTGATGGCCTGGGAGCTGGTGTCGCCGGCCGGGGTCACGCCGCCGCTGATCGGGCTGGCCGCGGCGGCGCTGCCGGTGCCGGTGCTGGTCGCCTGCTTCCTCTGGCTCGACCGGTACGACCCGGAGCCGGTCAAGTATCTGGCCTTCTGCCTCGGCTGGGGTGCCGCGGTCTCCACCTTCGCCGCGCTCCGGACCAACACCTTCGCGGCCGACACGCTCCAGCTCCCGCTACCGCTGGTCGGCGTGCTGGTCGCGCCCTTCATCGAGGAGCTGACCAAGGCGCTCGGCCCGCTCCTGCTCCTGCTCTACCAGCGCCGCAAGTGGTCCGGCATCACCGACGGCATCGTCTACTGTGGCCTGTCGGCGGTCGGGTTCGCCATGGTCGAGAACATCCTCTACTTCGGCCTGCACGGCTACGCCGAGGGCGTCGACCAGTACGGCCCGGCCACCGGTGCGCAGAACGTCTTCGGGATCTTCATCCTGCGGGTCCTGATCAGCGGCTTCGCCCACCCGCTCTTCACCTCGATGACCGGCATCGGGCTCGGCATCGCCGTCCGGTCGGGCAGCCGCCCGATCCGGATCCTCGCCCCGCTCGCCGGCCTGCTGCTGGCGATGATCCTGCACGGCGCCTGGAACCTGGCCGCGACCCTCACCCAGCTCTTCGCTGAGCCGCTGATCCTGCTCTACAGCTACCTCGGGCTGATGGTGCCGATCTTCCTGGGCGTGGTCGGCCTCGCCGTCTGGGTGCGGAGCTGGGAGGGGCGGCTCACCCAGCGGCGGCTCCCCGACTACGTGTCGACGGGTTGGCTCACCCCACCCGAACTGGCCGCGCTCGGCACCCTCGGCCGGCGGCACGCGGCCCGCCGCTGGGCCCGCCGGATCGCCGGTGAGGAGGGCGCCAAGGCGATGCGGGCGCTCCAGATCTCCGCGACCCGGCTCGCCCTGCTCCGGGACGGGCTGGTGCGCGGGCTGGAGCACCGGCCGGCGCAGCTCGCCCGCAGGCTCGACGAGGAACGCCGGCTGCTCGACGCGATCCAGGCCGCCCGCAGGGTCTTCGTCGGCCGCGATCCGCAGGCCCCGGCCGGGATCTGGGACGGCTCCCGCTACCACCTGTCGTTCCCGGACGGCTCCCGCCGGTCCCTGCCGGCCCCGGCCGAACCGGTGGTGCCGATCCCGGTGGTCCTGGTGGCACCGCCGCCCCCGCCGGCTCCGGTCTACGCCGCACCCGGGTACGGCCCGTACGGCGGCCCGCCGGCCCCGTACCCCGGTGCACCCGGCCCGTACCCCGGTGCACCCGCCCCGTACGGCGGACCGCCCGCACCCGGCTCCGGGCCGGCCGGGCCCTGGCCGGGGCCGTACCGGCGCTGACCCGGCCGGCCCGGCAGGGGTGCCGGGCGGGGCGGGTGGCCGGGCGGTGCGCCGGGCGGGTGTCAGTGCTGGCGGGCGGCCGGGGGCGTCACAGGTAGAGGCCGGTGGAGTCGGTCTCCACCCGCTGGGCGGCGACGGCGTGCACGTCACGCTCGCGCAGCAGCACGTACTCCCGGCCGTGCAACTCGACCTCGGACCGGTCGTCGGGGTCGAAGAGCACCCGGTCGCCGGAGACGATGGAGCGGACGTTCGGACCGACACCCACCGCGGTCGCCCAGGCCAGCCGCCGGCCCATCGAGGCGGTCGCCGGGATGACGATGCCGGCGGTCGAGCGCCGCTCGCCCTCGCCGCCGTCCGCCCGCACCAGCACCCGGTCGTGCAGCAGGCGGATGGGCAGGCCGTTGTCGTTGGTTTCCTCGGCGGTCACGACCGGAACGGTACCGCGTGCCACCCCGGGCAGGTCGGCGGCGTCACCCCCGGCCGGCCGTTCCGAGCCGGCAGGTCCGGGTGCGGCTACCGTAGGAAGGCCGATTCCGCCGTGGGAGGTGCGCTTGCGCCGTTTCGAGCAGCTACGAGCAAGGATCCGTCGCGCGTACGCGTTCGGACGGTCGTCGGACCCGTCCGGCGGGCACGCCGATCCGGCGGAGGGTCGTCCGGGCGCCACGCCCGCCGACGTCGCGCCGGTCTCGCCGCCGGTCGTGGACGAACCGGCCAGGGAACTGCACCCGTCGACGTCGAGCCGGGATGACGCGGACGTGCCGCACGGGTTGCGGATCGCCGCCGCCTGGTCGTGGCGGCTGATCGTCATCGGCCTGGTCGCCTGGGCGCTGCTGCGGCTGGTCGGCGCGGTGCGGATCGTGATCATCCCGTTGGCGATCGCCCTGCTGCTCTCCGCCCTGCTGGCCCCGCTGGTCGGGCTGCTGCTCCGGGCCCGGTTCCCCCGCTCCCTGGCCACCGCCGTGGTGCTGGTCGCCGGGCTGGCCGCGGTGGTCGGCACGCTCACCCTGGTGGTCAACGAGTTCATCCAGGGCGTACCGGACCTGAGCCGCAACGCGACCGACGGCATCCGGAAGATCCAGGAGTGGCTGAAGACCGGGCCGTTGCACATGTCGGACAACCAGCTCAACTCGTACATCGAGCAGGGCGAGCAGTGGATCAACGAGAACACCCAGGCGTTGACCAGCGGCGCGGTCTCCACCGCCGCGACCGTCGCCGAGCTGCTCACCGGGACACTGCTGGTGCTCTTCGCCACCTTCTTCTTCCTCCGGGACGGCGAGAAGATCTGGCGCTTCCTCGTCCGGCTGCTCCCGGTCGCCGCCCGGTGGCGGGTCGACGACGCCGGCCGGGCCTCCTGGGCGACGCTGGTCGCGTACGTCCGGGCGACCGTACTGGTCGCGTTCATCGACGCGGTCGGGATCGGCATCTTCCTGGTGATCTTCGACATCCCGTTCGCGTTCCCGCTGGCCGCGCTGGTCTTCCTCGGCGCGTTCATCCCGATCGTCGGCGCCACCCTCTCCGGCGCGGTGGCGGTGCTGGTCGCGCTGGTCGACAGCGGCTGGGTGACCGCGCTGATCATCCTCGGCGTGGTGATCGGGGTGCAGCAGGTCGAGGGACACATCCTGCAACCGCTGATCATGGGTCGGGCGGTGGCGATCCACCCGCTCGCGGTGATCGTCGGGATCGCCGCCGGAGTGGTGCTGGCCGGCATCGTCGGCGCGCTGGTCTCGGTACCGCTGATCGCGGTGCTGAACACCGCCGTCCGGCGACTCGCGCACCGCCGGCCGCCCGCGGTACCCCCGGACGCGGTGGTGGTCGCCGCGAAGGCACCGTAGGCAGCGCTTCCGGCACCGGAGCGGCTCAGGACTGGCCGAGCCGCTCCAGGGCGCCCCGGGCGACCTCCGGCCGGGTGGTGTACCAGAACGGCGGCAGCGACTTCCGCAGGAAGGCGCCGTACCCCCGGGCGGTCTCCAGCCGGGAGTCGAGTACCGCCACCACGCCCTTGTCGCCGGTCGACCGGATCAGCCGGCCGACCCCCTGGGCCAGCCGTACGGCGGCGATCGGCACGCTCACCGAGGCGAAGCCCGAACCGCCCGACGCGTCCACCGCGGCCGCCCGGGCCGCCGCCAGCGGCTCGTCCGGGCGCGGGAACGGCAGCCGGTCGATCACGACGAGCTGGCAGGAGTCGCCGGGCACGTCCACGCCCTGCCAGAGCGACATCACCCCGAAGAGGCAGCTCGCCCGCTCCTGGCGGAAGCGGCGGACCAGCAGCGGCAGCGCCTCCTCGCCCTGGAGCAGGATCGGCAGGTCGGTGCGGGCCCGGAGCAGCTCGGCGGCCTGCAGGGCGGCCCGCCGGGACGAGAAGAGCCCCAGGGTACGGCCGCCGAGCGCGCCCACCAGCCCGAGCAGTTCCTCGCCGGCCGCCGCCGGCAGCCCCGAGGCGCTGGGCCGGGGCAGATGCGCGGCGACGTAGAGGATGCCCTGGCGCGGGTAGTCGAACGGGGAGCCGACGTCGAGCGAGCGCCAGCCGGCGTCCGGCTGCGACCCGTCCGCCTTCGGGGTCCCCGCTTTCGCGTTCCCCACGTCCGCTTTCGCCTTCTCCACGTCCGCTTTGGCGCTCTCCGCCTTCCCGGCGTCGGGGCGTACCGTCCGCAGCGCCGCCGCGCGCGGGTGCGGCCGGGTCGGGTCGACCGCCGGATCGGCCGGTGCGGCGAGCCCGAGCGCCCGGGCCACGGTGTCGAACCGGCCGCCGAGGGCGAGCGTGGCCGAGGTGGCGACGACGGTGCGGTCCTCGTACAGGTGGGTGGCGAGGGTGCCGGCCACGGAGAGCGGGGCGACGACCAGGGCCCGCCGGCCGGCGCCGCCACCGTCCGGCTTCTCCACCCAGGCCACGTCGTGGTCGGCCTCCTCCAGCAGCCGCTGGGCGGTCTTGGAGAGGTCGTCGAGTACGGCCTTCGCCTGCTGCTTGCGTACCGGGTCGGGATCGTCGGCCTTCACGTCGCCGATCTTCTCCAGCGCGCCCCGGGTCGCCGCGTCCAGCAGCGTGCACGCCTCGCGCAGCGGCCCCGGCAGCTCGCCGGTGATCCGCCCGGCCGGCGCCTCGGCGAGCCCCACCGCCAGCGAGTCGCCGGCCGCCACCAGCGACTCGGCCAGTTCCGGGTCGAGCAGCGGCCGGCTGCGCCGGGCGGCCCGGTCGATCAGCTCCGGGATCAGTTCCGCCTGCGCCGCCGAGGAGACCCGGTCCGCCAGCTCGTGCGCCTCGTCGATCACCAGCAGCTTGTGCGGCGGCACGATGTGCCGGCCGGCGAGCATGTCGACGGCGAGCAGGCTGTGGTTGGTCACCACCACGTCCGCCTCCCGGGCGCGGGCCCGGGACGCCTCGGCGAAGCACTCGGTGCCGTACGGGCAGCGGCCGGCGCCGACGCACTCCCGGGCCGGCATCGAGACCAGCCGCCACGCCTGGTCGTCGACGCCCGGGTCGAGCTCGTCACGGTCACCGGTCCCGGTCTCCATCGCCCAGTCCCGGATCCGCTCGATCTGCTTGCCCAGCCGACCGGCCTCACCGAGCCACTTCATCCCGCCGCCACCACCGCCCCGGCCGGGCGTGTCGAAGAGGGTGTCCTCCGGCTCGTCCTCTGTGGAGTTCTCCAGCCGGGCCAGGCAGAGGTAGTGGTGCCGGCCCTTCAGCACCGCGAACGTCGGCCGCTCGCCGAGGACCGGGGTGACCGCGTCGGCGAGCCGGGGCAGGTCGTGCTCGACGAGCTGGGACTGGAGCGCGAGGGTCGCCGTGGAGACCACCACCGGACCGTCCACGGTCAGCGCCGGGGCGAGGTACGCCAGCGACTTGCCGGTGCCGGTGCCGGCCTGCACCAACAGGTGCTCGCCGGAGAGGATGCTCTCCTCGATCGCGGCGGCCATCTGCTGCTGCCCGGGGCGGGCCCTGCCGCCCGGCACGGCACCGACCGCCGCGGCGAGCAGCTCCGCTCCGCTGGGGCGGTCGCCCCGGCGGCGCCGACGGGACCGGGGCGCCGGGGGTCGGCCGGATTCCGCCGCCTCGGAGCCGATCAGGGTGGGGACGCTGGCGTCGGTGGCGGGCACGGTCACCGTGCGACCGTACCCGCCGTTCCCGACACCGCCGCGCTCCCTCGCCCCGGCGGGTCCACGACCCCGCCCCCGGGCAGGGGCGATGTTGTCGATTCCGACGCCTGCCGGCCGCTTCGCGCACCGCGCGTACTGGGCCACATCGGCTAGGGTGCGGGCATGTCGAGCGATGTGGTCCGAGTCGTCTACCGCAAGTACGACGGCACCGCGCACCGGGACTACCCCGCCCGCAGACTGACCGAGGACGACCTCGGCGTGTGGCTCGGCGTGACCGCCGGGACGGCATCGGTCTACCACGGCCGCCCCTCGGTGGAACAGATCCCGTTCGTGCTGCTGGTGCCACACGGCACGTGGTGGAGCGCGATGTTCAACCCGCCGCCGCGGACCAGCGAGGTCTACTGCGACATCACCAGCCCGGCCCGCTGGGAGGGGGACACCGTCCACCTGATCGACCTCGACCTCGACGTGGTGCGCCGACGCGGCACCGGCCTGGTGGAGCTGCGCGACGAGGACGAGTTCGCCGAGCACCGGGACCGGTTCGGCTATCCCGAGGAGACGGTGGCGCAGGCCCGGGCCGCCGCGGAGTGGCTGCACGTCGCGCTCGGCGACGGTACCGAGCCGTTCGCGTCGGCGTACCGGAAGTGGCTGGCGCTGGTCGTCTGATCCCGGCGCCGACGCGCCCCGGGCGGGCGCGGACGCCGCGCGGCGCAGCTCAGCGCCGGAGCTGCCAGGGGTGCTCGTCCGGCCCCATCCGGGGTACCCGGGTCAGCTTCTCCGGGTTGAGCTGGTGGTAGGCGGCGGTGATCCGGCCGTCGGCGGCGGTGAACCACATGACGCCGTGCAGCGGCATGCCCGGCCGGTAGTCCGCCTCGATCTGGAGGCCGAGCGTGCCATTGACGAGTACCGGCCGCATCCGCAGGTTGCTGGTGTCCCACGCGGCCCGGCGGATCAGGCCGAGCGTGAACCGGGCGACCTTGACCGCGCCGACCACCGGGTGCCGCGAGGTCGGGAAGAGGCCGCCGCCGTCGCCGACGAAGACCACGTCCGGGGCGAGCACCTCGAGCAGCCGCTCGGGTTCGCCGGACTCGATGGCCGCCAGGAAGGCGCTGACCAGCCGCTGGTGTTCGGCCGGGTCGGCGGAGCGGCGCGGGCCCTCCTCGGCGACCGCCCGCCGGGCCCGGGAGGCGAGCTGCCGGGCGGCGGCCGGGCTGGTCCCGAGCACCGTGGCGATCTCCGCGAAGGGCACCGCGAAGACGTCGTGCAGGACGAACGCGACCCGTTGCTCCGGGCCGAGTCGTTCGAGCACGGTCAGCAGGGCGATGCCGACCTGCTCGGTGTGCGCGGCCCGCTCGGCGGGGTCGGGCGCGAAGCCGTCCGGGCCGCCGGCCGGGTCGGTGAGCCGGCTGACGATCGGCTCCGGCAGCCACTCACCGTGGTAGGACTCCCGGCGTACCCGGGCGGAGCGGAGCACGTCCAGACAGATCCGGGCGGTGGCGGTGGTGAGCCAGGCCCGCAGGTCGCGTACCTCGGCGCGGGCCTGCGGGGTGTCCAGGGCGGTGGCGTAGCGCAGCCAGGTCTCCTGTACGGCGTCCTCCGCCTCCGCCCAGCTGCCGAGCATCCGGTAGGCGACCATGGTCAGGTGGGCCCGTTCGGCCTCGAACTCGCCGGCCAGATCGCGCACCGCTGCCTCCCCCGCCGCCGTACGTCCCTTCCGCGAGGTTAGCTCCGACCCGGGTGTTCGCCGCGCGCGGATCGTCGGCCGGCGGTCTCGGCGCGGTGAATCTCACACCGCCGGTGATGTGGGTCTGTTCGGTCGGGTTCGTGCCGGCCTGCCGGCGGCCAAGGTGAACATCAGATGAATGCCAGATGAACCGCCTCTGACCAGGGGTGGGCGGGCGAAAACTACGATCCGAGGTTTCCTAGCATTCCCCAAGGGGCAGCCTCTTGCGGCCCGCCACCCGTCCGCCGACGCAACGAGGTTCCGTGCCGTGAAGTTTTCCCTCCGCCCCTCCGAGGGCGCGTTCTACGAGTTGTTCACCAGGGCCGCTCAGAACCTTGTGCGGGGTACCGAGCTGCTCAACGAGCTGGCGCTGCCCGGGGTCGACGTGCAGTCGGTCAGCGAGCGGCTCACCGAGGTCGAGCACGACAGCGACCAGATCACCCACGAGCTGTACAAGAAGATCAACTCGACCTTCGTGACGCCGTTCGACCGGGAGGACATCTACCGGCTCGGCTCGCTGCTCGACGACGTGATGGACCACCTGGAGGCGGTCGGCAACCTGCTCTACCTCTACGGGCTGACCAAGCTGCCGTCGCTGCCCCGGGAGATGCACGAGCTGGTGAACGTCCTCGACCAGCAGGCCAAGCTCACCGCCGAGGCGATGCCCCGGCTGCGGGCGATGAAGGACCTCGAGGACTACTGGATCGAGTGCAACCGGCTGGAGAACGACGGCGATCAGGCGTACCGGATGCTGCTGGTCCGGCTCTTCTCCGGCGAGTACGACGCACTGACCGTGCTCAAGATGAAGGAGGTCGCCGACGAGCTGGAGGCGGCCTGCGACGCGTTCGAGCACGTCGCCAACACCGTCGAGACCATCGCGGTCAAGGAAAGCTGACCCGTGGAACCTGAACTCATCGCCGTACTGGCGGTGATCGCCGTCGCGCTGCTCTTCGACTACACCAACGGGTTCCACGACGCCGCGAACGCGATCGCCACCAGCATCTCCACCCGGGCGCTGACCCCCCGGGTCGCGCTCGGCATGGCGGCGATCGGCAACTTCATCGGCGCGCACTTCGGCGCGGACGTGGCCAAGACGGTCGGCTCCGGCCTGGTCGAGCTGCCGCCCGGCGTCTCCAGCCTCGGCATCGTCTTCGCCGGGGTGATCGGCGCGATCACCTGGAACCTGATCACCTGGTACTTCGGCCTGCCCTCCTCGTCCTCGCACGCGCTGATCGGCGGGCTGGTCGGGTCGACGCTGGCCGCCTCCGGCACGGTGCTCTGGAAGGGCATCGGGGAGAGCGTCGTACTGCCGATGATCCTCTCGCCGCTGGTCGGTTTCCTCCTCGGTTACCTGGTCATGGTCGCCGTTCAGTGGATCTTCCGGAACGGGCAGCCCGGCAAGCTCAACCGGGGCTTCCGGTGGGCCCAGACCGCCTCGGCGGCGGCGATGTCGATCGGGCACGGCATGCAGGACGCCGCCAAGACGATCGGCATCGTGGTGCTCGCCCTCTTCGTCGGCGGCTACCAGAGCAGTGCCGAGCACATCCCGGAGTGGGCGTTCTGGACCTCGGCGACCGTACTGGCCCTCGGCACGTACGCGGGCGGCTGGCGGATCATCCGTACCCTCGGGCGGAAGATCATCGACCTCCGGCCGCCGGAGGGCTTCGCCGCCGAGACCGTCGCCAGCGGGGTGCTCTACTTCAACGCCCTGGTGCTGGGCGCACCGATCTCCACCACGCACACCATCACCTCTGCGATCATGGGCGTCGGGGCGACCAAGCGGCTCTCCGCCGTCCGGTGGGGCGTCGCCGGCAACATCGTCGGCGCCTGGATCCTGACCTTCCCGGCGGCCGGCTCGATCGGCGCCCTGATGTACGTCGTGGTCAACCCGCTCTTCTGAGCCTCCCGCCCCGCCTCGTCCGGCCCACCGGCCGGTCCGGCCCACCGGTCGGGCCGGGCGGGAGCGCCGGGACGGTCAGGGGTACGTGACGCCGATCTGCTCGCGGATGTCGTCGAGCAGGCCCATCACCTCCAGGGTGGCGGCGTGCGGCACCAGCGGGCTCTCCAGCAGCCCGGCGGCGAGGCAGCGCTGCACCTCGGCCGCCTCGTGCTGGTAACCCGAGCCGGTCAGGTCGACCGGCAGCAGTTCCGGGTCGGCGCCGTCCCGGAGCAGGGTGACCTGGCCGGGCCGGTAGAACGGCGGGGCCAGCTCGATCCGGCCGGTCCGCCCGGTGATCACCGCCGCCACCCGGGTCGCGCCGATCATGCCGCAGCTCAGCGTGGCGACCGCGCCCGAGTCGTAGCCGAGGATGATCCCGGTGTTCTCGTCCACCCCCTCCGGGCTGATCCTGGCCCAGGAGCGGACCTGGTCCGGCCGGCCGAGCAGCAGGTGCGCCAGGCTGACCGGATAGACCCCGAGGTCCAGCAGGGCGCCGCCGCCGAGCGCCCGGGCCCGCATCCGGTGCTCCGGCGGGAACGGCCCGGCGACCCCGAAGTCCGCCTGCACGCTGGTCACCTCGCCGATCGCACCGTCGGCGATCAGCTCCAGGATCCGGAGTACGACCGGATTGCACCGCATCCACATCGCCTCCATCAGGAAGCGGTTGCCGGCACGGGCCGCGTCGACGAGTTGCTGTGCGGCGGCCCGGTCCAGGGTGATCGGCTTCTCGACCAGTACCGCCCGGCCGGCGTCGAGGCAGGCCGTCGTGGCCTCGAAGTGCGCGGCGTGCGGGGTGGCGACGTAGACCACGTCGATCTCGTCGTCGGCGGCGAACTCCTGCCACGACCCGTACGCCCGGGGCACCCCGTGCCGGTCGGCGAAGGCGCGGGCCGTCTCCGGGGTACGGGAACCGACCGCCACCACCTCGGCGTCCGGCAGCAGCTTCAGGTCCTCGACGAAGGTCGCCGCGATGTAACCGGTGGCCAGGATGCCCCAACGGGTCTTGCTTTCGCTGCCAGATTGCTGCGCCATGGAACCTCTTCGACTACGGGCCGGCGGGGAACAGCCCGGGGGCATTCCCGGCGACCCGACGTGGCCGGCTGCGTGAACCCGATCATCGTCCACCACGTCAGCCGCCCCTCGCGACTCGGGCTGCGGTTACCTCCAGCCGCTCCCGCTCCCGCTCCCGCTCCCGCTCCCTGCGCGGGCGCGGCGGCGTGCGGGGTCCCTCGAACGGCGGCCGACCCGATTTCCTGACCTCGTGCCGCGTGGGAGGCGGCGCCGTCGGGCCGGAGTAGCTGCCCAGCGAGACTGTCGAGCTGCCCCGCTTGTGCGCCCGCGGCCTGCTTGTGCGCCCGCGGCCTGCTTGTGCGTCCGCGGCCCGCTTGTGCGTCCGCGACCTGCTTGTGCGTCCGCGGCCCGCTTGTGCGTCCGCGACCTGCTTGTGCGTCCGCGACCTGCTTGTGCGCCCGCGGCCCGCTTGTGCGTCCGCGACCTGCTTGTGCGTCCGCGACCTGCTTGTGCGCCCGCGACCTGCTTCTGCGTCCGCGACCTGCTTGTGCGCCCGCGACCTGCTTCTGCGCCCCGCTCCGTTACCGGCGGCCCGGCTCTGCGTGCCCCGTCCGTGCACCCAGCTCGACAGTCCGCGTACCGACTACTCCCCGGTCGGCCGGGCAGCTCGCCGGGCGGCGCCGGTGGTGCCACTACTCTCGCTGCATGACCAGCTTCGTCGTCCCGGAGTCGATCGCCGCGCACGCCCGCCGGTTCTATGCCGAGCGCGGGGTGCCGGTGGCCGCCCGGCCGGCCGCGACCGTGCTGCTGCTCCGGCCCGACGCGTCCGGTCGACCCGGCTTCGAGGTGTACATGATCCGCCGCGCCGCCAGCATGACCTTCGGCGGCATGTACGCCTTCCCGGGCGGCAGCGTCGACCCGGGCGACTCCGAGATCCGGCTCGACTGGACCGGGCCGGACGCCGCCGGCTGGGGCGACCGGCTCGGCCTGTCCCCCGGGGCGGCCCAGGCGGTGGTCTGCGCGGCGGCCCGCGAGGTCTTCGAGGAGGCGGGAGTGCTGCTCGCCGGCCCGGACCACCAGGCCGTGGTCGGCGACGTCAGCGGCGACGAATGGGAGCGGGCCCGGCAGGCGCTGGTGAACCGGCGTACCGGCTTCGCCGACCTGCTCCGGGACTGCCGGCTCACCCTCCGCTCCGACCTGCTGCTGCCCTGGAGCCGCTGGGTCACCCCGGAGTTCGAGCCGCGCCGCTTCGACACGTACTTCTTCGTGGCGCTGCTGCCGATGGGGCAGCGGCCCCGGGACGTTTCCGGGGAGGCCGACCACACCGAGTGGATCCGGCCGGCGGACGCGCTGGCCCGGGCGGCGGCGGGGGAGATGGCGATGTTGCCGCCCACCATGATCACGCTGACCGAACTCGACACCTGCCCCGACCTGACCGCCCTGCCGGAGATCGCCGCCGCCCGCACCCCGGCCACCCCGATCATGCCCCGCCTCGCGGAGACCGAAGACGGCACCCCGCACTTCCACCTCGACTGAAACGTGATCCCGGAGAGTTCGGCCTGCCAGGGTGAGCCGGACTCTCCGGGATCACCGAAGAGCGGATGTGCCGGGCTCAGCCGAAGCGGCCGGTGATGTAGTCCTCGGTCTTCTTCACGCTCGGGTTGCTGAAGATCTTCTGGGTGTCGTCGTACTCGATGAGCCGGCCCGGGTCGCCGGTGCGCTCGATCGAGAAGAAGGCCGTCCGGTCCGAGACCCGGGCCGCCTGCTGCATGTTGTGCGTCACGATGATGATCGTGTAGCGGTCCTTGAGCTTGAACATCAGGTCCTCGATCGCCAGCGTGGAGATCGGGTCCAGCGCCGAGCAGGGCTCGTCCATCAGCACCACCTGCGGCTCGACCGCGATGGTCCGGGCGATGCAGAGCCGCTGCTGCTGCCCGCCGGAAAGGCCCGCCCCGGGCTTGCCGAGCCGGTCCTTGACCTCGTCCCAGAGGTTCGCCGAGCGCAGCGCCCGCTCGGCCGACTCCGCCAGGACCGACTTCTTGCGTACCCCGTTGAGCCGCAGCCCGGCGACCACGTTGTCGAAGATCGACATGGTGGGGAACGGGTTGGGGCGCTGGAAGACCATCCCGATCATCCGGCGGACCGCGGTCACGTCCACGTCCCGCTCGTAGATGTTCTGGTCGTCGATGGTGAGTTTGCCGTCGACCCGGGCACCGGGCAGCACCTCGTGCATCCGGTTGATGGTGCGCAGGAAGGTCGACTTGCCGCAGCCCGAGGGTCCGATGAGCGCGGTGACGGTCTTCGGTTCGACGGTGAGGTGGATGTCCTCGATCGCCTTGAACGAGCCGTAGTACGCGGTGACGCTGTTCGCGTCGATTCGCTTGGCCATGATCATTCCTTCGGGGTCAGCGGCTGAACCGGTTGCGGCGGGCCAGCAGTTTCGCCGCGATCGTCAGGATCAGCACGAGGGCGACGAGGGTGAGTGCGGCGGCCCAGGCGCGGGCCGGCGCGTACCGGGAGGCGTCCCCGGCCTGCTGGTAGACGAAGAGCGCCAGCGACGACTGGTTGTTCTCGAACGGGTTGAAGTTGATCGCCGCGCCGCCACCGGCGACCAGCAGTACCGGTGCGGTCTCGCCGGCCGCCCGGGCGACGGCCAGCATCACGCCGGTGACGATTCCGGGCAGCGCGGTGGGGAGCACGATCCGCAGGATCGTCTTCCACTTCGGGATCCCGAGCGCGTACGCGCCCTCGCGCAGCGGTGCCGGTACCAGCCGGAGCATCTCCTCGGTGGAGCGCACGATGGTGGGCAGCATCAGCACGCTCAACGCCAGCGAGGCGGCGAAGCCCGAGTAGCCCGGCCGCCCGTCGTTGAAGTACGGCGAGACGATCAGGATCCAGAAGGCGAGTACGAAGAGGCCGGCGACGATCGACGGAATGCCGGTCATCACGTCCACGAAGAACCGGATGGTGAAGGCGAACCGACCCCGGCCGTACTCGACGATGTAGACGGCGCAGGCGATGCCGAGCGGCACGGTGATCAGGGTGGCGATGCCGACCTGCTCCAGCGTGCCGATGATGGCGTGGTACGCGCCGCCGTTTGGATCCCGGGCCCCGATGTTGTTCATCGAGGTGCCGAAGAAGTTGCCGTCCAGCCGCTCGACGCCCTTGCTGACCAGCGTCCAGGTGACCGAGGCCAGCGGCAGCAGGGCGAGCACGAAGGCGGAGTGGATCAGCGCGCTCCAGGTGCGGTTGCGCGCCTGCCGCCGCCCCTCCACCGCGTTGCTGGCGGCGAAGAGACCGATCAGGTAGAAGACGACCGCGAGCGCGACGACCAGGGCGGCGCCGCCGATCCCGGCGCCGTAGACCAGCGCGGCCGAGAGGAGCACGGCGGCGACCGCGATGCCGAGGCTCGCCGCCAGCGGCAGTTTCCGGGTACGCAGTTGCGGGCTCTGCCCCGGCGCGGCCGAGGGAGGTGCCGGCGTCAGTGTCGTCGTCATGCGGCGGACTCCGTGAACTCCCGGCGCCGGTAGATGATGGCCCGCGCGGTGATGTTGACGATCAGCGTGATCGAGAAGAGCACCAGACCGGAGGCGATCAGTGCGCCCCGGCCGACGTCGTTGGCCTCGCCGAACGCGTTGGCGATGTTGGCGGCGACGGTGTTACCGCCGTTTTCGATGATGTTGAACGAGATGCTGGAGACGATGCCGAGGGTCATCGCCAGCGCGATGGTCTCGCCGAGCGCCCGGCCCAGGCCGAGCATGGTGGCGCCGATGACGCCGGGGCGCCCGTACGGCAGCACCGCCGTGCGGATCATCTCCCACTTGGTGGCGCCGAGCGCGAGCGCGGCCTCCTCGTTGGCGGTCGGGGTCTGCCGGAACACCTCGCGGGAGAGCGAGGTGATGATCGGCAGCACCATGATGGCCAGTACCAGCGAGCCGAGCAGGATCGACCGGCCGAACGGACCCTCGCCGCCGAAGATCGGGATCCAGCCGAAGTACCTGTTCAGCCAGACCGAGAACTCCTGGACCGGGCTGTAGAAGAAGTCCCGCCCCCAAAGCCCGAAGACGACGCTCGGCACCGCCGCCAGCAGGTCGACCAGGAAGCCCAGCGCGGTGCCGATCCGGCGGGGCGCGTAGTGCGACAGGTAGAGCGCGATGCCGAGCGCTACCGGTACGGCGAGCAGCAGCGCCAGCACCGAGGTGAGTACGGTGCCGAAGGCCAGCGCGCCGATGCCGAACCTCGGCTCCGCCTCGTTGGGGAACCAGCCCTCGAAGGTGAGGAAGTTGACGGTGTTGGCGTTCAGCGCCGGTACGGCCTTGGCGATCAGGAAGATCGCGATCGCCACGATGATGACCAGCACCATCGTCCCGGCGGCCATGGTGAAGCCCTGGAAGAGGCGCTCGGCGCCGAAGGCCCGCCGCCGGGGCAGCGCACCGCCGCCACCCAGGCCGGTGCCGCCGCCGTCGCCGCCGCGCCAGCCGGCTCCGTCCGGAGCGCGGCCCGCGGGTGTCACTGGTACGTCGACCGACAGCGCGGCACCGGCGGACCCGGGGTGACCGATGGTCACAGCGGGTCCGCCGGTGCCGGCGTTGGCCGAGCGGTCTGGGGTGTCGCCCATCTGCTCGCTCGCTCCGTTGACGAAGTTATGAGGATGATCTATCGGTGGATCAGGCGAGAGCCTTGACCGACGCCTCGACCTTGCTGCGGACCGACTCCGGCAGCGGGGCGTAGCCCAGCTCGGTCAGGTCGGCCTGCCCCTCGGTGCTGGCGGCGTAGCCGAGGAAGCCCTTGACCAGCGCCAGCTTGTCGGCGGCGAGGCCCTTGGAGCAGACGATCTCGTAGGTCACCAGGACGATCGGGTACGCCCCGGACTCCTTGGTGTTGAAGTCGATCTTCATCTTGAGGTCGTCGCCCTGGCCGACCACCTCGGCACCGGCGATGGTCTTACCGGCCGACTCGGCGGTCAGCTCGGCGTACTCGCCGGCCCCGTTGCCGATCTTGGCCATCTTCAGGCCGCCGTTCTCGGCGTACGACATCTCGACGTAGCTGATGCTGCCGTCGGCCTGCTTGACCGCGCTGGCCACGCCGTCCGACTTGGCCGCACCGGTGCCGCCCGGCGCCTTCCACGCCTTGCCCTTGCCGAAGGTCCAGTCCGCCTCGGCGGTCTTGGCCAGGAAGTCGGTGAAGTTGTCGGTGGTACCCGACTCGTCCGAGCGGTGCACCGTCTGGATCGTGGTCGACGGCAGGGTGGCACCCGGGTTGTCGGCCTTGATCGCGGCGTCGTCCCACTTGGTGACCTTGCCCGCGAAGATCTTGGCGAGGGTGGCCGGCTTGAGCTGGAGGTTGTCCAGGCCGTTGACGTTGTAGACGACCGCGACCGGGCCGATCACCATCGGCAGGTGGATCGCCTTGCCGTCCGGGCACTTGGCGTCCGCCTTCGGCTGCTCGTCCTCCTTGAGCGCCGAGTCCGAGCCGGCGAAGTCGGCGGTACCGGCGATGAAGGCCTGGATGCCCGCGCCGGAACCGCTCGGCTCGTAGTTGATGGTCGAGCCGCTGCACTTCTGCTGGTACGCCTTGCGCCACTCGTCGACCGCGTTCTTCTGCGCCGACGAACCCTGGGCGTTGATCGTGCCCGTGGCGCAGTCGGCCGCCGCGGCGGAGCCGGAGGCCGATGCCTCGGTGGGCTCGTTATTGTCCGAGCCGCACGCGCTGACTGCCAGTGCCGTGGCCAGAGCGAGGCAGGCAATGGTGCCGTGCCGCTGGAGCTTCACCTGAAAGGTTCCCTTCACCTTGTATGAAAGCAAGCCCCGGGGCGCTGCCCCGGGAGCCGACTGGTGGTCGGCTAGTAGGGAAGTTAGGAGCGCCAGGTAGCCGGTTCGCCGGTCGCGAGTGAACGCAGGGTGAACAGGGGGAGCCGGCTGGGTGGCCGACTCCTGAGGGCAAGATGTCCGTTCCGTGAACCGTGGGACCGGTGCGACATCTAGGGCTATTAGTACGGTTCGCAACCCGCCCGGGCCAACCGGACGGACGGTGCCGGATGCTCCGTACGGCCCGGGCCGGTCAGCCGGCCGGACGCTGGCGATCCCCCGTGTGGTCGCCGCCGCCCGCCGCCCGGGACACCGTCGCGTCCACTCCGGACGGGCAGGGCCGGCGCGCCCGCCGCCAGCGCCTCGACGAGGGCGGCGACGGTCAGGCCGGGGTCTGCGCCGAGGTGGGCGTCGAGCGGTACCGCACGTGCCGCAGCCAGTTCGCGAAGCCGAGCCGGGTGTAGAGGGCCATCGCCCCGGTGTTGGACTCGTCGACGTAGAGCATCACCCGGGTCAGCCCCCGGTCGCGCAGGTGGTGCAGGCCGGCCAGGGTGAGCGCCCGGCCCAGCCCGAGCCCGTGACTGTCCGGGTCGACGCCGAGCACGTAGACCTCGCCGATCGGCGCGCCGCCCGCCGGCTGGTCGCCCCGCGCCGTCGCGCCGTGCGCCTCAGCCCGGCCGTGCGCCTCAGCCTGCCCGTGCGCCTCCGCCTGGCCGTGCGCCTCCGCCTGGCCGTGCGCCTCAGCCTGGCCGTGTGCCTCCGTCCGGCCGTGCACCTTCGTCCAGTGGAAGCCGAGCAGCCGTCCCGACGACTCCTCGACGGCGAGCAGGAAGCCGGCCGGGTCGAACCACGGCTCGGCGAGCCGCAGCCGCAGCTCGGCCAGGTCCCAGCGGCCCTGCTCGGGGTGGCTGGCGAAGGCCCGCCGGTTGACCTCCAGCCACGCCTCGTCGTCGCTGCCGGGCCGGAACGCGCGCAGCGAGACCCCGTCCGGCAGTTGGGGCTCGGGCAGCGGGTCCCGCAGCGAACGGCGCAGTTGCCAGAGCACCCGGGAACGGTGCAGCCCCAGGTCGAGGGCGAGCGCGGCGGCCGACGGATGGTCGCTGTGCGCCCAGACCAGCAGCGCGCCGGTTTCGGGTACGCCCGCCAGCGCCGTCGAGACCAGCGCCCGGCCGAGTCCCCGGCGACGCCACATCGGGTGTACGACGAGTTCGGCGGCGACCTCGGCCGCCCCGTCCGGCGCCTCCAGGTTCGCGTACCCGACCACCGCCCCGGCGGGTTCCCGGACGACGAGGTGGGTGGCGGTGCCTTCCCCGGCGGCCTGCCGGAGCCGCAGCGTCACGTGTTCGGAGAGCGGGTCGGCACCGTCGGCGGCCCCCGCGACGCCGGCCAGTGCCAGTATCGCCGCGACATCGTCCGGCGCGAGCCGGTCGAGCCGGGTCACCCGGGGGTCCGCCGCCTGCTCCATGGTCATCTTGTCACCGTAGCCTCCCGCCCCGGTGCGGCCGCCGGCCGGACGATCAGGACCGCACCGGCTGCCCGGCCGACGGGGTACCGGCCGCGGGTCGTCCGGCCGGGGGCGTCGCGCCACCCGCCCGACCCTGCGGCGGCTCACCGGGCGAGGGCGTGCCGGCGGACGGCGTACCGGCCGACGGTGGGCCGCTCGGCAGCGCCGCCAGGGCGTACCTCCGGGCGAGGTCGGGCAGCAGCCAGCGGAGCGCGACCAGGGTGCCCTGCCGGTTGCCGCCCGCGTCGTGCAGCAGCACGATCGCCCCGGGGCGGACGCCGGCACTCACCCGCGCCGCGATGGCCCCGGCGCCGGGGCGGGTCCAGTCCTGCGGGTCCACCGCCCAGTGCAGGGAGGTCATCTCCAACTGCCGGGCCACCGCGACCACTGAGGCGGTCCAGGCCCCGCCGGGCTGCCGGAAATAGTCGATCCGCGCGTCGGGTACGGCGGCCCGGATCGCCTCGTTGGTGCGGACCAGGTCGGCCCGGATGCTGGCGCTGGGCCGGCTGCCCAATCCGATGTCGTGCCGCCAGGAGTGGTTGCAGAGGGTGTGTCCCTCCGCCACGATCGCCCGGACCAGTTCCGGATGTGCCTGGGCGTTCTCGCCGACCAGGCAGAAGGTCGCCTTGACGTGGTAGTCGGCCAGCGCCGCCAGGATCTGCGGGGTGTACCGGGGATCGGGGCCGTCGTCGAAGGTCAGCGCCACGTAGCTGGCGCCGGTGCTGATCCGGGCGCCGTGCGGCCCGTCCTGCTCGGCTGGCAGCCTCGGCGGCTCGTGCGCCCGGGTTCGGTCCGGATCGGCGGGTTGCGCAGCGCCGCTGGGCGGGACGGTGGCGGACGGTGCCGGCAGCGCCGGGTCCGCCGGCCGGTTGGTCGGCCCGCCGGTCTGCCCCGGGTCGGCCCGTCCCTCGGCGGGTCCGCCGGCCCGGTCCGCGGAGTGCTGGTCGGTCGCCCCGTCGGCCTGGTGCTGGGCGCGGCTCTCCGGCCGGGCCGCCAGTGGCCCGCCGGGCCGGCCGAGGGTGTGGCCGAGCGCGTACGCGCCGCCGAGCACGGTGACGGCGACCAGCGTCGCGATCGTGAGCATCCGGGTACGGGACATCGTCGGCATCAGCGGTGCACCCCGGGGGCATCGGCCCGTACCGTCCTGAAACCCACCGTGAAAACCGCTGGTGTCACCTCTGCCTCCTCCGGACGCTCCCGGTCAAGGCTACGTACGTATTGCCCGAATCATCATGCTTTCTCGCATCTGCTGCGAACTGTCCCAGGCCGGTACGCCGGAAGGCCACCCGGCCGTACCGGATGGCCTTCCTGCTGGAACTGTGCGTCGGTGGGATCGGCTCAGACGGGCAGCGGCACGCTCTCCGACTCGGGCAGCGGGCGGGACGGCGGGGTGACGAACTTGTAGCCCACCTGCCGGACGGTGCCGATCATCGACTCGTACTCCGAGCCGAGCTTGGCCCGCAGCCGGCGTACGTGCACGTCGACCGTGCGGGTACCGCCGAAGTAGTCGTAGCCCCAGACCTCGCGGAGCAGCTGGTCGCGGGTGAAGACCCGACCCGGGTGCTGGGCGAGGAACTTGAGCAGCTCGAACTCCTTGTAGGTCAGGTCGAGCGGCCGGCCCTTGAGCTTGGCGGCGTAGGTGTCGGGGTCGATGGTCAGCTCGCCGGCCCGGATCAGCCCGCCGGCCGCCGCGGTCGCGTTGCTGAGCCGGCCGACCGCCAGCCGCAGCCGGGCCTCCACCTCAGCCGGACCGGCGCTGGCCAGGATCACGTCGTCGACGCCCCAGTCCGCGTTCAGGGCGATCAGCCCGGCCTCGGTCACCACCGCGACCAGCGGCACGCCGAGCCCGGTGGCGTGCAGCATCCGGCAGGTGGCCCGGGCCTCGCTCAGCTCGGAGCGGGCGTCGACGAGCACGGCGTCCGGGCTGGGCCCGGAGACGAGGGTGCGGACATCGCGCGGAGCGGTACGCACCGAGTGGGGGAGCAGGTCGAGAGCCGGCAGCACAACGGATGGTTCGCCTGCGCGCGCGGTCACCAGCAGCAGGATCTCCACACATCACCTCCGTCCCGGCGGCACGCAGGGCGCCGCGCGGTGGCCAGCGGCACTCGGGCGGGGGATCCGGGACCGCTGGAGACTGGGGTCGTCCCGGCGTCACTGACGGGTAGGTAAGGCTCAACCTTATCGGAACTTCCGCCGGACGCTCTCACACGTTCGGTTCATCGGTTGTGTGATCGGTCATTACAGGCAGGTTTCCGATCGTGCCACCGGTTCGGGGAAGCCGGGCCCGGCGCGTCGGGCGGTCGGTCTGGCACGATCGGGGCGTGTACCCCTCGACGCCACCGGAGACCGGCCGCGACTCCTGGCCGGAGAACCGCCCCGGCCCGGCCGGCCCGCACCGCGCCCCGGACCCGCGCGGCCGCCCCGCCGGCCCGGACCCCCGCACCTCCTTCGACGGCCCGCGCCCGGCCGACGCCGCCCGACCGCCGGGCGGCGAGGCGGACCCCGAGGACCTCGACGCCGAGGAGGAGCTGCCGCCGGTACCGATCCGCCGGCTGCTGTCGGTGGCGATCGCCGGCTTCGCCGGACTGCTCGGCGTCGGCCTGATCTTCGGGGCCCAGACGGCCGGTCCGGGCGCCCGGCTGCCGTTCGCCGTGGTCGTCTTCGGGGTGCAGCTGCTCTTCGTCCTCGCCTGGACCATGGCGATGCGCCCGCCCGCCCTGCTGCTGGTCGGCGGCGTCGCGGTCGCGGTCGCGGCCGCCGCCGACGCGGCCGCCGTGCTGCCGCAGATCGCCGCGCTCGCCCCCCTCGGGTACGTGGCCGCGGGCGGCTTCCTCGTCGGGGTGCTCGGGCAGCTCGTCCGCCGGGCCGACCGGGCCCGGGTGACCGAGTCGCTCGGCGCCACCCTCTTCATCGTGGTCGGCGTGGTCGCCTTCGGCACGCTGATCGTGCTCAGCCGGATCCCGAAGGGTACCCAGGCGATCCTCGTCTGCCTGACCGCCGCGGCGGTGGCGCTGGCCGTCGCCCGGGTGACCGACGCGGTGCTGCCCTGGCCGCGCCTGGCCCCGCAGGTGCCGCGCGGTGCCGCCGGCGTGGTGATCGGGGCGATGCTCGGCACCCTCGCCGCCGGCATCCTCGGCAGCTACCTGGTCGCGTTCACCCCGACCAGTGGTGCCCTGGTCGGACTGGTCGCCGCCGCCGCGGCGGTGCTGGCCGACCTCGGGGTCGGCTACGCCGAGGCGGGCCGGCTGATGGCCGGGGAACCGCCGACGATGTGGGTCGCCCGGCACATGCAGGGCCCGCTCGGCGGCTTCGCGCTGGCCGCACCGGCCGCGTACGCGATGAGCGTCTTCTTCCTCTGAACACGGCCGAACCGGGCGGGGGAGAAGGCGCTTCCCGACACCCGGTACGGCGGTGTACCTCGACGGTTGGAGATGTGTCCGGTCGGGTAGATAGTGGTCCCGACGACGGTGGTAGGCGGGTGCGACGGCACCGGATCAGGGGGACGGCGTGGCGGACAGCTATCCGGCAGACGGCGGGACGTACGACGAACGGCCCCGTCGGCGCAGGGGGCGTCGGGCGCTCGTCATCCTGGTGATCCTGCTTCTGGTGCTGGCCGCGCTGCTGGTGGTGGCCGACCGGGTCGCCGCCGGAGTCGCCGAGCGGGTCGTCGCGGACCAGATCGACAAGGAGATATCCCGGAAGAACGTGCAGTCCTCGGCGCCCGAGGTGACGGTCGGCGGCTTCCCGTTCCTCACCCAGGTGCTGAACGGCCGGTACGACTCCGTCAAGGTGCTGCTCCGGGACGTACAGGGTCCGGTGGAGGGCAGCAACGCGACGGTGAAGGTGCCGGAGGTGACCGTCGACGCGCGGGACGTGACCGCCTCCCTCGACACGCTCCGCTCCGGCCAGGGCGAGGTCACCGCCAAGACGGTCCGGGGCACCGGCACGGTGACCTACGACAGCGTGGTGGCGCTGATCGACCGGCCGGGAGTGCAACTGCGGGAGCAGGACGGCAAGCTCGGCGTGACCGCACCGGTCCAGGTGCCGATCATCAACCAGGAGCTGACGGTGCAGGGCATCGCGAACCTGACCGTCGAGGGCGACGAGATCGTGATCGGCTTCGACCAGCTCACCTCGGCCGACCTGCCGAACAACCCGTTGATCAAGACCTTCGTCAGCAACTTCGCCCGGCAGCTCTCGGTCCGGGTGCCGCTGCCGCCGCTGCCGTTCGCGCTGCAACTGCACGAGGTACGGCCACTGCCGAACGGACTGGCCGTCACCGCCAGCGCCCGCGATGTCGCGCTGAGCGAGGTCAGCTGATCAGAGCGGTCGGACCCGGCCCGGTGTCGATCCCGGATCGTGGTTGGTCCTGGGTGACGGGTCGGTAGCGCTGATAGGCTCCGTGGTCATGGGGACGCTCCTCACCAAACGGCGCGCGGTCGACCTGTGCCGCGTGGCCACCTGCCTGTGTCGCCCCGTCATCTGACGGCGGGGCTGTTCTGCGTACCCTCTGAGTCCTTCCCTCACGCCCGGCAGCGGCGCCGTCGCACGTACCCGTGATCCGTCCTATCAATGGGTCCCGCGCGTGACATGCGACAACAACATCGGTCGACCTCCACGCGCAGGCTCACACACAATCCTCACCAAGGAGTGATCTGATGAGTCGCGACACCGCACTCGTCTCGGCCGACTGGGCCGAGAAGAACCTCGACGCTCCCGGCGTGGTCTTCGTCGAGGTCGACGAGGACACCACCGCGTACGACGGTGGGCACATCGCCGGTGCGATCAAGCTGGACTGGAAGACCGACCTCCAGGACCCGGTACGCCGGGACTTCGTCAACAAGGAGCAGTTCGAGGCGCTGCTCTCCGAGCGCGGCATCTCCAACGACGACACCGTGGTGCTCTACGGCGGCAACAACAACTGGTTCGCCGCCTACGCGTACTGGTACTTCAAGCTCTACGGCCACCGCGACGTGAAGCTGCTCGACGGCGGCCGCAAGAAGTGGGAGCTGGACGCCCGCCCGCTCGTCACCGACCCGGTCTCCCGCCCGGCGACGCAATACACCGCGCAGGAGCCGGACCTGTCGATCCGGGCCTTCCGCGACGAGACGGTCGCCGCGATCGGCGTCAAGAACCTGGTCGACGTCCGCTCCCCCGACGAGTACGCCGGCCGGCTGCTCGCCCCGGCGCACCTGCCGCAGGAGCAGGCGCAGCGGGGTGGGCACATCCCGACCGCGCTCAGCGTGCCGTGGTCGAAGGCGGCCAACGAGGACGGCACCTTCAAGTCCGACGACGAGCTGCGCCGGATCTACGGCGAGGCGGGGCTCGACGGCAGCAAGGACACCATCGCCTACTGCCGGATCGGCGAGCGTTCCTCGCACACCTGGTTCGTGCTCAAGGAGCTGCTCGGGCACCAGAACGTGAAGAACTACGACGGATCCTGGACCGAGTACGGCTCGCTGGTCGGCGTGCCGGTGGCGCTCGGCGACGAGCCGGGGGAGGCGTGAGCACCATGACCGCTCCGATCGCCGCCGGTTGTGCGGCACCCGACCAGGCGGCTCCGCTGCCGGCGGGCCTGGACCTGGAGAAGGAAACCGTCATCACCGGGATCGTCAGCGCCGAGAGCGGCGAGGCGGTCCCCGGGGCGTACGTCCGGCTGCTCGACTCCACCGGTGAGTTCACCGCCGAGGTGGTCACCTCGCCGGCCGGGCAGTTCCGGTTCTTCGCCGCACCGGGCACCTGGACGCTGCGGGCGCTCTCCCGGCACGGCAACGGCGACCTCTCGGTCACCGCCGGCCGGGGTGTCAACGAGGTGGCCGTCACGGTCGCCTGATCCGCCGCCGATTCCACGACGGAGTCCCGCCGATCGCACCTGATCGGCGGGACTCCGTCGTTGTCCGCGCGGTTACCCGGGCAAGGCGCTGACGCAGCCGAGGGGACCCGACGCTGATTGAGCGATCGCTCAAACTCGGCTACCCTCACTTTTGAGCGATCGCTCAAAGCTGCGATGGGGGTGTCGAGATGGACGAGCCGGAGCGACCGCCAGGTCGACGGAGCGGCGCGAACTGGATCCTGGCCGGACTGATCGCCGGAGGCGGCGCGATCGCCTTCGTGCTCACCGTGCGGACCGGGCGGGCCGACAGCGCCATGCTCTTCGTCGGACTGCCGGTGCTGCTCGCCGCGGCGCTGGCGCTGATGCCGCCGAAGACCACCCACGGCCGGGTCTTCGTGGTCACCACCATCGTGCTGCTGCTGGCCTCGGTGGCCCTACACGAGGGCGCCATCTGTGTGGTGCTCGCCGCCCCGTTGGTGTACGCGGTCGTGCACGGCAGCACCGCCCTGATCCGCTGGCTCCGCGAGTCGTCCTCGCGCGCCTACGCGGCGCTGGTGCTGCCGCTGCTGCTGCTCGGCGGGGTCGAGGGCAGCGCCGACGGGTTGCGGATCGCGCCGGACCAGTCGGTCGAGGTGGTCCGGACGGTCCCGGTCCCGGCCGATGAACTCGCCGGCCGGCTGACCGCCGGCCCACGCCCCAGCCCGGTCCGATCCATTCCACTGTGGATGCTCGGCGTGCCCGTGCCGCAGCATGTCCACGGAAGCGGGCTGGGCCTCGGCGGCCGGTGGGCGTTCGGCTACCACGGCACCGCACACGGCCCCGGCGGTCAACTCGTGGCCGAGGTCGACTCGGTGGCGCCGGACCGGATCGGCTTCCGCTTCGTCGAGGACACCTCGATCACCGCCCGGTGGTTGACCTGGCAGCGGGCCGACCTGCACTGGCGTGCGGTCGACGCCGGACACACCGAGGTACGGGTCACCGTCGCGTACCGGCGGGGTCTCGATCCCTCCTGGTACTTCGGGCCCCTCCAGGACGCACTGGTGCACGAGGGCACCGGCCACCTGCTCGACATGCTCGACCTGCGATGACGACACCGGCAGCGGTGACAGCGGCGACGCCGTCGACTCCGGCACCGGCGGTGGCGGGATGAGCCTGACGACGGTCCGCTACCTCTGCCTGCTGCTACCCGTGGCACTGACCCTCGGCGCGGCCCGGCTGGAGCGCGGCCGCGAGGCCCGGTTCGCCGCGCTGCTCGCCTTCGTCGCGGCGGCCGTCGGGATCGCGGCCCTGACCGAACTGGCCCGCCCCACCGGGTGGTACGCCTTCGCCCCGGTCGACGGCACGTTCCGGGGCATGCCGGTCGACCTCTGGCTCGGCTGGGCCCTGCTCTGGGGGCCGATCCCGGTGCTGCTGCGCGGCCTGCTGCCGCTGCCGGTGGCGCTCGGCCTGCTCTGCTGGCTCGACGTGGTGGCGATGCCGCAACTGCGTCCGCTGGTCCACCTCGGGCCCTCCTGGCTGGTCGGCGAGGCCGTCGGCCTGCTCTGCGTGGCGCTGCCCGCCCAGTTGCTCGGCCGCTGGAGCGCCGACCGGCGCCGGCTGCCCGCCCGGGTACTCCTGCAACTGGGCGTCTTCACCGCGCTGGTGCTGTGGCTGCTGCCGACCGTGGTGTTCGAGTTCGGCGACGGCTCGTGGGATCGGCTCGGCCGGCTGCCGACCACCTCGCTCTTCGTACTGGCCCAGCTCGGCGTGCTGCTGGCCGTACCGGCACTGGCGGCGGTACGCGAGTTCGCGGTCCGGGGCGGTGGCACCCCGTACCCGTGGGACCCGCCACGCCGGCTGGTCACCACCGGTCCATACGGCTACGTCGGCAACCCGATGCAGGTCAGTACCGTCGGGCTGCTCCTGCTGCTCTCGATGGCGACCGGCAGTGGCTGGCTCGCCGTCGCGGCGCTGGCCGGCGTGGCCTTCGGCGTCGGCGTGGCCGGTCCGCACGAGCGGCGCGACCTCGACGACCGGTACGGTCCGGCCTGGCGCCGGTACCGGGCCCAGGTCCGCGACTGGTGGCCCCGGTGGCGGCCGTACCCGTCGGACGGGCCGACCGCGCTGCTCTGGCTCGACGGCGACTGCGGACCGTGCGGAGTCGTCGGCACCTTCCTGGATCGGCGTGACCCTCGCCGACTCCTCCTCCGACCGGCGGCGGAGCACGACCGCCCGCTGCGCCGTGCCCGTTATGCCGACGGCGACGGACACCAGGAACGGGGGGTGGCCGCCGTTGCCCGCGCACTGGAGCACGTCACCCTGGGCTGGGCCTATCTGGGCTGGTTGCTGCGATTGCCGGGAGTGGCCTGGCTGGCGCAGCTGGTGACCGATGCGATGATCGCACCGCCACACCTGACCCGGCCGCGAGGAGAGGAATGTCCGACACCAAGCAGCGACTCCTCCACGGGACCCTCGCCGCCATCGGTACGCACGGCATCGCCGGGATTTCCGCCCGGACCATCGCCAGCGCCGCCGGGGTGAACCAGGCGTTGGTCTTCTACCACTTCGGCAGCGTGGACGAACTGCTGGCGGCGGCCTGCACGGCCAACACCGCCGACCGGGTCGCGACCTACTCGGCCCGGTTCGCCGAGGTACGCACGCTGCGCGAACTGCTCGACGTCGGCCGGGCGCTGCACGAGCAGGAGAAGGAACTTGGCCACGTCTCGGTGCTCGCCCAACTCCTCGCCGGCGCCCAGACCGACCGGCGGCTCGCCGAGTCGGTCGCCGCCGCCCTGCGGCTCTGGGTGGACGAGATCGAATCGGTGCTCCGCCGGCTGCTGGTGAACTCCCCCTTCGCGGAGATCGCCGACGTCGGCGGGCTGGCCCGGGCCATCTCCGGGGCCTTCGTCGGCCTCGAACTCTACGAGGGAGTGGACCGGGCGGGGGCCGGGCAGGCGTTCGCCGCCCTCGAACAGCTCGCCCTGCTGATCGACGTCGTCGACGACCTCGGCCCGGTACCCCGGCGGGCGCTGAAGGCCACCGTCGAGCGCGCGGTCCGCCGTAGCCGGGAACCCTGACCGAGCCGGCGCCCGGGCCGTGGCGGCCCGGCGGCCGGTGCGATCCGGGCGGCCGGTGGCGACCTGGACGAGCCCGTACCGGAGCGGTGTGCCGGACGTGTGCGACGGGCGGGAACGGGAACCCGCACGGGTGGCGGAAAACGGGCTGAAACGGTCGATGGGGGACGTCATGCCGCAGAACTCGGCCGAGACCACCGTCGAGACCACCACGGTGGGCGAGTACCTGCTCTGTCGGCTGCACGACCTCGGCGTACGGCACATCTTCGGGCTGCCCGGCGACTACAACATGGAGTTCCTCGACCAGGTCGAGGCGTTTCCGGACATCGAGTGGATCGGCAGCTGCAACGAGGTCAACGCGGCGTACGCCGCCGACGGGTACGCCCGGCTCGCCGGAATCTCCGCCATCGTCACCACCTTCGGCCCCGGCGAGCTGTCGGTGGTCAACGGCCTGGCCGGCGCGATGGCCGAGTCGGTGCCGATCGTCTCGATCGTCGGCGGCCCGACGACGGAGATCATGGACCGTCGGGCCGCCATGCACCACTCCATCGGCGACGGTGACTTCGACCGGTGGGTGCGGGTCGCCCGGGAGGTGACGGTCGCCCAGGCCACCCTGACCGCCGGCAACGCCACCGTCGAGATCGACCGGGTGCTGCGGGAGTGCTGGACCCAGCAACGTCCGGTCTACCTCCGGCTGCCCGGCGACGTCGCCCGGCAGCCGGTCCCGAAGCCGCCCCGGCGGTTCGACCGGCCGGCCCCGGAGGTCGCCCGCGAGCAGCTCGACGCGTTCGACGCGGCCGCGCAGCGACTGCTCAACGGCGCCACCTGCCCGGCGCTGCTGGTCGGCAACCTGGCCCTCCGGTACGGCCTCGGTGCCGAGATCGCCGCGCTGCTCGCCGACCGGCACTGGCCGGCCGCGACCCAGGGGCTCGGCCGGGGGCTGCTCGACGAGACCGGCCCGAACTACGTCGGCGTCTACAACGGCGGGGACAGCGCCGAACCGGTGCGGCGGATCGTCGAGGAGGCCGACGTGCTGGTCTGCGTCGGTACCAAGTTCTTCGACTGGGACGGGCTCTTCACCGCCGACCTCGACCCGGACAGGATCATCTCGATCGGCCGGCGGGCGAGTTCGGTGGGCGGGCGACTCTTCGAACCGGTCGCCCCGGCCGCCGCGCTGGCCCGGCTGCACACCCTCGGCCCGGTCCGCGCGGTCGACTGGGCGACCGCGCCCGATCCGGGCCGGCCACCGGCGGCCCGGCTCGATCCGGCCAGCAACGCGCCGATCACCCAGGCTCGGCTCTGGCCAGCGGTCTCGGCGATGCTCGCCGAGGGCGACATCGTGGTACCGGAGACCGGCACCCCGTCGTTCGGGGTCGCCTCGATCCGGCTGCCGAGGGGCGCGGTCTGCGTACAGGCACCGCTGTGGGGAGCGATCGGGTACGCCGTACCCGCCGCGTTCGGCGCGGCGACGGCGGCACCGCAGCGGCGGGTGGTGCTGATCACCGGCGACGGTTCGCTGCAACTGACCGCGCAGGAGATCAGCCGGATGATCGCCACCGGTCAGCGACCGGTCATCCTGGTGCTGAACAACGCCGGCTACACCGTGGAACGGGCCGTCGACGGGCGGCACCAGCCCTACAACGACATCGACAACTGGCGGTACGCCGACCTGCCGGCCGTCTTCACCCGGCGGGTGGCAGTCGACTCGCACCTGGTCAGCACCGAGGGCGAGTTGGCCCGGGTACTGGCCGAGCTGGGCGGCGTACCGGATCGGCCGACCGTGGTCGAGGTGGTCCTCGACCCGCAGGACCTGCCGGCCGGGATGCCGCAGTGGGGCCGGGAGACGACGGCGGTCGACTACCAGTCGACGCTGGGCGCCGAACCCCGGCTCTCCTGGCGCGGCCTGCCGGACCAGCTCAGTGATCTGCCCGACTAGCTCAGTGATCTGCCCGACCAGCTCGGTGATCCGGTGGCGAAAGGACTTGACCCTGACGCTACGTCAACCCGCCATGCTGCCTGTCATGGAATTACCGGCAACAACCAATCGGCCCCAGGGGCCCGCGATCCACGTGCAGGGCCTGGAGAAGTCGTACAAGGAGCTGCGGGTGCTGCGCGGCGTGGATCTCGACGTGGCCCGGGGCAGCATCTTCGCCCTGCTCGGCTCGAACGGGGCCGGCAAGACGACCCTGGTGAGGATCCTCTCCACGCTGCTTCGGGCCGACGCGGGCACCGCCCGGGTCAACGGGTTCGATGTCGCGACCCAGGCCGCCGACGTGCGCGAGTCCATCAGTCTGACCGGCCAGTTCACGGCGGTCGACCAGATCCTCACCGGTCGGGAGAACCTCGTCCTGGTCGCCAGGCTGCGGCACCTGAAAGACCCGGGCGCGATCGCGGATGAGCTGCTGCGGCGCTTCTCGCTGACCGAGGCGGGCGGCCGGCGGGTGGCGACGTACTCCGGTGGGATGCGCCGCCGGCTGGACATCGCGATGAGCCTCATCGGGAATCCGCCGGTCATCTTCCTGGACGAGCCGACGACCGGGCTGGATCCGGAGGCGCGGATCGAGGTGTGGCAGGCCGTCAAGGAACTCGCCAGCGGCGGCACCACGGTGCTGCTCACCACCCAGTACCTGGAGGAGGCCGAGCAGCTCGCCGACCGGATCGCGATCCTGCACCAGGGTCGGATCATCGTCGACGGCACCCTGGCCGAGCTGAAACAGCTACTGCCCCCCGCCAAGGTCGAGTACGTCGAGAAGCAGCCCTCCCTCGAAGACGTCTTCTTCGCGGTCGTCGGCGATGCCGGCGAGGCGGGCAGGGGAAGCCAGGATTTCAAAACCGGGTCGAGCAGGAAGTAAGGAACGACAATGGCCACGCATTTCCTCGCCGACACCGCCGTCCTCACCGGACGGACGATGCGCCACGTCACCCGCAGCCTGGACACCATCATCACGACCGCGATCACACCGGTCGCGATGATGCTGCTCTTCGTCTACGTCTTCGGCGGCGCGATCGACACCGGTTCGGTCTCGTACGTGAACTACATGCTGCCGGGCATCCTGCTCATCACCATCGCGTCCGGCATCTCCTACACGGCGTTCCGGCTCTTCACCGACATGCAGGGCGGAATCTTCGAGCGCTTCCAGTCCATGCCGATCGCCCGCTCGGGCGTACTCTGGGCGCACGTCCTGACCTCGCTGCTGGCCAACCTGATCTCGCTCGTGATCGTCGTGGGCGTCGCTCTCCTGATGGGCTTCCGCTCGGGTGCCGGGGTGCTGGCCTGGCTCGCGGTCGCCGGCATCCTCGTCCTGCTCACCCTGGCGCTGACCTGGCTCGCCGTCATCCCCGGCCTCACCGCGAAGTCCATCGACGGCGCGAGCGCGTTCTCGTACCCGTTGATCTTTCTGCCCTTCATCAGCTCGGCGTTCGTGCCCACCGACACCATGCCCGGCCCGGTGCGCGCCTTCGCCGAACACCAGCCGGTGACCTCCATCGTCAACACGATCCGCGACCTGCTCACCCGGCAACCGGTCGGCAGCGAGGTCTGGACCGCTCTCGCCTGGTGCGTCGGCATCCTCCTGGTCGCCTACCTCTTCGCCAACATCTCCTACCGGCGCAGGATTTCCTGACCCGGCGTCGACGGGGTCGGGGCGGTTGGGGGCAGGATCAGGGCATGCTGACGATCGGTCAACTGGCGGCGTACGCGGGCGTCACGGTGCGGACGGTGCGGCACTATCACCAGGTCGGGCTGCTGCCCGAGCCGGAGCGGGACGCCTCGGGCTACCGCCGGTACGGCGCGACGGCGGTGGTCTCGCTCATCAAGATCCGTACCCTCGCCAACGCCGGAGTGCCGCTGTCCCAGATCGGTCAGATGCTCGACGCCGACGCGTCGACCTTCGCCGAGGCGGTCCAGGAGATCGACGACCACCTGCGCGACGAGATCGAACGGCTGGAGACCAGCCGCAAGCAGATCGCGCAGCTTGCCGTCGGGGACGATCTGGTACTCCCGCCGGAGGTGACCGCCTATCTCGATCGGCTGCGGGAGATGGGGGTGTCGGAGCGGATCGTGCAGGGTGAGCGGGACGGGTGGATCCTGGTCGGGGCCCGCTGGCCCGATCAGATCCGCGAGTTCATGCCCGGAAAGTTCGCGCAGCTCGACGACCCGCGACAGGTCCAGCTCTACCGGGTCCTGTCGGAGATCGTCGACGGCGACCCGTCCGAGGCGGGCGCCGAGTCGCGTCTTGAGGAGGTCGCCGACATCATGGCCGGCCTGTTCGAGCAGGCGTACGCCTCCGGTCAGGCCGATCTCGGCGAGGTGATGGGCGACAGCCTGCCGTTCGACCTGCTGCACGCACTCGCCGTCGAGGCGGACCCCAGGGCGCGGCGGCTGCTGGAGCTGATGCGTGAGCGTGGCTGGACCGGTTGGACCCGGCTGGAGCGGCTGGCGGATTCGCCGGCCCGCACCGCGCCGGGCTCGACCGGCACCGGCCAGAACCGCCGCCACGATCAATCTGGTGGACGTGCGTCCTGAGGCGCTCGGAATCGTCGACCGGGGTGCGGCAAGGGTGCCTTCGTGACCGATCCGAGGAGGTGGCTGCGGAGGCCCATACCCTGCTACGCACACTGTCGAGCTGCCCCGCTTGTGCGCCCGCCCGCCCGCACGGTCGGTCGGTCCCGGGCACAGGAGTGGGCGGTGCCAGGCGCAGGAGTGGTCGGCCCCGGGCCGCGCTGAGGGTTGAGCTGGCGCGTCACGTCGTTTCGCGCGACGGGGGTAGGGCTGGCACCACCCTGCCGGTATCCCAGCCTGGACGCGGGTTGATTAGTCAGCGGCAATGATTCTGCCGGGGAAGCTCGACAGGATCGACGCATGACGACGACGCAGAACAGCACCGGCAGGAAATCCCGACTGGTCAGAATGACGGCGGTCGTGGTGACCGCCGCCGCCGCGCTGACCGCGACCGGTGCCGGCACCGCCGTTGCGGTGGCGGCCGACGAGCGCCCGGCGGCGGCGACCTTCGGCAAGCCCGGCTTCGCCAAGCCCGACTTCGGCAAGCCCGGCAAGCCCGGCAAGAACGACGTGATGGAGGACGTCGCCCGCCGGATGATCGGGGTCGGCCCGCCCGGATTCGCGTCCCGGATCGGCAAGGACCACCGGGTCAGCCGTACGGCCGCCGGGCTCGCGGACATCGCCACCAAGCGACCCATGGCCGCACGCGACCAGTTCGAGGCCGGCAGCAACACCAAGACCTTCGCCGCGGTACTCATCCTGCAACTGGTGGACCGGGGACAGCTCAAGCTCGACGCACCGGTCTCGCGGTATCTGCCGGGCGTCGTGCCGAACGGCGGAAACATCACCGTACGGATGCTGCTCAACCACAGCAGCGGGTTGTACAGCTACACCGCTGACCGTGACTTCATGGCCGGACTGGAGAGCGACCCGCAGCGGGTGTGGACCGATCGGGAACTGCTCGCCGTGGCGTTCAAGCACCAGCCGAACTTCCCGCCGGGCAAGGACTGGTCCTACTCCAACACCAACTACACGCTGCTCGGGATGATCCTGGAGAAGCTGACCGGCAAGAGCCTGCCCGTGCTGGTGCAGCAGCGCATCGCCGGACCGCTCGGCCTGCGGCACACCTACTACGCCAACCCCCGGGCGGTGCGGACCGGGCCGGGCTACGCCCACGGTTACGGGGTCAAGCTCGCCGGCCCGGAGCCGGTCTACGTGGACACGACCGGCTGGCCGATCGGCGGCTGGGGCGGTGCGGCCGGGGCCGTCATCTCGAACACCGACGACCTCGCCCGGTTCTTCTCCGCCGTACTCCAGGGCAAGCTCTTCTCCAAGGCGCAGCTCAAGCAGATGACGACGACGGTCGAGATGCCGGCGGGCTTCGGTATGCAGGGTGGCTACGGTCTCGGGCTGATCCGACTCGACACGACCTGCGGCACGGTGTGGGGCCACGGCGGTGACACCCTCGGACACCACAGCGTCGCGCTGTCGACGGTCGACGGCCGGCGTACCGTGGTCAGCGTCGCCACCGCGGAGCCCTTCGACGCCGAGTCGAACCCCCGCTGGGACCACTACTACCGGGTGGCGATGGCCGCGACCGACGCGTCCGTCTGCGAGATGCTCGACAAGCCGGTGCCGGACTCGGTCCTGAAGGACCTGCACAGCGAGGCTCCCGCCCTGGCCACCGCGAGGTAGCTCCCGCTCCGTACCGTCCACGACGCCTCCCGGCGATCCTCGCCGGGAGGTTCGTCGCGTCCAGGGTCGGGCGAAGCCGCCCAGCCAGCCGCTCCGGCCGTAGCCGTCATTGCGGAACTTCGGTCGCGGCGACGGCCTGCTCGGCGGCCCGGCTGACCCGCTCCCAGCCGGCCCAGGTCTGCATTCTCCGGCGGGAGATGTCGAACGCCAGGTCGTAGACCATGCTGCCGAGCAGCAGCCGCAGCGGCGGGTCGTCGCTGTCGACCAGCTTCAGCAGCGCCTCGGCGGCCAGCCTGGGGTCGCTGTCGATCGAGCCCTCCGCCCACTGCCGCTCCAGTTCGGCGCGGAGCGGCGCATACTCCGCCATCGGGGTGGTGGCGGTCATGCTGGTGTACAGGTCGGTCCAGTACCCGCCCGGCTGCACGATGCTGACCTTGACGTCGAAGGCCGCCGCCTCCATCGCCAGGGCCTCGCTCATGCCTTCCAGCGCGAACTTGCTCGCGCTGTACATCCCGGTGCTCGGGAAGCCACCGAGCGCGGCGATGCTGGAGATCTGCACGATGTGGCCGGCCCGTCGGGCACGCAGGTGCGGCAGTACGGCCTGGCTGACCCAGAGTGCGCCGAAGAGGTTGACCTCGAACTGGGCCCGGGCCTCGGCCTCGGTGAACTCTTCGAGCATGCCCATCGACATGGTGCCGGCGTTGTTGACGACGATGTCGAGCTGGCCGAAGTGCTCGACCGCGGTGGCGACGGCGGCGATGACCGCCGCCCGGTCGGTCACGTCGAGCGGCAGGGCCAGCAGGCGGTCACCGTGCCGCTGGGCGAAGTTGTCCCGGGCGATGCTCCGGGCCGCCGCGACCACCCGGTCACCGCGGTCGAGGGCGGCGACGGTGAAGGCGCGGCCGAGACCTCGGCTGGCGCCGGTGATGAACCAGGTACGCGGTGCGGCAGTGGGTGAGGTGCGCATGAACGGGGCTCCATTCGTTTCACTTTCAAGACGAGACGGTCCGTCTCGTTCTGCTGACGACGGTAGGCCACCCGGCGGTGCTCGTCAAGAGACGAGACGGTTCGTCTCGTCGTTGGTATGGTGATCCCATGACGCCCAACACGGCCCGCCGCAGAGAGGCGTCCCGGCGCGCCATCCTCACCGCCGCGTTCGAGCTGATGCAGGAGGTCGGCTACGCCAAATTCAGCATCGAGGGGATCGCCGCCCGTGCCGGCGTCGGCAAACAGACCATCTACCGCTGGTGGCCGTCCAAGGGTGCGGTTCTCTTCGACGCCTTCCTCGTACTCAGTGAGGGCAACGAGGGCGAGCCGCCCACCCTGCCGGACACCGGCGACCTGGAGGCCGACCTGACAGCGGTGCTGCGCGCCACGGTCGACGAGCTGAACGATCCGCGCTACGAGCAACCGATGCGCGCCCTGGCCACCGAGATCGCACACGACCCCGAGCTGGCCGCCGCCTACGCCGAACGGCTGGACGGGCCGTTGAAGGAAGCCAAGCGGCAGCGGCTGCGCAGCGCCCAGCAGGTCGGACAACTCGCCGAGGACCTCGACCTCGACGTGGCCGTGGAGCTGATCTGGGGGCCGCTGCTCAACCGCTGGCTGCAACGCAGCGGACCCCTCACCCCCGACTACGCCGACCGGGTCGTCGCCACCGCCCTCAACGGCCTGCGCCCCCGCCACTCCGGCGACTGAGCCGACGCGGCCGGTGGTGCGTCCCCCCGCAGGTGACGGTCCGCGCCGGGGACACGTTCAGCAATCGTCGGGGTCGATCCGCTGACAGTCGTCGATGTGGCCGGCCCGCAGCGGGCACCGCCCGCCGCCGTCGAGCGGCCGGTCGCAGAAGACCGGGTGCCGCAGCGTCGGATCGCCGGCCGGGGCAACGGTCGTCTCGCCGAGGACCAGGTCGGGCAGGAAACGCAGCGACCGGGCGAGGGTACGGGCCAGCAGCTCCGCCGCCGGCAGGTCCGCGCTGGTGACGGTGAGATGGACGACGTACCGCTGGCGAGGTCTGGTGGTCGCCGGCCCGTCGGCGGCGGCGGTGGTCTCCCGGCTCACGCCCGGTTCGCCCGCCGGTAACGGGCCTGCCAGTCCCGCAGGGCGTTCTTGATCCGGCTGTTCTCGGTGCGGGTCCGGGCAAGCTCGGCCCGGACCTCGGCGAACTCGTCCGCGACCCGGTAGAGGAAGGCCCGCACCTCCTCCGGATCGAGCCCCCGACGCACGCCGGAAAACCGCTGGAAGCGGATCTGACCGGCGGTCAACGGCGGGTACGCGACCCGGGCATAGTGGCTGCCGGCGTTCGGTGGCCCGGCCGGGGTGGTCGGCGGCGGTGGGGCCGCCGCCGGGAAGAGGGATCGGAACAGTCTGCGCATGCGGAGCACCTTTCCGAGGTTGGGATGGGTGGCCCGGCTCGCCGATCGGGAGTCGCGCGCCGGACCACCCGCCCTGCGGACCGCAGCCTCGACCAGCGGCGGTACGGCCACAGGGCCGCCTGCGAGGGGGCCGGGACGGGTGGTTCCTTTCCTGTCGTAACCCGCCCCGACCTGGGGGTGAGCGCTCCTAGCTGCCACGCGAGGAGTACCCGCGGACCAACTTAAGCATTGAAGCCATGAAAGGCAAGACAGTTGGCTTCCTCTTGTAAAAATCCATCGGCTCGTGATCAGATTGGAGGTGCCACGCGAGGAGTGCCATGCCAGCGACCCCGGACTACATCCGGATCTCGGATGAGATCGTCGCCGACGTCAGATCTGGGAAGTACAAGCCAGGTGACAAGCTGCCGTCGATCGCTGAACTGTGTCAGCAATACAAGGTCAGCTCGTCGACAATTCAACTTGTCTTCGTCCGCCTGGAGGCGATCGAGGCAATCCGGCGGCACCAGGGCAAGGGTGTCTTCGTGACCGATCCGAAGACCTGGCTGCGGAAGCCCTGACGGTGGCTCCGCCACCGAAGCCACTGCTTGCGTGACTGATCGGTGTCGGCTTTTCGACAGTGCGAGAGCGGCTTGACGGGTGCGTCGGGGCGCCACGTACTCATTTGATCAACAACGGTCTTGAGCAGGCGATATTCATGAGCCTCGTAAGGGGCGAGTGGCCTCGCGGCTCTTAGTTGTGGGTCGTTCGTGGGTCTTCAGCCGGGATCGATGCCCACTATCCTGACCTGTTCGCCGACGGCTACGGAGCGAGTGGGACTCATGGATCCTCGGTACATACGCAAACTGGCGGAGCAGTCTGCCAACTTCGGCTTCTTGCAGCCGCACCCACTGCTGCTCTGGTACGGCGCCGGCGCCGAGTCACTGATCTATGTGGACGCTCAGTCGGCGATGTTCAAGACCCGTGCCTTCGGCGAGGTGATGGCTCGGGAACTGGTACGCCGGACTGGTGCGCAGCCGGTGAGCAGCAGTTTTTACCACCAGGTGCAGGCGCTCAACGCCAGTGGCGCACTGGTGCCGCACATCTCCGCCGCCTTCGACCGGCTGCGAAAGGTCGGCAACAAGGCGGTACACGATCACCTGGGAGAGGTCCGCGACGCTCTCGTGCTGCTGCGTACCAGCTTCGAACTCGGCGTGTGGTTCCACCGTGCGCTGACCGGGGACCGTACGCCGATCGGGTTCGTACCGCCGAGCCCGCCGCCGCAGCAGGTCCCGCAGACGGTGGTGGACGGGCTGCACGCCGAGCTTCGGCGCTACAAAGAGGAGTTGGCACAGACGAAGCTGTTGCTGGTCGGCAAGCCGTCGCTGGCTGTTGCCAAGGCGGACGCGGTCGCGGCGGCGGATCAGGCGGTGCGGGAGGCGGACGCGCGCCGCGAGACGACCGTCGACCTGGTGGCCACGCTGGAGGCGCAGGCCGAGCACGCGCAGCGCGAGTTCGACAACGCCAAGCCGGTCAAGGTTTCGGCGGCCAAGCGGGAGGAGTTCATCTCCCGAGCCCGCCGGGCATCGCGGGAGCCGCTCAACGAGTTGCAGACCCGGGAGGAGATCGACCGCCAGTTGACGGCGGCCGGTTGGGTCGTCCAGAACGAGAACCAGCTCAACCTCTTCGCCGGGCAGGGCGTGGCCGTCCGCGAAGTCACCCTCGCGACCGGCCGGGCCGACTATCTGTTGTACGTCGACCAGCAGCTCGTCGGCGTCATCGAGGCGAAGCGGGAGGGCACCGCACCTCGGGGCGCGGAGGCGCAGCTCGACCGCTACCGTGGCGGGCTGACCGCCGAACAGCGGATGCGGGCGTGGCGGCGGGACGCGCCGCTGCCCTTCGGCTACCTGGCCACCGGCACCGAGACGGCGTTCGTGAACGGGTTGGACCCGTCTCCGCGTACCCGGGAGGTTTTTGCCTTCCACCGGCCCGAGACAGTGGCGCGGTGGATGCGGGAGGCCGACGACGACCCGGCGACGCCGACGCTGCGGGCGCGGCTGCGGCGGATGCCGGCGCTCGACGGCGCTGGCCTGCGGCCGGCGCAGGTCGACGCGATCCGGGGCCTGGAGCGGTCGCTGTCGGAGGACCGGCTCCGTTCGCTGATCCAGATGGCGACCGGCGCGGGCAAGACCTTCACCGCCGTGACCGGCAGCTACCGGCTGTTCAAGCACGCGCGGGCGAACCGGATCCTCTTCCTGGTCGACCGCAACAACCTCGGCAAGCAGACCCTCCGGGAGTACGCGGCCTACCAGACGCCGGGGGACGGGCGGAAGTTCACCGAGCTGTACAACGTCGACCGGCTCTCCGGGGCCGGAATGCTCGGCTCGTCCAAGGTCGTCATCTCCACCATCCAGCGCCTCTACGGGGCGCTGTGCGGGCGCGAACTGCCCGACGTCGACCTGGACGACCAGGCGTACGACGACTACGACCTGGACGAGCCGGCCGAGGTGGGCTACAACCCGGAGATCCCGCCAGAGACGTTCGACCTGATCGTGGTGGACGAGTGCCATCGCTCGATCTACGGCAAGTGGCGCGCGGTGCTCGAATACTTCGACGCGTTCATGGTCGGGCTGACCGCGACCCCGGTGAAGCAGACGCTGGGCTTCTTCCAGCAGAACCTTGTCTCGGAATACACCTACGAGCAGGCGGTCGCGGACGGCGTCAACGTCAACTTCGACGTGTACCGGATCAAGACCCACATCACCGAGGCCGGTGAGCGGATCGACGCCGGCACGGTGGTGCCGCTGCGGGACCGGCGGACCCGGGCCGAGCGCTACCAGGAACTGGAGGACGATTTCGCGTACGAGGGCGGCCAGGTCGGGCGGTCCGTCATCTCCCGGGGACAGCTCCGGTTGGTGTTGGAAACCTTCCGGGATCGGCTGTTCACCGAGATCTTCCCAGGGCGGTCGAAGGTGCCGAAGACGCTGATCTTCGCGCGGGACGACAACCATGCCGAGGAGATCGTCAAGATGGTGCGGGAGGTCTTCGCCAAGGGCAACGAATTCGCGCAGAAGATCACGTACGCCTCCCGGCGGGAGGGGAACAACCCGGACGACCTGATCCAGGCGTTCCGAAACAGCCCTGAGCTGCGGATCGCGGTCACCGTCGACATGATCGCCACCGGTACGGACGTACGGCCGCTGGAGTGCGTCTTCTTCCTCCGCCCGGTGCGCAGCGCCACGTACTTCGAGCAGATGAAGGGGCGGGGCGCCCGGACGATCGACCCGGCCGAGTTCCAGGCGGTCACCGAGGACGCCGAGGTGAAAGATCGGTTCGTCATCGTCGACGCGGTCGGAGTGACGGATGCCGAGTTGGACGAGGCCGTACCGCTGGAGCGCCACTCGGAGCGGCAGGTGTCGCTGAGCCAACTGCTCGGCAAGGCCGGACGGCTCAGTGCCACTCCGGACGAGGTGGCTACGCTCGCGTCCCGGCTGTCGCGGCTCAACCAGCAGCTCAGCGAGGACGAGAAGCGCGAGCTGGACGAGTTGGCGGGCCAGCCGATGACCGAGATCGTGCGCGGCCTGGTCGACGCGGTGGCGCCGGAGCAGTTGAACGCCGCCCGTCAGGCCGGCCCGGAGGCGGTACGCGGGCTGATGGCGACCGCGTTGCGGCCTCTCGCCGCCAAGCCGGAGCTGCGGGAGCGGATCATGGAGATCCGGCGGGCACACGACATCGTCATCGACGAGGGCAACGTCGACACCCTGTTGGAGGCCCGTGGCGTACCGCTGGAGGAGCGGGCACAGGTCACCGTGCGGAGCTGGCACGACTACCTGGAGCACCACAAGGACGAGATCACCGCGTTGCAGCTCTTCTACGAGGGGAAGGGACGGGTCGGCTTCGACCAGCTCAAGGAGTTGGCGGCCCGGATCGCCCGACCCCCGCAGGCGTGGACCCCGGACAAGCTCTGGCAGGCGTACGTGCTGTTGGGGCGTACGGCGGCGGAGCCCGGCAACCGGAGCATCACCGACCTGATCTCGCTTGTCAGGTATGAATTGGGGATTGATCGGGAGTTGAAGCCGTACCGGTCGCTGGTCGAGGAGCGCTTCCGAGGGTGGCTGCACCAGCAGCAACAGGGTGGGGCTACGTTCACAGCCGACCAGGTGTGGTGGCTGGAGAGGATCAAGGACGTGATAGCGGTCAGCGTGGAACTCACCCCCGAGGACCTGGACGGCGCTCCGTTCACCGAGCGCGGCGGCGTCGACGGGTACGTGAACGCCTTCGGTACCCGAGCCGCCCCTCTGATCACCGAACTCAACCAGGAGCTGTCGGCGTGAGCGCTCCGTTCGAAATCCCTTCGACCTGGCTATGGTCGACTCTCGGCGAGATTGCCGACGTCGTGGGGGGTGTCACCAAGGACAGTAAGCGGCAGTCCGATCCAAGCTTCGTTGAAGTTCCCTATCTGCGGGTAGCCAACGTTCAGCGAGGTTATCTGGACCTCACGAATGTGGCCACGATTCGGGTGCCTGAGGAGAAGGCTCGCAGTCTTCAGCTGTTGCAAGGCGACGTTCTCCTCAACGAAGGTGGCGATCGTGACAAATTGGGACGTGGCTGGATCTGGGACGGTCAGCTTCCTGTCTGTATCCATCAGAATCATGTATTCCGGGCTCGCGTTCGGGGTGGCGTCCTCCATCCAAAGCTCCTGGCTTGGCATGCGAATGAATTTGGTCAACGCTGGTTCCAGCGAAATGGTCTTCAGAGCGTCAACCTGGCCTCAATCAGTCTCTCCAAGATCAAAGAGTTCCCGGTGCCGCTGCCTCCGCTTGCCGAGCAGCGTCGCATTGTGGCCATTCTCGAAGATTATCTATCGGTTTTTGATTCGGGGGTTGCGCAGCTATCTGCGCTTACCGTCCGCATCAACCGATTTCGTGATCAAGTTATGCTCGCTGCGAGTACCGGTCAGCTCGGCCTGCGCTCCGATCGCGTGACGGCCTGCCGTCCCGCCCCAGCCGGCGTTGATGATGGCGAGCTGCCGCCGATTCCCAAAGCATGGAAATGGCTGCGCCTGCGGGAGATCGCTGACGTTGTGGGTGGAGTCACGAAGGACAGCAAGCGGCAATCCGATCCGAGCTTCGTCGAGGTTCCGTACCTCCGGGTTGCGAACGTGCAACGGGCCCACCTGGATCTTACCGACGTAGCGCATCTCCGGGTGGCGCCACAAAAGGCTGAGCAATTGCGGCTTCAGCCTGGGGACGTGCTTCTCAATGAGGGCGGCGATCGGGACAAGCTTGGCCGAGGCTGGATTTGGGAGGATCAGGTGCCCGGCTGCATCCATCAGAACCATGTATTCCGCGCCCGGATCTACGAGAGGGTCCTTCATCCCAAGTTGCTAGCGTGGCATGCAAACGGGTTCGGGCGACGATGGTTCGAGGTTAACGGCCTCCAGAGTGTCAATCTCGCCTCGATTAGCTTGCGTAAGATGAAAGAATTCCCCGTCCCCGTCCCGCCGTTGGCCGAGCAGCCGCACCTGGTCCAATTGGCCGAGCGGTACCTGTCATTGTTGGACGGGATGGAGAAGGCTATTGGATCTGCGCGTCGTAAAGCTGACGGGCTGAAGGCATCTCTCCTGGCAACTGCGTTCGCCGGTCGGCTCGTACCGCAGGATCCGAACGACGAGCCCGCGTCGGAGTTGTTAGCGCGGATCAGGGCTGAGCGGGCGGCCGTACCGCCTAAGCAGCGGGCGGCGCGCGGACGCCGTACCCAGAAAGATAAGCCGGCGCCGCCGACCAGGGTGATCGGCCGCGACTACCAGCAGGGAGAGCTGCCGCTGTGAGCAACGTTGATTCGCGCCGGCTGGTGCAGAAGCTCTGGAATTACTGCGACGTGCTGCGCGACGATGGCGTGTCAACAATCGACTACGTCGAGCAGTTGACCTTCCTGCTGTTCCTGAAGATGGCCGACGAGCGGGCCAACCGGTCGATCAAGCGGGAGCAGATCGTCCCCGACGAGCTGAGCTGGCAGACGCTGCTGGACGCCGACGGCGACGACCTGGAGGTGCAGTACCGGAAGATCCTGACCGGGCTGGCGCACGAGCCCGGCACCCTCGGCACCATCTTCCGGAAGGCGCAGAACAAGATCCAGGATCCGGCGAAGCTGAAGCGGCTGATCGTTGACCTGATCGACAAGGAGAAGTGGTCGCAGGCGGGTGTCGACGTCAAGGGTGACGCCTACGAGGAGTTGCTCGCCAAGGGCGCCGAGGACACCAAGTCCGGCGCCGGGCAATACTTCACGCCGCGCGCCCTGACCGCCGCGATGGTCGACTGCATGTTGCCGACCCCGGATGACACGATCACCGACCCGGCCTGCGGCACCGGCGGCTTCCTGCTCGCCGCGTACGAGCACATCATGCGCCACCACGGCGCCGCGCTGATGCCCGACCAGCGGCGCCGGCTTGCCAACGGCGCGATCAGCGGCACCGAGCTGGTTGACGGCACCGCCCGGCTGGCGGCGATGAACATGCTGCTGCACGGCATCGGCACCCCCAACGGACCGTCGCTGATCGAGGTGCGGGACGCGCTCGGCAAGAAGCCGGATCGGCGGGCCAGCCTGGTGCTCGCCAACCCGCCGTTCGGGCGCAGCTCCTCGATCCGGATGGTCGGCGAGGACGGCCGGGCGACCCGCGAGGAGCGGGAGATCGAACGCGACGACTTCTGGGCCACCACCGCCAACAAGCAGCTCAACTTCGTCCAGCACATCGCCTCGCTGCTGGAGATCGACGGCCGGGCCGCCGTCGTGCTGCCGGACAACGTCCTCTTCGAGGGCGGCGCGGGCGAGGTGATCCGACGCCGGCTGCTCAAGCAGTACGACCTGCACACCCTGCTCCGGCTTCCCACCGGCATCTTCTATGCCGGCGGGGTCAAGGCCAACGTGCTCTTCTTCGAGCGCAAGCGCGCCCGCGAAGAGCCGTGGACCACCAAGCTCTGGGTCTACGACTTCCGCACCAACCAGCACTTCACGCTCAAGCAGAACCCGCTGCGTCGTGACCATCTCCAGGACTTCGTCGACTGCTACCTGCCCGGCAAGGACCGTGCCGAGCGGGTCGAGACCGAACGGTTCCGGCCCTTCGGATACGACGAACTGATTGCCCGCGACAAGGTCAACCTCGACATCACCTGGCTCAAGGACGCCTCGCTGGAGGACGCCGACGCGTTGCTGCCACCGGAGGTGATCGCCCAGGAGATCGTGGAGGATCTGGAGGCAGCCCTACGCGAGTTCACCGCCATCGCTGAGGCGCTGTCGTCGCGTACGACGACGACCACCGACGGGCCGACGGAGGGCGAGCCGGTGCGGCCGGGAACAACGTGACAGACATCGCGATCGGGTGGCCGCTACCCGCCCTACCGGCTTCGACCTTGGTTCGCGTTCCTGACTCCGGAGAGGACTGCCACAAGGGTCCAGTCCAAGTTGTCTGCCCGACCCGGGTCGGAGACGTCGACTGGAAAGTCCGGGCTGGCGGCGTTGACCTTTCCGGGGCCCTCCTCGGCTTCGATGATTATCCACCGCCCGTCCTGGAGTCGGAAGGTGTACTGGCCGAATTCCGTCGCGTCGACCTCGTCGAGAAGCCCGAATTCGGGGTGTTCGATCAGCTCCACGGTCGCGGAGCGATAGTCCCAGTTGGTACCCAGGTCGTTGGCGAAGACCAGGTCGTAACCGGGCAGGACAGAGCCGTGGTAGAAGGCGAAGCGATCCTGCCGGCCGACCTTCAACGACTGGTCGAGGTTGTACCAAGCCGGCTCCCACAGCGCGAGGAAGGTCACTTCGGTACTCACGCCAGGACTGTAGAACGGACGAGTTCAGCCGCCAACGCGAAATCCAAGGCGTAGCGGCCGTCGGGCTTAACCGGCGGCAGGGCGGCTCAACCCGCCGCGACGACCTCGATTTCGACCAGCCACTCGCTGACCAGCGTCTCGGCGACGATCGCGGTGGTCGGTACGACCCGGCCGCCGAGCGCCGCGACTCGCGCCGCCGCGTTGGCTTCCGAATACGAGGCGTCGCGCAGGTAGCTGGTGAGCCGGACGATGTTGTCGACCGTCATGTCGGCCGAGGAGAGGATGGCGCGGATGTTCGACCAGATCAGGTCGAGTTGCTCGGCGAGGTCGGCGCCCGGTCTGCCGTTGGCGTCCAAACCCATGGTGCCGGCCACGAACAGCAGCCGCTCGGCGCCCCGCACCTCCATGGCGTGCACATAATCCTCGGTGGCCGGGTAGACCCCGTCGATCGGACTGTGTGGAACCAACTGCATTTGATCACCCTAGCGGAGGAGCCGGTGACCTGACGCTGCACGCAAGCCCTGACCGCAGTGGCAGCTTCCTACTTGTCGTGCTGGCGGCGGACCATTTCGTTGATCCAGATGGGCGCGTACGGGGACGTGCAGCCCGGGGGAGTCGGATAGTCCTTCAGCACCTCCAGGCGCTCGCCGATGGCGAGGGCGCGGGCGCGGTGCTCGGGGTGCTCGATGCCGATCTGGGCGAGGCAGTGGTTCATCGCCCACTGGAGGCGATCCGGGGCGTCCTTCATCTCCGCCTCGATGATGTCGAGCAGTCCCGCGAGATCGAGGCCCTCGGGCTTCTTGACGACGCGTTCGCTGGTCAGCGCCCAGCCGGCGCTCGCGACCACCGGATCAGGATCGGCGAACCACGCCAGGCGCAGCTCCTCGGAGTGCGGGCTCTTCTTCACCACGTAGTTAACCAGCCAGTCGTGCACCTTGGGGGTACGCGCCTCGCGCAACATGGTGTCCAACTCGTCCCGCTCGAACGCCTTCGGGCGGCAGATCAGCAGCGCCAGCAGCCGCGCCGCGGTGTCACCGGTTTGCCAGAGCTGGCGCGCGAGGTCCTGCTGCGTCTTCAGCCGCTTCGCGACCGCGCGCAGCTTGCCGAGGTTCACACCGTGATCGTCACCGTGTTTCTCGTTCACCTCGCGCATCTTCGGGTCCTCGAGCGCGGCCAGTTCGGCCATCACCTCGGCGACCGTCGTCCCGGTCAGTGTCGTCCCGGCCACCTCGGCCCCCCTCTCCCTCGCCTGCGAGATGCAGCGTACGTCGGATTGCCCCTGACCGGGGTGAGTCGGCGTGGGCCGGCGGCGGCCTCGGTGGGCGCCCGCAGGGCGCGGGCGGTTCGCACCGCCCGCGCCCCGGACACCGACCGCACCGGAACGGCTACGGCAACTGCCGCAGTGACTCGATCGCCACCGCGCGGCTGGTGTTGGCGTACGACGCGGCTTCGACGGCCGCCGGGTCGATCGGGCCCAACTGCCACTCGCCGAGCCAGTACTGCTCCAACTGGGTCGCGGTGTGGTTGCCGTAGACGGTGCAGGTGTAGGAGCGGATCAGCGGGACGGCGTTCGGCTCCGGATTCGAGTACTGGCAGCTCGGCGCGAGCTTGTCCACGACCTTCTGCAACGCGGCCCGGTACTGGGTACGCAGGTTCGTCGTGCCGAAGCCGGCTCGGGCCCGGGCCACCATCGCGATCGGGAAGAGCGTGACGACCGCGTACCCGACGTCGTCGATCGCCTTCTTGCCGGAGACCGCGTCGAGATAGCTGCTGGCCCGTACCGCGTCGTGGGTGACCTCCTGGGCCCAGTCCTCCAGCGTCTCGTCGGCGAAGTTGTTGATGTCCTCGAACTCGATGACGGCGGCGGTGGCGTCGTCGCGGATGTCGGCCACGGCGATGGCGTCGAGGTGGGCGATCACCGCCGACTCGGCCTGGTTGAGCGCGTTGATGACGTCCTGGGTCATCGCGGCCAGCTCCGCCGGTGACACGTTGCCGTCGCCGGCCCGGCCGAGCAGGTTGAGGGCGAGGTCGAGCATGTCGAGCAGTGAGGTGTTGGTGGTGTCGTCGGGATCGGCGTGTGCCGGCTGGGTGGTCCCGGGCAGCATGACGGCGAGCGCGAGGGCTGTCGCGGCGAACCCGCGCAGCAGTCTGGCTTTCATGGGTTGTCTCCTCTCACCCTGGTGCCGGCAGACTCTCCGATCCGACTGGACCCGTACTGGAGATTCACTGGATCGCCGACCGGAAGGGGACGGGATGCTGCCCGGTCCAGTCCGAGTCCAGTCCGCGTCCAGCGGCCGTCACTAGCGTGCCCGTGACGCCGTCGCGGCGTCGATCAGGCGACACGAGGCGAGACGGGATGGGGCGAGACGGAATGAGACCAGGCGGGATGAAGCGGAGACTGCTGAGGATGACCACCGCGGCGGTGGTGGCGACCGCCGTTGCGGTGCCGGGCGCGGCACGGCCGGCGCAGGCGACGGACCCGGCCACGATCGTCGCGGTGGCCCAGTTCGCGCTACAGGCGTACAGCTATTTCAACAGTTCGGAAGATGGCGGGATGACGATCGAGGAGGCGACCAGCCGGATCATCGTCGAGATCGGCAACACCCGGAACACCATCATCGCCCACCTGGACGGCCTCGCCACCGCCGAGGCGCGGGCCTGTGCCGAGCACCACCTGCTGGAGTTCGCCGACATCGAGGAGTTCTCGCTCAGCCTCAAGCAGCGCTGGGCACAGGACGTCACCTCCTGCGTCACGCTGATCAACAGCCTCTGGGGTTCGGTCGCCACCCTCACCGCCAAGAACCAGCTCGGCATCGCGCTCGGCACCGTCGGCCCGATCGCGCTGGTGGCCCGGGCCCAGGCCCGGTTCAGCACCACCGAACTGAAGAACCTGCTGATCGGCGCCTTCGAGCGGGTACAGCAGCGGTTCACCCCGTACTGCCAGGCGACGCCGAACGTGTCGGAGGAGTACTGGCAGATGAATCCGAACCCGTCCTGGGTCGACGCCTGGTATTCCTGCAAGCCCGCGCCCGAGCCGCCGCACTGGTCGGAGACGGTCGGCAGCTACACCGTCTACGACGTGGGGCTCTGGAGTTGGGGCACCCCGGTGGACTATCCCAACTGGCAGGCCGTCATCGACGGGTCGAAGCGGCTGTCGGCGGCCTCGGTGGCCGATGCGGCGCTGAGTCAGCTCCGCGCCTAGCCGGGCGGCGGTGACCGCGACGGGCGCGGGAAGCTCAGTGCATCGATCCAGGTAGATCCGCAAGCCCACTTTCCGGTTCGGCCCTGCGACAATGGCCGTGCGCCGCCGTGCCGGCGCCCGGCCCGGGCGCCGGCCGTGCTCCACTCAGGAGGGACGCGGATGGCCGGGAGAAGTTGGCGACTGAGCCTGACCTTCAGTCCCGTCGCGGTACTGCCGACGGCCGCACTCGCGCTGCTGACCCCGCTGATGGACGGATTCGACTTCGACGGCGGGTTCTGGAGCTGGGCGGTGCCGCTGGTCGCGGTCTACGTCGTCAACGCCGGACTGGACTGGCTGGGCACCGGCACCGGCTACTCCGGCTGGCTCTCGGGGCGGACCGGTGGCTGGGTCAAGCTGCGCTGGCTGTTGACGGGGGTACTGGTCAACGTGCTGCTGCTCGCCGTGCTTCCCCGGTTGCAGGGCCTCTTCGGGCTGGACACCTCGACCGGCGGGCCGGGGACGGTGCTGCCGGCCGGAGTGATCCTCGGCCTCTGCTTCTTCGTCGGCTCCCGGTTCGAGGACGTGTCGCTCTTCTTCGAGAAGGGCGGTTCCGACGACCCGCCGGAGGAGGGCGTACGAACCGAGGACTGACTGTGAGCAGGGGGGTCGTCAGAGGCCGAGGTCGCTCAGCCCCGGGTGGTCGTCGGGGCGACGCCCGAGCGGCCAGTGGTACTTCCGCTCCGACTCGGCGATCGGCAGGTCGTTGATGCTGGCCAGCCGGACCCGCATCAGCCCGTTCTCGTCGAACTCCCAGTTCTCGTTCCCGTACGACCGGAACCAGTTCCCGGAGTCGTCGTGGAACTCGTACGCGAACCGTACGGCGATCCGGTTCCCCTCGGTGGCCCAGAGCTCCTTGATCAGGCGGTACTCCAGCTCCCTGGCCCACTTGCGCCGGAGGAACGCGACGATCTCGTCCCGCCCGTTGATGAACTCGGCCCGGTTGCGCCACCGGGAATCCGGGGTGTACGCCTGCGCCACCTTCTCCGGATCCCGGCCGTTCCAGGCATCCTCGGCCATCCGCACCTTCTGCGCGGCGGTCTCACGGGTGAACGGGGGTACCGGGGGACGGGTCGCCATTCCTGCATCCTAGGGAGCAGCGCCGGTCACTGTCGCTCTTCAGCCGGGAGTCAGGCACCAGTAGCCGTACGGGTTGCGGTAGAGGTCGTCCGGGTCGTAGCGGGCACAGTCGCGGCGGCCGAGCATCCAGTGCGGTGCGTCGGCGGCGAGCGCGAACGTCTCACCGTCGCGGATCCGTCGGCCCGCCGGCTCGGTCAGCAGGTAGCGGGCCAGGGCGTCGAGCAGGCGTACCTGCTCGTCGACCTCGGCCGGCCCGGTCGGCTGCCCGGCGCGCAGTTCGACGTCCGGGGCGCCGAGCAGGTGCATGCCGCAGCTGTAGACCGCCACGCCGTCGGTGATCGGCCGCTTCACCCAGGCCCGGTGCAGCACCACCGCCAGGGTCGCCTCGTCGGTCGCGGCGGCGGCCCGGTCGGCGAGGTCGAGCCAGCGGTCGCGGCCGTGTGCCAGGCCGCTGCTCTCGTTGCGTACCGCGGTGGCGCCGGCCCGGAGCAGCGCGGCGGTCAACGCCAGCATCCGCCGGGACACCTCGATCGCGGTCTGCCGGGTCACGGGCGGCGAGAGCAGGTACGCCACCGTGTCGTGCTCCTTGACCGCCCGCCGGTCCGCCTCGGTGAAACTGCGGCCGGTCAGCGAGGAGCGGAACGAGGCGGCCATCCTCGGGTCGGGCTCCGGACGGGAGTACTCGGAGTCGAGGCCGCACTCCGGGCCACCGATCTCGGCCGCGAGTCGGGCCACCACGTCGAGGTCCAGCCCCGCGCCGAGCACACAGAGGACGTGCTGCGGCGGTACCGATCCGGCCTCGTCGATCACGCCCGGCAGGTTACCAACGGGTACGGCCGCACTGTCAACGCTTTCGGCACATCGGATCACCCGCACCCGGTACCGGCCGGGCGCCCGACGGCAGGGGCGGTGCCCACCGTCCCCGTACGGGAACGGTGGGCACCGCCGCTCGACAGTCACCGCCGGATCGGCACCCCGGCCGAGCCGCCGGTCAGATCCCGCCCAGCCGGGCCGGGCACGGGTTCACCGGCTCCAGGGTGAAATCGAGGGTGGTGACCAGGCTGGGCTGGATCTGCTGCCGCTTCACCTGCGGCACCCAGCCGTCCTTGGCGGCGATGACGTCGTACCGGCCCTTCGCCAGCCACCAGGAGTAGCCGCCCTGGCTGCTCGCCGGCAGGGTGTAGCCGGTGGCCGGATCGCCGACCAGGTTGGCCCGGACCGTCGCCGCCAACGGCACCTCGACGCCGCCACAGGTCCGGCCGATCACCGTGCCCTGGAGCTTGCCCCAACTGCCGGGCGGGGAGACGTTCATCTCCACCCCGACCACCGGTACCGGATAGGGGCTGTCGGTCACCAGGCCGAGTTCGGCGGTGTAGGTGCCGGGCTGGGCGACCCCGGCCGCCGCGGTGGCGGTCAGGCTGACCGTGATGGTCCGGGACGCACCGGCGGCCAGGGTGAAGCTGGCCGGCGTACTGCTCAGCCAGGACGCCCCGCCGTCCTCCAGACACGCCTCCAGCCCGCCGAGCCGCTCGCTCTCGGCCGACCCGACGAACGAACTCGGCGAACCACCGACCTTGTACGCCCCGCAGACACCGGCGCCCCGATAGCGGGCGAACTGCGCGTTCGGCAGGTTCACCCAGGCACCGGCCACCGGGTCGTACCCGATCGTCCGGTTGGTCAACGTGGTCGAGGCCGCGGTGGCGCCCCCGGCCAGCACCAGCATGCCGCCGGCCGCCGCGTACTGCGAGCCCCAGAGGTCGAGCGGCATGTCGGGCAGCGGGGACCAGGCGTTCGTCGCCGGGTCGTAGACGTAGCCGTTCTTGAACTCGGCCGCGCCGACGCCACCGGCGCAGTAGACCCGACCGCCGATGCCGCCGCAGGACATCCAGGAGGAGCCCTGCGGATAGTCGGCCGCGGTGTCGAACCTGCCGGTCAGCGGGTCGAAGACCGTCACGTCCGCGGTGTCGACCGAGCACTCGTTGTCGCCGCAGCCGCCGATGACGTAGAGCTTGCCGCCGCTGGTCGCGAACGCGGCCGCCGCCCGGGGCGCCGGGTTGGTGACCCCGGGCAGGGTGCTCCAGGTCCCGGTGGCCGGGTTGAACATGTCGACCGTCTCCACCGGGGCGTCACCGTCGCCCCAGCCGCCGATCGCGTAGATCCGGCCGTTCAGGGCGGCGACCGCCGGCTTCGACCGCGCGGTCGGCAGGTCCGGCAGCGCCGTCCAGACGTTGGTCGCCGGGTCGTAGACCCAGCTCTTGCGCTCGTTGCCGGTGTCGGCGCCGCCACCGATCGAGTAGACCTTGCCGTCAAGGGTCACCGCCGAGTTGTCGTAGACCGCCGCCGGGAGGTTCGCCACCCGGGTCCACGCCTCGTCGACCAGCGGCGCCGCGGCCGCCGTCCCGGTGCCGGGCCCGTAGGCGGTTCCGGTGCGACTCTGGCTCAGCCCCTTCATCCGGTACTCCACCAGCTCGGCGCCCTTCGCCGAGAGCTGGCTGAACCGGGCCGCCCGTTCCAGCGCCTGCACGGTGGCCGGCGCGTTGCCGGTGTTGGTGACCGTCAGGGTGACGTTCCGGGTGCTGCCGTACGGCTGGTGCAGCTCCAGGGCCTTCGGGGTGACCGTCAGCCGGGCCGCCTTGAGCGCGAAGTCGGCCCGCCGGGTGGCGTCCGGCGTCACCGTCACCTGCTTGGTGAGTCCCCGGTACGGCGACAGGCTGGCGGTGAACGGCTGCGTCCCGGTCAGGCTGGAGTAGAGCCAGTAGAAGCCGTCCGGGATGTTCGGGTCGTCCGGTGTCGCCGCCGACACGCCCCGGTCGGCCGGCTGGTTGCCGCTGACCACCGTGACACCGTTGACCGGGTCGCCGGTGTTGGCGTCGGTGGTGAAGCCGGCGACCAGGCCGCCCGGCTTCGGGGTGCAGGTCCGGTTGACCAGCGCGACGTTGTCGACCTGCCACCACCAGGCGAAGGTGCCGTTGAAGCGGAACCGCACCTGGGCGTTCGCCGCACCGGCCGCCCGGTCCAGCGGTACCTCCTCGACCCGTGGGCCGCGCCGGCTGACCGTCTGGTGCCAGACGTTGGTCCAGGTCGTACCGCCGTCGGTGGAGACGTCGACGTCGGCGGTGTCGCTGACCCCGACCGCCCGCCAGTCGCTGTTGAACCGCAGCAGCGGCGCGGCCGTCGCCGAGAGGTCCAGCGGCGGCGTGACCAGGTCGGTGTCCTGGGTGTTGCCGCTGCCCAGCGCGTCACTGTCGACGATCGCGAAGTTGCCGGTGCCGCCGGTCAGGTTGGTCCGGCCGGCCGGGTCGTCGAAGCTCCAGCCGCCGGAGTCCGTGCGGTTCACCACCGACCAGCCGGCCGGCGTCGAGGTGCCGTCGAAGCTCTCCGTCAGCAGCGGGTCGCTGAACCCGGCCGTGTAACCGGCGGCGGTGCAGGCCGGCAGTACGGTGGCGGCGATGTTGACGGTCTTCGAGCCGGTACCGACCGCCACCTCGGTGCTGACCGGCCGGTAGCCGGGGTAGACGACCGTGGTGTCGAGCCGGTAGCTGGCGCTGCCGGGGACGGTGAAGGAGTAGGCGCCGGTCACCGGGTTGGTGAAGACCGGGCCGCCGGGCCGGCCGGAGACCTCGATCTTCGCGTACAGCGGCCAGCCGTGCCCGGAGCCGTCGGTGACCTTGCCGGCGACGGTGACCATCCGGGCCGTGGCGAGGGCGAAGTTCTGGGTGAGCACCTGGCCCGGGGCCAGCGTCACGGTGGCGGTGCCGGGGTTGAAGCCGTACCCGGAGGCGGTCAGTTCGTGGGTGCCGACCGGCAGCACCAGGGAGTACCGGCCGTCCGCGTCGGTGACGGTGTTGAACGCGCCGCTGCGTACCTCGGCACCGGCGACCGGCTCCCCGGTGCTGGCGTTGCTGACGGTGCCGGTGACCCGGCCCGTGTCGCCGCGCGGTGCCGCCTGGACCGCCTGGTACGCGTTCAGCCGGCCCTCGCCGAAGGTGTTGTTGTCGTCGACGGTGCCGCCGCAGCCCAGCGCGTCGACGTCGGTGGCGGTGTCGTCGAGCAGCCGCTCGGTGGCCGGGATGTTGCCCCGCAGCCCGGGTGCCGCCGACCAGACCAGCGCGACGGTGGCGGAGACGTGCGGTGCCGCCATCGAGGTGCCGCTGCCCACCCCGTAGCCACCGCTGGAGAGGCTGGACCGGATGTTGCTGCCCGGCGCGGCGATGTTCGGCTTGACCGAGCCGTCGATGCTGGACGTTCCCCGGCCGGAGAAGCTGGAGATGGTGTTGTTGCCGTCGTAGGACCCGGTCGCGTAGGTCAGCGGGTAGTCGCCGGGGTTCTCGGTGGTGTTGCAGCCCGGTCCGTCGTTGCCGGCGGAGAAGCTGGGGAAGATGCCGGCGGCCCGCCAGGAGACCACGACCTGCTTGTACCACTCGTCGCCGCGACCGCCGCCCCAGGAGTTGTTGACGATGTCCGGGCGCAGGTCCGGCCGGGGGTTCTGCCCCTTCAGGTCGGTCGGGGCGAGCACCCACTGGCCGGCGGCGAGCAGCGAGGCGTCGGAGCAGTTGTTGGTCTCGCAGCCCTTGGCGGCGATCCACCGGGCGCCGGGTGCCACGCCGATCTGGTTGCCGGCACCGTCGTCGCCGACCATGGTGCCCATGGTGTGCGTGCCGTGGCCGTTGTTGTCGCACGGCGCCGGGTTGGCGCAGACCTCGGCGGGGTCGAACCAGTTGTAGTCGTGGTCGAAACCGCTGCCGGTGTTGCCCCGGTAGGAGTTGAGCAGCGCCGGGTGGTCGAAGAGCACGCCGCTGTCGATGTTGGCGACGACCACGTCCTCGCCCCGGGTGTCGAACTCGGACCAGACCCGGGGCGCCTCGATGTTGGCGACGTTCCACTCGACCGCGTCGGTACCGGCGTCGGTGGTGGCCCGGAACGGCTCAGGTTTGATCAGTTCGTAGGTACGACTCGGTTCGATGCTCTGCACGTCGTCCCGGGCCGCGATCGCGTCGAGCAGGGCCCGGTCGCCCTGCACCCGCAGCATGTTCGCGATCCAGTACGACCGATACGTCGTGCCTCGTTTGTCCAGTTCGGCGCGGAGGTCGCGCTGGCTGCGCTCGGCGGTGGCGGTGAGGGTCCGGTAGACGGCGCCGGCCCGGTCGTCGGCGTCGGCCAGCTTCGCCGCTCCGCTCAGCTCGGCGCGTTCCCGCAGGTAGACGTTGAACGTGGTGCTGCCCTCGGCGGCGAGTTCGGCGAGTAGTTCCCGGCTCACCTCCGCCTCGGGACCGGCCGCCGTGGCGAGCGCGGGCTGTGCGGTGACGCCGAGCAGCACGACGGTCGCGCCGACCAACAAACGCCAGCGTCTTGGCCGGTCAGCCCGGCTCCGTCCGGATCGGTGCGGCATGGTTCCTCCCCCACTCTTCGGCCTCCCGAGTGGTCTCGGGAGCCACTTCCCAGCCCCGGGTGTCCGGGCTGCCGGCACGCGTACTCCGACGTTTGCTTACGGACTGCGCCCCCCACATTGGCTTGGAGTAATGCTCTTGCTCGCCAGGGGTGGTGATCAATGCTCGATGTCGGCCAGTATCTAGGCAGTAACTGGGCGTATCTCGGTCAGGAGTGAGCCTAATGCCTTACATCGGTTAGCGTCGCTGTTGACGCGCCCGGTCAAACCCGTTTGGCTAGGGCCCGCAGCCGACGGGGGAGGAGTGGAGCGAGGTGGCAAACGGAGAGGTCCCGCTCGTCGTGTGCGTGTCCACGGACGTCGCCGTGCGGGAGCGGGTGGTCCGACGGCTCGACGACTTCGGCACCGTCGTGATCTGCTCGGACCTGTCCGAGTTGCGGGCAATGCTGTTTCCGATGGTCGGCAACGCGACGGATTCCGGACCGGGCCCGGTGAACCTCGGCGACCTCTCCGTCGACCCGGGCGGGCACCTGGTCACCTGGCGCGGCGAGCCACTGGCACTGACCCGGCTGGAACGTGAACTGCTGGCCCGGCTGGCCAGCGCACCCCTCGGGGTGTGGACGTACGAGCGGCTCTTCGGGTCGGTCTGGGGCGGCGCCTACCTCGGCGACACCGCCATCCTGCACTCGGCGGTGAAACGACTGCGCCGCAAGCTGCGCGCCGTCGAGGGCGGTCCGCAGGTGCAGACCGTACGCGGCGTCGGCTACCGGCTGGCTCCCGGACACTGACCCGCCCCGCGTTGTCGGCTCGGTGCCGACGTCCCGGCGGCGTCGTGCCACCATGGCGGGCGTGAGCCTCGACGCCCCGGCACCGGCCTGGCCCGGTCAGCCGGACCCTCCCGCCCCGCCCCGGCAGCGGCGCTGGCTGCTCGTCGGCCTGGTGGGCTGGGCGGTGCTGCTGCTGGTGCTCACCGTCGTCTCGGTCTACCGCGACGAGCCGACCGTGCCGGAGCAGCGCAGCATCGAGCAGGCCGAACCCGTGCTGGACCGGGCCCTCGGTGAACTCGTCGCGGCGGCCGGCCCGGACGTCGCCGTCGAGATCGCCGCCGGGCGGGCACCCGAGGACTGCGAACTGACCGTCGTCCGGGACGGCGCGTCGCTGGACGCGACGGTCGTGGTGCACGCGCCGGACGCGGACGTACCCGCGCTGCTGGACCGGATCGCGGACCGGTTGCCGGCGGCGTACCGGGCCGGGGTCCGGCACAGTGCCGACGGGAGCCGGCACACCCTACGCGCCGACGCGGGCGAGTTCGTGGCCGTAGAGGGCGGTCAGGCCGGCCCCGGACTGGTCGAGTTGACCGCCCGGACCGGCTGCCGACCGATTTCGGGCGACCCGGACGACCGGACCGTCCCGCCGCTGCCGCCGGCCGACCCGGACCCGCACCGGCTGCTCGGCGCGCTCGGCGCGACCGACCCGACCCCGGTCGAGTTGGCCGCCGCGCGCTGCCCCGGCCAGGGCACCACCTGGACCACACACGCCGCCGGCCGGGGAACCCCGCCCGGTCCGCCGAGCGCCGTGCTGTCCCGGCCGGCCGGCGCCGTCGTGGTCGCCGACACCACCGAGCTGTACGCCTACCGCAGCGGCCCGGTCAGCGTGGTGGTGGAGAGCGGCGAGGGCCGGATCCGGATCGCCGTCAGCCACGGCTGCGCCGGCTGACCGGTGCGGCGGCAGCGCGACCAGTAGACCGGCGCCTGGGCGCCGTCTAGTGGCTCGTCTTTGAAGGTTGGTCCGGTAACCCTCTGGTCTGGGCATCTCTTGGTGAGTTGTCTTCCGGCCCTTGCGATCGTCTCGGTGATCCGCCGTCCGGACAGCCGGCAGTCACAGGAGCGGCCGGCGGGGGAGCGGGGGTGGTCGGCGCGGAGACTGTCGAGCTGGGTGCACAGGCGGGGCGCGGAGGCCGGGGTTGCCGACGGCGTGCTGCGGTTCGCCGTCGACCGGCCGGGGAGGCCGGGGTTCGGGCAGGGCGGGGTTCGGGCAGGGCGGGGTTCGGGCAGGCCGGGGTTCGGGCAGGCCGGGAGGGTGGGCGCACAAGCGGGGCAGCTCGACAGTCTCCCCGGCGAGTATCCCACCCCGCTCCCACCCGACGTCAGGAGATCGCCGGCTTGGAGATGCCTGGAAGCACCGGGTTACCCGATCAACCCTCAAAGACAAGGAACTGGACTAGTAGACCAGCGCCTGGGCGCCGTCGGCCATCGCCTCCTCGACGAAGACCGCCGCCCCGGCGATGCGTACCCCGGGCAGCAGGTCGGACTCGCCGATCTCCCGGCGGGCGGCGCACTGGGTGCAGACCGTGACCCGGCCACTGCTCAGGATCACGTGCAGCAGCTCGGCCAGCGGTGCCGAGTGCGGCAACTCGAACTCCTCGGCCCGGCCGGGCAGCGCGAACCAGCTCGACTCGCCGGTCAGCCAGAGCGACACGTCGACCCCGGAGGCGACCGCCGTGGCGGCCACGGTGAACGCCTGCGCGCAGCGCTCCGGCGAATCCGAACCGGCGGTGACCTTGACGACCAGGGTACGAGCCATGCCGCCAGCATAGGATCTACCCGTCATGGTTACCGAGATTGGGTTCGTCAGCCTGCTGGTCGCGGGCTTCGGCGCGCTCGCCGGTTACCTGGTGTACCTGGCAGTGAGAATTTCGAGAGGACGTTGGTGAGTGCGAGGAGTGAGCCGGGTTTGAGCGACAACCCCATTGAGCCGCCGCCGTGGCTGAACGCGCCGCCGGTCGACCCGTACCCGTACGAGGAGACGTACGACCTGCGCAAGGGGCCGGACCTGCACCCGGCGCTGCTCGGCCTGCTGCCGTACGTCGGGCTCTGGCGCGGACGGGGCCGGGGCGGATTCCCGAGCATCGAGGACTTCGACTACGCCCAGGAGATCCGGATCACCCATGACGGGCGGCCGTTCCTCTACTACGAGTCGCGGGCCTGGATCCTGGACGAGCAGAGCCGGCCGGTCCGGCCCGCCGGTCGCGAGGTGGGCTGGTGGCGGGCCGTACTCGACGCCGACGGCCGGGGCACCGACGAGCTGGAGGTCCTGCTCACCACCCCGACCGGGATCATGGAGCTGCACCTCGGCAAGGTCACCGGCACCCGGGTGGAGATCGCCACCGACGCGGTGGTGCGGAGCGCGACCGCCAAGGAGGTCACCGCCGGGCACCGGCTCTTCGGCATCGTCGAGGGGGCGCTGCTCTACGCCCAGGAGATGGCCGCGGTCGGGCATCCGCTCTCCCCGCACCTCTCCGCCCGGCTGGTCCGGGTCGGCGGCTGATAGCAACCGCTCAGCGCGGCGGGACGGGGTAGCCGAGCAGGTCGGCGAGTACGGCGGTGTGCGGCGAGGCGGCCAGCGGCACCCCGTCGAGTTCGCGGACCTCGGCGAGGCCGCGTACCGACGAGGTGAACCAGACCCCGTCGGCCGCCCGCAGCCCGGCGGGGGTGACCAGCCGGTGGGCCACCGGCCAGCCCAGCTCGGCGGCGTGCCGGAGCAGCCGGTCGGCGGTCACCCCGGGCAGGATCCCGGTCTGCTCCGCCGGCACGGTGCGCAGTTCCCCGCCGGTCAGCCAGACCAGGTTGGCGGTCGGCCCCTCCAGGGCGCACCCGTCGGTCGAGGTCCAGAGCACGTCGTCCACGCCGTTGCCGGCGGCCCAGCGCCGGGCGGCCTCGCTCAGCCCGTACGACGTGGTTTTGAGCCCGCCGAGCAGCCACGGCCGGTCGTTGCGGGCGTCGGCGGCGATCCCGAGCGGCAGGGTCGCGACCCGGATGCCGTCCCGCCGGGCCCGCCGGGCGGCGGCCGGCACCCGGGAGAGGGTGGCGTAGACGGTCGGTTCGGTGCCGCCCTCCGGTCCCCGGGTGCAGACCAGCCGCAGCGCCCCCTCGGTGTCGACCGGCCAGCCGGCGCAGGCGGTGTCGAGCAGGCCGCGCAGTTCGTCGGGGTGCGGCAGTGGCAGCTCCAGTGCCGCCGCCGAGCGGGTCAGCCGGGCCAGGTGCTCCCGGACCAGCCAGGGGCGGCCGGCCCGGACGTGCATCGTCTCGAAGAGCCCGTCACCCCGGAGTACGCCCCGGTCGTCGGCCCGGACCACCGGCTCGCCGGCCGGCACCACCCCCCGGCCCAGTACGGCGACGACCGGCTGCTCGCTCGACATCCCGCCGAGGGTAGCCGCCGAGGAGCCGGCCCTCGCCGAGGCGCACTATGCTTTGTCGGTGTCGGAATCGTCACTTGCGGAGATGCTGCGTTCCCGCGGACTGCGGTTGACGGCGCAGCGGCAGCTGGTCCTCGAAGCCGTGCTGGAGCTCGGGCACGCCACGCCCGAGCAGGTGCACTCGGCGGTCCGCGAGGTCGCGGCCGGAGTGAACATCACCACGATCTACCGGACCCTGGAACTACTCGAACGCCTCGGGCTTGTTACCCATACGCACCTGTCCCACGGGTCGCCGACGTACCACGCCGCGGGTGAGGACACCCACGTGCACCTGGTCTGCCGGGTCTGCGGGGCGGTGGACGAGGTCGATCCGGAGATCTTCGGCCCGCTCTGCGAGAAGCTGGCGGCCGAGCGGGGCTTCCAGGTCGACATCGGGCACGTGGCGCTCTTCGGCGTCTGCGGGCGGAGCGACTGCGAGGAGCGGCGAGAATGATCGACATCGCGGGTGCGGTGGCCGTCGAGGCGATCGACGAGCAGAGCCGGGACCAGCCGGAGCCGGAACACGCCGCGGCCGGGGTACGCCCGGTGGCCGCGCACTACGGCGACCCGATCCGCGAGCAGCGGCTGCTCGCCACCGACGTCGGCCTGGTCGACCGGTCGCACCGGGGGGTGATCGCCGTCCCCGGGGCCGAGCGGGCGAGCTGGCTGCACACCCTGACCAGCCAGCATCTCGGCTCGATCGCCGCCGGCCAGGGCACCGAGCTGCTGGTCCTCTCCCCGCACGGGCATGTCGAGCAGCACGCCATGGTCGCCGAGGACGGCGAGACCACCTGGCTGGACACCGAGCCCGGCGACACCGGCGGCCTGCTGAGCTATCTGGAGAAGATGCGTTTCTTCACCCCGGTCGACCCCCGGGACGTCACCGCCGACTGGGCGCTGCTCTCCCTGGTCGGTCCGCGCGCCACCGAGGCGGTCGCCGCGCTCGGCGTCACCGGGCTGGTCGAACCGGACCTGCTCGGGGTGCCGGGTCCGAAGTTCGCCGCCGGCTCCGTGCCGCCCCGGCCGACCGTCGTGTACGACGTACGCGCGCTGCCCGGCGGCGGCTGGGCGCGTCGGGTCCGGCTCGGTGTCGACCTGCTGGTGCCCCGGCCGAGCCTGCCGGAGGTGGTCGGCACGCTGACCGCCGCCGGCACACCGGTCGCCGGACTGTGGGCGTACGAGGCGGTGCGGGTGGCGCAGCGGCTGCCCCGGGTCGGCTTCGAGACCGACCACCGGACCATTCCGGCCGAGGTGGGGTTGGTGGCTCCGGCCGTACACCTCGACAAGGGCTGTTACCGGGGGCAGGAGACGGTGGCCCGGGTGCACAACCTCGGCCGCCCGCCGCGCCGGCTGGCGCTGCTGCACCTCGACGGGGTGACCACCGACCAGCTTCCGGCGGCGGGTGCCCCGGTGACCGTCGACGGGCGTACGGTCGGCTTCGTCGGTACGGCGGTCCGGCACTTCGAGCTGGGCCCGGTCGCGCTCGCCGTGCTGAAGCGGTCGGTACCGGACGACGCGGCGCTGCTGGTCGAGGGGCAGGCCGCGGCGATCGACCCGGAGTGACCGGGCGCCGCCTCGGCTAGGATCCCGGCATGACGGGCACCTTGATCACGGTCGCGCCGACCGGGGCGGAGTCGGCGAAGGCGGAGGTTCCGGCGCTGCCGGTCACCCTCGACGAGCTGGTGGTCACCGCCAAGGAGTGCGAGGCGCTCGGCGCGGCGGTGATCCACGTGCACATCCGGGACGACGAGGCCCGGCCCACCCTCGACCCGGGTCGGCTGCGGGAGACCGTCGCCGCGCTGCGCGAGAGTACCGAGCTGATCGTGCAGCTCTCCACCGGTGGCGCGGTCACCGATCCGGAGGCGGACCGGCTGGCCGTGCTCGACGCCGATCCGGAGATGGCCTCCTGCACCATGGGTACGGTCAACTTCGGCGACGACGTCTTCCTCAACCGTTGGGCGTTCATCGTCGACCTGCACACCCGGATGCAGGACCGGGGCGTCGTGCCGGAGTACGAGATCTTCGACCTCGGCCACCTGGCCGCGCTGCGCCGGCTGCTCGACCGGTACGGCCTGCCGGCCGGCGGGCACGTGCACGTCGACTTCGTGATGGGGGTGCCGGGCGGCATGCCGGGCAGCACCGAGGCGCTGGTCGCCTGTGCCCAGGCGCTGCGGGACCTGCCGGCGGGGACGACGTTCTCGGCGACCGGCATCGGCCGGAGCACCATCCCGGTGATGCTCGCCTCGGTCTCGGCCGGCGGGCACCTGCGGGTCGGCATGGAGGACACCATCAGCTACGCCAAGGGGCGTCCGGTGGAGTCGAACATGCAACTGGTGGCCCGGGCGGTCGGGCTGGCGCAGCTCGCCCAGCGTCCGCCGCTGACCCCGGCGCAGGCGCGGGAGCTGTTGGGACTCGCGGCACAGCGCTGAGGGGCGCCGGGCCGGTACGCCGGCCCGGTGGGTACCGTCCGCGACCATGGGCGAGATCTACGACGGCGGCGTACCGCTGGTGGAGGCGGTCCGGTCGGGCTTCGTGGAGTCCGTGCACCGGGGTTCCGTGGTAGTGCTGGACGCGGCCGGGTCGGTGCGGGCCGGGGCGGGCGACATCCGGGGGCCGGTCTTTCCGAGGTCGTCGAACAAGCCGCTCCAGGCGATCGGGATGCTCCGGGCCGGGCTGCCGCTGGCCGGTGCCGACCTGGCCGTCGCCTGCGCCAGCCACCACGGCGAGGACGTGCACGTCGACCGGGTCGCTGCGCTGCTGCGGCGTACCGGGCTGACCGAGTCGGCGTTGCGCTGCCCGCCGGACCTGCCGCTGTCGGAGTCGGCCCGGGTCGCCCTGCTGCGGGCCGGCGGTGGGCCGTCCCGGCTCCGGATGAACTGCTCCGGCAAGCACGTCGGGATGCTGCTCGCCTGTCAGGCGGCGGGCTGGCCGGTGGCGGAGTACTGGCAGCCCGAGCACCCGCTCCAGCGGGTGATCACGGCCGCGATCGAGGAGTTCACCGGCGAGCCGGCCGCGGCGGTCGGTGTCGACGGCTGCGGGGCGCCGCTGCTCGCGGTTTCGCTGACCGGGCTCGCCCGGGCGTACCTCCGGCTGGTCTCGGCGGAGCCGGGCTCGGTGGCCCGGACGGTCGCGGACGCGATGCGGGCGTACCCGGAGATGGTCGCCGGCACCGACGACCAGGCGTACGACACCCGGTTGATGGCCGCGATCCCCGGGCTGCTCGCCAAGAGCGGCGCGGAGGGGGTGCTCGCGGTGGCGGTGCCCAGGGTCGGCGCGGTGGCGGCGAAGATCGACGACGGTGCGTCGCGTGGCCGGATGCCGGTGCTGGTCTCGGCGTTGCGCCGGCTGTCGGTGGAGGCCCCGATCCTCGACGAGCTGGCCGAGTTGCCGCTGCACGGCGGTGGCGAGGTGGTCGGCGCGGTACGCGCCCGCTGGTGACCGGGCCGGCGCGGTGCACGCCCGCTTGTGTAGTGACGTCGACTGAGACGCCGCTAACTATTGCTAACTTTCGCAAGCATTCTGCTTGCAGGAGCAAGCGCGGCTGGCTACCGTCGAGTCATGGCCAATCCGAAGGACCTTCCGCGGGACATCGGCGGGTTCATCCGTGACCTGCGCCGCAACGCGAAGATCTCGTTGCGGCAGCTGGCCGAGCAGGCCGGGGTGAGCAACCCCTACCTGAGCCAGATCGAGCGTGGGCTGCGCAAGCCGAGCGCCGAGGTGCTCCAGCAGCTCGCCAGCGCCCTGCGGGTCTCCACCCCGGCGATGTACCTCCGGGCCGGGCTGCTCGACGACCGTGAGGGGCAGGGCGTGCTCGCCGCCATCGCGGCCGATCCGGACCTGACGATGCCGCAGAAGCAGTCGCTGAGCCAGATCTACGAGACGTTCCGCCGGGAGAACCTCCGGCACGCGGACGTACCGGCCGAGCCCGGCACCACCGCTCCGGCCGCCGAGCCCGGTACCACCGACTCCGCCGACGTGGTGGGCCCGACGTCCGTCGGCCGGAACCCGGCGGAGGCCGTACTCGAATCGGTGGCGGTGACCGAGGCGGGTGCCGCCGCCGCACCACCGACCGAGGCCCGGCCCGGCGCGCAATCCACGCCACCGGCCACACCGACCAGGAGGACCGCCCGGAAGGCGGTCAAGAAGGCCGCGCCGTCGACCCCGACGGTCACCCCGGCCTCTGACGAGGAGGAACAGTCATGACCCAGCCCCGAACCGCCCGGATCCCCGCCCCGCTCTACGCGGTGGCCGGTGCCGGCGAGCTCGCATACCAGCAGTTGCGCCGGCTGCCCGCCGTGGTCAGCGGTCTCGGTGACGAGGCCACCCGCTCCGAGCTGCGGGAGAAGGCCGTGACCACCACCGCCGAGCTGCGCGAGAAGGCCGTACTGACGCTGCGCAACGCCAACTCCGGCGCGGCGAACCTGCGGCACCGCGCCACCAACCGCGAGCTGGACCTCGACGGGCTGCGGGAGGCGACCATCCGCAACGCGGCGGTGGTGGTGGCCGGCGCCCAGGCCGCGCAGGAGCGGGCCATCGCCGTCTACGGCGACCTCGTCGCCCGGGGCGAGCGGGTGGTCGGTTCCGGCGTGGTGCAGGCCGCCGACACCGTCAACGCCGACATGGTCGCCACCGAGACCCCGGCGGTGACCGCTGCCGGGCAGCCGGCGCTGAGCACCACCCCGCCCGAGGTCGTCGAGCAGGTCAAGGAGGTCGCCGCGGCGACCGAGGCGGCCGAGGCGACCCCGGCGAAGACCCCCGCGGTGAAGCGTCGCCCGGCGGCGAAGTCGACCCGTCCGGCGGCCAAGCGCACCCGGCCGGCGGCCGACAAGTAGTCGCCCGCGACCGACGACCGGTCGCCGAGCCAAGGCCGGTGACCTCGGGTGGGTGCGCCAAGTGGCACGTACCCGGGGTCACCGGCATAAGCTTTCCGCCATGGGCACAGCCGCGCCGCTCTTCTTCGACGACGTCGTCTTCATCATCAACCTGGTGCTGATCGTCTTCGCCCTCGTGATCCAGGGCGTCGCGCTCGTGCACTGCATCACCCAACGCTCCGACGCCTTCCCGGCGATCGGCACCCTCCCCAAGGGAGCCTGGGTCGCCATCCTGGCCGTCTGCCTGGTGCTCACCCTGCTGCTCTACCGGCCGCTCAGCCTCTTCGCGCTGATCGGCATCGCGGCAGCGTTGATCTATCTGCTCGACGTCCGGGTCGGGCTGCGCGACCTGACCGACGGCAAAGGCTTCTGGTGAGAGATTTCCGCTGGCCACCGCCGCCCGACGGCGGGCCACGGACGTACGGCCCGGGGCCGACCGCGCCGCGCAGCGGTCGGCCGGCGCTGCCCGATCCGGAGACCGAGCTCGTCGCCACCCCGCACGGCGTACGGCTGGAGCGGCTGGTGACCGGCGACGGTGACCCGGTCACGGTCTTCGCACACGGGCTCGGCACCGGCATCTCCACCACCCGGCCGCTGGGCAGCGCGGTCAACGGACGCAAGATCTTCTTCCAGTTCCGTGGTCACGGCCGCTCCGAGGCCCCGGAGGGCGACTGGAGCTACGCCGACCTCGCCCGTGACCTGCGGGCGATCGCCGATCTGGGTGGCGCCAGCCGGGCACTCGGGATCAGCCTCGGCGCGGGCGCGCTCTGCCGGCTCCTCTGGGAGAGTCCGGCCCGCTTCGAGCGGGCGGTCTTCGTGCTGCCGGCCGTACTCGACGAACCCCGGCCGGAGGTGGCCCGGCGGCGGCTCACCGAGCTGCTCGGCGCGGTACGCAGCGGCGACGCCGCCGAGGTGGCCGAGGCGGTCGCCTTCGAGGTGCCACCGGCGATCCGCAACACCCCGGCCGGCTGGGCCTATCTGCGGCAGCGGGTGGACCAGTTGACCCGGGACGGTCTCGCCACCGGGCTGGCCGACCTGGCCGGTCAGGTCGCCGTACGGCAGCGTTCGGCGCTGGCGGCGGTCACCGCCCGTACCCTGGTGATCGGCTGTGCCGGCGACGACCTGCACCCGGTCGCGGTCGCCGAGCAGCTCGCCGAGGCGTTGCCGGCGGCGACGCTGCACGTCTACGACAAGCCCGGCCTGCTCTGGACGCACCGCGCCGACCTGCGCGAACGGATCTCCGGCTTCCTCAATTGAGCATGCCGTCGAGCCCCGGCGGCCGGTAGCACCGCGATCGTGCCGGCCGGGGTAACGTGGCGAGCCATGGGCGTTTCGCAGCACGGCCGGACGCACCGGCTCGACCTCGCCGACCCGACCCTGCGGGAGTGGGAGTGCACGGTGCTCTCCGCCGACGCGGAGCAGGGGATCGTGCTCGACCGGTCGGCCTTCTATCCGGGTGGCGGCGGCCAGCCGCCGGACCACGGGGTGCTGCTCTGGCAGGGGGTGCAGACCCGGATCGTCGGCACCCGCAAGGGCGACGACCTCTATCTGATCCCGGCCGAGGGTGACCCGCTACCGCCGCCCGGCACGGCGGTGACCGGCGCGGTGGAGGACCAGCGGCGCAGCCTGCTGATGCGTACCCACTCCGGGCTGCACGTGCTCTGCGGCGTGGTGTTCCGGGACTTCGGCGCGCTCGTCACCGGCGGCAACATGGAACCGGGCGAGGCGCGGATGGACTTCAACCTGCCCGAGGTGCCGACCGACTTCAAGGCCCGGCTGGAGGAGTTGGTCAACACCGAGGTCGCCGCCGACCGGGCGGTCGCGGTGAAGGTGCTGCCCCGGGACGAGGCGCTGGCCCTGCCGGACATCATCCGGACCCAGTCCAACCTGATTCCCGCGGACGAGCAGGAGATCCGGATCGTCGACATCGTCGGGCTGGACGTGCAGGCCGACGGCGGTACCCACGTCGGCTCGACCGCCCAGATCGGCAAGGTCCAGGTGGTCAAGGTGGAGAGCAAGGGGCGGGCGAACCGGCGGGTGCGGGTCCGGCTGGTCAGCTGACGCCGAGCCGGCGCAGCGCCGACGCGGCCTGGTCGACCAGCCCGTCGACGATGTCGGCGGCCGGGGAGATCTCGCGGATCCCGCCGACGGACTGGCCCGCGTACCGGGCGAGTTCGTCGAGCCGGCCGGTCATTCCGGCCACCGGCACCATGTCGGCGTACCGGAGGTGGTGCCGGCCGGCGGCGTCGGTGGCGAGGACGTCGCCCTCGCCTGGCCGGTCCGGGCCGGGCGGCGAGCCGGCCGCCAGCCAGCGGTCCAGGGTGGCGTTGCGCAGCACCCGGTGCGGCGCGCCCGGCCAGCCGCCGTCGAAGCAGGTGGTGTGTACCGCGTCGGCGGCGTCGGCCGCCACGACCGCACGCCGGTACTCCTCGTGGCTGCCGGCCTCGGTGGCCGCCACGAACCGGGTGCCGAGCCAGCCGGCCTGGGCGCCGAGGGCGAGCACCGCGGCCAAGCCGCGGCCGTCCGCGATGCCGCCCGACGCCACCACCGGCAGCGGGAAGACCGCGTCCACCACCGCGGGTACCAGTGCCATCGTGCTGAGCTGACCGCGTACGTGTCCGCCGGCCTCCCAGCCCTGCGCCACCACCACGTCGACGCCGGCCTCGGCCGCCCGCCGGGCTTCCGGCACCGAGCCGACGGTGTGGAAGTGCAGCGCTCCGGCGGCCTCGATCGGCCCGCGCACCTCGGCGGGATCGCCCCAGAAGGTGGAGACGATCGGCACGTCCTCGTCGAGGCAGGTCGCGAGGTTCGCCGTGACCGGGAAGTCCAGCACCAGGTTGACCCCGAACGGCCGGTCGGTCAGCCGCCGGAGCTGCCGGATCCGGTCCCGGGCCCGTTCCGGCTCGACCCAGGTCAGGGCCAGGGTGCCGAGCCCACCGGCAGTGCAGACCGCCGCCGCCAGTTCCGGGGTGGCGGCCGAGCCGATCGGCGCCTGGACGACCGGGGCGGTGATCCCCAGCCGTCGGCAGAGTGCGGTGGTCAACCCGTTCATGCCGGCTCCCGTCGCTCGGTCGCCGATTCGGAATCCGAATCGCTCGGCACCACGATAGTGTGTCGGAAATCGAAGCGCGAGTGTGATTCGACGTGCCGACAGCGCCCGGGGCGGCCCTGCTCGGCGCCGACGGGAGGGCGGGACGCGGATGGGCGGGACGACCGCAGACACTCCCAGGCCCGGCCGGGCGGTCCGGGGCTCGACCACCGGCCGACCGCTGATGGCCGCGCTCGACCTGTTCGGCCGGCGGTGGAGCCTGCGGATCGTCTGGGAACTGCACGGCGGGCCGCTCGGCTTCCGGGCACTGCGCCAGCGCTGCGACTCGATGTCCTCCAGCGTGCTCCGCCAGCGTCTCGGCGAACTGGTCGACGCCGGACTGGTGCGGCAGGGACCGGACAGCGGGTACGCCCTGACCGAACTGGGACACGGCGCGTACGAGGCGCTGCGCCCGCTCCTGCGCTGGTCAGAGCGGTGGGCGGCCGAGTTGGCGGAGATCGGGGACGCGAGCGGAAATCCAGACGTAGGCTGTCAGGATTCGCTGTCAGAGTCGGCGTCATGACAGCAGAACTGACCGGAAAGGTCGCACTCGTCGCCGGAGCCACCCGGGGTGCCGGCCGGCAGATCGCCGTGCAGCTCGGCGCGGCCGGCGCCACCGTCTACGCCACCGGGCGGAGCACCCGGGAGAAACGCTCCGAGGTGGACCGGCCGGAAACCATCGAGGAGACCGCCGAGCTGGTCACCGCGGCCGGCGGCGTCGGGATCGCGGTGCAGGTCGACCACCTCGTCCCCGACCAGGTACGCGCGCTGGTCGAGCGGATCGACCGGGAACAGGGCCGACTGGACGTACTCGTCAACGACGTCTGGGGGGCGGACCGGCTGATCGGCTGGTACAAGCCGATCTGGGAGCAGAACCTCGACGACGGCTTCCGTACGCTCCGGCTCGCCGTCGACACCCACATGATCACGAGTCACTTCGCGCTGCCGCTGCTGATCCGCAACCCCGGCGGTCTGGTGGTGGAGGTCGGCGACGGCACCAAGGAGTACAACGACCAGAACTACCGGCTCTCGGCCTTCTTCGACCTGGCGAAGACCTCGGTGAACCGGCTCGCCTACCTCTGGGCGCACGAGCTGCGGGAACACGGCGGCACGGCGGTCGCGCTCACCCCGGGCTGGCTGCGCTCCGAGTTCATGCTCGACGAGTTCGGCGTCACCGAGGAGAACTGGCGGGACGCCATCGAGAAGCAGCCGCACTTCGTCATCTCGGAGAGCCCGACGTACGTCGGCCGGGCGGTCGCCGCGCTCGCCGCCGACCCGGACAAGGCCCGCTGGTCGGGGCAGTCGCTCTCCAGCGGACAACTCGCCAAGGTGTACGGCTTCACCGACGTCGACGGCAGCCAGCCGGACGCCTGGCGGTACATCGTGGAGGTGGAGGCGGCCGGCAAGCCCGCCGACGCCACCGGCTACCGCTGACCCGTCCACCGGCGGCCTCCGCCGGCAGCCCGCCACGGGCTACGGCGGGTCATCGGCGTAGAGCCGGGCCAGCCGCCGGGCCGCCGAGGCGAGCCGGGCCCGCAACGGCGCCGGCTCCAACACCTCGACCTCCGGGCCGAGGCTGAGCAGTTGGCCGTACGCGACGTCGGGGGACTCGACGGGCAGCCGGGTGACCACCCAGCCCTGCTCGTCGGGCTCCCCGGCGTTCGCCTCGGCCTCCCGTACGGCCGGCGCCTCGGTGACGTACCGCAGGGCGTACCGGCCGGCGGGGCTGAGCCGGATCGTGATCTCGTCGCGCAGCATCTGCCGGACGAACCGTTCCGCCTGGCCGGCCCAGTAGGCGGCCAGCTCGAACGAGTCGTCCCGGCTGAACGTCTCCGTGCCGACGGTCACCTCGGTCATCCGGTCCATCCGGTAGGTACGGTGCCCCGTGCCGACCCGGGCCACCAGATACCACGCTCCGCCCTTGCACACCAGCCCGTACGGCTCGACGCTGCGGGTCACCTCCCGGTCGCCACGGCGGTAGCGGAACTCGACCGTCCGGTCCTGCCACACCGCCTCGGCCAGCTCGCTGAGCCAGGCCGGCGGTTCCGCCTTCCGGAACCAGCCCGGCACGTCGAGATGAAACCGCCGCTGGACCCGGGTCGACGCGTCCCGCAGCCCGCTCGGCAGCGCGGCGAGCACCTTCAACTGGGCGGTGGCCACCACGTCGGCGAGCCCCATCTCGCCGACCGGGCCGGGCAGCCCGGAGAGGAAGAGCGCGTCGGCCTCGGTCCGGCTCAGCCCGGTCAGCCGGGTCCGGTAGCCGCCGAGCAGCCGGTAGCCGCCGGCCCGACCCCGGTCGGCGTAGATCGGGATGCCGGCGGCGCCGAGGGCCAGTACGTCCCGGTAGATCGTCCGTTCCGAGACCTCCAGCTCCCGGGCGAGTTCGGCGCCGGTCATCGACTCGCGGTTCTGCAGGAGCAGGAGCAGGGAGATCAGCCGGGCGGCGCGCATGCGTCCCATCCTGCCCGGCCGCGCCGACGCCGTTCCGCCCGGCGGCGCCGTCGTCTCCGCGTGGGCGGCACCGCGCCGCCGTGCCGGCGTGCCGAACGGCCGATAGGCTCTCGGGTCGTGCAGACCCCCACCCCCACCGAGCCGCGCCCGCGCCGGCTCGGCTCGTTCCTCTCCGCGTTCGGTGCCGGCGTCGGGCTGCTGTTCCGGGGGCTCGCGGTCTACGGTCGCAGCCCGGGGCTGGTGCTGCTCGGCATCGTGCCCGCGGTCATCTCCGGGGCGCTCTACCTGGCCGGCCTCGGCACGCTGATCTACTTCTCCGACGAGCTCGCCGCGCTGATCACCCCGTTCGCCGACGACTGGTCGGACGGGCCGCGCCAGATCCTCCGGGTCGTCGCCGGGCTCGCCCTGCTCGGCCTGGGCGGCCTGCTCGGGGTGCTCACCTTCACCGCGATCACGCTGGTGATCGGCGACCCGTTCTACGAGAAGATCTCCGAACGGGTGGAGGAGCGCTACGGCGGGGTGCCGGGCGAGGTCGAGCTGCCGTTCTGGCGCTCGCTGCGGCGCAGCATCGCCGACGCGGCACGGCTGCTCGGCCGGTCGGTGCTCTTCGGCGTACCGCTCTTCGTCGCCGGGTTCGTGCCGATCGTCGGGCAGTTCGTCGTACCGGTGGTCGCCGCGATGGTCGGCGGCTGGTTCCTGGCGATGGGCATGGTCGGGGTGCCGTTCCAGCGGCGCGGTCTCCGGCTGCCGGACCGGCAGCGGGCGCTGCGGGCGAACCGCCCGCTGACCCTGGGCTTCGGGGTGGCGGTCTTCCTCTGCTTCCTGATCCCGCTCGGCGCGGTGCTGCTCACCCCGGCCGCCGTCGCCGGAGCCACCCTGCTGGCCCGCCGATCGCTCGGCGAGTCGATCGACCACCGCGACCGCGACCGGGCCGCCGTGACCGCCCCCGCAGCGGGCTGACCCGAGCTATCGGACCGGTCAGGCGGAGGCGCGCAGCACGAGTTCGGTGGGGAGCAGGACGGTCGGCTCGATCCGCTCACCGGCGGCGAGCCGGAGCAGTTGCCGGGTCATCGTCCGGCCGAGATCCTGGATCGGCTGCCGTACGGTGCTCAGCGGCGGGTCGGTGTAGCCGGCCAGTTCGATGTCGTCGAACCCGATCACCGCCACGTCCTCCGGCACCCGGCGCCCCGCCTCGCGCAGCGTACGGAGTGCGCCGTGCGCCATCAGGTCGGAGGCGACGAAGATCGCGTCGAGGTCGGGGTCCCGGGCCAGGAGCTGCCGCATCGCGACCGCCCCGGACTCCCGGGTGAAGTCGCCGAACGCCTCGACCGGCCGGCGTCCGGCGTCCCGGAGTTCGGCGCGGTAGCCGGCGAGCCGGTCGATCCCGGCCACCATGTCCTGCGGGCCGGCGATGGTGGCGATCCGTCGCCGGCCGGAGTCGAGCAGGTGCCGGACCGCGCCGCGTACCCCGGCGACGTGGTCGACGTCGACGTACGGCACCGGGACGGGGGCCTGGCCGAGCGGGCGGCCACTGCACACCACCGGCAGTCCCGCCTGGGCGAGCGCCCCGGGCAGCGGGTCGGCGCCGTGCAGGGAGGCGAAGAGTACGCCGTCCACGTGCCCGCCCATCGCGTAGCGCTCGACCCGCTCGTGGCTGGCCGCCGACTCGGCCAGGGTCAGCACGAGCTGCTTGCCGGCGGCCTCCAGTTCCCGGCTGACCCCGAGGATGATCCCGGGGAAGACCTGGTCGTCGGAGAAGACCCGGGTGGACGCCTCCGGCAGGATCAGCGCCACCGAGTCGGTCTGCTGGGTCACCAGGCTGCGCGCGGCGAGGTTGGGGACGTAGCCCAGCTCCCGCACCGCCCGCCGGACCGCCTGTTGGATCGGCTCGGCGACCGTGGTCGAGCCGTTCACCACCCGGGACACGGTGGCCCGGGACACTCCGGCCCGTTGAGCCACCGCCTCCAGCGTGGGCCGCGCGCGGGTCACCGCCATCTCCGCTCCTCAGCTCAGCCGCCGGGGAAATGGTTCCACGCGCGCCTGAAGGTCAACAACCCCGTCGGCGGGGTGCCGGGCCGGTGCCGGTCAGCCGACGCGCAGCCCCTGGAGCAGTCCCGCGTCGCCGGCCACGTCGAGGGTGTCGAAGCCGAGCCGTCCCCAGAGGGCGAGCAGCAGGTCACTGGCGGTACCCGAGATCTGCGCCCGGGCGTGGTGGTCGTCGCTGTCCAGGATCGTGTCGGTGTCCAGCAGGGCGACGCCGGCACCGCGCAGCCGCAGGTACCACTCCTGCCCGGCATCGGTCGCGATCAGGTGGACCACCCCGTGGAAGGGTTGCTCGGTCGCCCGCCTGGCGGCCGGCAGGTGGGTGTCGAGCACCTCGCCGACCCCGTCCGCCGCGAGCTTGGCCTCGATCGGCTCCCCGGCGGCGACCGCCATCTGCGCGTCCCAGCGGTGCACCGCGGTCTCCAGCGCCATCCGCCGGTGCCAGAACCCGGCCCTCTTCGGCTGCGGCGCGTAGTTCCAGGCCGGCGCCTCCGGGTCGACCCGGTCCAGCACAGCCATGAGCTGGTCGAACTCCTGCCGCCACCACTCCACCGCCGCCGCTCCGGTCGGCAGGCCGTCCGGGACGGTGAGCGGGTCGGCCCGCTCGGTGCTGCCCCGGTTGAGGATACCCCGGGCCCGGGCGTAGACCGACCCGAGATGGTGCACCAGGTCGGTCATGGTCCACTCGGGACAGGACGGCACCCGGATGTCGAGCGGCGCCTCGGCGACCGTGGCGCCGAAGGTCGGCCCCTCGGCGCGGAGCGCACCGATCCAGAAGTCCTTGGTGCCGTGCAGTCTGGTCATGACGATCCTCCCGTGCCACCGGGCCGCCACCGGCCGGGCTCTCTCTCAGCCTAGGGTGAATGCTGTGCCAGACGTTAACGCCCGCCCGATAACCGCCGCCGACGCCGCCGATCCCGCACGATTGGCCGGTTATACGACCCTGCGGCTCGGCGGTGCGCCCCGGCGACTGGTCACCGCGACCCGAACGGATGAAATCCCGGCGAAACTGCGCGAGGCCGAGCTGCGGGACGAGCCGGTCCTGGTGCTGGCGGGCGGCAGCAACGTGGTGGTCGCGGACGAGGGCTTCCCCGGCACGGTGCTGCTGGTCCGGTCGCGGGGCTTCGAGGTGGTCGCCGAGGACGAGGCGGCGGTGACCATCCGGGTGGCGGCCGGCGAGCCGTGGGACGACCTGGTGGCGGCGACCGTCGAGGCCGGCTGGTCGGGGGTGGAGTGCCTCTCCGGCATCCCCGGGTCGGCCGGCGCCACCCCGATACAGAACGTCGGGGCGTACGGGCAGGAGGTGGCGGAGACGGTCACCGGGGTCGAGGCGTACGACCGGTTGACCGGCGAGGTGACCCGGATGAGCGCGGCCGAGTGTGCCTTCGGCTACCGGTCCAGCGTCTTCAAGTACAACGACCGGTGGACGGTGCTCACCGTCGACTTCCGGCTGCTCCGCTCGACGCTCTCCGCCCCGGTGCGCTATGCCGAGCTGGCCCGGGCGCTCGGGGTGCAGGTCGGTGACCGGGTGCCGCTGGCCGACGCCCGGGCGGCCGTACGCGCGCTGCGCGCCGGCAAGGGCATGGTGCTGGACCCGACCGACCCGGACACCCGCTCGGTCGGGTCGTTCTTCACCAACCCGGTGCTGGACGCCGAGGCGTACCAGGCGCTGCGGGAGCGGGCCGCCGGGCTCGGCGAGCCACCCTCCTGGCCCGGTGCGGGCGGCACGGTGAAGGTCAGCGCCGCCTGGTTGATCGACAAGTCCGGTTATCCGAAGGGTTACCAGGGGCCGGGCGGGGTGGCCATCTCCTCGAAGCACACCCTGGCGCTGACCAACCGGGACGGCGGCTCGACCGACGCCCTGCTGGCGCTGGCCCGGGAGATCCGCGACGGGGTGCACGACCGGTTCGGTGCCACCCTGCACCCGGAGCCGGTACTGGTGAACTGCGCCCTCTGAGACCCGAGCCGGCCCCGTCGTCCCAGGCGCCGGAGACCGGCGCGCCCCGGTCCCTTGCGGCGCAAGGTACCATGCCCCGCATGGTTACCGTCCACGCCGGTCGTCGCTAGATGGCGGCGGCCAGACCCGAGGCGCTGCCCGGCCAACTCCGCCGCGGCACGTTGGAATACTGCGTGCTCGCGCTGCTCCGCCCCGGCGAGCGCTACGCCCTCGACCTCGTCCGCGAACTGGGCGCGGTCGACGGCATGGTGACCAGCGAGGGCACCATCTATCCGCTGCTGTCGCGGCTGCGCCGGGACGGTCTGGTGGAGACCGCCTGGCAGGAGTCGCCCAGCGGGCCGCCCCGCCGCTACTACCGGCTCACCGCCACCGGGCGGGACCGGCTCGACCAGTTCGTCGGTGAGTGGATCCGGTTCCGCGACGCGGTGGATTCCCTCGTCGTCCCGAAGGAGACCGCATGAGCCCGAGCACCCCCGACGCGCTCGTCCGAGGCTATCTGCGCCGGTTGCGCGCCGAGTTGGCACCGCTGCCCGCCGACCGCCGGCAGGAGGTGCTCGACCAGATCGCCGAGCACATCGCCGTACGCCGGGCGGAGCCGGACGGGCAGAGCCTGGCCGAGGTGCGCGCGATGCTCGACCGGCTCGGCGATCCGGCGACCCTCGGCGCCGACGCCCGGGAGCGGTTCGGCGTGCCGCCCCGCCGCCGTGGCCCGCTGGAGACGCTGGTGCTGCTCTGCTGCGGGCTCGGCCCGTTCCTGGTGCTGGTCCCCGCCGTCGCCCTGCCGTTCGGGCCGGTCCGGCCGTGGCACGTCGTCCCGGTCGCGGTCGCGGCGCTGCTCTGGCTCTCCCGGTTCTGGCCGGTCCGGGACAAGCTCGCCGCCACCGCGATGCTGCTCGGCTGCGCGGCCGTCTTCGTCCTGCTCGACCTGGTCGGCTTCCGGGACACCGGCCTCGGCTCGCTGGCCCTGCTGCTGGTGGCGCTCTTCGTGCCCTTCGGCGCCGCCACCTGCTATCTGGCGATCCGGACGTCCCGACTCGGCGGGGCCGCCGCGCCGGCCGGACTCGGCACCCGCTAGCCGGGCGGGCACCCGGTGCGGGGCTACCGCGCCGGCTCCGGCCCCCCGAGGTCGCCGGGGGGTGCCACCGCCGACCAGGCCACGGTCACCTCGCCGAGCCGCCACCGCGCCGGCCGGTCGAGTACGGGCCAGCCGGCCACGCGGACCGCCTCGACCGTACGCCGCCAGCGCTGCCGGGGCCCGAAGGTGGCGTACGGGGCGGCGTCCCGCCAACCCTCCTCCAGCGCCCGGATCAGCCCGTGTACGCCGGTACCCGGCACGTTGTGGTGGATCAGCGCCTTGGGCAGCCGCTCGGCCAGCGAGGCCGGACTGTCCAGTGTGGAGAGCCGGGCGGCCAGGGTCAGCGTACGGGGGCCGGTGGCGTCGACGAGCAGCCAGCCGGCCAGCCGGCCCAGCTCGTCACAGGTCCCCTCGACCAGCACACCGCCCGGTTGCAGCGCCCCGGTCATCCTCCGCCAGGCCGGTACGACCTCCGGCTCGGCGTACTGCCGCAGCACGTTGAAGGCCCGGACCAGCACCGGGCGGAGCCCGGCCAGCTCGAACCCGCCCCGGTCGAAGGCGAGTCCCGGCGGGTCGGCGGCGGGCTCGGCGGCGGCGACGCGTACCGGATCGATCTCCAGCCCGACCACCCGGACGTCCGGCCGGACGGCGGCGGCCAACCGGGCCCGCAGCTCGACCACGGTGACCGGGCTGGCACCGTAGCCGAGGTCCACCACCAGCGGGTCGGCGGCGTCCCGGAGCAGGTCGGCGCAGGTCGCCGCGATCCAGTTGTCCACCCGGCGCAGCCGGTTGGGGTTGGTGGTCCCCCGGGTCACCGCACCGACCGGGCGGGCCGGCGGCGCCGCGCCGCGCCGACCGGCCGGTCCCGGCCCGGCGGGTCGACCGGCACCGCCCGGGTCACCGTCGGCGGCGTCCGACCGGCGCGGCGGCATCGCTCACCCCCCGCTGGCGGTACCGACCCGGTGCACCTTGTGCTGGGCCGCCTGGGCCAGCGGCCGGACCACCAGCCGGTCCACGTTGACGTGCTGCGGCCGGGTGGCGCACCAGGCGACGCAGTCGGCCACGTCGTCGGCGACCAGCGGCTCGGCGACCCCGGCGTAGACCGCCGCCGCCCGCTCGGCGTCGCCGTCGAACCGGACCAGCCCGAACTCCTCGGTCCGGACCATGCCCGGGTCGATCTCGACGACCCGGATCGGCCGTCCACAGAGTTCCAGCCGCAGCGTCTCGGCCAGCGCCGTCTGGGCGTGCTTCGCCGCCGTGTAACCGCCGCCGCCCTCGTAGACGATCAGGCCGGCGGTGGAGCCGAGCACCACCACGGTCCCGGCGCCCGAGGACTCCAGGGCGGGCAGCAGCGCCTGGGTGACCCGGAGCGTGCCGAGCACGTTGACGTCGTACATCCACTGCCAGTCGGCGACCGAACCCGACTCGACCGGGTCGAGTCCGCGCGCCCCACCGGCGTTGTTCACCAGCAGGGTGACCGGCCCGCCCAGCCCCGCGGCGGCGGCGGCCAGCTCCGCGACCGACTCGTCGGAGGTGACGTCGCAGGGTTGTGCGGTCGCCGTACCGCCGGCCCGGCGGATCTCGTCGACCAGGGTCTCCAGCCGGTCGGCCCGGCGGGCGGCGGCGAGTACGGAGAAACCCTCGGCGGCCAGCCGGCGGGCCGTGGCGGCGCCGATCCCGCTGGACGCTCCGGTGACGATCGCGACAGGGGTCATCGGGACATTCTGGCCCAAGCCGTCCCGATGCCGTGACCTGGGCCCGAATGAGGTCGGTCACCTCCTCGGGCACCCGGACGATTGGCGGTGGCCCGATCGGGAAGATGACACCCATCACGGTGGTTGCTCTGTGAGGTGACCCGGTCGTGCGGGACGGCGCAACACGTTGACAGAAGGAGCGGACGTGGCGGAACTGCACACCGGCGTAGCCCGGCAACGAGGCATCCAGCCGTGGCCGACGCCACGACGCATCGCGACCCTCTCCGTGCACACCTCACCGCTGCACCAACCCGGCACCGGCGACGCCGGCGGGATGAACGTCTACATCGTCGAGGTCTCCCGGCGGCTGGCCGAGGCCGGCGTCGAGGTCGAGATCTTCACCCGGGCCACCTCCAGCGACCTGCCGCCGGTGGTCGAGATGGCCCCGGGCGTGACCGTCCGGCACGTCACCTCCGGGCCGTTCGAGGGGCTGGCCAAGGAGGAACTGCCCGGCCAGCTCTGCGCCTTCACCGCCGGGGTGCTGCGGGCCGAGGCGGCCCGGCCGCCCGGCTACTACGACCTGATCCACTCGCACTACTGGCTCTCCGGCCAGGTGGGCTGGCTGGCCAAGGAGCGCTGGGGGGTACCGCTGGTGCACACCGCGCACACCCTGGCCAAGGTGAAGAACGCCCGGCTTGCCGAGGGGGACCGGCCCGAGCCGAAGGCGCGGGTGATCGGCGAGGAGCAGGTGGTGGCCGAGGCCGACCGGCTGGTCGCGAACACCACGGTCGAGGCCCGGGACCTGATCTCCCGGTACGACGCCGACCCGGACCGGGTCGAGGTGGTCCGCCCCGGCGTCGACCTGGACCGGTTCACCCCGTCCCCGGCCGGCCGGGAGGAGGCGGCCCGGCTCGCCGCGCGGCGCCGGCTGGGGCTGCCCGAGCGGGGCACCATCGTCGCCTTCGTCGGCCGGATCCAACCGCTGAAGGCGCCGGACGTGCTGCTGCACGCCCTCGCCGAGCTGCGCGGCTCGCAACCCGGGACCGCCGGGACGGTCACCGTGGTGATCGCGGGCGGACCGAGCGGCAGCGGCCTGGACCAGCCGACCTCGCTGATCGAACTCGCCGCCGGGCTCGGCGTCGGCGACGCGGTGCGGTTCCTGCCGCCGCAGACCGGCGACGACCTGCCGGCGCTCTACCGGGCCGCCGACCTGGTGGCGGTGCCGTCGCACAACGAGTCGTTCGGCCTGGTCGCCCTGGAGGCACAGGCCTGCGGTACCCCGGTGGTCGCCGCCGCGGTGGGTGGCCTGGTCACCGCCGTCCGGGACGGCAGCAGCGGGGTACTCGTCGACGGGCACGACCCGCGCGACTGGGCACGGGTGCTCGGCGGGCTGCTGGCCGCGCCACGGCGTCGGGCCGAGCTGTCCCGGGGCGCGGTCGAGCACGCCCGCGCCTTCTCCTGGGCTCGTACCGCCGGGGGGCTGCTCGGGGTCTACCGTGAGGCGGTGGCGGAGTACCGTGACCGGCTCGCCTCGGAGCTGGCGGACGGTACCGCGGCGCTCCCGCTGGCGACCTGCTGAACGCGCGTGCCGCGAGCCGGACGGGAAGGGGCGGAGATGCAGTCTCGGGCGGAGATCGGTCGGCTGATCGAGGCGGTCTGTGCCGACCGGGAGCTGACCTGCGAGTCGACCGGGGAATACTCCTACGCGGTCACCCTGCCGGGCACGCACAAGCTCAAGACGGTCTGCAACCTGATCGTCGGGGAGCACTCGCTGCGGATCGAGGCGTTCGTGATGCGCCAGCCGGACGAGCGGCGCGAGGAACTCTTCACCTGGCTGTTGCAGCGCAACGCCCGGATGTACGGGGTGGCGTTCTCCGTCGACGCGGTCGGTGACGTCTACCTGACCGGCCGGGTCGGCCTGGCCGGGGTGACCGAGGAGGAGTTGGACCGGCTCTTCGGCTCCGTGCTGACGTACGCGGACGAGTCGTTCGACACGATGCTGGAGATCGGCTTCGGTTCGGCGATCCGCCGGGAGTGGGAGTGGCGGGTCAGCCGGGGTGAGTCGTTGGCGAACCTGCGAGCGTTCGCGCACCTCTTCGAGCGTTCGGCGACGGAAAACTCGGGTTTGGACCGCCCCTGACGGGTATGCCCCGGCGGCGGCACCAGGATGTGGCGATGGCCGCGCCGCCTGCCGAGACAGACTGTCAGAGGGAGCGTGAGGATCTCATGGCTCAGCGGAACAGTTCCGGTCGCGGCGCAACCGCGACCGCGACCAAGCGCCGATCCAGCAGCAGCAGCCGATCCAGCAGTACGGGCGACATCAACGAGCAGAAGATCAGCTCGATGAAGGCCGACGACATCCGGGGACAGCTCAAAAAACGCGGCATTTCAGGCATATCCGCGCTACGCAAGATGGACCTGGTGAAGAGCCTGGTCCGGACGCTGAAAGCCGAGAGCCGGGGCGGGACGACCGGCCGGAAGGCCACGGCGGCGCCGGCCAAGCGGGCGACCGCGAAGAAGGCGCCGGCCAAGCGGACCGCCGCGAAGAAGGCGCCGTCCCGCACGGTCGCGGCGAAGAAGGCCCCGGCCCGGAAGACCACCACCGCCCGGGCGACCGCCAAGAAGGCGCCGGCCCGGAAGACCACGGCGAAGAGGGCGCCGGCCAAGCGGGCGGCCGCGAAGAAGGCGCCGGCCAAGCGGGCCACCGCGAAGAAGGCACCGGCGAAGCGGGCCACCGCGAAGAAGGCACCGGCCCGCAAGACGGTGGCCGCCGCCCAGAAGGCCCCGGCCCGCAAGGCCGTGACCTCCGCCCGGACGACGAGCGGCGCCAAGCGGACCGCGGCCGCGCCGGCCGGCAAGGCGACCGGCGCCCGCGCCACCGGCCCGGGCAAGGCGACCGGCCCGGGCAAGGCGACGGGTCCGGGCAAGGCGACCGGCGCCCGGAAGGGTACGACCGCCGGGAAGAGCACCACGGCCGCGCGCAAGACGACCGGAGCCCGGAAGTCGACCGCCGCGCCGGCCAGCAAGGCGGGCGGGGCCCGGAAGGCCAGCTCCAACGGCGGTGGGCAGTCGAAGTCGCTGAAGTACGCCCAGCCGATCTCCTCCCCGCAGGACACGCCCGAGCGTCCGGGGCGGAGCCTGGTGACCCGGGACCACGACGTGATCCGGCGCTGGGCGGAGGGCCGAAACGCCCAACCGGCCACGATCGAGGGCACCGAACGCGAGGGCCGGCTCGGCGTACTGACGTTTGACTTCCCCGGTTGGCGGGAAGGCGGACGACTGAAGCCGGTTAGTTGGGACGACTGGTTCCACACGTTCGACCTACGCCAACTGAATTTCATTTACCAGGAGCAGCTCTCCGACGGGCGGCAGAGCAACTTCTTCCGTACCGAATCGCCGATGCGCGAGGACGGCTGACATTCCCGGCAGGTGGCCGGGAATGTCTCGGACCGCCTGGAGTGTTGCACCACAAGGCGCCGGAATATCGATCGTCCTTGGATGTGATGGGCGAGACAGAGGCACCGGCTTGTGCCGGTCATCCGGCGACAACTAACGTTATTGCACGCGCCACGCTCGGAAGCGTTCGGGGGAACGACAGATCGCGCAGATCTGTGCACCGGGCACTGGCGCTGGGGGACGGGTGGTAGGTGAAGCCGTTGGGGGACGGCGCACGCCACCTGTAACCGGCGGTGCGTGCGGGCGACGTTTACGGGGGTGAACGTCGCCCGCCGCCGCCGGTCCATCCCGCCCGGCGCAGGTGGTGGTCGCGGTCGTCAGGTAGTCGCGGCGGTGCCGACCGAGAAGACCTCTCCGTTGGCCGGAACGCCGATTTCCCGCCACGTGAATGGAATTCCCCGGGCGACGTCCAGATCCGGATTGTCCATCAACTGGAAGTGGACATGCGGTTCGGTCGAGTTGCCGGAATTCCCGCACTCCGCCACCGGCTGGCCGGTTCGTACCCGGTCGCCCGGGCGGACGAGCAGCGAACCCCGCCGCAGGTGCGCGTACGCGGCGTACCGGCCGTTGCCGAGGTCCAGGATCAGGTGGTTGCCGAGAATCTGGCCGGGGCCGGCGATCTCCCGGAACAGTCCCTCGAAGACGAGGTAGAGCAGGGCCGGGTACGAGTTGCGGCTGAGATGGTCCCGGTTGCGGTCGACGGCACGCAGCACGGTGCCGTCGGCGACCGCCAGCAGCGGTGCGCCGAAACCGGGGAAGTCCCGGTTGCGCCGGACCGGCGGCCACCAGCCGAAGCGCGGACGTGGCCGGTCCGCCGGCTCCGCGACCAGGTCGATCGCGTACGCCTGCCCGTAGGCGCGCACCCCGTGGCTCGGTACCTTGCTGGCCGGGCTGTTCAGCGCCGTCCAGCGCCCCACCACCGGTGGGTCGACCTCGACCGGCGAGTCGGAGACCCGCGCCTGCGCCCTGGCGAGCATCCGCCCCATCACCACCCGCAGCGCGATGGCGAGCGCGATCGCCAGCCAGCCCCACAGTGAGGTGAAGTCGAGGAAGAAGCCGGCGACCAGGATCACCAGGAACGCCAGCCAGCAGCAGCGGTGCAGGATCATCAGTGCCTTGAACATGCGGGTCTCCTCTCAAGCGTCGACGGGTCGCGCCGGGATGTCAGGTGCGGGCGATCGCGATCGCCACGAGCAGCGGCACGACGCGTCCGGGTGGCACCTCGTAACGCCCCCGACCCGGGCTCTGCAACCAACCCGCCGCGGCCAGTTGCCGCAGGTGGTGGTAGGCCTGTCCGGTGGTGCCGAGGCCGTCGAGCGCGGTGAGTTCGGCGACCGTACGCCGGCCGCCCAGGATCTCGCGGAGCAGGCGCAGCCGGACCGGGTGGCCGAGCGCGGCGAAGGACTCCGCCAGGTCGGTCCAGTCGCCCGCCTCGCCGTCGAGCAGTGCCTCGGTCGGCAGGCCGTACTGCCAGTCGTAGCGCTCGTGGCTGGGTAGTCGGACCGAGCCGGTGTAGAGCACCCCGCCCTGCTCGGCGCCGAGCGCGGAGAGTCGCGTCTTCAGCCCGTCCAGGGCCCAGAAGTCGCCCTCGCCCGAGGGCGGTGGCTCCGGCCGGGGCGCCGGGGCGTCCGGCCGGTCCTCCAGGGCGGCCAGCCGTCGTTCCAGTTCGGCGACCCGTTCCTCCAGCGTCATGACTTCGAGTTTACGTAATTACGTAACTCTGCGCCAGTCGTCTCCGCCGCTGGGTGTCGTCGAATTCCGACTCAGGCCCGGGCGGTGGCCGAGCGCCGGCCCGAGCCCGGCTCGTCGGCCGCCGCGCCGCCCGCCGCCGCGCCGCCCGCCGCCTCCGGGCTCGCCGCCTCCGGCTGCGGGCCGGTCGCGCCCGCAGCCGGTCCCGTCGTGCCGACCTCGGCCGTACGCAGTGCCGTGACCCGCCGTTCCCGGGCCGGCCCGGAGAGCAGGTGGGCGACCGCCACCACCCCGCCGAGCACCGCGCAGCCCAGCCAGAGCGCCGAGTTGCCGAACTGCTCCCGTACGAAGCCACCGGCGACCGGGGCGGCGAACGTCGCCACCGACCAGGAGAGCGAGAAGAGTCCCTGGTAACGACCGCGCAGCGCCGCCGGGGACAACTCGGCGATCAGGGTGGAGTTGGAGGGAGAGTTGAGCATCTCGCCGAGGGTCCAGATCAGCACGGTCAGCACGTAGAACCAGGCCGCGTCCGCGAACGCGGTCAGTCCGAAGCCGAGCCCGGTGATCAGGGCGGCCAGGGCGAGTACCCGGGACCGCCCCCGTCCCCGGATCAGTCGCGGTACGAAGAGCTGCCCGGCCACGATCAGCACCCCGTTGACCGCGATCACCGACCCGTACGTCGACGGCGACAGCCCGTCCTGGCCCATCGCGATCGGCAGCATCGAGATGTGCTGCATGAAGACCAGTGCCAGCAGGATGTTCAGCCCCACGAAACCGACGAAGACGCGGTCGCGCAGCGCACTGCCCAGCCCGCCCCGGTGCGGTGCGACCAGCCCGGCCGCGTCGAGGCGGACCCGTCGGGTCTCGCGTACCCGCAGGAAGATGATCAGTGCGGTGGTGACCGTGGTGACCGCGTCGACCACGAAGAGCAGCAGGTAGCTCGCCTCGGCGGCCAGCCCGGCCAGGATCGCGGCGGAGGCGAAGCCGAGGTTGATCGCCCAGTAGTTCAGGGTGAAGGCGCGCAGCCGGTCCCGTTCCGGTACGACGTCGACCATCATCGCGCCGAAGGCCGGCCGGGCCGCCTCGGCGAACATCCCGAGCAGCAGCGCGCCGAGCGCGACCAGCCACAGGTCCCGGGCGAAGCCGAGCGCCAGCATCATCGCCGCCGCGCCCAGGTGCGCGGTGAGCAGCGTCGGCCGCCGGCCCCACCGGTCGGCGAGGATCCCGCCGGTGAGGGTGCCGACCGCGCCGCCGGCACCCCAGAGCCCGAGCACGATCCCGGCCTGGAACTCGGAGAAGCCCCGCTCGGTGGTGAGGTAGATGGCGAGGAAGACGAGGACGAAGGAGCCGAGCCGGTTGATCAGCGTGCCGGCCCAGAGGTACCAGAAGGTTCGGGGTAGCCCCCCGGTGGTGTCCTGGAACCACTTCCCGACCGTCCGCATCCGCCGCCCCCGTGTTTGTAATGACCGCTCATTGTCAAACGCCTTACGAAGCTAGTGCGGCGGGTCCGACCTGGTCATCCCGTTTTCCACGTGTCGGTCGTCACCCCGGGTCGCCGCATGCCTGCCCGACGGGTCCGGCAGGATGAGTTTCATGACTGCGAGCACGAGTGATCGGCCGGAGGGAGCCGCGGTGGCGGGCGAGGGCGCCGCGGTGGGCACGTTGGTGCTGCTCCGGCACGGCGAAAGCGACTGGAACGCCAAGAACCTCTTCACCGGCTGGGTCGACGTGGACCTCACGGCCAAGGGTGAGAGCGAGGCCCGGCGCGGCGGCGAGCTGCTGCGCCAGCACAACCTGCTGCCCGACGTACTGCACACCAGCGTGCTCCGGCGGGCGATCCGCACCGCCGAGCTGGCGCTGAACGCCGCCGACCGGCACTGGATCGCGGTACGCCGCTCGTGGCGGCTCAACGAGCGGCACTACGGCGCCCTCCAGGGCAAGGACAAGAAGCAGACCCTGGCCGAGTACGGCGAGGAGCAGTTCATGCTCTGGCGCCGGTCGTACGACACCCCGCCGCCGCCGATCGCCGACGGCGACGAGTGGTCCCAGGTCGGCGACCCGCGCTACGCCCTGCTGCCGCCGGAGCTGATGCCGAAGACGGAGTGCCTGAAGGACGTCGTCGACCGGATGCTGCCGTACTGGTTCGACTCGATCGTGCCGGACATCCTGGCCGGCCGTACGGTGCTGGTCGCCGCGCACGGCAACTCGCTGCGGGCGCTGGTCAAGCACCTGGACGGCGTCTCCGACGAGGCGATCGCCAAGCTCAACATCCCGACCGGGATCCCGCTGCGCTACGACCTCGACCGGTCGATGCGCCCGCTGGTGACCGGCGGGGCGTACCTCGACCCCGAGGCCGCCAGGGAGGCCGCCGCGGCGGTCGCCAACCAGGGTCGCTGAGGTGTCGGGAGGGGCCCCTTCTCATCCAAGAAACGATGAGAAGGGGCCCCTTCCTCACACCTGGGTTTCGCCGGTGACCAGGTAGACGACCCGGCGGCCGGCGTTCACCGCGTGGTCGGCGTACCGCTCGTAGAAGCGGCCGAGCAGGGTGGCGTCGATCGCGGTCTCCACCCCGTACGGCCAGTCGTCGGCGAGCAGCACCGCGAAGAGTTGCCGGTGCAGCTCGTCCATGGCGTCGTCGTCGGAGTCCAGTTCGGCGGCGAGGGTGGCGTCGGGCTTGGAGAGTACGTTTGCGATCTTGTCGGCGATCCGGTCCGCCACCCCGGCCATCTCGGTGAAGACCGGCCGCAGCTCGGCGGGTACGGCGGGGGACGGGTGCCGGCGTACGGCCGTCTTGGCCACGTGGTCGGCGAGGTCGCCCATCCGCTCCAGGTCGGCGGCGACGTGCAGGGCGGTGACCAGGGCCCGCAGGTCGGAGGCGACCGGCGCCTGCCGGGCCAGCAGGTCGCAGACCCGCTCCTCGACCTGCCGGTAGAGGGCGTCGATCTCCGCGTCCCGCTCGATCACGCCCTCGGCGGCCGTCCGGTCGGCGGTGAGCAGTGCCCGGGTGGCCTGCCGCATGGCGACCCGGATCGCCTCGGCCATGTCCACCAGCAACTGGCTCACGATGTTCAGGTCGATCCGGAATTCGTCGCGCATGATCACGTCCTGCTGGGAGGTGGCGGTTTCGCCGGCCGTGGCGGGTTCGCGCCCGGACGGTGGGGTGTCGGTCCGGACAACGGTAGGGGGATCCGGCGGCGCCGGGGTGAACAACGGTGAACGGCACCGGACCGGCGGGTGAACATTCTCGGATGCCCGCGTGATTCGCCCGATTTTGCCTGGTCGACAGGTTAACGATGACCCTACGATCGCCGCGTGGAATGGGGGGTGGTCGCGGGCGTGCTCGTCGGGCTCGGTCTCGGCCTGTCCCTCGGTCCGCTCCGCCACCGGGTCGCCAGATGGCTCCCGGCCGGGCGCATCGTGACCGGGCGAGCCGGGACACGCAGCAACAGGAGGCCGGCGATAGGCACTGACGAGCAGGCCGGCGGGCTGTCGGGACTCGGCCGTAAGAGCCTGGACTCGCTCCGGGTCGGGGTGGTCGTCCTCGACGCACACGACGTACCGGTCCTGGTGAACCCGGCCGCCCGGGCGATGGGACTGCTCCGGGTCGGCAGTACCCCGGGCACCGTCGCCGCGCACCCGATCATCCGTACCCTGGCCGGCCAGGTGCGGCGCACCGGAGTGCGCCGCGAGGTCGAGCTCGACCTGCCCCGGGGCCGCGAGGGCGGCATGTCCGACCCGCTCGGCGTGCACCTGCGGGCGATGGGGCTCGGCTCCGGTTACATCGCGGTCGAGGCGGCCGACGTGACCGAGGCGCACCGGGTCGCCCGGGTCCGCCGGGACTTCGTGGCCAACGTCAGCCACGAGCTGAAGACCCCGATCGGCGCGTTGCAGCTGCTCGCCGAGGCGCTGCTGGACGCCACCGACCAGAGCACCGGAAACGGGACGCTGGACCCGGGCGAGGACATGGCGGCGGCCCGCCGGTTCGCCGAGCGGATCCAGCACGAGTCCACCCGGCTCGGCAAGCTCGTCAACGAACTGCTCGAACTCACCCGGTTGCAGGGCGCGGAGCCGCTGCCCGCGCCGGAACCGGTCGCGCTGGACTGGGTCACCGCCGAGGTGGTCGACCGGACCCGGACCGCCGCCACCGCCCGGCAGATCACCGTCGTGGTCGAGGGCGAACGGGACCTCACCGTCTACGGCAGCGACAGCCAGATCGCCACCGCGGTCAGCAACCTGGTGGAGAACGCGATCGCGTACTCGGCGGAGCGGACCGAGGTGACGGTGGCGCTGCGGAGTACCGGTGAACACATCGAGATCGCCGTCACCGACCAGGGCATCGGGATCGCCCCGGACGACGTGGGACGGATCTTCGAGCGGTTCTACCGGGCGGACCAGGCCCGGTCCCGGCAGACCGGCGGCACCGGCCTCGGCCTCGCGATCGTCAAGCACATCGCCACCAACCATGGCGGCCGGGTCGAGGTGTCCAGCACTCTTGGGGGTGGCTCGACGTTCACCCTCCGGCTTCCCGCGCGTCCGCCGGACGCCTTCCTGCCGCCAGCCCCGTCAGTTGAGATCGAGACCGGTTCGTTCGGATAGTTCCGAGCCGGACCGACACCAGAGAGGAAAGTCCGTGGCCCGCGTACTCGTGGTCGAGGATGAGGAGTCGTTTTCCGACGCCCTCTCCTACCTGCTGCGCAAGGAAGGATTCGAGGTCTCGGCCGCGGCGACCGGCACGGCGGCGCTGACCGAGTTCGACCGTACCGGCGCGGACATCGTGCTGCTCGACCTGATGCTGCCCGAGATGTCCGGTACCGAGGTGTGTCGGCAGCTCCGCCAGCGCTCCCAGGTGCCGATCATCATGGTCACCGCCCGGGACAGCGAGATCGACAAGGTCGTCGGGCTGGAGATCGGCGCCGACGACTACGTGACGAAGCCGTACTCGCCGCGCGAACTGGTCGCCCGGGTCCGGGCCGTACTGCGGCGACGCGGCAACGAAACCGTCGAACCGGGCACCCCGACGCTGGCCGCCGGCCCGGTCCGGATGGACATCGAGCGGCACGTGGTCACCGTCGACGGTTCCACGGTGCAGCTCCCGCTCAAGGAGTTCGAGCTGCTGGAGCTGCTGCTCCGCAACGCCGGGCGGGTGCTCACCCGGGGGCAGTTGATCGACCGGGTCTGGGGCGCGGACTACGTCGGCGACACCAAGACGCTCGACGTACACGTGAAGCGGCTGCGTTCCAAGGTCGAGCCGGAGCCCTCCGCGCCGCGCTTCATCGTCACCGTGCGGGGCCTCGGCTACAAGTTCGAGCCGTAGGCCGGACCCCTTCACCCCGTCAGCGGGAGGTGCCGCGCGGCCGGCGCTGCGCCGCCGGACGCCGTCCGGCGGCGGCGGCCTTCGGGCTGGCCGGCTCCCGGCCGGGCTCCTCGGCACGGTCGAGCACCGGGTCGGCCCCGGCGGTCGCCGGATGCGTCGCCACCAGCCCGCGCCGCTCGCGCTCGGCGCAGAGTTCGGCCAGCTTCGCGTACGCCGGCTTGCCGATCAGCGCGGTCAGCTCCGGGGAGTACGACAGATACATCGCCTCGGTGCCGACGTGCGCCTCCGGCGACGAGGTGCACCACCAGTCGAGGTCGTGCCCGCCCGCACCCCAGCCCCGCCGGTCGAACTCGCCCAGCGTGCTGACCAGCACCTTCGTCCCGTCCGGGCGCTTGACCCAGTCCTGGTCCCGGCGTACCGGCAGTTGCCAGCAGACGTCCGGCTTGTATTCCAGCGGGTGTACGCCGTCGCGCAGCGCCTGGGCGTGCAGCGCGCAGCCGCCCCCGCCGGGAAAGTCGGCGTCGTTGAGGAAGACGCACGGCGCCTCCTCGCCGCGGGTCGCCGTACGCCGGGCCGGGGTCTCGCCGTCCACCGAGTCCATCTCGGTGTAGTTCTTGAAGCCGCGCCGGTAGTGCTGCCAGGTCTGCGGGGTGAGCCGCTTGACCGCCGACCGGACCCGCTTCTCGTCGTCGGCGTCGGTGAAGAACGCGCCGTGCGAGCAGCAGCCGTCGGCGGCCCGGCCGGCGATGATGCCGTGGCAGGTCTGGCCGAAGACGCAGGTCCAGCGGGAGAGCAGCCAGGTCAGGTCGGCCCGGATCAGGTGCTCGGGGTCGGCCGGGTCGGTGAATTCGAGCCACTCCCGGGGAAAGTCGAGCGGGACCTCCCGGGCGCGCGGGTCGGCGGGGTCGTCCACCAGGATCCGGAGCTGGTCGCGTGCTGCTGCCACCCGGTCAGCCTACGCCCGCTCTCCGCCCGCGACCTGCGTCTAGTGTCTTTGCCATGCGACTCGGCGTGCTTGATGTCGGTTCCAACACCGTGCACCTTCTGGTCGTGGACGCGCACCACGGGGCCCATCCCTGGCCGGCGCACTCCGAGAAGGCGGTGATCCGGCTCGCCGAGCAGATCGGCCGGGACGGTGCGTTGCCGGTGGCCGGCGCCGACGCCCTGGTCGCGGCGGTGAACGAGGCGAAGATGGCGGCGGCCCGGCTGACCGCCGACGACCTGCTGGCCTTCGCGACCTCCGCGGTCCGGGACGCCACCAACGCGCCGGAGGTGCTGGCCCGGGTCCGGACCGAGACCGGGGTACTCCTCCAGGTGCTATCCGGTGCCGACGAGGCCCGGATGACCTTCCTCGCCGTACGCCGCTGGTTCGGCTGGTCCGCCGGTCGGCTGCTGGTGCTGGACATCGGCGGCGGTTCGCTGGAGGTGGCGGCCGGGATCGACGAGGAGCCCGAGTTCGCCCAGTCGCTGCCGCTCGGCGCCGGCCGGCTCACCCGGGAGTGGCTGGAGGTGGGGCCGGAGAGCAACCACACCCCGTCGTCGGCGGCGGTGGCCAAGCTGGAGGCGTACGTCGAGGAGATGCTCGACGCCGTGGTCGACGACACCGTCGAGGTCGGCTGGGACCGGGTCGCCGCCACCAGCAAGACCTTCCGGACCCTGGCCCGGCTGGCCGGGGCGGCACCGTCGTCGGACGGGCTCTGGGCGCCGCGCAGCCTCTCCCAGACCGGGCTGCGGCAGGTGATCGGCTTCATCCGGCACATCCCGCCGGGCAAGCTCGCCGAACTCGAAGGGGTCAGCGCCCGCCGGGCGCACCAGTTGCTGGCCGGGGCGATCGTGGCCGAGGCGGCGATGCGCCGGCTCGGGGTGGAGAAGCTGGACATCTGCCCGTGGGCGCTCCGGGAGGGTGTGATCCTGCGCCGACTCGATCTGCTGGAGCCGGCGCAGGGGCCACGAGAGCTGGTCTGACCTGGGCTTTCGTCCGCTACTGAGGCTTTGCGCCCGATCCGCGACCGGGTGGGATGTGCCGGATCGGGCTACCCTGAGACCGTGACCACCCGCGTACTGCTGTCCAGTTCCTCGGTCTTCCCGGAGCCGACCGCGGCCGCCTTCGAGATGGCGGCGGCGCTCGGCTACGACGGGGTCGAGGTGATGGTCTGGACCGACGCGGTGAGCCAGGACGCCGGGGCGCTACAGGGCCTGGCCCGGCACTACGGCGTACCGGTGCTCTCGGTGCACTCGCCCTGCCTGCTGGTCACCCAACGGGTCTGGAGTTCCGACCCGTGGGAGCGGCTGCGCCGCTCGGCGGTGCTGGCCGAGACCCTGGAGGCGCCGACGGTGGTGGTGCACCCGCCGTTCACCTGGCAGCGGGAGTACGCCCGCTCGTTCGTCGACGGCCTCGGCAAGCTCGGCGCCGAGCACCCGGGGATCCGGTTCGCCGTGGAGAACATGTACCCGGTCCGGATGGCCGGCCGGGAGTTCGTGCCGTACATGCCGGGGTGGAACCCGACCGACATCGGCTACCCCGCCTACACCCTGGACCTGTCGCACTGTGCCGCCTCGCACAGCGACGCGCTGGAGATGGCCGACACGATGGGGGCCGGGCTGGCGCACGTACACCTCGGGGACGGCACCGGCGAGGGCCGGGACGAGCACCTGGTGCCCGGCCGGGGCACCCAGCCCTGCGCGGAACTGCTGACCTCGCTCGCCGGGCGCGGCTTCACCGGCTCGGTCGCGGTGGAGGTCTCCACCCGGCGGGCCCGCAGCCGCGCCGACCGGGAGAGCGACCTGCGGGCGGCGCTGGAGTTCGCCCGCCAGCACCTGGCCGCGCAGACCCCGGTCGACGCCCGCTGAGCGGTTCCGCGAGCGGCCCGGCCCGAACCCGGACCGCGCCGGCCGTCGGCTGCTAGTCCCGGCAGTTCCAGTGGACGGGGCGAGCGCCGCCGCTGCCGGCGATCCGGTCACCGCTGTCGTCCAGCGCACTGGCTCCGTAGCGCCAGCCCTCCTCGCCCGGCAGTTTCCGCTGGGTACCGTCCGGATCGCGGAGCAGGACGATGCCGTCCCGGTGCAGCAGCAGTTGTCCCCGGGCGTTGCCCGCACCCGGGATGACCATGCCGCCGTCCACGATGGTGGCGGTGCCCTTCTCCAGGTCCCACAACACCGGCATCGGTGGCCCGGTGCCGAGGGCGGGTACGCCGTTGCTCTTGGCCGCCGTACCGTGCGCCCAGTTGCCCCGGATGCCGCGCACCGAGCCGCGGTCCACGCCCGCCGGCAACGGCAGCGCGGCGCCCTGGCCGTCGGCGTCCCACCGGTAGGGCGTGGCGGAACCGGACCGGCCGGCATCGAACAGGCCGCCGATCACCACCCCGGAGTCGGAGATGCCGATGGCGTAGGCGCCGGCCTCCGGCGCCGACAGCAGGTCGGCCCGCGGCGAGGTGCTGGTGTCGCGCCAGACGACGGCCCGATCCGGCTCGCCGCCCAGCGAGCCGACGACGTCGCCCCGGGCGTTGATCCCGTGCGCCGTGCCGCTGGTGAAGCCGGGCGGGATCGGTAGCCAGACCAGCTTGCCGTCCACGTACGCCCACGGGGCGCTCTTCCCGTCCGGGCCGGGACCGTCGCCCACCACCGTGCCGCTGTCGTTGACGTCCCTGGCCATCGCGTCGGCCTCGACCGGAATCTGCCGGAGGCGCCCGTCCACCCACCAGGCGGGAAGGTTGGCGATCCCGGGTCGCTGGAAGCTGCCGACCAGGTGCCGCCCGTTCGGGGAACCGGCCAGCACCGCTCCCGAGGTGGCGCCGGACGGCAGCGGCAGCCGTTCGAGGGTGCAGGCGGCGGTCGCCGGGGAGACGCTGGGCGTGGGGGTCCCGGCCGGACCCGGGAGCGGGGCGGTGTCGTCGTCCCAGGGGAGGAACCCGCCCGCCACCAGCACGAGCGCGGCGGCCGGCAGCAGCGCCCCGAGGGCGGTCGCCGTGGTACGCCGTCGTCGGCCGGCCCGGCGCCCGGCGGCCAGCAGCCCGTCCGCGCTGAGCCGCCCCGCCGGAGGGGTGACGGTGGCCAGCCGGGCCCGCAGGTAGCGGGCGTCTTCGTCGTCGAGCTCTGTCACTGGTTACCCGCTTCCTGTAACTGACCCGGGATGCTTGTCGGCCACTGGTCGCGCAGCAGGTCCCGCATCGCGGTGAGGCCCCGGGAGGTCTGGCTCTTGACGGTGCCGGCGGAGCAGTTCAGTACGGCCGCCGTCTCGGCCACCGACATGTCGCAGAAGAACCGCAGCACCAGTACGCTGCGCTGGCTGCGGCTCAGCGTGCCGAGCGCGGCCCGTACGGCGTCGGCGTCCTCGCTGCTGCCGGCGGGTTCCGCCGCCAGCTCCGGTACCCGCCAGGCGAGCAGCACCCGGGCCCAGGATCGGCGACTCTCGTCGACGTAGCGGCGTACCAGGATGCGGTGCACGTAGCCGTCGAGGTTGTCGACGGTGCGGATTCTCGACCAACGTAGATAGACGGAGACCAGCGTCGACTGGACGATGTCGTCGGCCCGGTTGGCGTCCCCGCAGAGCAGGTACGCGGTCCGTCGTAATCGGTCGAGTGACGCCGAGACGTACTCGACGTAGTCCTGGTCCTCTTCCGCCGTCACCCGGGCTCCTCTCCACTGCGTCTACTCGTTATCGGAGTGACACGGCGGATCGGTTGCCGGTCGGCGGAAGAATCTTCGCCGGGCCGAGCCGAGCCGGGCCGGGCCGGGCCGGGCCGGGCACGCGGCGTCGGTTGTCGGTACCCCTCGTTACGCTCGGCCGGTGGTGACCGTAGCCGACGTACGGGCCCTGGCCCGGACGCTGCCGCGCAGCAGCGAGCACCTGGTCCGCGACCGGGTGAAGTTCCGGGTCGGCGCGATCGTCTACGTCGCCTTCTCCCGGGACGAGACGACGATGGGTTTCGGCTTCCCGAAGGAGGAGCGCGCCGCCCTGGTCGCCGGCGACCCCGAGCTGTTCTTCCTGCCCGGCGAGTCGGATCTGCGCTTCAACTGGGTGTGCTGCCACCTCGCCCGGCTGGACCACGAGCAGATGACGGAGCTGGTCACCGAGGCGTGGCGGATGGTGGTGCCCAAGTTCCTGGCCCGGCAGCGGCTGGGCGGATGACCGGGTGCCGCCGGCCGGCAGGAGCTTGTCAGCCGTCCCGCTTCGGCGGCAGCACCACCCGGGCGACGCCGGGCAGCCGGCAGAGTTCGGTGTCCAGTTCGGAGGCGGCGGCCCGGTTGGCGGCGGCCTGGTCGGCCAGCTCGACCTGGTACAGATCGTTGCCCCGAGGTGGCAGCGTCGGGGTGGCCGCCTCGGCGCGCTCCGGAGCGGCCGTAGCCGTACCGTCGGTGTCGTCCCGGGGCTTCAACCGCACCGCGACCACGTCGGGGAGGGCGCGCAGCTTGGCCTCGACCGCCTGCCGCTCGGACTCCGAGATCGTCCTCGACAGGTAGACCCAGATCTCGCGCCAGTCGCCCTGCTTCGGCGCGGGCGACAGGCTTCCCCAGGCGCAGTTGGCCACGGCCGGGGCCGACGGCGGCGGCGTGAGCGCTGACTCGCCCTTGAAATAGACCACGTCGTCGACGCCGGGCAGCGCACGCAGTTCGGCGACGAGCGGACCGGCGACGGCGCGGTCGAAGGCGTCCCGGTCGCGCAGGGTCAGCTTGAAGGACTCGGGGAGCTTGTCGGCGCGTACCGCGTCGAGCAGTTCCGGGTCCTCCGCCAACCGCTCCTTGATGTCCGCGTACGCCTGCTCCCGGCTCTGGAAGGTGACCTCGGCCGCGTCCGGTACGTCGCGCAGTCTCTCCTGCACCGCCTGCTTCTGCTCCGGGGTCACGTCGGCGGTGAGGAACACCGTGATCGGCGGATTGATCCGTTCGACGGGGTCCGGCCGACAGCCGACCAGGCCACTGGTCAGCAGGATCGTCAGCACCAAGGTCGTCACCGCTCTGCGCACGGCCCCGGAGCCTAGCGGAGCGCGGCGACCCGACGCGGCCGGTTTCCGGCGGCGGTCCAACCAGGACCGTCGGGGCCGGCGCTGGTCGGAGACGTCCGGTAGGGTGCCCCGGGTGCGACGGATGGCGGCGTTGGTGCTGATCGGGATTGTCACGGTGGTGGGCGGCTGCGGGCCGGGTGAGGTGCCCGAGCCGCAGGTGGAACCCGCACACAAGGTGTCGTACTCGATCAGTGCCTCCGGCACGGCCAACGAGAACCTGAAGATCAGCTACGCCGGTCCGGACGGCGCTGGCGTCGAGGCCACCTCGCCGGGGACGGTGCCCTTCTGGAGTACCGAGGTCACCACCAAGCCCGGCGTCGCGCTCCTCTTCGTGCAGGGCAACGCGAACAGCTCCGACCTGTCGTACCAGCTGACCTGCACGATCAAGGTCGACGGCGTCGAGGTGGTCAACGGCAGCGGCCCGTACTCGTGCGCGACCCAGTTCGAGCTGTCGAGGCTGCCGTCGATGCTGGCGGAGAAGTCACCGTCGGCCGGGTCCGGCCCCACCACCCCGGCGGCGGCCCGGCCGTCGGCTCCGGCCACCCCGTCCGGCCCGCCCCAGGTGGCGGGGTGCGGATTCGTCGAGGGTGCGGAGGTGAGCCGGATCGTCAGCGAGCTGGCCGGCGTCTCCAAGCCGGTGCAGAAGGTGAGCGGGAACCGGAACCGCTGCACCTACGTCCTCGACTACGACCTCACCCAGGTGACCATGACCTGGCGGCCCGGCGACAAGGCGGAGCAGGTCTACGGCGCACCGAAGGTCTCCGGCCTCGGCGTCACCGCGTACTGGGCTGACCTGGGCAGCTTCGGAATTCTCGAGGCACAACTGCCGAAGGGCGCGTTCAACGTGCAGGTCGACGTCACGGGGCTCAACATCGACCTGCGGAAGTTCGCCATCGGCGTGTTCAAGGCCGCCAAGCCGCGACTGCCCAAGTGACGCCCGCGCCGGCCAGCCCGGCGGTCCAGCGGCCGTGAGCTGTCGGACGGCGCACGTCACCACCCGCTGACCCGAGCGTGGGCGGCGCGTCGCGACGCTGGTAATTGCTGGAAAAGAGTGGAACTCGTACTCTGCGAGCGTGGCCGAGTCGGTGGACGCGATCGAGCACCGGATCGACGCCCTGCGGGCCGAGATCCGGCGCGCGGTGGCGACCCGGGACACCAGCCGGACCCGGGCACTCCGGGCCGAGCTGCGGGCCGCCGAACGCGACTGGGAGCAGGCGGTCGCCGACCTCGCCGATCTGGCCGACCTCAGCGCCCCCACCGGGGAGGCGCCGGTGGGGGCGGAACCCGGACCGGCCGGGTCACTGCTGCCGGTACGTGAGCAGGTACACCACGCGCTGACCCTGCTCTCCGTACCGGCCGCGCCGAGACTGATCGCCGAGGTGCACGCGGCGTTCTTCGGCCCGTCGGCACCGAGCCTGGCCGCGAACCGCCTCACCCACCTGCGACGGGACGAGAAGCGCTCGTTCGAGACGGCGCCGTACGCCCGGCCGTACCATCTCTGCGCGGCGCTGACCGCCGCCCACCTGGCACCGGCACGCGGCCTGATCGCGGTCTCCACCTGGCCGCTCGAACGGCGGATCGTCGGCCCGCTCAGCCCCCGGGTCGACTTCCTGACCGCGGCGGTCCGGGTCGCCCGGCGCGCCGGCACCATGCCGGACGGCAGCGCCCCGGTGAGCAAGCTGCTGTGGCGGTTCGCCACCAACATCCCCGGGGCGACCGGAGCACCGGGAACACTTGATCGCCATGACACAGTGGATCCGCAGACGGTGATCCGGGCGGCCGAGGCCGAACAGGCGGTGCACGCCGAAACCGACCGGGCACAGCGGAAGGCGGCGGCCGACCGGGCCCGCCGACAGCTCGACGACGTGCAACAACTCTTCGGCAGTACGCTGCGGACGCTCCAGAGGAAGACGGCATGACGAGCATCAGCATGGGCACCGGCAGGAGTACCGCCGATCGGCTGGCCGCGATCCGGGGCGGGGTGCAGCCGAAGCGGCACAACGCCCGGACCATCGCCGCGCTGACCCGCAACCCCGGCTGCGCCCGCCGGGCCGTACTCGACACGGCCGGGGTGGACAAGCAGCGGCTGGCGGCGTACATCGACTTTCCGGCCCGGTTCGGGCAGTCCGGCTTCGCCATCGCCCGGGGCAACGCGTTCGAGGCGCAGGTGAAGGCGAGCGGCGCCGCCGAGCTGGTGAGACTGCTCCGGGAACGGCTCGGGCTGCCGATCCCCGAGGTGGCGTACGACGACCTGGAGACGGTGACCGGGCGGGAGAAGGAGAGCCCGGAGGTCCGGTACGCCCGCTCCCGCGCCCTGCTGCTGCGGGCCGCCGCCGGGGAGGAGGACGCCGGCACGCTCTTCGACCACCCGCTGCTCGCCCTGGAGGTGGCCGGTCAGCGGGTCTATCTCGAACCGGACCTGATCGCCTTCCAGCACGAGGGGCGGTTCCACGTCGTCGAGATCAAGTCGTTCGCGGTGGTCGACGGGCAGGCCGACCCGGCCAAGGTGTCGGCGGCGGCGATCCAGGCCGCCGTCTACGTGCTGGCGATGCGGCAGATGCTGGCCGAGGCCGGGCACGACCCGGAGATCGTGGCGCACGACGTGATACTCGTCTGCCCGCGTGACTTCTCCAACTCCCCGACGGCGGTGCTGGTCGACGTACGCCGGCAGTTGGCCGTACTGCGACGGCAGCTCGGCCGGATGACGAGGGTCGACACGATGTTGGCCGCCCTGCCGCCGAACCTCAGCTTCGACCTGGCGCCGGACGCCGACGGGGTGCCGACCCGGGCGCCGGAGGCGCTGGTCGAGGCGTTGCGGACGGTGGAGGCCCGGTACGCCCCGGACTGCCTGTCGGTCTGCGAGCTGGCCTACTTCTGCCGGGCGGAGGCGCGCGGCTGCACCGCCGCGCTCGGCACCTCGGCCCGGGAGGAGCTGGGCGGGATCGAGCGGGTCGAGACCGCGCTCGGGCTGGCGAAGGGCGAGCTGAGCCCGGCCGAGGAGCAGGAGGAGGCGGCGGCGCTGCTCCGCAACGCCGCCCGGCTCCGCGCCGAGGTGCTCGGGACGGCGGGATGATCCTGCTGTCCGGGCCCGCCTGGCCGGTGACGGCGGCGGTGGCTGCCGGGACGGTGGCGGTAGCCGGGGCGGTGGCGGTTACCGGGGCGGTGGCGTGAGCACGCTGACCGCGCTGGCCCGGGCCGAGGCGGTGGCGGCCGGGCACGCCCAGCGGATCACGACGGTACGCCACCTGCACGTCGCGGACCGGCCGCTGGTCTTCATCCCGCTGAGCATGGCCGGCGAGGCGAACGCCCCGCTGGCCGCACTGGTCGGCACCGACCCGGCCGAGCCGAGACTGCTGGTGGTGCCGCAGCCGCGCAACCGGGACCAGCGGTTCGGCTTCGCCGCCGAGCTGGCCGAGGTGCTGCTGCCCTATCTGGACAGCTTCCGGGGCGTCACCGAGGCGGTCGCGGCCAACCGGGGCAGGGAGGTCCGCTACCGGTACGTCGACGCGCCGCAGATGCTGGTGCCCAACTCGGCGGGGATCGGCTTCGTCCGGATGTTCGGGCGGTCGACGCGGTTCCGGCGTACCGACGGGGACTATCCGGTGCACCCGACTGTGCCGCTGCTCGGGCAGTGGCTGACGTTCCTGGCGGACCGGGCCGAGCACCCCGGCTCGGGGATGCTGCTGGCGATGACCGAGGCGCTCGGACTGCACTGGGCGACCGGGCAGTCCGCGCTGGAAGACGCCCATCTGGCGGCGCTGCTCGCCTGGATCGACCCGGCGGATGGGTTGAGCGGGGCGGATGCGGCGGTGATCGCCGAGGACCCGCTGCGCTGGCCGCCGGCCGGGCCGGCCACCGATCCGACCTTCGACAACGAGGTACTGGCGCCGGCGATGGCCGGATACGAGGAGGCGGTGGCGAGCGGCGACGAGGTGCGGCGGGGGCGCGCTCGGGGCGTACTCGAAGAAGCCCTGCGATCGCAGCTCACACCGACCTGGGAGCTGATGTGGCGGGGCGTCTCGCTGCTCCGGGAACTGCCGGTCGGGGCGCGGGTTCCCGGGCGTTGGGCCGAGGACCGGGACGTCTTCAGCACCTTCACCCTCTATGTCGACGGGGGCGGTTATCCGCAGCCGCGCCGGGACGGTGCGGTCAACGCGGCGCAACGGCTGCACCGGCTCGAACGGGCGTTGCAGTCGTACGCCGTCCAGCGCGCCTACGACGACCCGCTGGTGATGGCCGACCACCGGCTGACCGGGGAGGCGTTCGTGGGTGAGGTGACGTTGGCGGACGCGAACCGGATCGACGACAGCGGGAGGCGGCGGGTGCTGCGGCCCCGGATCCAGGTGACCACGGGTGACCCGGTGCAGGTGACGGTGGGTGCGGTGCTGCACTCGCCGAGCCGGCCGGGGCAGAAGGCCCGGGTGGTTTTCGTGACGCCGGACCGGTCGACCGGTCGGACGGACGTGGTGCTGGAGCTGTCGGGTGGGTTGGGGCGGTCGCTGAGCCCGGCGCCGGGGAGCGTGCCCGAGGTGGGGGACCGGCTCTGCTACACGACGCTGTCGGACTCGTTCATGCCGCCGGGGGAGTTCCCGAGCCGGGAGGAGACGCCGTGGACGCACGGCGGGCCGCCGAAGGCGTGGGAGGAGCCGGTCGAGCCGACCGTGGACGATGCTCGGGAGGAGTGGTCGTGAGTTCTTCCGGGCTGCTGATGCCCCGTGGTGGTGGGTCTGGACGGTTGGTGTTGCCGCCGGCCGAGGCGGCGCGGCGGGTGGTCGGGGAGGTGCTGACCGACCTGCACAGCGGGGACCACCGTGGGGTGGTGGTCGACTCGCCGCCGGGGGCCGGAAAATCGACCCTGGTGGTGCGGGCGGCGGGGGAGCTGGCCGAGGCGGGCGAGCCGCTGATCGTGATCGCTCAGACGAACGAGCAGGTCGACGACCTGATCGACCGGTTGGCGCAGGCGAAGCCGGAGCTGCCGATCGGGCGGTTGTCGGCGAACGACTACACGGCGACGGACCGGATCAAGAACTATTCGACGGTCCGGGTCGCGGCGAAGGTCGCGGACCTGGGACCGTCGTCCGTGATCATCGGTACGGCCGCCAAGTGGGCGCTGGTCCCGGAGGGACGCTGGCCGTGGGCGATCGTGGACGAGGCGTACCAGATGCGCTCCGACGCGCTGCTGCGGGTGGCGGGGCGGTTCGACCGGGCGTTGTTCGTGGGTGACCCGGGACAGTTGGATCCGTTCTCGACGGTGGAGACGGAACGCTGGACCGGGCTGACCTGGGACCCGATGCAGTCGGCGGTGGCGGCGTTGCTGCGGCACAACCCGGACCTGCCGGTACACCGGTTGCCGGTGTCGTGGCGACTGCCGGCGTCGGCGGCTCCGGTGGTGGCGGAGGCGTTCTATCCGTTCACGGGGTTCTCGGCGGGGACCACGGCTGCGCAGCGGTCGCTGTCGTTCGCCGCCGCTGGGTTTGGTGGTGGGGCGGTGGACGAGGCGTTGGAGATGGCGGCGGCTACCGGGTGGGCGTTGTACGAGCTGCCGGCTCGGCACACGTTGCGGACGGATGGCGAGGCGGCGGCGGCTTGTGCGCGGTTGGCGTTGCGGGTGTTGGAGCGGGGGGCGGTGGCGGTGTCGGAGCGTTTTCCCGAGGGCGCTCCGGTGACCGCTGATCGGATCGCGGTGGGGGCGGCGCACCGGGACCAGGTGGCGGCGATCCGGGCGCGGCTCGGGGCGGCCGGGGCCGGCATCACGGTGGACACGGCAAATCGCTTGCAGGGACGCGAGTACGACGTGGTGATCGTGCTGCACCCGCTGTCGGGGCGGCGGGACGCGACCGCGTTCCACCTGGAGGCGGGGCGGTTGTGTGTGCTGGTGTCACGGCACCGGCACGCGTGTGTGGTGGTGGCCCGGGCGGGGATCGGGGAGTTGCTGGACGCCCATCCGTCGACCGAGCCGGTGCACCTGAACGTACCGGTCAAGTTCCCGGACGGCTGGGAAGCGAATCAGGCGATTGCCGCGCACCTTGCCAGCAGCAGAAGCGCGGCGTACTAACCCGAGCCCAGAATGGAGGGCAAGAAGGCTGCCGGTTCCACGCACCGGACGGCCGGATGTCGAATCGCGTCCGCGTCCGCGTCCGCGTCCGCCGAGGCCGCTGCTTGCCAGATCTCCTGTACCGCCCTGAACAGGTGATCGACCCGGGGAGCAGCCTTGGCGCCCTGCGACTGGCTCGTGTCGAAGGCGACAGGCCGCCATCCCCCTTGGCGAGTGCGGTGCTCCGAATTCGCAAGCGGGCGGAGCCACTCCTGAAGCCGGTGCTCGAGCGCGAGTCCGGCGACCGTTGGGGAGATGTCGTCGGGAATGCTGGCAGCCTCAGGAAGTGCCGGCCACATCACCACAAGCACGCGGTGCCAGATCTCTGGTGGGAACGTGTTCGCCAGATGATGGCTTTCCCCGATGGGCAGGTCGCGCAAGCGGCGTTGGGCATTGGCAGTCTGGCCGACGTACAGCAGACCCGCACGCAACCAGACGCCATAGAGCACAGGACCGTGGACGGGGCCCTGCCGGTCGGTAGCCCGCACCAGCGCCAACCCGAGTCTCTGCGCAAATTCGGAGCGGGCGCGTCGCCAGGCTCGCGCATCCTCCTCGTCCGTAATCAACTGCTGTAACGCCTCGTGCCAGTTTCGAACAGCGTCCAGCCGTCGACGATGCGTATCGCTCGGCGGGGTGTTGCCGTCGGCAGCAGGTTCGTCACCTGCCATGTGACAGGCCACCGTGCGCTGCTGATCGAGCCACCGATAGTCCGCCCGACGCGCCAGCTCCGTCACGTCGGCGAGCGTAGCTTGCTCGGTCGAGTCCCGAATCAGGGATCGGTCCAAATCTTGAGCCTCCGGTCAGAGACGATCCCGATGGCCTCCTATGAGCCGGAGCAGCTCGGCGGCCAACCGGCGCCACTCGAAGTTGCCGTCCGACGTCGGTGATCGCAGCGCCTCGGACGGCGTGAACATCACGCCGGCACTGCTGAGCAACCGGACATGCCGGTCGTACGCCGGGTGCGTGGTCAGGGCCGCCTTGGCGTACGGGGAGACGAGGATGGGCAGGCCGAGGCCGAGTACCTCGTTGAGGATGCCCAGGGCGAGTGTGTCGTTGATGCCGAGCGCCCACTTGTTGATCGCGTTGAAGGTGGCGGGGGCGACCAGCACGGCGTCTGCCTTCGGCAGTCGGTCGGGCTCGTCGGGCCTGCGGCGTTCGGAGCGGACGAGGCTACCCGTCTGCTGCGCCAGAGCCTCCCGGTCGATCCAGCTCGCGGCTGTTGGTGTTGCAATCACCCGAACCGCCCAGCCGTCCTCCAACAGCAGCTCGATGAGTTCGTCGATCCGGAGGGCTGGTGGAGCGGCGCAGACCACGAGGTACAGGACCGGTCGCCCGCTCATGTCAGCAATCCTGCTCGCTCGGCCAGTGGGCGAAGGCTGGGAGTAGCCGACCGACGTGACGCCACTATCCACGAGTCCCGCGCCGGCCCCGGCAGCCGGCGGCGGTGCAACCGTTTCGTCAACCACCCCGGACCCTGCACCGGTCCACATATCGATGCCTTCCTGAGGAGCCCTCGGATACCGTTCCGGCATGCCGGACCCTTCCCCCGACGAGCTGCTCGCCGACTTCAGCCCACCCCAGCCCTACACCGTCGACCTCGTCGCCACTGCCCCGACTGTCGGCGGCGTACACGTGGTCGTCGACGACGGCGAGGTCGTCTATGTCGGCGAGACCGGCCACCTGCGGCGACGCCTTCGGCAGCACCTGCGCGGCAACCGCGAGTCGTCGGTGCTGCACAAGCAGGTCGGCGAGGAGCTGGACAGGGACAGAACGACGACCGCCGCCACCGCCGACGAGATCGCCGGTTGGCTGGGGGAGCGGACGCTCCGTTGGAGGGTGACCGAGGACCGGCGCGGGCTCAAGGCGGCGCTCGTGTCGCGGCTGAGCCCTCGCTTCAACCACCAACTCCGGTCCGATCTCTCGCACCAGGCGGGCCAGTCGGGCGGGTCCGCCGCCGCACTCGACGTGCCGGAGAGCCCCGACATCGTCGAGCTGGCGGAAGGTCGGCGGCGCAGGCAGGCCGAGGTCACCGTCCGGCAGGGCCAGCCCGACTTCCGCCGCCGGCTTTTCCAGGCGTACGACGGGCGGTGCGCGATCTCCGGCTGCGACGTCGAGGCCGCACTCCAGGCGGCCCACATCAGCCCGTACGACGGTCCGGCGACCAACACGGTCAACAACGGGCTGCTGCTCCGGGCCGACCTGCACAACCTCTTCGATCGTGGCCTGCTCTGGATCGACGACGATCTCCGGGTACGCCTCAGCGGCAGCGCGGTCGACTACTACACGGAATTCGACGGCTGGCGGCTGCGGCTTCCGACGAACTGCCATGACCATCCGGACAGGGCAGCACTGCGACGGCATCGGGACGAAGCCAAGCGGATGCAGGCGGCTCACTAACCGAAGCCCAATTTCACCGAACTATCAGCGTGGCCGCTTGGCTGGAGTCGCCCCGGCGAGCGCCGTCTTCGCCAAGTGCTCAACTATCGAAGCCGCCTTCCTCCTGTCGTCGCCGACGGAAGTCCGTCAATCCGTGTGGACCGTCCCACCTTGCTTGCCCGGTCGCCGATCGACCGGGCATCGAGGGATGTTACGACATGCTATCGTCCAAGCACGAACAGAGATCGCCGATGCTCCGGGCTCGACTATGGACGAAGTTGACAGAGCGGCTGGCGGGGCCACGGGGAGGCCACAGTGTCGCAGGCGAATCCACCGGCTGTCGGGCGCCAGGCCAAGCAGATGCGGGGCTTTCTGGCTGACGTCGAGCAACTCGCCCGGTCGTCCCGCAGAGGGCACTGGCCCCGCCTCGGACAGGTCGAAGGCGCTGACGAAAGCGGCCTGGTGTACTTCGCGGTCGACGACGAGGGCGTGTTCGTGACGGCGCAAATCGATCAGCGGTGGTGGCAGGAACTCGGGGTCGCCGGGCTACCCGTCGCGCTCCGGGAGGCCCAGCGCAACGCGTACGCCAAGTTGAGTGTCGCCCGGCTCGTCTTCCGGCGACTGGTCGGGCCGCCACCGTCCGCCTCGGCCGGGTCCTTCGAGTCGAGGCACGGGCTCTCCCGGACCACAGACGCGTCGGAGCTGCTCAACTCGTGGCGGACCACGACAGCTGAGTCGTATCAGCGCATCTACGAGTACGAGCGCCGGTCGGCTGCACATGCCAGAGCCGAGCCGACGGTGGTCAGCGGGCCGGACGGGCTCGTCCAACTCACCTTCGAAAAGGGCATGATCGCCGACGTCAAGCTGACCTCGTGGCGTCTCTCCGAGCACTCGACCGATCAACTCGTCGCCGACATCCGAGCGGCGCTCCGCGAACACGGGGGAATGGCACATGGGTGATTTCGAGTACTACGATTCGAACATTCTCCGGGTTGCGGGCGACGCGATCCGCGAAGAGGCCGCGAAGTGGGACAAGATGTCCGGCGACATGGCGAACGTCGCGGGCGCGACAAAGCAACTGTGGCTGACTCCGGTTGCCTTCGCTGTCGCCGATCCCTGGGCTGGACCAGCGGTGGCCATCGATGACTTTGCGATCTACAACGACGTCCACAAGCTGCTCTGCTCGCTGCTCGACGGCGCGGCCACCGAGTTCGGCCAGCTCGGCGACGCGCTGCGCACGATGGCTGGGGAGTACGAGAAGTCGGACGAGCGGAGCTACATCAACATCAGCAAGATCTACAAGGCTGAGTAGCACCGGACGAACAGAGAGGAACAGGCCGGTGGCCCCATCGACGGTACCGCTGCCCACTCCGGAAGAGGCTGGCGCGATCCTGGGGACGTTCCGCACCAACAAAGAACTCTTCAGTACCCTGCTCGAACAGGTCGAGCGGGAGTGGGACAACCTCTGCCGAGAAGTCGACGCAATGCTGCGCAGAGGCGAGCACGCCGTCAACAGCGACAGCGCATGGAGTAGCTTCACAGGCTGGATTGCCGACATCAATCCGTTCCAAGAAGCCCTCGTGGAAATTTTGGAGGACATCCGAAAAGCGTTCGAGGAGGTACGCAAGGCGGTCGACAAGCTGTTCCCGATGATCCGCCTGGTTGTCGAGCGGTCGGCGCCGGTGCTCTCGCTCTGCGAGCACAGCCTGAGCTACCTCTCGCAAGTGTTCGGCCCGCTCGGCGACCTCTATACGTCTTCGGGCAGTCTGGTGCCGGATGCTGTCTATTGGGGCGGGCCGACGAAGGAACACTATGTGCAGTCGGTGGTGGCCGACCAGAAGAACGCACTGGACCGGGTCACCGACCACGTCGAGGGTGTCAGCACCTGGCTGGCCCAGACGGCGGCGAAGAACACCGATTACATGGTGACGATCGTGCACAATCTCAGTCCAATCCCCAACGCGCTTACCGCAGCCGCCGCGAACGTGGCGGTGGCGACGGTGGACTTCGTTTCCGCGTTCTGGGCCATCGACAACCTGGCACAGACACTCGGCAACACCGTTCAGGCCGTTCTGGACCAGACCGCGGACCTGTTCGGCTTCCTTGTCAACGCCGTGGCCGGAATCCAGGAACTGACCGTGATCAAGACGGATCGGCGTGACCTCGCTGGCGGCAAGTGGCCGCAGTCGGTCGTGGGCTGACGATGGTGTACGGCTGGAGTACGCGGCTGGCCTCCGCCGCCCTGGCCGGCATGGCCGGCACCGCCCTGAGCCTGTTCGGCGGTGTCGCCGGCAATGCTCATGTTGGGGGGAAGCCGGGGGATGCCTGGCATGTCGCGGCGTTGAATCTCGCCGCAGCACACCAGCAGTCCCGGGGTGCTGGGGTAACCGTCGCGATGGTCGACAGCCGCGTCGAGCCGCATCGTGACCTGCGGGGCGCGTTGTTGCCCCCCATCGACGTAGCACCGTCCGGCACTCGCGACGGCGCGGCCCGAGGCACCCAACTCGCTGGCCTCGTCGCTGCCCGGGGCGACGGACGCACCAGTCTGCTCGGCGTCGCCCCCGAGGCCAGAATCCTTCCGGTCCGGGTAAGCGGTCGGGGTTTCGACGCAGACCCCGACGCCGTCGCGGCGGGGATCGAACGCGCGGTGGCCGGCGGTGCCGACGTGGTCGTCTCCACGTACAGCCGGCCCGGGGTCACGGATCCGCTCGCCGGGGCGGTCCGCCGGGCGATCGCCTCGAACGTCGTGGTGGTCGCACCCGCCGCGCCAGGATCGCCGAACGCGCAGACCCTCGCCGATCTGCCCGGAGTGGTTGCTGTGGTGGGCACCGATCAGGAGGGCCGGCCGCTGCGGGACTCCGTGCGGGGACTGAGCCTGGACGTCGCGGCGCCCGGTGACGAACTGGTGGCGCCGGTGCACACGAGCCTCGGCGATGCATACACGGAGGTCGGTGGAGCGGACTACGCCGCTGCCCTGGTCGGCGGGGTCGCGGCGCTCGTACGGTCGAAGTACCCGCAACTGTCCGGCGCGGATGTGGCGCGTCGGTTCATCGATGATGCGCAGCGGGACCTGGCCCTCGGCTGGGGCGTCGTCAACGCGGCGGAGGCCCTCACGCGGACGCCCGTCGAGTTGCCGGCAGCGCGTACCGCCGCAGCGGACTCGGGTGTTGGTCGGCTGCCGCGGGACCGGCAGTGGTACCTGGACGCCCTGGCGGTGGGGGACGCCCATCGGATCACCCGGGGCGATGGAGGCACGCTGGGCCTGGTCGCCGCAAGGATCGACACGGACCGGCCGGATCTGGCGGGTCGGCTGGACCGGCAGGTCGGGATAGACGCGCAGGGTGACATCGGTGACCTGCCGGGCGGGGCCGCGCGGCCCACCGACACCGCCGCCGCTGTGCTCGCCGGAGGCGCGGGCGGTACGGGATATCTCGGCGTCGCTCCGGCGGCTCGGCTGATCGCAGCCGGCGGCGGGCCCAAGCCTGGGCGGGCTCAGGTGGAAGCGGCCGTACGGTGGCTGGTCGACGACGGCGCGGGAGTGGTGCTGGTGGTCGACGGCGTGGAGGAGCTCAGCGCGGCCGCGGTCGCCTACGCCCTGGCCCGTGACACCGTCGTCGTGGCGCCGCAAGCCGGCTATCCGTCGGGCGTCCCCGGCGTGATCACCGTGCGCGGCGTCCAGCAGCGTGAGCCGCCGGTCTCCGAGCCGGCGCCGATCCTCGCGGCCCCCGGTGAAGTCAACCTGATGCTCGGCACCGATCACGCGGCCTCCGCCGCGTCGGACATCTCGGCGGCGGCGCTGGTGGCCGGAGTTGTCACCCTGGTTCGGGCTCGAAACCCGGAGGCGGACGCCGAGAACGTCATCCAAAGGGTCCTGTCCACCGCGACGGCCGTCGAGGTCGAACCGTCGCCGTACGGACGGGGCCTCGTCAACCCGGTGGCGGCACTGACCGCCGATGTTCCGCCCGTCACCAGCAACCCGCTCGGGGATCCCGGAGATCCGGCGGACGACCCCGGGGACGCCCGGCGGCTGTGGCTTGTCGTGGGCATCGCGGTGGCGGCGGGCCTGGTGCTCCTGGTCGTCGGCCTAACGGCCGGGATGCTGTACCGGCGGCGGCGTCCCCGGTGATCCCGGGTGGTACCCCCGACGGAGATACACCCGACGGCCGTCGTCCGCGAAGTTGACAACCCGCCAGCCCTGGGCCTCGAGCAACTCGGCTGCGGCCATCGTGGTCTCCAGATTGTGCGCCCCCGCCGTGCCGGGGTTGTCGACGCAGACGAACGTCAGCGGATAACTGTGCAGTCGGACCTGCCCGGAGAGGATGTCCCCGGCCTTGAACCATCGAGGCGGCGCCGGCATCATCATCCGCTCAGGATAGATGTTCACGCCTATACCCAGGTGCTCGTGGCCGCAGTTCCCGACCGAACCAACAACCTACCGTAACGGCGCCAATTCCCCCGCCGACCGGCCCGCGCCGGCACCCTGCCCTGCACGCCCAGACCCTGATCGATCACTCCCAGGTCCCGTGCCCGGCAACGTGTCCGCGCCGTGTCCGCTGGCTCCACTAGGGTGCCGTGTCGGAGCATCCAGTCGAGGCGAACGCGGCCGACCAGCACCAGGTCGACGTCACCGAGCGGACGGGGCAAGAGGAGCACGATGTCGTACGTGCCCAGCGGTACCTGGCACCACCCGGCACAGCCGGCCGGACCGGGCAGTCCCGCGGTGGCACCCGGCAGCCTGCCGTGGTCGGTTCGCCGCTCAACACCTACCGGCCGACCTCCGGTTCACCCACCGGCGCGTACCCGCATCCGCCGACCGAACCGTACCTGGCCGCACCAGTCGACCCGTACGCCAGCGCGCCGCTCGATCCCGACCTGCCGCCGCCGGTCGACCCGTACCTCGGCCCACTGCCGGGCCAGGAGCAGCCGTCACCGCCGGGCGGCTGGGATGGCGCCTGTCCACCCGCATCCACATCGAACCTGGGCCGACGCGCACAGATGTCGCTAATCTCTCACGTTCGGCAGCAGAGGGAATCCATGCCGAAATGTGCCAGGATAGCCGTACATGGATGTCTGACCTCTGCGGGAGGATCGGGTGGCGTTCTGGCACGTCCGAGATCGGATACGCCTCGAAGCGGGGCATGTCCTGGACCTGGCCTCGGACGGTGGCGGCTTCGGCATCCAATACTGCGAGACGGCCCGTACCGCCAAACGCCCGACACACGGCAAGGCCGAGCAGCGGATCCAGTGCGGGCACTGTGGACAGACGGTCGTCTTCACCGTCTACTCCACCGCCCTGACCCGGCGGCACCGCTTCGTCGCGTACAGCCTCGGCGCCGCCCTGCTGGCCGTCGCCGCCCTGGTCTACGGCATCGGCATCGACGCCGTCGTCTCGGCCACCAGCCCGCTCTGGCCGCTGCTCCTCGCCGCGGCCGAGATCGCCCTGATCGTGCTGGCCCTCGGATTCCTCGGCTATGCCGCCATGTTCGAGTACGGCGTCCGGTCGCCCCGGATGTGGCGGGGCGGGCCGGTACCGCGCGACTCCCACCTGGCGATGTTCGACCCGCACCTCGGCAGCAAGCCGCTGGCCCGCACCGGCCGGGCCAGCTCCTCGATCCACCACCAGCACACCGACGACCGTCCCGCCGGGTCAGGCCCGACCTGACCCCGCCCCCGGCCAGCATCGCCGCGCCCTCCTCTGGGCGTACCTGCACCTGACCGAGGCGGCGGGAGTGTCCGCCGGGTCGGCCGCGCTGACCGTCTCCGGCTACTGGGTCGCGCTGCTCGTCGGGCGCCTGCTCCTCGGCCCGGTCGCCGACCGGTGCGGGGCACACCTGGTACTCCGGGCGGCCCTCGCCACGACCGTCACGGCCGCCGTCCTGCTGCTGCTTCCCGGCCGTACGCGACCGCCGGCATCGTCCTGCTCGGCCTCGCGGCGGCACCGATGTTCCCCCTGCTCATCCTGACCACCGGTGAACGGGTCCACGCGGACTCCGCCAGGGCCAGGACCAGCAGGCACGGGCCGAGCGATCCGGCACCGGACCGGTCCAGGATCACGCCGACCGTGGCCGGCACGATCGCCGCCCCGGCCGCCGAGGCCGCCACCTGGATGCCGATCACCCGGTCGGCGACCACTCACGTACGCCGTCGCGACGCGCAGCCGGCCATCGGGCGGCTAACCCGGCCGTGCGGTTCGCCAGTCCCACGGCGGAGCGGCAGCTCACTCCTTGTCCGATTCAAGGCCATATACTCCGTCCGTGAGATGTTTGAGGACCTTAGGGGGAATTATTCTCCTGTCGGGTGCCGTTCCAGCGGTTCTGCCGGCCGAGCCGGCCGCCGCTGCTACGTTCGTGGTTTCCCGGCTGCGGCAGACCGACCTGTCGATCACGGTCCCGGCGACGGCCAGCCTCGGGGCCGGTCTGCCCGGCGCCACCCTCAGCCGCCGGCTCGGCGTGGTCACCGTGCGGGACAGCCGGCCGATCAACCCGAACACCTGGACGGTGACGGTGACCTCGACGCCGTTCATCACCGGTTCCGGTTCGGCGGCGCAGACCATCCCCACCAGCCGGGTGTCGTACTGGTCCGGCCCGGCCACCCGGCACACCGGGGGCGGCAACCTGGTGCCCGGTCAGCTAACCAGCGCGCAGGCGCAGACGTTGACGGTGCCTCGCATCGCGTTCCGGAAGACCTCCGGCAACGCCAACAATCGGGTGAGCTGGATGCCGACCCTGGTGGTCAGTATTCCGTCGGGCGCGGTCGTCGGCCTCTACCGAGGTACGGTCACGCATTCCGTTTCCTGACCGCCGCGTCCATGCTCCTGCCAGTCTGGCGTCGAATGCCCTATTTAGACGGCTTTGGTGTGTTACAACTCCTACATGAAGAAGATGCTCGCGCCCACGTTCTGCCTCGCCGCAGCCACCCTGTTGATCGCCACGCCGGCAGCGGCCCAGCCGTCCGCAGACACCATCGTGACGTTCACCGTCGCCACGGCCAACCTCACCATCGAGGCGCCCGCCGCGGTCAACCTCGGCTCGGCCTTCCCCGGGCAACGCCTGAGCGGACAGTTGGGCACCGTGACCGTCCGTGACCAGCGGGCTGCCGCGAACGCCACCTGGACCGCCTCGGTCGTCTCCAGCGAGTTCCGCACCGGTGACGGCGACCCCGGGCAGATCATCCAGCCACAACTGGTCGAGTACTGGTCCGGGCCGGCGACCTCCACGACCGGCACCGGCACCTTCGTTCCCGGCCAGCCCACCGAGGCGGACCGGGTCAGCCTCAGCGTGCCCCGCACGGCCTTCGCCAAGACCTCCGGCAGCGGCAACAACTCCGCCAGCTGGAACCCGACGTTGGTGATCAACATCCCGCCCGACGCGGTCGGCGGCCTGTACACCGGGACGGTAACCCATTCTGTGTCGTAACCGGCGGTCCCTGGCGGGCTGCGCCCTCACCCTCGCCGTACTCGTGCTGGCGGGAGCGCCCGGCGCCGCCGCCGACCCGTCCCCACCGGCCGCGTCCACGGCCCCGCAGGTAGGGGTGAGCGTCCGGCTGCTCGACGCGCCGGTGAACCGGCGCGAGGACAGCCGCGCCTACCACTACATCGTCGACCACGTGAAGCCTGGCACCACGGTCCGCCGCCGGATCGTCGTCTCCAGCGCCTCGGAGATCCGCCGCGAGGTCGCCGTCTATCCGGCGGCGGCCACCGTCGACAAGGCCACCTGGGTCGTCGCCCCCGATCGGACCGCGAACGAGCTGTCCAGTTGGGTGACCGTGGACCGCAACCGCCTCGACCTCGATCCCGACGAACGGGCGACGGTGTGGACCACGATCAGGGTCCCCGAGGACGCCGCGGCCGGGGAACGCTATGCCGTGCTCTGGGCGCAGACCGCCGGTCTCGCCGACTCCACCGTGCGGCACATCGGCCGGGCCGGGATCCGGATCTACCTCTCCGTCGGTCCCGGGGGCGAACCAGCGTCCGACTTCACCATCACCGACCTGACCGGCACCCGGGCCCCCGACGGCACCGCCACGCTCACCGCCTCGGTGACCAACACCGGCAAGCGGGCCCTCGACCTCGACGGCACACTCCAGCTCAAGGACGGACCGGACAACCTCAACAGTGGCCCGTTCAAGGTCGAGGCACCCACCCTCGCCCTCGGCGCCACCGCGACCGTGCAGGTGCCGATCGGCCGGAACACCCCGGACGGCCCGTGGACCGCCAAGCTGGAACTGGCCAGCGGCTGGACCAGGCGTACCGCCACCGGCCAGGTGACCTTCGCCCGTCCCGGCGCCGTGGCCAAACCGGCCGACCGGAGCCGTACCGTCCTGCTCGCCGGCCTGGCCGGGTCCGCGATCGTGCTGGCCCTGCTCGTCGGCTACGCCGTCCACCAGCGCCGGCACGGCGACCGGCCGGTGACGCTCCGGACCCGGGTCCTGGCCCGGCACGCCTCCCGGAAGTAGCCGCCACCACCGGGCCACCGCCTCCGCACCGCCCTGCGGCGCCGGCAATCCCGGCGCGGCGCGACCGCCATGACCCGAGGAGTACGACGATCTGAGGAACGACAACCGCGGAGTACGACAATCCACGGCGCGACGGTCCGCGGAACGACGATCCGAGGAGTACGACGATGGAACAGAACCCGAGCCGGCGCGGGTTCCTCCAGGGCGCCGGACTGGTCGGGGCCGGGATGGTCAGCGGCGTCACCACCGGGGCGCTGCTGCCGGCCGCCACCCTCGCCTGGCAGCGGGTCGACGCCGACGAGCCGGCTCCGGACACCGGCTCGCCCCGGTTCACCCTCGCCGTCATCCCGGACACCCAGTACCTCTTCGACGGCGAGCGGGGCGACAGCGCGCCGCTCGCCGCGACGCTGCGCTGGCTCGTGGCGCACCGGGCGGAGCGGAACATCGTCCTCACCGCCCACCTCGGCGACATCGTCGAGAACGGAGCCGCCGCCGAGCTGGCCGAGGCGGGCCGGGTCTTCGGGATCCTCGACCGACACCGGATGCCGTACAGCGTGCTGGCCGGCAACCACGACGTCGACGCCTCCACCACCGACCAGCGTGGACCGAGCCCCTACCTGGAGGTCTTCGGACCGCACCGGTCATGCCGGCTGCCGACGTACGGCGGCGGCACGCCGGACGGCTACAACACGTACCACGTCTTCACCGCCGCCGGACGCGAGTGGCTGCTGCTGGCGCTGGACTGGCGACCGTCGGACGCCACGCTCGACTGGGCGCGGTCGGTGCTGGCGGCGCATCCGACCAGCCCGGCGATCCTGACCACCCACGACCTGGCCGACGCCGACCACGCCGGTGCCACCTGGCTCTCCGGGCACGGCCAGCGGCTCTGGGACCGGCTCGTCAGGGACAGTGACCAGATCTTCCTCACCCTCAACGGGCACTACTGGCCGCCGGGACGCACCGTGCTGCGCAACAGCGCCGGCCGGGACGTGCAGGTGCACATCGCCAACTACCAGGACCGCTACTACGGCGGCGGCGGGATGCTCCGGCTCTACTCGTTCGACCTGGCCCGGAACACGATCGACGTCGAGACGCTCTCGCCGTGGATCCTCGGCCAGCCGGCGCAGCGGCGCAATGTGCTGGCCCGGCGGGAGGTCGAGCTGACCGACCCGGCCAACCGGTTCAGCCTGGCGATCGACTTCGCCGACCGGTTCGCCGGCTTCGCCCCGGTCGCCCGCCGCGCACCGCGCGGGCCGGCCGCCGTGGTCGGTGACGGCGTCGTCGCGTACTGGCGGTTCGACCAGGGGCGGGACGGTGCGGCGGTACCGGACGGCCACCGAATCGAGGATCTCTCCGGCCGGGGCAACCACCTGACCCGGCTCAGCCTGCCCGGTGGCCGGCCGGAGGCGCTGCGCTGGTCGACCGAGCACCACGACGACCAGCCGGCACACGCCAGCCTCTTCTTCTCCGGCGGCCGGCAGGCGACCCCGGGCGGCTGTCTGGGTACGGTCGACGGTGCGCCGCTGAACACGGCGACGTTCGGGCACGGCTACACGATCGAGGCGTTCGTGAAGCTGCCGGCCGACGTCCGGCAGATCGGCTCGGCCGGGATGGGCATCCTCAGCCGGTACGGCACCGGCCGGGACGCCGGCAAGACCGGGGCCGACCCGGCGGAGCCGACCGCGCTGCTGGGGCTCTCCGCCGGGATGGCGCTGAAGTGGGCCGTCTTCCCGGTCGAACTGGACGGCATCGTCGCCAACTGGGGGCACGAGCTGACCGCCGGGGAATGGTTCCACGTCGCGGTGGTGAACGACGGCCGGCTCAGCACCCTCTACGTCGACGGCGCACGGCTGCTCCGCAACCCCTCCGTCGCGGCGTCCGGGCTGGCCGCCTCGGGCGACTCGTGGCTGGTCGGGGCGGACCACCGCGACCGGATTCTGCGGCCGGGCTTCTACGGGTGGATCGGCGACATTCGGATCGCCGACCGTCCGCTGCCGGTCGACCGCTTCCTCCGGGCCTGACCGCCCCGCCGTCCGTTCCGCTCTCCCACCGGCGGGGCGGCCGATATTGGTTCGAGTATCAGACCAGCTCGCGGGGGTGGGCCGGGACCGGTCAGCCGGCCCGCAGGGCCTCGACGGCGGTCCGGGCCGCCTCGCCGATCGCCAGGTCGACGTCGATCCGGCGGGTGGCCAGCCGCCGGGTCCGGGCGAAGACCGCGATCGCGTACCGGCCGCCGTCCGGATACTCCGCGACCCCGGCCTCGGCGTGCAGGCCGGGCAGGGTGCCGGTCTTCGCGGCCACCCGTACCCCGGGCGGGAAGCCGGAGGCGATCCGGGTCCAGAAGAGCTGCCGGCCCATGAGTTCCCGGACCAGCGCACCCGCCGGGGCCGGGCCCGCCTCGTCCCGCCAGATCAGCCCGAGCAGCCGGGTGACGTCCCGGGCCGTGCTGGAGGTGGTCCGCTCCGGGTCGTGCACCCGCATCGCCCGGATCCGCTCCTCCGGCAGCAGCGGGAAGATCTGGGCGAACTCGGCGTCGTCCCGCGCGCCGACGTCGGCGTACATCGACTCCAGGAGTTGCCGGGGCCCGCCGAGAATCCGGGTGCGGGTCAGCCCCAGCTCGGCCGCGAGCAGCGGCAGCACGTCCGGGCCGACCCGGCGCAGCAGCAGGTCGGCGGCGCTGTTGTCGGTGACCGTCATCGCGAAGTACGCCAGGTCGCGCAGCGACACCTCGACGTCGTCGGCGCAGCCGGCCGTACCCCAGCCGCCCAACCGGTCCTCGGCGCGCACCACCACCCGCTCGGTCGGGTCGAGCTGCCCGGCGGCGGCCTGCCGGGCGAACTCCAGGACCAGCAGGATCTTGAAGATCGAGGCGAGCACCACCTGGTCGTCGGCGCCGACGCCCAGCTCGGCCCCGCCGTCGATGTCGGTGACGTGCAGCCGGGCGTCGACTCCCACCTCGTCGAATATCCCGGTGATGGCTTCCAGGGTCGGCACCTGGCGACGATAGCCGGCCGGCGGGCGGCTCCGATATCCGAACTCATATCATCGGCCGGGTGGACCTGGCCCGGCACCTGCGGCAGTTCGTCGTGGTGGCCGAGGAGCTGCACTTCGGCCGGGCCGCCGAGATCCTCGGCATCGCCCAGCCGCCGCTGAGCCAGTCGATCCAGCGGCTGGAGCGGGAACTCGGCGTCGTGCTCTTCGACCGCTCCCGGCGCCAGATCAGCCTGACCACCGCCGGGCAACTCCTGCTGGCCGAGGCGCCGACCCTGCTCGCCGCCGAGGAACGCATCCGGATCGTGATGCGCAAGGCCCGGGACGGCGAGATCGGGACGTTGCGGGCCGGGGTACCGCCGGAGACCCCGGCCGTCACGCTTTAGGCGCTGCTGGCCGGGATGGCCGACCGGGCACCCGGGCTCGACGTGGACCTGCACGAGCTGACCAGCGCGGAGCAGCTGCGGATGCTCGCCGAGGCCCGCCTCGACGTCGGGCTGGTGCACCATCCGGTCCGGGGCGAGGGGCTGCGGGTCGGGCCGGCCGTCGAGGTCCGGTTGGGAGTACTGCTGCCGCGTGCCTCGCCGCTGGCCCAGCTGCGGGAGGTGACCCTGGCCGACCTCGCCGGGTACGACCTGGCGATCTTTCCTCGGGCCACCGCGCCGGACTGGCACGACCAGGTTCTCGACGTCTGCCGCCGGCACGGCTTCACGCCCCGGCGGGTCCGGCACGCCGGCAACCCCGAGTTCCTGTTGGCTCTGGTGCTCGCCCGGGGGTGCGTGGCGTTCGAGCCGGAGTCGACGGCCCGCCGGGAGCCGCGGGTCGCCTGGCGGCCGTTGACCGAACCGGTGTTGCGGCGCCGCACCTCGGCGGTCTGGCCGGACCGGGCGGCGCATCCGGCCGCGTCGACCTTCGCCGAGACCGCCGCCGAGATCCTCGCCGGCCCGGCACCGGCCGCCCCGACCGTGCTGCGGCCGGGCCAGCCCCGACCGTGGTCGGTGGTCTATCCACCGGACGACTTTCCCGAACGCGCCTGACAGTGGCCGGGCCGACGGGGGCGCTCGGTAGAGTGACCGGTCGTCCCGGCCCCGTACCCCCGGAAGGTGCGCATGACGGTGTCTGCCCAGCGGGCCCGACGGTGGCGGCAGATCCTCTTCGAGCTGCGGCCCGCGCTTCCCGGCGAGTGGTCGGTCCGGGGCACCGGGCTGGGCATGTCGCTGGTCCGGGAGCCGCTGGACTGGGCACTCCGCTGGATCGGCTACTCCGGTTCGCCGAGCCGGCCCGTGGGGTGGGTCGGCGCCGGGGTGCAGCCGCTGGTGACGCCGCCGCTCGGCTTCGGCCTGACGTACGGCATCCGGATGGACGAGGTCCGCTCCGGTCCGCGTACCGTCGACCTGCTCGCCGACGACGCGGCCGACGCCATCCGGCGGTTCGTACTGGACGCGGGCCTGCCGGAGATCGACGCCTGGCCGGCCGAGCGTCTCGCCGAGGTGGCCGAGCGGGACTTCGCCCAGGATCCGCACCGGCGCGGCAAGCACTGGGACCACCTACCCGGCTGGCGGGTGGTCACCGGCAGTGGATCACCTGTCGAACCCGCCGAGCAGCTCGCCGCGCTGTGCCGGCAGAAGGCCGGTACGGCTTCCGGCCGGGGCGGCCGGCGGCTGGCGGAACGGGGCACCTTCTACGAGCGGCTCTGCGAGCAATGGCACGAGGGCGGATCCGGGGCGGCGCTGCGGCTGCTAGCCGAGCAGCGTGACCAGGCGCTCGGCAGCTGGAAGCTCGACCGGTTGGCCACCGCGCCGCGCCCCGACCCCGCTCCGTGAGTCGACGTCCCGTCCTGCCGCCCGGCGGCGTTTCCCGCGCGGTAGAAAGCGGGAACCGCAGCGCCCGCCACCGGGCGCGGGTGCGCCGAGGCGGCGAGCCGGCGGCCACCGGCGGTGGTTTCCGGCGGGATCGTCGCCCCGACCGGCTTGAATGGCGGAGAGCGACGAGCGGAAAGGTGGGGTGACGTGGCCGGAGGAGCGGATCGGGTCCGGATCGAGCCGTGGAGCGAGGGTGACCTCGACCTGCTCCGCCGGATCAACATCCCGGAGATGAAGCGGCACCTGGGCGGCCCGGAGACCGAGGAGCAGGTCCTCGCCCGGCACGAGCGGTACCTCCGGTTCGGCGGTGGCAGGCAGGGGTGCATGTTCCGGGTGGTCGCCCTGCCGGACGGGGTTGCGGTCGGCAGCGTCGGCTACTGGGAACGGGACTGGCACGGCGAGCCGGTCTACGAGATCGGCTGGAGCATCCTGCCGGAACACCAGGGCAGAGGGCTGGCCACGGCGGCGCTGCTGGCCGTCGTCGACGAGGCCCGCGCGCGGCGAGACCGCCGGTACGCCCACGCCTATCCCTCGGTCGACAACGCCGCCTCCAACGCGGTCTGCCGTAAGGCCGGGTTCGAGTTCCGCGGCGAGACCGACTTCGAGTTCCCGAAGGGGCGGCTGATGCGCTCCAACGACTGGCGGCTCGACCTGACTGACCTGAGCTGACTGACCTGACCTGAGCTGACCTGACCGGAGCCGACCGGCGCTGAGCTTCGGCGCCCCGTCCGGCCGATCCGGGTAAAGTCCTGTCGATGCATCGTTCCCGGACGTACGCGATCATCATCGACACGCCGGAGGGGGAGGTCGACGCCGCCGCCGACTTCTGGTCGGGGGTGTTCGGCACCCCGGCCCGGCCGGAGCCGGGCGAACCGCAGTTCCAGGTGTTGAGCCGGGCGATTCCCGGGCTCACCACGGCGATCCAGTCCGTCGACGCTCCGGCCCGCTACCACCTCGACATCGAGACGGACGACGTGCCGGCCGAGGTGGCCCGGCTGATCGCACTCGGCGCCACCGAGGTCGCGACCTGGCTGGAGTGCCACGTGCTCCGGGCACCGGGCGGTCACCTGCTCTGTGTGATCCCGGTGGCCAGTGATCCCGAACTGTTCCGCTCCGAGGCCCGCACCTGGCCGGACCCGCCGTCCGAACTGGACGGTGCGTAGCGGTGGTCGGGCGCCTGGTGGCGAGCCCGGGGTGGGGGCGGCGCTGGGAGCGGCCGGCGGACGGGGCCGGGCGGCGGGGTTAGAGTCGCCCGCCCGGTGGAACTCGGCGGGCGGGGCCGGGGGAAGGTCCTGGTCGGGACGAAACCGGTCGCCGCGGTACTTCGCGGTCGAGGAGGAACAGATGTCCAGACGAGTCGCCCGCGTGGACGCCAAGCCGAGTGACGGCACCGAGCGGGTCTCGGTGCGGCGGGAGGTGACGCTCTGATGGCCCGGCGCAACGACGTACGCCCGATCGTGAAGCTGCGCAGCACCGGCGGCAGCGGCTACACGTACGTGACCCGGAAGAACCGCCGTAACGACCCGGACCGGCTGGTGGTGCGCAAGTACGACCCGGTGCTCCGCCGGCACGTGGAGTTCCGCGAGGAGCGCTGACGGCCCGGCCGCCCCGGCGCTGTGGGCAGGGGCGGCGTCGCCGCGGGACGGTCAGCCGACCGGAGTCGGGGTCTTCTCCTCGATCCCGGTCGCGACCGGTGCCTGCGCCTCCACCGCGGCCCGCTTCCGGGCCCGGTGCGCCGCCACGTGTGACCGGGTGGCGCAGCGTTCCGAGCAGAACCGGCGGCAGCAGTTGGACGAGGTGTCCAGGTAGACGTTGCCGCACCGGTCGTCGGCGCAGACGCCGAACCGGGAACTGCCGTACTCGCACAGCCAGACCGAGAGGCCCCAGACCGCACCGGCGAGGAACTCGGCACTCACCGAGGCGCCCCGGCTGGTCACGTGCATGTGCCAGTCCTTGGCGTCGTGCCCGGATATCCGTGGCTGGACGGGATAACTCTCCAGAAGTGAATTCAGTTCGGTCACCGCGTCGGCGTCCCGTCCCGAGGAACCGAATTCGAAGACGTCCCGCAGGCGTTTCTGGGCCCGACGGAAGGCGGCGACGTCCCGTTCGGTCACCTCGTCGCGCATCCAGCCGTGTTCGTCGGTGAAAACGGCCCGCAGGCCGTCGAGGTCGTCGAGTCGCGCGTTGACGAGATCGACCCCGGTCCGGGCGTACGCGTCGAAGTTCACCCGACAACCGTAGACGACTTACGGCTCCGGTGGCGCGCCCATGTAGCGGGGAAGGAACGGCGAGTAGCGATCGGTGCTCCGGGACCGGCCGGTCGGTGGCGCGGGCACCGGACGCCCGCCGGTCACCGAGCAACCGCCTGCGGACCAGACGATGATCCGATAACAATGGTCCCGGGCGGAATCGCAGCCAACGCCACTCTTCGTCCGGTAAGTCGGAGGTCGGGAGAGGGTGGCGGCGGAGGACTGCCGGGCCTCCGGTCCCCGCGTACGGGCAAGCGGCTGGCGTTACGCTCAGCTCATGCTCCGATCGGTCATCCTCGCCGCCTCCCGGTCATCCCGGATCGAGCGGCTCGTCGAGACGGCCCCGTTCACCCGGGACGTCGTACGCCGGTTCGTCGCCGGCACCACCACCGACGACGCGCTGCGCGCCACCCGCCAGCTCGTCGCCGACGGTCTCGCGGTCTCCATCGACCACCTGGGCGAGGACACCGTCAGTGCGGACCAGGCGATCGCCGTCCGGGACGAGTACCTGGCCCTGCTCGGCGGGCTCGCCGGGGCCGGGCTCACCCCGCCGGCCGAGGTCAGCGTCAAGCTCTCCGCGCTCGGGCAGAAGTTCGACGAGCGGCTGGCCCGGGAGCACGCGCACGCGATCTGCGCCGCCGCCGCCTCGGCGGGGACGACGGTCACCCTGGACATGGAGGACCACACCACCACCGACTCGACCCTGGACATCCTCGCCGAGCTGCGCAAGGACTTTCCGGGTACCGGGGCGGTGCTCCAGGCGTACCTGCGGCGTACCGAGGCGGACTGTCGGGAGCTGGCCACCCCGGGGTCGCGGGTGCGGCTCTGCAAGGGGGCCTACAAGGAGCCGGAGTCGGTGGCGTACCAGTCCGCCCGGGAAGTGGACAAATCGTACGTCCGGTGCCTGAACGTCCTGCTCGCCGGCCAGGGGTACCCGATGGTCGCCACCCACGACCCCCGGCTGATCGCGATCGCCGAGGACCGGTCCCGGTGGTTCGACCGTACGCCGGAGGAGTTCGAGTTCCAGCTCCTCTACGGGGTACGCCCGGACGAGCAGAACCGGCTCGCCGAGGCCGGCCACACGGTACGCGTCTACCTGCCGTACGGCACCGACTGGTACGGCTACCTGATGCGTCGGCTCGCCGAGCGCCCGGCCAACCTGGCGTTCTTCGCCCGCGCCGTGGCGACCCGGGGATAGCGCCCGGTCCTCGGTCCCGCCCGGCGCTCGGCCTGACTGGGATCGGCCCGCTCGGCCTGGCATCCTCGGACGATATGGACTTCTTCCGCGCGGTGGCGGCGTTGCGTGCCGCCCTCGCCGACTCACCCCGGGCACCTGCGGCTCCCGATCTGGTCGAACAGATCCTCGGCCTGCTCCGCCCCTCGGTCGGACTCGCCGTACCGGCCCGGTCCCGCAACGGCGGAACTCCCGGCCCGGTCGCCGGCTGGTACGGCGGGCTGCCCGGGCTGCCGGACGACGTGCCGTGGCCGCACCACCGGGGTCGGCCGATGACGCTGCTGGCCCGGCTCGACTGTGCCGCGCTGGCGCCGCTACTCGGTCCGGAGTGGACACTGCCCCGGGACGGGGCGCTGCTCTTCTTCGTCGACGAGTGGCAGCACGCCGACTTCGGGGCGGACCCGGGTGACGACGGTTGCGTCGTGCTGCACGTACCCGTCGGGGTGCCGGACCGGGCCGCCCCGCCGGAGGTGGTGCCGATCCCGGCGCTGCCGCTGGTCGCCGCCCCGGTCCTGGCCGCCCCCGACTACGCCGAGCCGGAACTCGCGCCGGTCTTCTCGACCGACCCGATCAGGGTGATGAGCCTGGTCGCCGAGATCCGCGACCGGCTGCCGACGGTGCGGCACCGACTGCTGGGCTGGCCGGACGATCCGGTGGCGGAACTGCCTGGCCACCGGCCGCTGCTGACCCTTGAGGCCGAGGAGGGGACCGCCTGGGGCGAACTGGTCGGTGTCTCGTTCTGGATCGACGGCCCGGACCTGGCGGCGGGCCGGCTGTCCCGGGTACGCCGGGTCCTCGACGTCGCCTGACCCACCCGCCCGGCCCTGCCGGGTACCCGAAAAGGCGCATCCGGCCCGCCGAGGGTGCGATCTGCTGATCGTTTCCCCCGACGGACCGGATGCGTCCGCTCCGTCACCGGTGGTGGTCTCCGTTGCCGGCTACCCGTCCCCGGTCACCTGCGCCTCGGATGTCGAGGATCAGGCGAAGCAGTTGTCGATCGTTTCCTTGCCGGCGCAGTTGTCGGGCCGGTTCTTGCTGATGACGGTGTCGTCGTCCACCTTGACCTTGGCGTGCTCGGCGAAGAGCCCGCCGCCCTTCTTGGTCGCGTCGTTCTCGACGATCTTGCTCTTCTTCAGTTCGAGTGAACCGCCCTCGACCGCGATGCCGCCACCGACCGAACGTGCGCCGACGGCGCTGTTCTTGCTGACCTCGGTGTTCCGCACGATCACCTCGGACTTCTCGGCGAAGATGCCGCCGCCGTCACCCCGGGTGGTGTTCTTGGTGATCTTGCTGTCGTCCACCGTGAGCAGGCCCTTGATGGTGGCGATGCCGCCGCCGTCCTTGGTGCCGAGGTTCTTGCTGACGTGCAGCCCCCGGACCGTGAGGGTGGCGTCCTTGTTGAAGAGGCCGCCGCCGACCTTCGCGGTGTTGCCGTTGACCTCGCCGTCCCAGACCTTGGTCCGGGCCGAGACGCTGGCGATGCCGCCGCCCTCTGCCGCGTTGTTGTGCTCGAAGGCGCTCTTGGTGATGTCGGCCGCCCCCTGGTAGTTGGCGAGCCCACCGCCGGCCTTGTCGGCGCTGTTGCTGAAGAACTCGGACTTCTCCACGGTGAGGACACCACCGTTGAGGATCCCGCCACCGTTGCCGGCGGAGTTGTTCTCCTCGAACTTGCTCTCCGCGACCGCCAGGTGGCCGTCGTTGAAGATCGCGCCGCCGCCGCCGTCCTTGGCGAGTGCGGTGCTGTCCGAGATGGTGACCCGCTTGACCTTGGCGCTGGCGCCGTGGTCGACCGAGATCGCGCCGCCGGTGTCCGCCCGCCCGTTCTCCAGGAAGACCTCGCTCAACTCCAGCTCCCCGCCGTCCCGGACGGTGAAGAAGCGGAAGTCCTTGGCGTAGCTGTCCCGGGTGATGGTCGCGCCCTCACCCTTGATCTTGATCGGGGCCTTGATCACCGGCAGACCGGACCGGTCGTTCTTCTTGTCGTGCTTCTTCTCGTCCTTCTTGCCGTTCTGGCTGCCCGCGGCCGCCGACGCGCCGGCAGGACCGTTGGCGGCGTCGGTCGGCGCCTTGCCGTAGTCCTTCTCGCCCTTGCCGTTGTGCTTCTCGCCGCTGTCGTCGTACGCGGTGAGCGTGTAGGTGCACTTCGGCGCGAGCTTGAGGCTGCCGCCGCCCTCGGCGTTGGCGTGCACCAGCGCGGCGATGAGCTTGTCGGGGTCGCACGGTACGGACGTCACCTTCTCGTCCTCGCGCTTGTCCGAACCGCAGCCTTCGCGGCCCTCCTGGGACCCGCCGTTCCAGCCCGAGCCCTCCGAGCCGGAACCCTGCCAACCCGAGCCGTTCTCGCCGCCGCTCTGGGAGCCGCCGTGCCAACGAGAGCTGTCGGAGCCGGGAGTCTCCCCGGACGAGTCCTTCTCGTCGCCACCCTGCGAGCCGCCCTGCCAGCCGGAACCGCTCTGCGATCCGCCCTGCGAGCCACCCTGCCAGCCGGAGCCGTTGGAGTCCTTGGCGTCCTTGTCGTCCTTGGAGCCCTCGTGCTTGTCCTTGGCGTCCTTGTCGTCCTTGGAACCCTCGTGCTTCTCCTTGGCGTCCTTGGACTCGGCGGCCGGTCCGGCCTTCGGGTCCTTGGTCGCGGTCGGTCCGGCCTTGGGGTCCTTGGTCGCCGTCGGTCCGGCCTTGGGGTCCTTCGACTCCTCGGGCTTCGCCTCCTCGGGCTTCGCCTTCGAGTCCTTGGACTCGGCGGTCGGTCCGGCCTTCGGGTCCTTGGTCGCCGTCGGTCCGGCCTTCGGGTCCTTCGACTCCTCGGGCTTCGCCTCCTCGGGCTTCGCCTTCGAGTCCTTCGTGTCGCGTGGCGCGGCCTTCGACTCTTCGGCCTTCTTGTCGTCGTGGCCCTGCCGGCCACCGCCGGGCTTGCAGTAGTCCTGCCAGTTGCCACCCTGGGAGTCCTCGCCACCCTCGTGCTTGCCGTTCGGGTCCTTGGGATCTTCGTGCTTGCCCCGGTCCCTGCCTTCGTCGCCCTTGTCGTCGTTGGCGGCGGCGACGATCGACAACTGCCCCAGGTCCACGTCTGCCAGGCCCTTGTCACCGGCCAGGGTGGCGACGCCGGCCAGGCCGGCCGCGCCGGCCACCAGGCTGCCGGCGACGATGCCGCCGGCTAAGAACCACCGGGACCGACGCCTTTTCGGCCGAGTCGTGGGCTGACGGGGATCCGGGTGGCTCCCTTGGAATTCGGACATCAAGCTCCCTGCCTTTCGAATACAAGACACGGCCGCACCATCTGGGGCGCGGAGGGCCACAAATAGGTTGTAGCCACTTAAGGTCACCGTACGGTGCTCTTCAGTGCACGGCGGGCCTATATGAAGAAAACCCACGAACCAGTGGAATTAAGGGCTCTGAGCGCTCGAAAAGCGCTAACCGGATAGATGCGGGGCAGATCCTGGCAATCCAATTTCGGGCAGAAAAAAGCAGACGGTGACGGCTTTGGACGGACCTCTCTTAACGGCCGAGTCATCCGGGGAGGGCACAATTCGTACATCGAGCGCAGGTGGCGCAGGCGGCTCATCCGGCGCGTTCGGGCGGTGGCCGCGTGAAACGGGTCGGATCGAGGTCAGGGTTCCTCCGGATGGCCGCCCGCCCCCGGTCGGGAGAGACTGAACCGGTGACCGCCCCGATCGACGACTACGTCCGCGCGGTCGGCGACCGGTTGCGCGGTGCCGCGAGGTTGCGGGCCGACATGCTGGCCGAGATCCGGGACGCGCTGGTCGACGCCGCCGAGGCGTACCGGCACGACGGCCAGACCGCCACGGAGGCGCAACGACTGGCCGTACGGGAGTTCGGTTCGGCGCAGCGGATCGCGGCCGGGCTACAGGACGTGCTGGCGGTGGCACAGGGGCGGCGTACGGCGCTGCTGCTCCTCGGAGTGCTCGGCGCCCAGTACGGCACGACGGAGTTGTTGGGCCGGATCGGCGGCTGGCAGCAGTTCTGGGACGGCGCGCAGCCCGGGGCGGCGTACCTGTGGCTGGCCCGGGCGACGGACACCTTCGCGGGGCTCGCCCTCGGCGCCGCCCTGGTGGCGGTCGTCCTGCTGCGTTGGGGGCCACGGCACTTCGACATCCGGCCGGCGGCGATCCGGCTCACCGCCGTACTCGCCTCGGTGGTGGTCGCGGTGACCATGGTCTGCGGCGTGCTGCTCGCCGTACTGCCGCCCGGGAACGGAGGCGTGCAGGCGCTGGTCGGCGGGGTCGGCTCGGCTGTCTCGTCGGCCCTGCTGCTCGGCTCGGCACGACACTGCTGGCAGGCCGCCGCCGAGCGGCCGTACTCCCGACCGGCGGCGCGACTGGCCGGGTCGTGGGCGGGCCGCTGAGGGCAGGTTCGCACGGCTGGACGATTGGTCGTACTCTCCGGCCGTGACCGACGGGGACTACCACCACCGCCCACCGGCCGACCAAGAGCCGCGGATCGGCTATCCACCGGCCGACAGCCAGCCCTCCGAGTGGCGGCGCCCGGGCGGTCAGCCGTCCTCCGCGCCCGAACCGGTCGGGCTCGGCCTCCCGCCGGTGAGCGGTTATCCGGTGCGGCCCACCGGTTACGAGCCGGACCTCGACCGCCACCAGCCGACCCAGCCCGCCTACCAGCCGGCCGGCTACCCCCCGGCCGGCGGGTACGGCCAGCCGCCGACCGGGTACCCGACGCCCGGCGGTCATGCGATGCCGGGCGGTTATCCGGTGCCCGGCGGTCATTCGTCGCCCGGCGGTTATCCGGTGCCCGGCGGTCATCCGTCGGCCGGCGGCTATGCGGTGCCGGGCGGTCATCCGTCGGCCGGCGGTTATGCGGTGCCGGGCGGTTATCCGGTGCCCGGCGGACATCCGGTGCCGGGCGGACATCCGGTGCCCGGCGGCTACGGGCCGGCACCGGCCGATCTTCTGCCACCGCCGCGTCGGCGCCGGTGGCCGCTCTGGGTGGGCCTCGGTACCGTCGTGGCCCTGCTGCTCTGCGCGGCGCCGGTCGCGATCGGGGCTGCGTTGCTCGACCGGGTGTCCGGCCCGACCGGCCCGACCGGCGGTGCCGGTGCGGCGGCCAGCCCGAAGGCCGGCGACCCGGTCTCGGTCACCGGCGACTGGCTCACCGAGCAGATCCGCGGCCTGCTCGACGGGCAGGCGAAGGCGCTGCTCGGCGGCGACGAGAGCGGCTACGTCGGGCTCGCCGAGCCGAACACGGCGATCGCCCGGCAGCTCCGGCGCGAATTCCGGACCCTGCGGGCGATGCGGGTCAGCAAGTGGGAGCCGAAACTGCTGGGCCAGGTGGTCAAGCTCGACACGGGCGGCGAGTGGCGGGCCAACCTCACCGTCGCGCACTGCTTCGTGAGCCCCGGCTGCGAACCGAACGAGATCACCATGGTCACCCGGTGGAAGGACAGCGCCGGGCAGCCGCGACTCTCCGCGATCGACACCGACCGGGCCGGTGGACCGGGCCGGCCACGGCCCTGGGAGAGCGACGAACTGGTCGCCTCGATCGGCGAGCGCACTCTGGTCGCGGCGCCCCGGGCGTTCCGGGACCGGCTGCCCGACCTGCTGCGCGAGGGAGAGCGGGCGGCCAAGGTCGCCGACCGGTACGCCGTGGACGGCTCGCCGCCCGAGCGCTACCTGATCTTCTACGCCGGCCCGAACGAGTGGAGCCGCTGGTACGGCGGCAACCGGCCGGACTGGACCGCCGGATACGCCGTACCGGTCGGCGACGACCAGTACGACCTGGTGCTCAACTCCAAGGCCGTGGTACCGGGCCAGTACGCCGACCTGATGCGGCACGAGCTGACCCACGCCTCCTCGCTGGCCGGAGCCGAACAGATCGACGACGATGCCTGGTGGTTGGTGGAGGGACTCGCCGAGCAGGCGGCGGCGGGTGGCAAGGCGGCGAGCCGGTACGGCAGCCTCGACGACGTCGACCGGCTGGTCGGCTCGGGCTGGAACGGCAAGCTGGCGGACGTCGCGCCGAGCAGGGGCTCCGAGGACTGGCACGTCGCCGGCAGTTACGGCGTCGGCTATCTCGCCGTACGGCATCTCGTGGACCGGTTCGGCGAGAAGGACGTACTCGCCTTCTTCAAACTGGTGGTGCACGACGGCAGGTCGGAGGCGGAGGCGTCCCAGGAGGCGTTCGGCCAGGACTGGTCGAAGCTGCACGACGAGTGCGTGGCGTACGTGAAGAGGACCGCCTCCTAGATCACGTGCAGGTCAGCGGGCTCGCCCGGCCCGCGCGTCGGGCCGGCGGGGGGCGGCGGTAGCTCGTACCATGGCGGCGTGCGTCGCGCCTCTCCGCCGCGCCTGTCCGCAGCACCGCGGCCCCGTCGCCCCGTCATCTCCGCCACCCTCGTCGCCGCCACCGTCCTGTTCGGCCTCTCCGCGGCCTCCTGTGAGTCCGACGAGCAGGTCGGGCTGGCCAGTGTGGAGCGGGCCGACGTCGCCGAACTGGTCGACGCGCCGGCCAGCGTCACCGCGCGGGCGGCGGCGACCCTGAGCGCCCCCGCCGACGGCACCCTGGCCGAGTTGCGGGTCAGACCCGGTGCCCAGGTCAGGGCCGGCCGGGTGCTCGCGGTCATCCACTCGCCCTCGGCCCGGGACCGGCTCGCCAAGGCCCGCCGGGCCCTCGACGCGGCCCGGAGCGCCGGGCGGGGCGTCGGCGGCGGGGCCGATTTGGCCCGGTTGCGTCGCGGCACCGACCGGGCGGCGGATCAGGCGTTCCGGGCGGCCCGGGACGCCGCCGACAAGCTCACCGACCCGGGCGCGCGGGCCGCGCTGCTCGCCCAGGTCCGGGTCGCGGAGCGGCAGTACGAGGCGGCGGCCGAGACGGCCAGCACGGCGGTACGCGCCGTCCAGCGCGGCGTCGCCGGGCTGAACTCGGCGGTACGGGCCCTCTCGGCCGCCCAGCGTCTCCAGGCCGAGCAGGCGTACGACCTGGCGAAGGCGACCGTCGACGCGCTGGTGCTGCGGGCGCCGATCGGCGGGGTGGTGCAGCTCGGCGGTGCGGCGTCGCCGGCTGCCCCGGGTTCGGCCGAGGCGCTCGCCGGGCTGCTGGGCGTGACCGGTGGGCTCGGTGCGCCCGCCGGGGTCGACCCGGCCGGTGCGCTCGGCGGTGGCGCCCCGGCCGCGCCGGTGGCCGGAGTCGACGGCACGGTGCCGGTCGGCGGCCGGGTGAGCGCGGGTACCCCGATCCTGACCGTGGTGGACCTGACCGACCTCGGCCTGGTCGCCGAGGTCGACGAGACCGACGTGCTGCTGGTCGGCCAGGGGGTGCCGGCGAGCGTGGAGCTGGACGCCGCGACCGGGGCGGAATATCCGGCCCGGGTCCGCTCGGTCGACGTACTGCCGACCGCGTCGGCCCGGGGTGGCGTCACGTACCGGGTACGGCTCTCGCTCGGCTCCGGGCGCTTCGCCGACGGGCGGGCCGCGCCGGCACCGCGCCCCGGTATGAGCGCCGTGGTCCGGCTCCGGGTCCGCGAGGCGGCCGGCGCGGTGACCGTACCGGCGGCGGCGCTCCACTCGGACCAGGGACGGGACGCGGTCTGGGTGGTCGAGGACGGGATCGCCGAGCAGGTACCGGTGACGGTCGGGGTGCAGGGCCAGGATCTGGTGCAGATCGTCAGCGGGGTGCAGCCGGGCCAGCAGGTGGTGGTCAGCGGCGGCGACCAGGTGCGCCCCGGCGAGCGGGTACGTTGACCGGCTCGCCGACGGGTGGCTCCGGCGCTCCGAGAGCCGGCGCTATGCCAGCCGGCGCCCCGTCAGCCGGTGATGCGCCAGCCGGCGGGGCGGCCCGGCGGTCCGGGGTGGCGGTCGAGGCGGTGGACCTGGTCCGGACGTACGAGCTGGGCGGGGTCTCGGTGGCCGCGCTGCGCGGCGTCTCGCTGACCATCGCGGCCGGTGACTACCTGGCGGTCGTCGGGCCGTCCGGGTCGGGCAAGTCGACCCTGATGCACCTGCTCGGCGGCCTGGACCGGCCCACCGCCGGCCGGCTGGTGATCGGCGGCCGGGACGTCGCCACGCTGGACGCCGGGGAACTCGCCACACTGCGCAACGAGACCATCGGCTTCGTCTTCCAGTCGTTCCACCTGCTGCCCCGGACCTCCGCGCTCGACAACGTGGCGCTGCCGCTGGTCTACCGGGGCATCGGCGGCCGGCGGCGGCGGGAGCTGGCGGCGGCGATGCTGGGCCGGGTCGGCCTCGGGCACCGGCTGGAGCACCGGCCCAACCAGCTCTCCGGCGGCGAGCAGCAGCGGGTGGCGATCGCCCGTGCCCTGGTCACCGACCCGGTACTGCTGCTCGCCGACGAGCCGACCGGCAACCTGGACAGCGCCACCGGCGAGTCCGTGCTGACCCTGCTGGAGGAGCTGAACGCCTCCGACGGGGTGGCGCTGGTGCTGGTCACCCACGACCGGGAGGTCGCCGAGCGGGCGCACCGGCAGATCACGATGCGCGACGGCCGGGTGCTGACGTCGGCGGGGGAGCCGGAACCGGCGACGCCCGTACCACCGGCGGCGGAGGCGGATACCCCGACGGCCGTGCCGGCGGCGCGGCGCGGGCCTGAGATAGTAGATCCCGCTCCCAGCGCGGAGCCCCGACGAGCGTCCGGAAGCGACTCGGGGCACCCGTTCGGTGGCTTCGGTGGCGCCACCGAAGCCACCGGACGCCGCGGTGCGGCGGACGCCCCGGCCGGGACCGGTGGGGCCACCGCCCCCGGATCGGGGAGCGGCTCGTGAGGATCGCCGAGGCGTGGCGGGTCGCGCTGGACGCCCTGCGGGCGAACCGGCTGCGCAGCATGCTCACCATGCTCGGGGTGGTGATCGGGGTGGCCGCCGTGGTGGTGCTGGTCGCCATCGGCACCGGCGCCAAGCGGGAGGTGGAGCAGCAGGTCGAGGGGCTCGGCTCCAACCTGCTGGTCGTGGTGCCCGGCCGGCTCGACTTCGGGGCGGCACCGGCGGTCTCCCGGCTCTCCCTCGCCGACGTCGAGGCGGTCAACCGGGTGGTCGGCGACCCGCGCCGGGTGGCGGTCACGGTCACCTCCGGCGAGACGGTACGCGCCGGCACCCGCTCGGCGTTCACCACCGTGCAGGGGGTACTCGAAACCACGCCGGAGGTCTTCGTCCGGGAACTCGACCGGGGCGGCTACCTCACGGCGTCCGATGTGGACACCAGTCGCCGGGTCGCGGTGCTCGGGTCCACGGTCGCCGGTACCCTCTTCGGCGACCGGGAGCCGGTCGGGCAGCAGGTCGCGATCGCCGGCGTACGGTTCCGGGTGATCGGGGTCTTCGCCCCGCTCGGCCAGAGCCTCGGGGTGGACCGGGACGACGAGGTGCACATCCCGGTCACCGCCGCGCACCGGCTCTACGGCACCCAGCGGATCGACGGGATCGCGATCAAGGCGCCGGACCGGGAGGAGATCGACGACCTCGGTGCCCGGGTGGTCGCCGAACTGACCCGACGGCATCCCGACACCGAGTTCAGCGCGGTGACCCAGGAGCAGATCCTCGGCGTACTCGGCGACATCCTCGGCGTGCTGACCGGGGTGCTGGCCGCGATCGCCGGCATCTCGCTGCTGGTCGGCGGCGTGGGGGTCTCCAACATCATGCTGGTCTCGGTACGCGAGCGGACCCGGGAGATCGGCCTGCGCAAGGCGGTCGGCGCCCGGCCCCGGGACATCGGGGTCCAGTTCCTGCTGGAGGCGGTACTGCTGACCGCGCTCGGCGGGGTGCTCGGGATGGCGCTCGGGGTGGGCGCCGCGCTGCTGGTGGCCGCCCTCTCCCCGGTACCGGCGGTGGTCACCTGGTGGTCGCTGGCGCTCTCGTTCGGCGTCTCGGCGGCGGTCGGGATCATCTTCGGGGTGGTACCGGCGCAGCGGGCCGGGCGGTTGGACCCGGTGATCGCCCTTCGCGCCGAATGAGCACGGATGACTCGTTCCCAGGCGTCGACCGGCGAGCCAGTGATGATCAATTGCCCGAAGGGATCGCGCCGGTCACAGCCGCCCCGTTACCGTACTGGTAACACGCGCGTAGCTGCCGCGCGGAAGCATCCCGTCGGGCGGCACGCGCCGGGGATTGGGATGGGTTGGTGAGCCATGGCAGGATCACCACAGCCGGACAGCCGAATGCCGGAGGTCAGGTTTCTGACCGTCGCCGAGGTGGCGACGCTGATGCGGGTCTCGAAGATGACGGTCTACCGGCTGGTGCACTCCGGCGAGCTGACCGCCGTGCGGGTCGGGCGGTCGTTCCGGGTGCCGGAGCACGCCGTGCACGACTACCTGCGCGGTGCCTTCCAGGAGACCGCCTGACGGCGCAGCCGTGATGTCGCGACGGTTCCGGAGCGTTCCGGGCGGTTCCGCACGGGGGTCGGGCGGTTCCCCGTGGGGGCGCTTTGGCCCGGCTGACGGCCGAGGGCTAGTCTGGACCGCGACCGTGGCCACGTGCCGATATGGGTGCGAGCCCGTAGTGCCGGCCCGGTCCGTTGTCCAGCTCGGTAACCGGCCGCACCTCCGGGTGGGGCCGGTCCGATCAGCACGTCGCATCAGAAGGGCTGTCGTATGGGCTCGGTGGTCAAGAAGCGCCGCAAGCGCATGGCCAAGAAGAAGCACCGCAAGCTGCTGCGCAAGACCCGCGTCCAGCGTCGCCGTCTCGGCAAGTGACCCCGGCCGGGCGCCTGCCCGGCCGGCGGTGAGCCGTCCAGACTGTCGACCTTCGGAGGCCCACGTGACGACGTCGCGGCGGTCCGGGTCCGGCCCGGGTCGTCCCGCGCGGAGCGCGAGGTGACCCCCGGTAGCACCCCCGGTGCGCCGGGGGTCGTCGTGGTGACCGGGGTCAGCAGGTTCCTCGGCGCCCACGTGGCGGCGCGGCTGGTCGCCGACGACCGGATCGCCCGGGTCGTCGGTCTCGACGTGCACGAGCCTGCGCCCGAGATCGCCGGGCTGCTCGACGGCGTCGAGCGGGTCCGCGCCGACGCCGGCGCGGTGAGCAGCATCGTCGAGGAGCTGGACGCCGACGCCGTCGTGCACCTGGCGCTGGTCACGGCCGCCGACCCACAGCAGGGCGGCCGGGCGGCGATGAAGGAGCAGAACGTCATCGGCACGATGCAGCTGCTCGCCGCCGCCCAGCGGGCGCCCCGGCTGCGCAAGCTGGTCGTCCGGTCGTCGACCGCCGCCTACGGGGCGTCGTTCCGGGACCCGGCGGTCTTCACCGAGGACACCGAGCCCCGGGCCGTGCCGCGCGGCGGCTTCGCCCGGGACATCCTCGACATCGAGGGGTACGTCCGCGGCTTCCGGCGGCGCCGCCCCGACGTGACCGCCACCGTGCTGCGCTTCGCGCCGTTCATCGGCTCGATGGCGAACACCACGCTGACCCGGTACTTCGCCCAGCCCGTGGTGCCGACCGTGCTCGGGCGGGACCCGAGGCTCCAGTTCGTGCACTTCGACGACGTACTGGAGGTGCTGCACCGGTCGGTGGTGGAGGAGCACCCGGGGACCTACAACGTCGCCGGGCCGGGAGTGCTGGCGCTCTCCCAGGCGATCCGCCGGGCCGGCCGGGTCGCCCTGCCGGTGGTGGAGCCGGGGCTCTCCGGCGCGGCCGGGCTCGCCCGGGTGCTCGGCTTCGCCCGCTACGGCCTGGACCAGGTCGACCTGTTCGTGCACGGCCGGGTGGTCGACACCACCAGGCTCAGCACGGAGTTCGGCTTCACCCCGAGGTCGACCGCCGCCGCCTTCGAGGAGTTCATCGCGAGCCACCGGGAGGGGACGGTGCTCGGGCCGGAGCAGCTCCGTCGGGCCGAGCAGGCGATCATTGACGGCATCCGGCAGACCCGGGCCACGGTCCGGGACCGGATCGCCCAGCTCGACGCGGCCGACGGTGCCGGACCGGCCGAGCGGGGCGGACGATGACCGGCGACGGCAGCGCGGACGACCGGCGTAACGGCACCGGAAACGGGGAGGCCGCAGGGGTGCAGCACGATCCGGAGAGCACGGCCGGCCGGCGGTACGGCGTACCCCCGGAGGCGGACGGCACGGAGCTGGACCGGCCGGCGCGGCGCAACGGGCACCGGCCCGGGCCGCCCGTACCGGACGAGTCCGGCGACGTCTGGGACCGGCGGGTCGCCGCCGGGCTGGCCTTCCTGCGCCGACGCCTCTCCGGGCAGTACGAGGTCGACGAGTTCGGCTTCGACCCCGAGCTGACCGACCAGGTCTTCTATCCGGTGCTGCGCCGGCTCTACCGCGACTGGTTCCGCACCGAGGTCTCCGGCGTGCACCACCTGCCGGTCGACGGCGCCGGACTGGTGGTCGGCAACCACTCCGGCACGGTCGCGATGGACGCGCTGGTGCTGGCCGCCGTGCTGCACGACCGGCACCCGAAGCACCGCTACCTGCGGCTGCTCGGCGCCGACCTGGTCTTCCGGATGCCGGTCGTCTCCGAGCTGGTCCGCAAGACCGGCGGCACCGTCGCCTGCAACTCGGACGCGGAGCGGCTGCTCGGCCGGGGTGAACTCGTCGGCGTCTTCCCCGAGGGCTTCAAGGGCGTCGGCAAGCTCTACGCGGACCGCTACAAGCTGCAACGGTTCGGCCGGGGCGGCTTCGTCTCCGCCGCCCTCCGCACCGGTACCCCGATCGTGCCGGTGGCGATCGTCGGGGCCGAGGAGACGTACCCGATGCTCGCCGACATCAAGCCGCTGGCCCGGCTGCTCAAGCTGCCGTACTTTCCGGTGACGCCGACCTTCCCGTGGCTCGGCCCGCTCGGCGCGGTGCCGCTGCCCAGCAAGTGGCTGATCCAGTTCTGCCCGCCGATCCCCACCGAGCACCTGGTCGACTCCGCCGACGATCCGCTGGTGGTCTTCAACCTCGCCGACCAGGTCCGCGAGACCATCCAGCAGACCCTGCACGAGTTGCTGGAGAAGCGTCCCGACCCGTTCGGACCCTGAGCCGCGCCCCGGACGCCGGGCCGGTCACCGGGCCAGCCGGCGACGCATCGCCAGCCCCGCCGTCACGGCGCCGGCCACCAGCCCGGCGGCGACGGTCGAGGGTACGGCGATCCGGGCCGCCTTCCGCCCGGTCCGGAAGTCGTGCACCGACCAACCGTGCTCGCGGGCGTGCCGCAGCAGCGTGCCGTCCGGGTTGATCGCCACCGCCCGACCGACGGCGGAGAGCATCGGCAGGTCGTTGGCGGAGTCGCTGTACGCGGCGCAGCGCGCCAGGTCCAGCCCCTCCACGGTGGCGAGCTGCACCACCGCGTCCGCCTTGGCCGGCCCGTGCATCAGGTCGCCGACCAGCCGCCCGGTGTAGGCGCCGTCGCGGATCTCGGCGACGGTGCCGATCGCGCCGGTCAGGCCGAGCCGGGCCGCGATGATCCGGCCGATCTCCACCGGTGCGGCGGTGACCAGCCAGACCCGCTGGCCGGCGTCGAGGTGCTGCTGGGCCAGGGCCCGGGTGCCGGCCCAGATCCGGGGCGCCATCAACTCGTCGAAGATCTCCGCGGTGAGCCGCTCGACGTCCTCGACCCGCCAGCCGGCCACGAAGGCCAGCGCCGCCTCCTTGACCCGGGACATGCTGCCGGCGTGCTCGACGGCGAGTACCCGGAACCGGAGCTGTTGCCAGGCGAACCGGGCCAGGTCGCCGGTGGTGAGGTAGTTCCGGGCCGCCAGGCCACGGGCGAACCAGTAGATGGAGGCGCCCTGCATCACCGTGTTGTCCACGTCGAAGAAGGCGGCGGCGTCGGGATCGGTCCGGGCCGGCTCCGCCGGTGGGGCGTCCGGTCCCGCCTCGGCCCAGCCGGCGGTGTGACCGTGGTCGTCGGTGCTGACCGTCACCTTGCGCGCCCGGGCCACGCGGGAACCTCCTCGCTACGCGTACACAGCGAGGGTAGCCGGATCGGCGGGGGCGCACCCGGAGTCCGGGGCAGCGGCCGACGTACGGGCCGGTGCGGGAGGGTCAGCCGCCGACTCGGTGTACGGGTTCGGTGGTGCTGCGGTCCCGTACCGCCGGTGGCTGCTCGGGGCTGGGCGTCGCGGCGGGTGGCCGGGGTGCCGTACTCCGGTCCGGGGCACGCGGCGCCTCCTCCTCCGGGGTACGGCTGCCGCCGTCGCCCTCGGCCGCCGAGGGGGGCGGCTCCACCGGGGTACCGATCGGGCCACGGCCGGACGGGCAGGTCCGGGGCAGTGGACCGATCGAGTCGGCCCGGCCGATCGCACCGACCCGGCAGATCAGCGCGGCCCGGAGGCTCTCGGAGCGGGTCTGTACGTCGTCGAGGAGTTTCAGCGAGTCGTTGGCCCGGCTGCGGGTGGCCCGGGTGGTGTCCTCGAAGAGGCGGGCGACCTGCGGTCGCTGCTCGCGCACGAAGGTGTCCACGGCGTCCAGCGCCGACGGGTCCTGGCGCTGCACCGCCGCGCTGGTCAGCAGCTTGACACCCTGTCGGGTGTCGGCGTCCATGTCCTCCAGGACGGCGGAGAAGCCGAAGTTCTGGCCGCCGACCGCGACCGCCTCGGCGAGCCGGGTACGCGCGAAGTCGAGGAAGAGCTGCCCGCGACTCAGGTCGGAGCTGGCCAGGGCGAGCTGGGCGCGTTCGGTGTGCCGCTTCATGCCGTAGAGCGCGTCACCGGGTACGGCGTTCTCGCTGGCGGCGGACATTCCGGAGACGGCGATCGCGCCGACGGCGACCCCGATGACGACGGCTCCCCGGGCCCGGGCCCGGGTGCGTGGGCCCCGGAACGCGGGCTGACCGGTCCGGCGGGTGGCGGGTTGACCACCGCCGTCGACGATGGCGTCGTCGGTGGCGGTCGCGCCGATTCCCTCCCGCTCGGCGGTGGCGACGAGCATGGCGCGCAGGCCGGCCCGGAAGTCGGGGTCGACCTCGACGGTGGACTGGACGTCGCGGAGTCGTTCGCCGATGGCCAGGGGCTGCGCCAGGTCGTCGTCGAGGCGGGACCGGACGTGGTGGCGACGGCCTCCGTTGGCCTCGTCGAGCAGCTGCGCGAAGCGCTCGGCGCGTTGGCGGTAGAAGGTCTTCCAACTCACCGCCGACACCTCCCTTCGCTGGTCGCGATGCTGCGGTCGGCGTCGTCTCGCCGTCCGGGTACGACGGTGGCTGACCTCAGGATCGGGCCACGGTGCCCGGGGTCCGATCCGTTCTCCGACCGACCGGTCGGCGGGATCTGAGGCCAACCACCGGTCGCACCCGGACAAACGGTCGGCGGGGGCGACCGGTTACGGCCCGGCGGCGGGAAATACTACGAAGAGTGAGCGGAGTCACGGAGCGTCGGCGCTGGCTCTGGGAGCGCTTCACGGACGGAATCCGTCCGGCAGCAACCGGGCCAGCGCCCGCACCGCGCGGTATTGAAGGGCCTTGATCGCGCCCTCGTTCTTCCCCATCGCCTGGGCGGTCTCCGCCACGGAGAAACCCTGTAGGAATCGCAGAACGATGCATTCCTGCTGCTCGGGGTTGAGTTGCTTGACGGCGGTCAGCAGGGCGACGTTGGTGATGTGCTCGACGACGGCCGCCTCCGGGCTCCCCTCCGGACCCCGATCCTCGCGGTCCGCATCCAGAACGTCACCCGTAGTAACTTCCAGGCGGTAGCGGCCGGACTTGAAATGGTCCGCGACCAGGTTCCGGGCGATCGTCACCAGCCAGGCACCCAGGTCACGGCCCTGCCAGGTGAAGCTGCCAATCCGTTTCAGCGCCCGTAGGAAGGTGTCCGAGGTGAGGTCCTCGGCGAGCTGCCGGTTGCCGACCCGGAAGTAGACGAACCGGAAGACCGTGTCGACGTACCGGTCGTAGATCAGGCCGAACGCCTCCGGCTCACCGGCCTGGGCCCGTTCCACCAGCGCCCAGACCTCCCGGGCCGGGTCCGACGGGTCCGGGCGGTCCGGATAACCGGTCGGCGTACCGCCGCCCGAACCGGTCGAGGTCTCGGTCGCCGGCACCACCGGCAGGATCGCCGTCTCGGTCTCCGGCGCCTCGGGGCGGGCGGGCGGTGCCGCCGTACCCGGCTGGGCGGGCATCGCCGGCCGGGCCGGACTGGCCACCCGGCCGCCGACCGGCCGCGCGTTGCCGCCCGGGTTGTTGTGCCGGGTCGGCGTCTCGTTCGGATGTGGACGGTTCCGGATCCGCTTCGAGCCCCCGTCGCCGCGTACCGCCAGGCTCAGCATGTCGTCCATGGACGCGCGGAGCCGGTCGAGGCCCTGGGTGAGGGCGAGGCGGGTGTTCCGTGGCCCGCCGCCGGATGCTCCGTCGACGTATCCGTATGTGCTCACTGGACCTCCCCGGCCGGCCGAGGCCGCGGGACCGGTCGCCGGAACCGGGCCGCGATGGGGGCCGTACCCGCGCCGGGGTCGGCGCGATCCGGCACGGCAGTTCCGGGGTGCGCCGTACGACGGCACACGCCCCACAGCTGCTGGTGCAGTGCTCTCACAGGCACGGCGGCCTCCTCGGGCTGAGGGGTGTCGACTCACGGCAAAAGGGGTGAGCCGACCCGAGTGATGATAGGGCCAACGTCACCCATGTGCGGCAAGTCCGTTACACAGAGCCAAAGTATTTCCGCCAAGCCACCCGAACGGGGCGCACAGCTTGTGCGTTGTCAGATGCCTGACAGTGCGGTATCAAGGGCCCTGAGCAGGGGAAACGTGCAGACACGCCAGTGCGCGACGGGCCTTGGGCGCGCCGTCGCGAACGTGTTAGAAGCTGTTCACCGCACGGGGGCGTCGATATCCGAAACCCGTTACGGCCTGCTGGAACTTACCTCGGGACCCGGGGCGAAGTCGAGAGAAGTTCCACGTCGAGGGAAAGTTCCACCGATCCGTGTCCACCGGGCGTACCGATCCGGGCGTACCGGTCCGGGATGGCCGGTTGTGCGACCGCTGGACGAGCCGGCGGTCGGAGCGCGCGTCGCGCCCGGCGCTGTGCCAGACTCAGCGACCGTGCAGGATGGACCGGACACCCCCGCCGAGCCAGCCGCGGCCACCCTGGCCGACCGGGTACGCCTGGCCGCCGCGAGCCGCCCCGACGAGCCCGCGCTGCTCTGGACCGACGCCGCGCTGAGCTGGGCCGAACTGGACAGTGCCGTCGACCGGGTCGCCGCTGCGCTCCGCCGCCGGGCCGGCGCGCCGACCGACGGGCACCCGGCCCGGGTCGCCATCGCCCTGGCCAACTCGCCCGACTTCGCGGTGGCGTTCTTCGGCACCCAGCGGGCCGGGCTGGTCGCGGTACCGGTGAACCCGGCGCTGACCGGCCCGGAGCTGCGACACATCCTGGCCGACTCGGCGGCGAGCATCCTGATCTGCACCGAGCAGGTCGGCGCGGCCGTCGACGGGGTCCGGGCCGAGTTGCCGGCACTGACCGAACTGCACACCGCACTGTCGAGCCTGACCGGGCCGGCGCCCGAGGAAAAGGTGGTGTCGGCGTCCGAAGGCGACCCGGCCGACCGGCCGATCCGGACGGACCCGGAGGCGGTGGCCGTACTCCTCTACACCTCCGGCACCACCGGCGAGCCGAAGGGCGCGATGCTGTCGCACCGGGCGCTGCTCGCCAACCACGAGCAGGTCGGCCGGATCTCCCCGCCGGTGGTCGGGCCGGACGACCGGGTGCTGCTGGCCCTGCCGCTCTTCCACGCGTACGGGCTGAACGCGGGGCTGGGCGCGGTGGCGTACCACGGGGCGTGCGGGGTGCTGGTCGATCGGTTCGACGCGGCCGCCGTACTGGAGGTGGTCGCCCGGCACCGGGTGAGCGTGCTGGTCGGCGTACCGTCGATGTTCCTCGGCTGGGCGATGCTGCCGGACGCCCCGGCGGCGGCCGGGGTGCCGGCCGGCTCGGCGCTGCGCACCGCGATGGCCTCGGTGCGGGTCGCGATCTGCGGTGCCGCCCCGCTGGCGGTCGGCGGCGCGACCCGGTTCGCCGAGGCGACCGGCCGGCGGATCCAGGTCGGCTACGGCCTCACCGAGACCGCTCCGGTGCTCACCACCACACTCTCCGGCCCGGAGGCGAAGCCGAACTCGATCGGTCGGCCGATCCCCGGCGTCGAGCTGAGGCTCGTCGCCGCCGACGGGGAGGAGCTGTGGCGGGACGGCTCCGCCGTCGAGCCGGCCGACGGCGGGGACGACCCGGACGAGCCCGACCTCGACCTCTCCTCGCCCGGCACCGATCCCGGCGAGATCGTGGTCCGGGGCGCCAACCTCTTCTCCGGCTACTGGCCGGACGGGCACGGCGGCCCGGACGCCGACGGCTGGTGGCGGACCGGCGACGTGGCGTACGCCGACGCGGGCGGTGACCTCTTCCTGGTGGACCGGCTCGGCGAACTGATCCTGGTCAACGGCTTCAACGTCTATCCGCAGGAGGTCGAACGGGTGCTCGGCGCGCATCCGGAGGTGGTCGAGTCGGTGGTGTTCGGCAGGCCGGACCCGCTGGCCGGGGAGGCGGTCACCGCGTACGTCGTGCGGGCACCGGAGAGCGAGGTCTCCGCCGCCGAGCTGGCCGCGCACTGCGCCGGTAGCCTGGCCCGGTTCAAGTGCCCGAGCAGGATAGAGTTCGTCGGGTCCCTGCCGCTCTCCGCGATCGGCCGGGTACGCAGATCGGTGATCCGGCACGAGGGGCGCGAGTGACGACGAGTGAGCCACGGCTGACCTTGATCACCCGGCCCGGCTGCCACCTCTGCGAGGTTGCCAGGGAGGCCGTCGACCGGGTGGTGGCGGTGACCGGAGACCGCTGGACCGAGCTGGACGTCACCGGTGACCTGGAGCTGGAGCGCGAGTACGGCGACCGGCTGCCGGTGGTGCTGCTCGACGGCCGCGAGCACGGCTACTGGCGGGTCGAGGAGGAGCGCCTGCTCCGCGACCTGACCGCACCGCGCGGCTGACCGAGGTGGCACCGGCCGAACCGTCGGCGGTGCCGCGTATCGTGCTCGGATGCGCGAGCACCTCGTCTGGGACTGGAACGGCACCCTGCTCGACGACCTGACCCTGGTCGTCGCCGCCACCAACGTGGCGCTGGTCGGAGCCGGCGGACCCGAGGTGACCGCCGAGGAGCACCGTACGCAGTTCCGGCGGCCGATCGCGGACTACTACGCCGAGGTGCTCGGCCGGGCCGTGGACGCCGAGGAGTTCAGCCGGCTGGACCAGCTCTTCCACGAGGCGTACCGGGTCGGGCTGGCCAGTTGCGAGCTGGCCGCCGACGCCACCACCGCGATCAAGACCTGGACCGGTACCCAGTCGCTGCTGTCGATGTGGTTCCACGACGAGCTGGTGCCGGCGGTCGACCGGTACGGGCTGACCGCCGTGTTCCGCCGGGTCGACGGGCTGCGCGGCACCGTCGGCGGTGACCGCAAGGCCCGGCACCTGGCCCGGCACCTGGCGGAGTCCGGTGTCGAGGGGAGTTCGGCGGTGCTGATCGGCGACTCGATCGACGACGCCGAGGCGGCCGACTCGGTGGGCGCCCGCTGTGTCCTCTACAGCGGCGGGTTCACCGATTCGGCCCGGCTGCGCGCCGCCGGCTGGCCGGTCGCCGACTCGCTCACCGAGGCCGTCGAACTCGCCGCCAGCCTGGACTGAATATCCGGGCCGCACGCCCCGGCCGCGCGGCCGGGCAGGCACCCGGGCGGGCCGGCCGCGCGACGGGCGGGCGGGTCAGCCGCGCAGGTAGGCGAGCACGGCGAGGACCCGGCGATGCTGCTCCTCGTCCGGCGGCAGTTGCAGCTTGGTGAAGATGTTCCGGACGTGCTTCTCCACCGCGCCGTCGCTGACCACCAGGGCCCGGGCGATGGCCGTGTTCGACCGCCCCTCCGCCATCAGTCCGAGCACCTCCCGCTCGCGCGGTGTCAGCTCCCGCAGCGGGTCGTCCCGACGGCGCCGGACGAGGAGCTGGCCGACCACCTCCGGGTCGAGCACCGTGCCGCCGCCGGCGACCCGGTTCACGGCGTCGAGGAACTCGTCGATCGCCGCCACCCGGTCCTTGAGCAGGTAGCCGATCCCACCGCCGCCGACGCCGCCGCTGGGCTTGACGGTGGCGAGCAGGTCGTCGGCGTACGACACCTCGACGTACTGGGAGAGGACCAGGATCGGGGTCCGCGGTACCCGCTGCCGGGCCTCCACCGCCGCCCGCAGTCCCTCGTCGGTGTGCGAGGGCGGCATCCGGACGTCCACGATCGAGACGTCGGGGCGGTGCGTGACGATGGCCTCGACCAGGGTCGTACCGTCGCCGACCGCGGCCACCACCTCGTGGCCGTGCTCGGTCAGCAGGCGTACCAGACCCTCCCGGAGGAGAACGGCGTCATCGGCGATCACTACGCGCATGATGTTGTTGTCTACCACTGCCGGCCCGTCGGACGGGTGTTCCCGTCCCATCCGGTCAACTTCCGGGGAGGTCGGTGCGGTGCCGGCCGGGGCGTCGGAGTGGCTCAGCACGGCAGCTCGGCCCGGATCTCGGTCGGCCCACCGGGCGGGCTGAGCACGGTCAGGGTGCCGTCGTTGGCACGTACCCGGTCGGCGAGCCCGGCCAGGCCGTGCCCCTTGGAGAGGTGCGCGCCGCCCTCGCCGTCGTCGATCACCACGATCCGCAGCGCCCGCTCCTCCCGGGTCACCGTCAACCAGCACTCGGTGGCCCGGCTGTGCTTGGCGACGTTGGTCAGCGCCTCGGCCACCACGAAGTACGCGGTCGACTCGATCGCCGGGCCGGGCCGGCCGTCCGGGGTGCCGAGCCGGGGGTCGACGGCGAGTTCGACCGGGATCAGCCCGCGCCCGGCGAGCGCCGCCAGGGCGCTGGGCAGGCCCCGGTCGACCAGGATCGGCGGGGCGATCCCCCGGGAGAGTGCCCGCAGTTCGGCGAGGGTGTCCCGGGTCTGCGCGAGCGCCTCGCCGAGGGTCTGCCGGGCCGCCTCCGGGTCCGAGTCGAGCTGCTGCTGGGCCCGGCTCAGGTCCATGGCCAGCCGGACCAGCCGCTGCTGCGGCCCGTCGTGGATGTCCCGCTCCAGCTTGCGCAGCGCGGTGGCCTCGGCCGAGACGGCAGCCCGCTTCTGCTCCTCCAGCACGGTGATCCGGTTGCGCATCTCCGCCACCCCGGTCAGCAGCGCGCGGCCGAGCCCGGCCTGCATCAGCGCACAGCCCCGGACCACCAGCGGCAGGGTGATCAGGAAGAAGACCCCGAGGGCGGTGTTCAGTCCGATCCGGGCGGCGGCGCTGTCGCCCAGCCCGAGCAGCTCGTGCAGGCCCTCGTCGTTCGGGCCCTGCGGGATCGCCCAGTCGTACGCCCAGTAGAGCGAGCCGCCGATCGCGCCGAGCCACCAGACCGCGGTGATCACGAAGGTGCCGAGCGCCACGATCAGCCGGACCCAGCCGTGCGCGAGGTCGAGCCAGGACTGGGCGTCGGCGATGGGTACGAAGATCCGTCGCCACATGCTGGCCCCGGGCTCGGCGGTGCGGTAGTTGGGGCGTACCCGGGGTTGCCGCAGCACCGCCGGCATCCGCAGCCGTTCGATGTCGGCGAAGCCCCGGGCAGCGTAGAGGGTGCCGGCCAGGATCGGCAGTCCGGTCACCGTCACCGCCAGTCCGGCACTGAGCGCGGTCCCGGCGACGAGCACGACGAAGCTCGCCAGCGCGAGGGGGAGGCCGAGGAACACGTAGCCGGAGTCGATGGCGAGTTGGCGGAGCACGCTGCGGCCGGCGCCGGGCTCGGCGCCGACGGCCACGCTGGTGGCGGTGGTCGTGGTCATGTTCTCGACGCTAGGCATCGCTGCGGTCGGTCCCCATCCCATCGGCTGGCCTCTTCACGGTAGGGCTGTCCCCACCTGACCGGGAAATCCGCGCGCGACCCGACCGGGAAATCCGCGCGCCACTGGGGCGGGAAACCCGCGCCACCCGGGCGGGAAATCCGCGCCCACCGGGTGGGCCGGGTCGGTCCGGCGGCGGTGCCGGTCCGGGAGGGTGCCGCGCCGCTCGCGGGCCGGTCCGGAAGGCCGGCAGCCGGGAATGCGCGGGGGCCGCGACGGTTTGGCGCCGAATGTAATGGTGGACGTCAGGAAATCCGCGGCGCATCGTGATTGCTGGATCGGCCGAAAGAGCCGGTCGATCGGCCGGCGTGGTAGTGGCGAGTTGGTCAGATAAGTCGGACTTAGGTAATAATCGCCGTGACGGCTCCGGTTGGGTCGCGAACTGATCTTGTAAGTGGAGGCCCAGGTGAGGCGTTATCGCGGTCTATCAAGATCGCGATTTGTGCGTGTCTTCACAAGCGCCTACTCTGTTACTCCGACGAGCCCTGCTAGCACAGCCGGTCACAGCGGTCGCCAGCGGGTGCCCCGGAACGACCCGCCGGTCCGGCTGGTCGAAGATCGCACGGCACGGAGTCGCATGAATCAGCACCGCCCCGTAGGCACGCCCGGCCGCGCCGGTGCGGTGCCGGCGCTTCCGGATCTCCCTGAGGCGACGGTCGCCCGGCTCCCCGAATACCTCCGTGCCCTGCACAATCTCGCCGAGTCCGGCAACGACACGGTCTCCAGCGAGGAGCTGGCGACGGCGGCCGGGGTCAACTCGGCGAAGCTGCGCAAGGACCTCTCACAGCTCGGGTCGTACGGCACCCGGGGCGTGGGCTACGACGTCGCCCTGTTGATCGACCAGATCGAGTTCGTGCTCGGGCTCACCCAGTGCCGGGCGGTGGCCCTGGTCGGTGTGGGTAATCTCGGTCACGCCCTCGCCGGCTACGCGGGCTTCGCCGGCCGTGGCTTCCGGATCGCGGCGCTCTTCGACGCCGACCCGGCCCGGCTCGGCGAGGTGATCAACGGGCTGGTCGTCCGGCACATCGACGAGCTGCCGCAGGTGGCCGCCGAGGAGAGCATCGCGATCGGTGTGATCGCCACCCCGGCCACCGCCGCGCAGAGCGTCGCCGACCAACTGGTCGCGGCCGGGGTGACCAGCATCCTCAACTTCGCCCCGTGCGTGCTGGCGGTGCCGGACGGCGTCGACGTCCGCAAGGTCGACCTCGCCATCGAGCTGCAGATCCTCTCCTTCCACGAGCACCGCAAGGCGGCGCTGACCGGGTTGCCGGCGAGCACCGGTCCGGCCGCAGCGCTCGGCACGGCGAACGGCACCACCCTGGGCGGCACCGCCACGACGGGGCTGACGGCCCTGCCCGGCGGGCTCGCCGCCACCGGCACCACCGAGGCAGCGCCCACCGGGACACTCCGGTCGACGAACGCGGAGGCGGTCGGCTCATGAACCTGCTCGTCGTCGGTGCATCGCACCGCACCGCGCCGGTCGCGATCCTGGAGCGGCTGGCCGTGGCCAACACCGAGCTGCCGGAGATCCTCGCCCGGCTGCTCGCCCAGCCGTACGTCGGCGAGGCGGTCGTCGTCTCGACCTGCAACCGGGTCGAGGTCTACGCCGCCGTCACCGGCTTCCACGGCGGGCTGGGGGACATCTGCACCGTACTGGCCGGGCACGCCGGCTCCGCCCCGGCCGAACTGGCCAACCACCTCTACGTGCACTACGACGGCGCGGCGGTGGAGCACGCCTTCCGGGTCGCCGCCGGGCTGGACTCGATGGTGGTCGGCGAGGCGCAGATCCTCGGCCAGCTCCGCGACGCCTACCATGCCGCGAGCGAGGCCGAGGCGCCCGGCCGGCTGCTGCACGAGCTGATGCAGCAGGCCCTCCGGGTGGGGAAGCGGGCGCACGCCGAGACCGACATCGACCGGGCCGGGCAGAGCGTGGTCAGCGCCGCGCTCGACCTGGCCGCCACCCACTTCGGCGGCAGCGTCGAGGGTCGCCCGGTGCTGGTGGTCGGGGCCGGCTCGATGGGCGCGCTGGCCGTGGCCACGCTCTCCCGGCTGGGCGCCGGCCCGGTGGGGATCAGCAACCGGGGCCACGACCGGGCGCTGCGGCTGGCCGAGGCGTACGGTGCCTCGGCGGTGCCGATCGCCGAACTCCCGACCGCCCTTTCCACAGTGGACATAGTAGTCGCCGCCACCGCGTCGATCGAGCCGGTCCTCACCCGCGAGACGGTGGCCAGGGCGCTGCGGGAACGCGCGGCCGACCGCCCCGATCCGCTGGTACTGCTCGACCTCGCCGTCCCCCGGGACATCGAGCCGGCGATCGCCGAGCTGCCCGGCACGGTGGTGATCGACATCGACGGGCTCGCCGCGGCCCAGCCGATCGGCCCGGCCGCCGCCGACACCGCCGCCGTCACCCAGATCGTCGGCTCCGAGGTCGAGGCGTTCCTCACCTGGCTGCGCGGTGCCGACGTCGCGCCGACCGTGGCCGCGCTGCGGGCCCGGGCCGACGAGGTGGTCACCGCCGAGCTGCGCCGGCTCGCCCAGCGCCGGCCGGACCTCACCGACGACCAGCGCGCCGACGTGAGCCACACGGTGCACCGGGTGGTGCAGCGGCTGCTGCACTCGCCGACGGTACGGGTCCGGCAACTCGCCGCCGAGCCCGGCGGCGACCAGTACGCCGCCCTGCTCCGGGAACTCTTCGACCTCGAGGTGCCGGTCACCTCACAGGCGGACACCGTGCCGGAACTGGCCGCCGCCGAGCTGGCCGGGGTACCGGCCGGCAACCGGTTGACCGGTCTCGCCGGCCTGCCCGGTCTCGGCGACCTGCCGGCCGTCGGCGGGCAGGCCGACCTGGACGCCGGCCCGGCCCTGCGTGCACCGGTGCCCCGACAGCAATCCGGAGGAGAACGATGACCGAGGTTCAGGCCGGCGCCGGCCGGACCGGTGACCCGGGGTGGGCCGACCTCGCCGAGCGGATCGAGGTGCCGGCATGACCGCGCTGCGGCTCGGTACCCGGGGGAGCGCCCTCGCCCTCGCCCAGTCCCGGACGGTGGCCGAGGCGGTGACGGCGGCGACCGGCCGGCAGGTGGAGCTGGTCGAGGTCGTCACGGCCGGCGACCGGTCCAACGCCCCGGTGCACCGGCTGGGCGTCGGGGTCTTCGTCTCGGCGCTGCGGGACGCGCTGCTCGCCGGAGAGATCGACTTCGCGGTCCACTCGTACAAGGACCTGCCGACCGCCGTCGAGACCGGGCTGCACATCGCGGCGGTACCGCCCCGGGAGGACCCGCGCGACGCGCTGGTCGCCAAGGACGGGCGTACCCTCGCCGAGCTGCCACCCGGCGCCACCGTCGGCACCGGCGCGCTGCGCCGGATCGCCCAGCTGCACGCGCTCGGGCTCCAGCTCACGGTGGTGCCGATCCGCGGCAACGTGGACACCCGGGTGGGCCGGGTGCGCGGCGCCGAGGCGGATCTCGACGCGGTGGTGCTGGCCCGGGCCGGACTGGCCCGGCTGGGCCGGGCCGAGGAGATCAGCGAAACCCTCGACCCGATGCTGATGCTGCCGGCCCCCGCCCAGGGTGCGCTGGCGGTCGAGTGCCGGGTCGACGACTCGGAACTGGTCGAGCTGCTCGGTGCGCTCGACCACGCCCCAACCCGGGCCGCGGTCACCGCGGAACGGGCATTTCTGGCCACCCTGGAGGCCGGGTGCAGTGCACCGGTCGCCGGGTACGCCGAAGTCGCCGAGGGCGACGACGGCGAGGAGATCTACCTGCGCGGGGCGGTGATCAGTCCGGACGGCACCCGTGACATCCGGCTGTCCCGCACCGGTACGCCCGCCGAGGCGACGGAGATCGGAAAGGCACTCGCCGCCGAACTCCTCGACCTCGGCGCCGACTCGATCCTCGGGGCGCCCAAGGAATCCGGCGCGAGGACCCAGCATTTTGGAGCTACAGAATGATCGGCACCCGTAAGCCCGCAGGCCGCATCGCGTTCGTCGGGGCCGGACCCGGCGACCCCGGCCTGCTGACCCGCCGGGCGCACGACGCCCTGGTCGACGCCGACCAGGTGGTATACGACCGCAGCGTGCCCGAGGCCCTGCTCACGGCCGTCAAGGCCGAGGCCAGGGAGGACGCCCAGTTCACCCCCGCCGAGGGGGCGCCGGGCGACGTGGCCAAGGTGCTGCTGTCGGCCGCCCGGTCCGGCCTCTCCGCCGTGCACCTGGTCGCCGGTGACCCGTTCGGGCACGACTCGGTGGTCAAGGAGGTGCAGGCGGTGGCGCGTACCGCCGTGCACTTCGAGGTGGTGCCGGGGGTCGGCCAGGCCGAGGGGGTGGCCACCTACGCCGGGGTACCGCTGCACGGGGTACGCACCGCCGCCGACGTCGACGACGTCACGGCGATGGACTTCGAGGCGCTCGCGGCGGCGGTCAACCGAGGCTCGCTCGCGCTGGCGGTGGACGCCGGTGACCTCGCCGCGGTCCGGGACGGGCTGCTCGCGGTCGGGGTGGACGGCTCCACCGCGGTCGCGGTGACCGGGGACGGCACCGGGGAGACGCAGTACACCACCACCTCGACGGTGGACAGCTTCGTCGCCGCCGCGCTCGGCTTCACCGGCCGGGTCGTGCTCACCCTGGGTGCCGGTGTGCCGCACCGGGACAAGCTGAGCTGGTGGGAGAACCGCCCGCTGTACGGCTGGAAGGTGCTCGTCCCGCGCACCAAGGAGCAGGCCGGGGTGATGAGCGCCCGACTGCGTGAGTACGGCGCCATCCCGTGCGAGGTGCCGACCATCGCGGTCGAGCCGCCGCGTACCCCGGCCCAGATGGAGCGGGCGGTCAAGGGCCTGGTCGACGGCAGGTACGCCTGGGTGATCTTCACCTCGGTGAACGCGGTCCGGGCGGTCTGGGAGAAGTTCGCCGAGCACGGTCTCGACGCCCGGCACTTCGGCGGCGTCAAGATCGCCTGCATCGGTGAGCCGACCGCCGAGGCGGTACGCGCGTTCGGCATCCAGCCGGAGCTGATCCCGTCCGGGGAGCAGTCCTCGGAGGGGCTGCTCGCCGAGTTCTCGCCGCACGACGAGATCCTCGACCCGGTCGGCCGGGTACTGCTGCCCCGTGCCGACATCGCCACCGAGACGCTGGCGGCCGGGCTGACCGAGCGCGGCTGGGAGGTCGACGACGTGACCGCGTACCGGACGGTGCGGGCGGCCCCGCCGCCGGCCGAGATCCGCGACGCGATCAAGTCGGGCGGCTTCGACGCGGTGCTCTTCACCTCTTCTTCCACCGTGCGCAACCTGGTCGGCATCGCCGGCAAGCCGCACGCCCGGACCGTGGTCGCGGTGATCGGCCCGAAGACGGCGGAGACCGCCACCGAGTTCGGCCTGCGGGTGGACGCCCAGCCGGCGCACGCCTCAGTGCCGGACCTGGTGGAGGCGCTGGCGTCGTACGCGGTGGAGCTGCGGGAGAAGCTGGCCGCGATGCCGGCCAAGCAGCGCCGGGGTTCCAAGGTCCAGGGCCCGACGGCGCTGCGGTTCCGGTAATCTCTGTCGGATTTCTGTAGCACCATCGGATGTGAAGCCCGCTAGGTCTTTCAGGCACCATCGGTCCTAGGGCCGTCGGCGGCCCGGGCGGCCCGGCAGACGCCGGGTCGAGTGTCGGCCGGTCGGTCGTGAGGAGTGGTCATGTCGTACCCAGAGATCCGTCCGCGCCGGTTGCGGCGGTCCCCGGCGATCCGCCGGCTGGTCGAGGAGACCCGGCTCGCCCCGGCGGAGCTGGTGCTGCCGATGTTCGTCAAGGAGGGGCTGGCCGAGCCGAGGCCGATCGCCTCGATGCCGGGCGTCGTGCAGCACTCCCGGGAGTCGCTGCGCAAGGCGGCGGCCGAGGCGGTGCACGCGGGCGTCGGCGGGATCATGCTCTTCGGGATCCCGGCGGAGAAGGACGAGACCGGTTCCGGCGGCATCGACCCGGACGGCATCCTCAACGTGGCGATCCGGGACGTGATCGCCGAGGTCGGCGACGCCACGGTGGTGATGAGCGACCTCTGCCTGGACGAGTTCACCTCGCACGGGCACTGCGGGCTGCTCGCCCCGGACGGCAGCGTCGACAACGACGCCACCCTGGCCGCGTACGCCGAGCTGGGGGTGGCGCAGGCCGAGGCCGGCGCGCACGTGGTCGGGCCGTCCGGGATGATGGACGGCCAGGTCGGGGTGATCCGGCGCGCGCTGGACGCCGCCGGACACACCGACACCAGCATCCTGGCGTACGCGGTGAAGTACTCCTCCTCGTTCTACGGCCCGTTCCGGGACGCGGTGGAGTCGTCGTTGCAGGGCGACCGCCGCACCTACCAGCAGGACCCGGCCAACCTGCGCGAGTCGCTCCGGGAGGTACGCCTCGACGTCGCCGAGGGCGCCGACCTGGTGATGGTGAAGCCGGCCCTGCCCTACCTCGACGTGCTCGCCGCGGTCCGGGCCGAGGTGGACGTGCCGGTCGCCGCCTACCAGATCTCCGGCGAGTACGCGATGGTCGAGGCCGCCGCGGCCAACGGCTGGATCGACCGGGACCGGGCGGTACTGGAGACGCTGACCTCGATCCGCCGGGCGGGTGCCCAGATCATCCTCACCTACTGGGCCGTCGAGGCGGCCCGGATGCTCCGCGACCGCTACTGACCGACCGGGGGTGCCGGGGCCGGCCGACCCCGGTCCGCCCCGCCGCGTTCCTCAGCTGCCGGCGTCCAGCCGGTGCACCAGCTCGGCCACGTCGACGCCGTACTCGTACCACTCCCGGTCGGCCTGGAAGCCGAGGTCGGCGTTGACGGCCCGCATCGCCTCGTTGGTCCGGGCGTTCCAGGTCTGCACCTCGGAGAGCTTCGGCTCGACCGAACGCAGCTCGAAGAGCATCCGGGCCTTCATCGCCCGGTCGATTCCGTAGCCCTGGTGTTCCTGGCCGACGATGGTGTCCCACTGGTCGGCCCGGGTCGGATGCTGGGCCGGCACCACGACCTCGGTGAGTCCGGCGACCAGGCCGGTCTTCTCCTCGATCGCGAGCACGATGTACGGCTTCATGCCGCGCCGGTGCAGACAGTTCAGGCTGTCCCGCAGGCGCTGCGGATCGTGCGAACTGGGGCGCAGATCCAGGTCACCGTCGTCAATGTCGCGCGTCTCGGCCTTCGCCATGGCGTACGCCTCGATCAACTCGTCCGGCGGCCCGCCGGGGCAGAACTCCAGACGGTATCCGGGACCGATTCCCTGGGCCATCTCGCCGAGCGCGACCCAGTCGACCGTGCCGAGCCGCAGCACGCTGCGGTCCTCCTCGTACTCCCGGACGAAACCGAGGGCCTCGTAGAACCCGACCGCGGGCGTGTCGCCGATGACCTCGACGCCCATCGACCGGAAGCCCTCCTGGTAGGTCCGCCGGGCGGCCGTGGCGATCAGCTTGCGCCCGAGCCCGCTGCGCCGGGCCGCCGGGTGCACCATCACCTCCAGCACGCCGATGTCACCCAACAGGAGTACGTGGGTGTGCCCGAGGATGCGGCCCGGCTGCCCGTCGGCCGAAGGCTCGTCCTGGGCGATCCAGGAGATGCGGCGTTCGCCGGGCATCACCTCGCAGAGGTACTCCCGGAGCATGCCGTTCTCCCACAGGGGGTCCTCCGGTAGGTCGGCCGCGAAAACCGCGTTGAGCGCGTCCAGGAAGGACTCGATCTCGGCGGCCGGGGCGGTCCGGGGATCCCACTCGCGCACCATCACCCGTCTAGCTTGCCGTCAACCGCAGCCTGGCGAAAGTGCCCAGTTCGTCAATGTGTCGAGGACATTACGCTAAGTCCTACTGTCTGTGCCGTACTTGTTGGCCATGTTGAACACCTCTTGGGCATATGGCCGCACGTCATTGTAGGAAAGGATGGCGCTCCACCAGTCCGAGGCGACCGACAGGTTGCGGCCTCCCTTGCACAGATAGTTACCGGCCGCCAGAGCCGCGTCGTCGATGCTGTGCGGGTTCTCCACCCCGTCGCCGTCGGCGTCGGCCCCGATCTCCTCCCAGGTGGTCGGGATGAACTGCATCGGTCCGACCGCGCGGTCGTAGGTGGCGTCCCGGTCGAGCCGGCCGTCCTCGGTGTCCATGATCCGCATCCGGCCGCCGTTGCCGTCCAGCGGCAGGCCGATGATCTCCGGCGCGGCGATCCCGTTCGCGCCGAGGACCGCCCCGTTCGCCCGCCCGTGTGCGGATTCCACCTGGCCGATCGCGGCCAGCGTGGTCCAGCGGAGCTGGCAGCCGGGCGTCGTCTGACCGACCCGCAGCTCGGCGTAGCCGTACGCCTGGAGCGCGGTCGTGGAGATCTGGACCCGGGGCCCGATCTGCCCGGCCCAGCCGGCGAGTACGTCGGAGGGGCGCCCGCCGGTCGCGTTCCAGGGCGGTGCCGGCACGCTCGGCGTGCCGAAAGCCGGTGGGCTCGGCAGCCCCGAGGGCAGCCCGCCGGGGTCGACGGGGAACCCGGGTACGGTCGGCGAGGGCGGCGGCAGGCTCGTGGCGGCACCCGCGTCGACCGGCCGGGCCTGCCGCGCGGTGGCCGGGATCAGGAACGCTCCCGCGGCGCCGGTCGTGGCCACCAGGGCGAAGAGCAGCAGCGCCGGCAGGGTGAGCCGGCCACTCGGCCGCTTCGACCAGGCGCGTACCGCCCCGGGGGACGGCCAGCGGGAGACCGCGTGCGCGAACCGGACCCGGATCCGCCGGTTCCGCCCGGCCGGCGCGGTCACGGGTACGTCGAGGTCGATGACCGTCTCGCCCGACTTGCCCGCCGGGATGGGCGGAGTGGCCGCCGCCGTGGTCGTGCCGGCGGTGCTCGCCGCCGTCGCGCTGGTCGCGGTGGCGTCGGGCTTCGCCTCGGCGGCGGGCTGCGGCTCGGCCTCGGCGGCCGGCTCCGGCTCGGTGGTCGCCTTCGGCTCCGTCTCGGCGGCCGGCTCGGCCTCGGCGGGCGGCGTCGGCTCGGTTTCGGCGGTCGGCTTCGGCTCCGGCTCGGCGGGCGGGACGGGTTCGGCCTCGGCGCGCGGGCGCGGCACGGCGACCGATGGTGGATCGAAGTCCTGATCCGGGGCGGCACCCGAACTGGCCAGCGGCCCGTCGAAGACCGGCGCCGCGGGTCGCAGTGGTCGAGTCGTAGAAGTCTCCTCGCGCTCCGCCACCCGTCGAGTATTACCCATCCAACGTCGAACGTCAGGTCTGGCCGTACGCTGTTGGTATGCCCCGGTACGAGTTCCGTTGCCGCGCCTGCGGTGACACCTTCGAGATGAACCGGCCGATGGCCGAGGCCTCGGCTCCGGCGTCCTGCCCTCGCGGGCACGACGACACGGTCAAGCTACTGTCGACGGTCGCCTTCACCGGTCGCGGCGCGGGCGGTTCCGCCCCGGCGCCGATGGCCCCCGGCGGCGGCGGCTGCTGCGGCGGGAGTTGCGGCTGCTGAGGCCGTAGCCCGGCTGTCCGGACCTGGCCCCCTCCCGTTCCGGACAGTGAGGACAGTTCGCGACCGTGATGTCGGTTTCGTGGCACAGTCCCCGGTTAGCACCTTGGTACGGGGTCGCGCCGTCCGTTTCTACGATGGGCCAACCCGTAAATATGCGGCAGCATGAACGCGACTTCCAGGGGGCGGGAGGTTCCAGGCATGTCAGCACGGATCCACCTGCCGAGCGGGTTGGTGACATTCATGTTCACCGACATCGAGGGCTCCACGCGGCTGGCCCAGATGCTCGGGCCGGGCTACCGGCCGGTGCTGAGCGAGCACCGGCGCCTGCTGCGCGCGACCCTGGCCGCCAGTGACGGGACCGAACTCTTCACCGAGGGCGACTCGTTCTTCGTCGCGTTCGCCGACGCCTCGTCCGCGCTCGACGCCTCGCTGGCCGCGCAGCGTGCGCTGAACAACCACGAGTGGCCGACGCCGGAGGCCACCCCACGGGTCCGGATGGGACTGCACACCGGGCACGCCGAGCCGCGCGACGGGGAGTACGCCAGTGCCGAGGTGCACCGGGCCGCCCGGATCGCCGCCGCCGCGCACGGCGGCCAGGTGCTCTGCTCCGGTGCGACCGCCAAGCACGCCGCACCGCTGCCGCCGGGTGCCTCCCTGCTCGACCTCGGTCTGCACCGGCTGCGCGGCTTCGACGACCGGGAGCGGCTCTTCCAGCTCGTCGCCCCCGGGCTGGAGCGCCAGTTCCCCCGTCCGCGTACGGCCGACGCGATCCCGCACAACCTGCCGACCCAGGTCACCTCGTTCGTCGGCCGGCAGGCCGAGCGGGAGGAGTTGGACCAGCTCATCGACTCGCACCGGCTGGTGACGGTGGTCGGCGCCGGTGGGGCCGGCAAGACCCGGCTGGCGGTCGAGCTGGCCGGCGGCGTGGTCGAGTCGTACCCGGACGGGGTCTGGTTCGTCGACATCGCCACCGTGACCGATCCCGGGCTGGTCGCTTTCGCGGTCGCCGCGGTCCTCGGGCTGCGGCCGGAGCCGGGCCGGCCGATGCTGGAGACGCTTGTCGAGTTCGCCGCGTCCCGGCGGATGCTGGTCGTGCTCGACACCTGCGACGCCCAGCCGGCCGCCTGCGCCGAGGTGATCTCGCGACTGCTCGCCGGCGGCAGCGGCGTACGCGTGCTCGCCACCAGCCGGGAGTCGCTGGGGCTGCCCGGCGAGGTGATCTGGCGCATCCCACCGCTCTCCGTCGACCCGGCACCGGGCGGCGGTCCGAGCGAGGCGGTGACCCTGCTGCTCGACCGGACGGCGGCGGCCCGGGGCGGGCGGCGGTCCGGGCCGGCCGAGTCGGCCGACCTGCAACGGGTGGTGACCCGGCTGGACGGGCTGCCGCTGGCGATCGAGCTGGCCGCCGCCCGGCTGCGGGTACTCTCCGCCAGCCAGCTCGCCGAGCGGCTGGACGACGTACTCGGTGCCCTGGACGCGGGCCGGGACGACGTGGAACCCACCCCGGCGGCGGCCCGGAGCTGGTCGGCGAACCAGCAGGACACCGTGGACCTGGCGGCGGCGGCCCGGGGGGTGGCGCCACCCGTCGGCGCCCGCGCGGTGCAGCGTTCGGCCACCCAGCGGCACGTGACCATGCAGGCCACGGTCACCTGGTCGTACCGGACGCTCGGTCCCCGGGCGGCCCGGCTGCTGCGCTGGCTGGCGGTCTTCTCCGGCCCGGTCGACCTGGCCACCGTCGAGTGGCTGCTCAACGACGATCCGCTCGACCCGCTCTCGGTGCTGGTGGACAAGTCGATGATCCAGGCCGAGCCGAACGTCTCCGGCAGCACCTACCGGATGCTCGACCCGATCCGGGCGTACGCGGCGCGTCGGCTGGTCGACGCGGGGGAGGAGCAGACCGCCCGGGACCGGCACGTGGCCTGGTCGCTGCACGCCTTGCAGCGGGCCTACCTGGGTCCGGACGACCGGCCGGTCACCCTCTCGCTCTACGCGCTCGACCCGCTCGCCGACGAGCTGCGGGCCGCACTGCGCTGGACGGTCACCGGCGGCAGCGCCCGGCAGGGGCTGCAACTCGCCAGCGGGTTGGACGAGTGGTGGCGGGAGCGGGGGCTGGCCCGGGAGGGGCGGCTCTGGCTGTTCCGGCTCTACGGCCGGATCGCCGAGACCGGCGAGCAGATTCCCGAGGCGGAGCTGGCGGCGGCGTACCACATGCACTCGCAGCATGCCGGCGCGGACGGTGAGTTCGCCGAGGAGCTGCGCTTCTCGCAGCGGGCCGAGTCGGCCGCCCGGCAGGCCGGCGACGCGGGCCTGCTGATCCGGGTACTCGCCGGCCGGGCCGCGCCGCTGATCGACATGGGACAGTTCGCCGAGGCCGAGCGGGTGTGCCGGGAGGTGATCGCCGAGGCCGAGACGGAGGGCGTGGCCGGTGAGGCGCTGCTCGCCGTCTACAGCCTGGCGGAGCTGCTCTGGCGTCGGGGTGCCCTGGACGAGGCGGCCGAGCTGCTCGGCGCGGCCCGGCCGGTGGAGGCGAGCCGGCCGACCGAGCGCGGCAAGCGCTCCGTCGACATGCTGCTCGGGATGGTGGCGCTGGCCCGGGGTGATCTCGTCGCCGCGCACGACCACCTGGTCGTCGCGCTGCGGTCCCGGATGAGCTACGGCTATCTGGCCAGGGCGTGCGACACGGTCAACGCGATCGCGGTGCGCTGTGCCGGTGGCGGGGACCCGAGGTCGGCGGCGCGGCTCTTCGGCGCGGCCCAGCTCACCCGCTCGGCGATGCGCTGCACCCCCGGCACCTTCGGGGCGTACTGGCTCCAGGAGCAGACCGCGCTGCGGAACGTGATGGGGGACGCGGCCTTCGACACCGCGTACGCGGCCGGGGCCGAACTGACCCTTGAGGAGGCGGCGGCGGTGGCCCTGGAGGTCGACCATCCCGACCTGGCGGCCGGCTCGATCCGGTTCTCCCACGTGGAGACCCCGGCGCAGCGGCCACGGCCCCGGGAGAGTGTCGACTCGCCCCGGGAGGCCGAGCGCTGAAGCGGGCGCACCGGCACCGCACCGGCCGGCCCTGCCGAGGTCGGGCAGCCGGGGGCGGGTGGCGAAGACGGCGATGCTCCCGTACCCGGGCGGGTGCGGGAGCATCGGAGCGGTGCTGCGGTCAGCGGGCCTTGGCGAGATCGACGAATATCCGCCAGGACTCGGGGCGGAACGCCAGGACCGGACCGGTCGGATCCTTGCTGTCCCGGACGGCGACCACCTCCGACAGATTGTCCGCCACCTCGACGCACGCACCACCGTTGCCACCGGACCGGGTCGACTTGTGCCACAGCGCCCGAGTTAGGTCCATATCTTTGACACTTCCTTGATCAATTCGAGTGACTGTTTGAGGGGAAGGGCATAGTTGCGCACGACTTCCCACATTCGCACGAGTCTAACAATTTCACCCGGTTGATCCACGATCTGTGCCTTGAGCTGATTGTCGGCGTATCCGACCCGGCTGTCGTCCGGCATCTCCGCGACGATGAACTGCCCGGCCAGTCCGAGATAGATCCCGGTGCTCGCCGGCACGACCTGCACCTGGACGTGGTCCAGTTCGGCGAGCGCGACGATCCGTTCGACCTGCTCGCGCATCAGCCCGGGGTGCCCGGGGGCCGGCCGGCGCAGTACCGCCTCGTCGATCACCGCGATGAGCTGCGGCGGGACGTCCCGGTTGAGGATCGCCTGCCGGGCCAGCCGGGAGGCGACGTGCCGGTCGATCTCCTCGGCGGTGAACCGGCCGCCGGCCAGGGTCGCCCGGGCGTACGCCTCGGTCTGCAACAACCCGGGCACGTACGCCGGCTCGAACCAGCGCAACAGTATCGCCTCCCGCTCGATCTCGATCCAGTCCCGCAGCCAGATCGGCGCGCTGTCGAAACTGGCGAGCCGGACCAGGAGCCGGGTGTACGCGCCCCCGGTCTGGAACGCCCGGTCCACCGCCGCCACGTACTCGCCGGTCGGTGGCCGGTGCCGCGTCTCCACCGAGCTGACGTGCGTCGGAGAGAACTTGACGGTACGTGCCCACTCCTCCTGGGTCATCGCCCGGGACGTCCGCGCCTCGATCAACTCCTCGACCAGCAGGTCCACCGCCGCGCCCATTACGCACCCTCCACTCGAAATGTGTCGGTATCTACGCGGCCCACTCAGCACTACGCGTTCGCCGCGGCCCAACTGCGCAAAGGTTCCGGATCGTCGTCCACAGTATTTGCCTCTACACCAGACTGTCACCGACGGGACCGCTCCGGGGTCGTTTCCTGGGGGGAGAGCGGTACCCGCGCGGGGACCGCTCGGAGCCGGCACCGCACGAGCGGTCCCCGCCTGCACAGCGAACGCGGAGGGGGTCGCGAGATGAGCTGGTTACGCAGTAAACCCGAACGACATCGCCGGGACTGGCGCCGACTCTGGCGGTACTGCCGGTGCGGCCACCGGTGGCGCTGTCCCGGCACGGTGGGCGCGGTGCGGTCCGCCGGGCCGCCGATGCCACCGGCCCGGCCGGCCGTGACCGCCGATCCGCCGCCACCACCGGCCCGGGCCAGGCCGACGAACCAGCGGCTCAGCTGGGCGCGGCCGGTCGGCAGCCTGGCCAACCGCGCCGGGCCGTCGGCGTCCGCCGGGGTCGCCGGTGCCCGGGCTTCCGAGCCGGGCACGCCGTCGGGGCAGTCCGACAACCTGCGCCGGACGGCCCAGTCGCCGGGCCGGGCGCGTCGACGACCGTTGGCCCGGCGCTCCATCTGAGCCGCTCCGCCGGACAACCTGGTCGGGACCGGCGCCGACGGCAACCGGCCCGGGACGGCATCGGGACCGGCGCCGACGGCAATCGGCGCCGGTCCCGACCGGCTCAGTGGGCCGAGCTGTGCGGCGGGGACGCGGAGGTCAGCGGGCCGCGGCCGCGGCCGCCCGGCGCTCGCCGTCGGCCTTGAGCTTCGCCGCCCTGTCCAGCTCGGACTGGCTGATGATCACGGAGCCGAACGCGCGTACGGCCTGGTAGTACGTCCAGGCCAGGCTGTAGCAGGCCGGGCGGACGAAGGCGTTGTACGTCGCGCAGACCCGACGCAGGTCCTCGTAGAACGCGCTGTCCAGCCGGGCCTTGTTCGGGTCGAACTGGCCGACGGCCTTGTGGTTGCGGTAGCCGAAGTCGTGCCGGTAGCAGGAGAGTTCGAAGTTGAACCCGAGCGGGTTGTCCGGGCTGGAGGAGCAGTAGTCGGTGCTCCAGTTGAAGGCGTACTCGGCCCAGGCGGCCTGGTTGGTGCGGGCCGAGTTCCAGGCGTTGTAGCTGCTGGCGCTGGTCTGGGTCCAGCTCGACAGCACGGCGAGCTTCTGTTCGGGGGTCACCGCGGCGGCGGCGGGCGAGGCGTACCCGAGCAGCGCCAGAACGGCGAACGCACCGGCGGCAAGGGTCGTGAGCAGGCGACGGGACAAGGCGCGTACCTCCGGATAGAAGGGCCCCCTCGTGGGAGACCCGGGCGGGGCGAAGCTGTCACCGGTAGGTGATCTATGTGGTGACAGTCTCGGGGCATCGTCGCCCGCCGATCTCTACCCGACCTTTATTTTCGTTGACAGGCGCCAGAACAGGCGAATGCTCCGAGGTGCCGTACCCCGGAGCATTCGCCTGTCAGTGCCGGCCCGATCCGCTCAGCGGAGTACGAACCACGGCGGGCTGGGCTGGCTCTCGTTGGCCAGCCGGTCCAGCGCGGTCACGTAGTAGCTGTACCGCCGTCCCGGCTCGGCGGTCTCGTCCAGCCAGGACTGCACGCCCGAGCCGTCGGCCCGGACGGTGCCGACCAGGTTGCCGGCGTCGGCGAAACCGCAGGAGCCGGGGAGGTCGATCCCGTCGAACCGGTAGATCGCGTACGAGGTGGCCCGGCCGAACGGGCCGAGCCCGTCCGCCGGCTGCCGCCAGCGCAGTTGCACGCCCCCCGCCTTCCGCGAGGCGCCGGTCAGCACCGGGAACATCAGCGGCTTGGCGGCCAGGTGCGGCATGGTCGGGATCAGCGCCGGCCGGGAGTAGTGCTCGGCCGCGTAGATGTCGGTGGCGCCGAGCCGGTTGGCCCGGACCTGCACCGCGCTGAAGTGGATGTTGCCGGCGACCTGCGGATGGTCGCGGTTGAAGGTGAGGTGCCTCGACATCTCGGCCGGGTCCTGCCAGGGCGCCGGCTGCGCCGGATCGGCGATCTTGTAGTCGGCCTGCCCGATGTAGAGCTGCACCCGGGTCCCGGCGACCACATCCGACCACCAGGGCACCAGCTTGGCGTAGTCGGCCACCGCGAAGCCGATGTTCCAGTAGACCTGCGGCACGATGTAGTCGATCCACTCCTCCTTGACCCACTTGCGGGTGTCGGCGAAGTTGGCGTCGTAGGACTGGGTGCCGTTGGTCTGCGAGCCGAGCGGGTCGGCCGAGGCGTTCCGCCAGATGCCGAACGGGCTGACCCCGAACTTCACCCACGGCTTGGTCGCCTTGATCCGCTGACCCATCTCCTGGACCAGCAGGTCGATGTTGTGCCGCCGCCAGTCCGCCTTGCTGGCGAAGCCGGCACCGTACTCCTCGAAGGTGGCCTGGTCGGCGAAGTCCTGCCCGGCCGCCGGGTAGGGGTAGAAGTAGTCGTCGAAGTGCACGCCGTCGATGTCGTACCGCTTGACCGCGTCGAGCATGGCGGTCTGGACGAACCGGCGTACCTCCGGGATGCCCGGGTTGTAGTAGAGCCGGGAGCCGGCCGCGTTGACCGGGTAGGCGACCGCCCAGTCCGGGTTCTCCCGGACCGGGTGGCCCGGGGCGAGCTTGTCGAGGTCGGCGCCGGCGCCGTCCGGCATCGAGATCCGGTACGGGTTGAACCAGGCGTGGAACTCCAGGTTCCGCTTGTGCGACTCGGCGACCAGGTACGCCAGCGGGTCCCAGCCGGGGTCCTGGCCGCGCACCCCGGTCAGGTACTCCGACCACGGCTCGTGCGGCGAGGGCCAGAACGCGTCGGCGGTCGGTCGGACCTGCACGACCACCGCGTTGTGGTTCAGCCGCTGGGCCAGGTCGAGCCAGCCGGTGTACTCGGCCTGCTGGGCGGCGATCCGGTCCGGCGCGGTGTACGACGCCCTGGTCGGCCAGTCGATGTTGACCACGCTCGCGATCCACATCGCCCGGAACTGGCGTTTCGGGGTGGCGGGATCGCTCGCGCAGCCGGCGCGGTCGGTGACGACGGTCGCGGGTGTGGCGTTCGTGGGTGTGGCGTTCGCGGGCGGGGCGGCGGCGAGCGAACCGAGCAGCGCTGCGGCCAGCCCGGCGGCCACGAGCCGATATGGCTTCATCCGGTGCGTCCCTTCGTTGGGCTCCCCCGGGGGAGGGGAGGGGCACGGCGGCACCCGTCGGCGGTTTATACCGACACACTCATGCCGCTGGAAGGTAATTTTCACACCGGCGGTGCCGGGCGCAAGCCGTCGATCGACCATGGACGCTCCGCCGTACGGTCCGTGCTCGGTTCAGCCGCGCTCTCCGAGGGCGGCGACCCTGACCAGCGCCTCGATCCGACCCTGCGCCCTGCCGTCGCGGTCGAGCCGCTCGCCGACGATCCAGACCCACTCGTCCTGGTAATAGTGTGAGATGTCGTGCCGGACCTGCTCGACCCGGAGCCGGAGCGGGTGGCCGCCGTACCGCCAGTCCTCCTGGCGAAGCTGGAGCACCGTCCCGGCGGCCAGGTCGGGAACTGCGGGCAGCGTGGTCACGGCACCTCCAGGCGACGGGGGGAGCGGCGGGGCGCGGGGGTTCGGTGGGCGAATGACCGCATCTGACGTCACAGCGTGCTAATTCGGAGGCACCCAGCGCAACGTATCTAACCAAAATTTCAGCTCGATGCATGGCGGGACGGCCGGCCACAACCCGGCTTGCCGGCCCCGATCCGGGCAGCCGGCCAGCCCGGTGCGATGATCCCGGCTATGTTGTGGGCGTGCGTGCGGGGGCGGCGATGAGGCGGGGTGGGCGATGATCCACTTTCCGGCCATCCGCCGGGGGCCACTGCGGGCGCTGGGCCAGCGGCTCGCCGCCGCGATCGGCCTCGTGCTGCTGATCGTCGCGGTGGTCTACGCGGACCGCGACGGTTACCGTGACGTCAACGAGGACGGGGTCACCCTCCTCGACTCCTTCTACTACGCGGTGGTCTCCCTCTCCACCACGGGATACGGCGACATCACGCCGGTGACCGAGGGCGCCCGGCTGATCAACGTCCTGGTGATCACCCCGGCCCGGGTGCTCTTCCTGATCATCCTGGTCGGCACCACCCTGGAAGTCCTGACCGAGCAGTACCGCACCAACCTCCGCTTGACGCGGTGGAGGAGACAAGTGAAGGACCACGTCATCATCTGCGGCTACGGCACCAAGGGCCGTAGCGCGATCTCCGCACTGCTCGAAACCGGCTTCGACAAGCAACGGATCCTCGTCGTCGAACGCAATCCGGCAGCCGTCCGGCAGGCCACCTCGGCCGGCCTGGTGGTGATCGAGGGCAACGCCACCCGGTCGGCGACGCTGAACGAGGCGCACGTACGACACGCGAAGTCCGTGATCATCGCGACCGACAGCGACGAGGTCTCCGTACTGGTCACGCTGACCGTACGGCAGCTCACCGCCGGCCAGGTCCGGATCATCGCCGCCGCCCGCGAGGCGGAGAACGCCCCGCTGCTGCGGCAGAGCGGGGCGCACCACGTCATCGTCTCGTCGGCGACCGCCGGCCGGCTGCTCGGCGTCTCCACCTCGGCCCCGCCGCTGATCGACGTCGTCGAGGACCTGCTCACCCCCGGCCAGGGCATGGCGCTGGCGATGCGCTCGGCCACCCGGGACGAGGTCGGTGTCTCGCCGCGCCGGCTGGAGGCGCTGGTCATCGCGCTGGTCCGGCGGGGCAAGGTGGTCTCGCTCTCCGACCAGGCCGCCACCGCCATCGAAACCGGCGACATGCTGGTGTACGTCCGCGACGACCGGTCCAGCAGCGGCAGCGCCCCCGTCGCCGACCAGAACCGCTGACGGCGGCTCAGACCCGCCCGTCGTCGGTTCTGACGACTCAGGCCCGCCGGCCGGTGCTCACCGGTCGACGGGCCGTGGACGTCGGACGAGTCAGAGGATCGTCCAGGTGTCGCCGCTGTTCAGCAGGCCGGCGAGCTGCTCCTCCGGGGTACCCGTGCTCTTCGCCCGGGCCGCTTCGAGCTGCCCCTGCACCACACCGTCGTAGCTCGGCCGGTCGACGTTGCGGAAGATCCCGATCGGGGTGTTGCGCAGGGCGAAGCCCGGCAGCCGGGAGAGCGCGAAGGCGTACGCCGGCTCGGTCACCGTGGCGTCGTGCACCACGATCTCGTCCGCCGGTACCGAGGCGGTCTCCCGGACCTCCAGGCCGAAGCCACCCGGCGGGTGGACGACGCAGAACTGACCCGCCGAGCCGAAGGTGATCGGCTGGCCGTGCTCCAGCCGGATCAGGTAGTCGTCCCGGGTGGCCGGCTCCTTCAGCTCGTCGAAGGCACCGTCGTTGAAGATGTTGCAGTTCTGGTAGATCTCCACGAACGCCGAGCCCTCGTGCTCGGCAGCGGCCCGCAGCACCGACTGGAGGTGCTTGCGGTCCGAGTCGATGGTCCGGGCCACGAAGGTCGCCTCGGCACCGAGGGCCAGCGAGAGCGGGTTGAACGGCGCGTCCGCCGAGCCGACCGGCGTCGACTTGGTGATCTTGCCGACCTCGGAGGTGGGCGAGTACTGCCCCTTGGTCAGCCCGTAGATCCGGTTGTTGAAGAGCAGGATCTTGAGGTTGACGTTCCGCCGCAGCGCGTGGATCAGGTGGTTGCCGCCGATCGACAGCGCGTCGCCGTCACCGGTGACCACCCAGACCGACAGGTCCGGCCGGGAGACCGAGAGCCCGGTGGCGATCGCCGGGGCCCGACCGTGGATCGAGTGCATCCCGTACGTGTTCATGTAGTACGGGAAGCGCGACGAGCAGCCGATGCCGGAGACGAAGACGATCCGCTCCCGGGGGATCTGCAACTCCGGCATGAACGACTGGACCGCGGCCAGGATCGCGTAGTCACCGCAGCCGGGGCACCAGCGCACCTCCTGGTCGGACTTGAAGTCCTTGGTGGTGAGCTTGAGGGCGACGGGCTCAGGCATTCTTAACGACCTCTTCCAGCATGGTCTCCAGCTCGGTGGCGGTGAACGGCAGCCCCCGGACCTGGTTGTATCCGATCGCGTCGACCAGGTAGCGGGCCCGGATCACGTGGGCGAGCTGGCCGAGGTTCATCTCCGGGATCACCACCCGCTCGTAGCGGGCCAGCACCTCGCCGAGGTTGGCCGGCAGCGGCGCCAGGTGCCGCAGGTGCGCCTGGGCCACCGGCAGGCCGCGTTGACGCAGGCCACGGCAGGCCGCGCCGATCGGGCCGTACGTCGAGCCCCAGCCGAGCACCAGCACCCGGGCGTCCGAGTCCACGCCGTTAGGTGACCCGGTCTCCACCTCGACGTCCGGCACCCTGATCGCCTCGATCCGGGCCGCCCTGGTCCGCACCATGAAGTCGTGGTTCGCCGGGTCGTACGAGATGTCACCGGTCTTGTCGGCCTTCTCCAGGCCGCCGATCCGGTGCTCCAGCCCCGGCGTGCCGGGGATCGCCCACGGCCGGGCCAGCGTGGCCGGGTCGCGCAGGTAGGGCAGGAAGCTCTTGCCGTCCTCGCCGTTCGGCTCGGTGGCGAACTCGACCCGCAGGTCCGGCAGCGACTCGACGTCCGGCAGCAGCCACGGCTCGGAGCCGTTCGCCACGTAGTTGTCCGAGAGCAGGATCACCGGCGTGCGGTGGGTCAGCGCGATCCGGGCCGCCTCCAGCGCGGCGAAGAAGCAGTCGGACGGCGAGCGCGGGGCGACCACCGCGACCGGCGCCTCGCCGTGCCGGCCGAAGAGCGCCATGTTCAGGTCGGCCTGCTCGGTCTTGGTCGGCATCCCGGTGGACGGGCCGGCCCGCTGCACGTCGACGATGACCAGCGGCAGCTCCAGGGCCACCGCCAGGGAGATCGTCTCGCCCTTCAGCGCGACACCCGGACCGGAGGTGGTGGTGACGCCGAGCGCACCGCCGTACGACGCGCCGAGCGCCGCCCCGATCGCCGCGATCTCGTCCTCGGCCTGCATCGTGGTCACGCCGAACCGCTTGTGCTTGCTCAGCTCGTGCAGGATGTCCGAGGCCGGGGTGATCGGGTACGCCCCGAGGAAGACCGGCAGCCCGGAGCGGACCCCGGCGGCGACCAGCCCCAGCGAGAGGGCCGCGTTGCCGGTGATGTTCCGGTAGGTCCCCGGGTTCATCTTCGCCGGCTTGACCTCGTAACGGACCGCGAAGTCCTCGGTCGTCTCGCCGAAGTTCCAGCCGGCCTTGAACGCCGCGGTGTTCGCCGCGACCAGCTCCGGCCGGGCCGCGAACTTCCGCTCCAGGAACCGGATCGTCGACTCGTACGGCCGGGAGTACATCCAGGAGAGCAGGCCGAGCGCGAACATGTTCTTGGCCCGCTCGGCGTCCTTCTTCGAGACGTCGTGCTCGGCCAGCGCGCCGACGGTCATCGAGGTCAGCGCCACCGGGTGCAGCACGTAGCCGTCCAGCGAGCCGTCGTCGAGCGGGCTCGCCTGGTAGCCCACCTTGGCCAGGTTGCGCCGGGTGAACTCGTCGGTGTTGACGATGATGTCGGCCCCGCGCGGCAGGTCGGCCAGGTTGGCCTTCAGCGCGGCCGGGTTCATCGCGACCAGGACGTTGGGGGCGTCGCCCGGGGTCAGGATGTCGTAGTCCGCGAAGTGCACCTGGAAGCTCGACACCCCGGGCAGGGTGCCGGCGGGGGCGCGGATCTCCGCCGGGAAGTTCGGTAACGTCGAGATGTCGTTGCCCAGTTGCGCGGTTTCCGAGGTGAATCGGTCGCCGGTGAGCTGCATGCCGTCGCCGGAGTCGCCCGCAAACCGGATGACCACCCGATCCAGTTGCTGGACCTGCTTGCTCACTGCTGCACCTCGCTTCGCTCGGCCCGGTCGGACGGGCCGAGCTCAGGGGTGACCTCGCCTTGCTCGGCCACATGTCCTCCTTGAGCGCCGGTGGCGGGTTGGCGGTGGTGAGGGCCGGGCCCGCTCCAGTCCTTCACTGCAGAGCCTACGTCGGTGGTTAGGTGATCCTTGCCCAAGGTCCGTCACATGGGACGCGGTAATGGTGGCATTGGCCTGGTTTCGCCCCACCCGGAAAGTGGTGTCGTTATCCAGATCACCGAAGTTCGGACGTCGAATTCCGCAGGGCAGAAACCCGACATCGGGCGGTAGGCTGCCGCACATGACCGGATACCTGGGGTCGTACGCGACGCTGGGACTGCTGCTGCTCGCCAGCGTACTGGTCTTCGTCGGCGCGTTCACCGCCAATCGGGTGCTCCGGCCGGCCCGCCCCGCCGACCCGCCCGGCAAGCGGACCAGCTACGAGTGCGGGCTCGATCCGGTCGGCAGCGACTGGGCACAGATGCAGATCCGCTACTACGTCTACGCCTACCTCTACGTGCTCTTCGCCGTCGAGGCGGTCTTCCTCTTCCCCTGGGCGGTGGTCTTCGACCGGCCCGGGTTCGGCCTCGTCACGGTGATCGAGATGGCGGTCTTCGTCGCCGTGCTCGCCCTCGGCATCCTCTACGCCTGGCGGAAGAACATCCTCCGCTGGACCCAGTGAGCCGGACGCCGGACCGGGTGGGCGGGGCCTGACGAGAGCCGGCCGCCAGCTCCGACCGGGACGGGGCTCAGGCCAGCCCGCGCCGGGAGACCGCCGGTGGGCGGTCGCCGCGGATCGAGGCGACCATGTCCAGCAGCCGCCGGGTCGGGCGTACCTGGTGGGCCCGGAACACCCGGGCGCCCAGCCAGGCCGAGACGGCGGTGGCCGCGAGGGTACCCTCCAGCCGCTGGTCCACCGGCAGGTCGAGGGTCTCCCCGACGAAGTCCTTGTTGGACAGGGCCACCAGCACCGGCCAGCCGGTTCCGGTGAGTTCGGCCAGCCGGCGGGTGATCTCCAGCGAGTGCCGGGTGTTCTTGCCGAAGTCGTGCGCCGGGTCGATCAGGATGCCGTCCCGGCGTACCCCGAGCCGGACCGCCCGCTCGGCGAGCCCGGTGACCGTGTCCAGCACGTCGGCCAGCAGGTCGGGGAAGGCCGCCCGGTGCGGCCGGGTACGCGGCGTCAACCCGCCCGCGTGCGAGCAGACCAGCCCCACCCCGGTCGCGGCGGCCACCTCGGCGAGCGCCGGGTCGGCACCGGACCAGGTGTCGTTGAGCAGGTCCGCCCCGGCGGCGACCGCCTCGACGGCCACCTCGGCCCGCCAGGTGTCGATCGAGATCACCACCTCCGGGAAGGCGGCCCGGACGGCGGCGATGGTGCCGACGGTACGACGGATCTCCTCGGCCACGTCCACCTCGGCACCGGGCCCGGCCTTCACCCCGCCGATGTCGACGATCTCGGCACCCTCGGTCACCGCCCGCTCCACCGCCCGCAGCGCGCTGTCCGCGGCGAAGGTGACGCCCCGGTCGAAGAACGAGTCCGGAGTCCGGTTCACGATCGCCATCACGGCGAGGTCTCCGGGCCCGAACGTGCGCCGCCCCAGTCGAAGCGCGTCCGCCATCCACTCCTCCTCCACCGTCTCGGCGCTGATCACGCTAGTCGGCGGCGGTTCGGGGTACCCGTGCGGGCGGCCGCGTCGGTCGGGGCCGGCAGCCGGGGGCGGCGGCACGTCGGAGACCGCTGTCCGGCCCACCGGGGGGCAGGGTTTCACGTGCGTCGAAGAATGACCGGGGTGGCGGGGTCGCCCGGCCCGGCTCGCCATGCCACCATCGGCGGATGGGTCAGGTTCTGCTCCTCTTGGTCGTGGCGCTGACCGTCGCGGCGGTGGTCTTCGGGGTGACGGTGCTGGTGACCGGCTCCGATCCGGGGCTGGGCGCCGCCGAGCCGGACGGACGGGCGGTGCCGCTACCGGGCAACCGGCCGCTGCTGGAGACCGACGTCGGGCAGGTCCGGTTCGACCTGGCACTGCGGGGCTACCGGATGGCCCAGGTCGACCAGGCACTGCGCCGCACCGCGTACGACATCGGCTACAAGGACGAGCTGATCGGGGTGCTCCAGGCGGAGGTCACCGCGCTGCGGGAGGGGCGGCTGGAGGACGCCGAGGTGCTCCGCCGGGCCCGGGAGGCGGCTCTCGTACCGGCCGGGTCGGCCCCGGCCGCGCCGGACGCCGGGTTGGACGGCTCCCCGGCCCGTACCCTGGCCTCGGCGACGACCGGCGGGAGCGCGGTCCGCTCGTCGCCGGTGCCGTCGGTCGGCGGCCCGGTCGAGAACGGCGGAACCGGTACGGGCAGCTCCGGCGGGCGGTCCGGCCCGGCCGAGAGCGCGCCGTCCGGGCCCCAGCAGGGTGACCTCGACGCTTCCACCAGCCGGCCCGAGCCCACCACGGCGGCAGCCGCGCCCGCGACCGAGGAGCGGGCGGACGACGCCGAGCCGGTGCCGACCCGGCCGGTCCGGGCGGGCGGCTCCGTGATCGAGGCCGAGGACGGCGACCTGACCGAGGCCACCACACCGACCCGACCGGCCGGTGACGCCGGACCGACCGAGCCGGGCAGCGGCGACGAGGCCGCTCTGGGCGGCAGGGACGGAGCCGTCCCGACCAGCAGGGACGAGGTCGTTCCGAGCAGCAGGGACGAGGTCGTTCCGAGCAGCAGGGACGGAGCCGCTCCCGGCAGCGGGGAGGCGGACGACGACCAGCGGACCCGGCCGGTTCGGGCCGACGCCGTCGAGGCCGACGGGGCGGCGGACGGGACGCCGACCAGCCGGATCGAGCGGCCGGTGCGGACGGAGGGGACGGCCGGGCCGGCGGAGCAGCCGGAGCGGGCGTGAGCACCGCCGATGCGGGCGCTGCCGATCCGGACGGCACCGAGGGGCTCCGGGCGGCGGCCGAACCCGGCTCCGGGGAGGTCACCGCGACGGTCATCGTGGCGGCCCCCGCGCCCCGGGTCTTCGCCGCGCTGACCGCCTGGGAACGACAGGGCGACTGGATCCCGTTCACCCGGGTCCGCCTGGTCGAGGGGGACGGCGGCGAGGGCAGCCTGGTGGAGGCGGTCACCACGGTCGGACCGGCGGTACTCCGGGACGAGATGCGGGTGGTCCGGCTGGACCCGCCGTACGAGGTACGGGTGGTGCACTGCGGGCGCCTGTTGCGCGGTCCCGGGGTGCTGCGCTGCACCCAGATGGCCGAGGACCGGACCCAGGTGGTCTGGCACGAGTGGTTCCACCTGCCCGGCGGCCCGACCGGCCGGATGGCCTGGCCGGTGCTCTGGCCCGGCTCCAAGTTCGGCCTCACCCAGGCGCTGAAGCGGTTCGCCCGGCTGGTCGAACGCGGTCAACTGCCCTGATCACCGCGGAACCGTCCCCGGCCCGCTCACCGGCAGGTTGTCGGGCGGTTGGCCTACCGTTGACGCCGTGACTGATCTGGTGATTGGCGCCGACGGACTGGCCCGCTGCGGCTGGGGCGCGGGCACCCCCGACTATGCCGTCTACCACGACGAGGAGTGGGGCCGGCCGCTGCACGGCGACGACGCGCTCTACGAGCGGCTGACGCTGGAGGCGTTCCAGTCCGGGCTCTCCTGGTTGACCATCCTGCGGAAGCGGCCGGCGTTCCGGCGCGCCTTCGACGGGTTCCACCTGGCGACCGTGGCCGGCTACGGCGACGCGGAGGTGGCCCGGTTGATGGCCGACGCCGGGATCGTCCGGAACCGGGCCAAGATCGACGCGGCGATCGCCAACGCGCGGGCCGCGCTCGACCTGCCGGACGGGCTGGCGGCCCTGCTCTGGTCGTTCGCCCCGGCCGCCCGGACGGGCCGACCCCGGTCGTTCGCCGAGGTGCCGGCGATCACCCCCGAGTCGACCGCGATGGCCAAGGCGCTCCGGAAGCGCGGTTTCCGGTTCGTCGGCCCCACCACGGCGTACGCGCTGATGCAGGCGACCGGCATGGTCGACGACCACCTCGACGGCTGCCACGTGAAGCCGCCGGCCGCCGCCGTGATGGGATAGCGGCATGAGTGCAGCGGGTTCGGCCGGGACGTGGGCAGTGGTCATCCCCGGCGAGCGCTACGAGGCCGAGCGGCTCTTCCACCACGACACCCTGGAGCTGACCGGGCTCAACGGTGGGCCCCGACCCGGCCCCGGCGACCCGGTGCTGGTGGTGCGCGACGAACAGCCGCCACTGGTGGTCGCACTCGGCCGGGTGACCGCCGTCGGCGGTGTCGGGGAGCGGGACCCCGACGATCCGCAGTCCGGACCGGGCGAGAGCGCGGCGCTCGCGGTGACGTACACCCGGCAGGTCTTCGACGCGCCGGTGCCGGCCGACCGGCTCTCCCTCGACGGCCCGGTGACCCCGGTCGACCCGGCGGTCTTCCAGGAGCTGGCCGGGCGGGTCGGCCCGGCGCCGGAGCGCCGGAACTACCTGGTCAGCCTCGACCTGCCGATCGAGGCGGGGTCACCGGCCGAGGCGGTCCGGCTGTTCTGGGCGTACGTCCAGGAGCTGGGCCCGCGCGAGCTGCCGGCGTTCGTCGCGCCGTCGGACGACGAGCTGGCGATGCAGGCGTTCGTGCTCGGCGTCGAGGCCAACCAGGACCCGGAAGAGGACGAGGACTGAGGCCGCCGGAGCGGCCCTGGGGACGGGCCGTGGCCGTCGCCCCCGCCGAGCCGGCACGCCGCTGTCGGACCCGGGTCGTCGGCCGCCGTCGGACCCGGGTCGTCGGCCGCCGTCAGGTGAGCACCCCGGTGAGTCGGCCCCGCCAGCCGGCCAGCACCTGCTCCGGCTCGGTGTCGAGGACCCGTTCCAGCAGGCTGGCGTAGACGTCCCGGAAGTCGGTGCTGAACCGCAGGTCGCCGTCGTCGAGCCGGGTCAGGTCCGGCGGTTCGCCGTGCAGGCCGCCGCGCACCCCGGCACCGAGCAGGAAGACGTCGGACGCGGTGCCGTGGTCGGTGCCGTCCGAGGCGTTGGCCCGGACCCGCCGGCCGAACTCCGAGTAGACCGCCACCACCACCTTGCGGCCGGCCTCGGTGCCGGCCATCCGGTCGACGAACGCGGTCAGCGCCTTGTCGACCTGGCCGAGCAGTACCGCCTGGAGTTGTTTCTCGTCGGCGTGGGTGTCGAAGCCGCCCAGCGAGACCGAGAAGACCCGGCTCGACACCCCGGCCTCGACGCACTGCGCCACCAGGTCGAGCTGGGTGGCGAGCGCACTGCGCGCCCCGCCGGTGGCGGTCGCCGCCGGCCGGTCGTCGTTCCCGCCGTCGTCGGCCTCCTCCGCCGTGGCCGCGTCACGTACCTCGGTGATCATCGCGTCGACGGCGCGCAGGTCGGCGAAGCAGGCGGCGGCCCGGGCCTGCCCGGCCGGCTCGCCGGGCTCGGCCACCGCCAGCTTGGCCAGCGTCGGGTCGCCGACCGGGCGCCGGGCCTTCCGCTCGGTGACCGGTACGGCGGCACCCGCGCTGCGGGCACCGGCGAGCAGCGGTGGCAGGGTGGGCTCGAACGAGACCGCGAGCCGGGGGTCGCCGCCCGCCCCGTCCAGCCAGCGGCCCAGCCAGCCGGTCTGCTCCGGCCGGTCGGGGCGGGCGGTCTGCCAGATGTCCATCGAGCGGAAGTGACTCCGGTCGGGTGTCGGATATCCGACACCGCGCACGATCGCGAGGCGGCCGTCGCCGTACAGCCGGTGCAGCCCGGTCAGTGCCGGGTTCAGCCCCACACTGTCGTCCAGCCGCTTCACCTCCTCGGCCGAGTACGCCAGCTCGGGGCGGGCGTCCTGATAGGCCGGGTCGGCGTACGGGACGACCGTGTTCAGGCCGTCGTTGCCGCCGTAGAGGGTGACCAGCACCAGGGTACGAGCCTGCGGGTCCCGGTCACCGGCCGTGTCGAACAGCTCCGACAGGCCGTACGCGCCCGCGCCGGCCGCGAGCGCGCCCGCCCCGGCCACGCCACTGGCGAGCAGGAACCTGCGTCGGGTGAGGATGTCCATCCGCTTTCTCTCCTCCTCGTCAACTGATGGTGTACTCGGGGCTGACCAGCCCGGCGACCAGCAGCCGGCCCGGGTCCTCGACCAGCGGGGCCAGGGCGGCCCGGCTGCGTGGCGTCCACCGGTCCACCACCAGCAGCCGGGCCAGCGCCTCCGGCCGCTCGTTCGAGGGCGTGCCGGCGAGCCGCCGGGTCACCTCGGGGGCCGCCGCCCCGGCCAGCAGCGCGGCCAGGCGCATCCGGGACTGCAACGACGAGGTGGTCAGCCAGGCGGGCCCGGCCGGCCAGCCGCCGACGCTCGGCGGTCGCAGCGGCACCTGGTCCATCCCGGCCAGCCGGTTGGACAGCTCCCGGCGCTGCTGGTCGGGGAGCTTGCCGGGCCGGATCCCGAGCTGGCGCATCGCCCCGACTGCCCACTCCACCGGCTGCTTCACCAGCCCGCCCCGGGCCTGCCCGAACTCCGGCGCGGCGAAGAGCGCCCGGAGCACGTCGGTGGTGGTTCCGGTCGTCCCGGCCAGCGCCGCCGGCAGCGGCAGGTCGGTGCCGGCGAACCGGGCCCAGAGCCGGGCCGCGACGAAGGCGCCGGCCTCGGGGCGGGCGGCCAGCAGCCGGGCGTACGAGTCGGCGTCGAACGCCTCCGTCCGGCCCAGGATCGTCTTCCCGGCCGGATCGTGCCGGCGCCGGACGAACCTCGCCTCGCCGGTACGGCGGTCGACCTGCCAACCGGTCAGCGACCGCGCCCCGGCCTTGACGTCCGCCTCCGTGTAGTGCCCGATGCCGAGGGTGAAGAGCTCCATCAGCTCCCGGGCCAGGTTCTCGTTCGGGGCGGTACGGGTGTTCTTCTGCCCGTCCAGCCAGAGGATCAGGGCCGGGTCCCGCACCATCGCCCGGACCAGCGCCTCGAACGGTCCCCGCCCGTACCGCCGGAAGGTGTCGAGCTGCCCGAGCATGAGCTGGGCGGATTTGACCTTGCGTACGCTGGTCGCCCAGTGCCCGTGCCAGAAGAAGACCAGCTTCTCGGTGAGCTGGTGCTCGGCGGCGACCATCCGGTCCAGCCACCAGTCGAGCAGTACCCGCACCTGCTCGGCCCGCTTCTTCTGGGCCTGCTGCCGCTGCTCCCGGCTGGACTCCTTGGTGATCCCGGCGTACGGGTCGGCGCCGAGGTCGGGTGGCGGGGTGGCCGCCGCCCCGGGGTCGGCGCCGACCGGGGCGAGCAACCGGTCCAGCGTGGCCGCCAGCCCCACGCGACCGGCCGCCTCCACCTCGGCGGCTGTCGGCCCGAAGGTGGCGCGGCGCAGCAGATGTACGACGGCGTCCCGATCGACCATGCGGCCGACCCTAGGCCGGTCGTGTACGAGCCCGGTAAGGCCGGCGATCGAGCCGGGTCTGCGTCGGCCTGCCGAGCTGGGCCGGGCCGGTCAGCGGCCGTCGAAGGTCGGCCGGCGCTTCTGCACGAAGGCGGCGGTGGCCGCCCGGTGGTCGGCGGTGGCGCCGCAGATCGCCTGGGCCTGTGCCTCGGCGGCCAGTGCCTCGGAGAGGGTGCCGGCGTCACCGACCGAGAGCTGCCGCTTGATCGCCCCGTACGCCACCGTCGGTCCGGCGGCCAGCCGGGCCGCCAGCTCCCGCGCGGTCTCCAACACCTGCTCGTCGTCGACCAGCCGGTTCAGCAGCCCCAGCCGGTACGCCTCGTCGGCCGGTACCGGCTCGGCGAGCATCAGCAGCTCGATCGCCTTGGCGTGCCCGACGAGCCGGGGCAGCGACCAGGAGGCGCCGGTGTCACCGGCCAGGCCGACCTTGGCGAAGGCCATCAGGAAGCTGGTGCCGGGGCCGCCGATCCGGAAGTCGGCGAGGAAGGCGAGGGAGGCTCCGGCGCCGGCCGCCATGCCGCGTACCGCCGCGACGACCGGCTTGGGCAGGCTGGCCAGCCGGGCGGCGATCGGGTTGTAGTGGGTCCGGACGGTGCCGAGCGGGTCGGTGCTGCCGTCGGCCAGCGTGGCGGCGTGTTCCCGCAGGTCCTGACCGGCGCAGAAGGCCGAACCGGCACCGGTGAGCACCACTGCCCGGCAGGAGCGGTCGTGCTCCAGCTCGGCGAGGGTGTCCCGCAGCGCCTCCTTCAGCGCCACGTCCAGGGCGTTCATCGCGGTCGGCCGGTTCAGGGTCAGCGTGACCACGGAGTCGGAGCGGTCGATGAGCAACGGCTCGGTCACAGGTGTTGACCCTTCTGTCGGGGAATCCGGTGGGAACCGTCGAGGCACTGCTCGACGAAACGGTCGGCGGCCGGGCGCAGCCGCGCGGCGTGCCGGTCGAAGAAGGCCGCCGCACTGGTCCCCGGCCAGCGTTCCGGCAGTAGCGCGGGAGGCAGCTGCGGGTCCCGGAAGAGGAAGGTACGCCATGCGTGCACCAGCCGGAACCGGGCGGCGTACGCGTCCTCGTCGCAGCTGCGTACGGTCACCGCGGCGAGCAGTGGCCGCTGCGCGGCGACGAACTCCTGGTACGCGTTGGCGATCTCGTCGAGGTCCCAGGCCCGCCGGACCACCCCCATCGCCCCGGGCGTGCCGGCGGCGTGTGCGGCGGTGAACCGCTCGTAGCGCACCCCGGCCTCGGTGAGCAGGCCGTCCACGTCCTCGCCCGGCCGGGTGGCGACCCAGGTCTGCTCGTCGAGCATGCCGTAGCCCAGGTAGCTCAGGTTGGCGGCGAGGCGTTGCCGGTCCCGCCGGTTCGTACCGGATTCAAGCACGATCAGGTCGAAACGGCCGTCCCATCCGATCTTGCCGGTCCGGTAGATCCGGGCGGCCGCCTCGTCGAGTCGTCGGGCCGCTCGCGGGGTGAGCAGATAGCCCGGTCCGGCTGCCAGTCGGAGCGGGTGCAGCCAGCCCTGCCGAACCATCCGGGAGACGGCGGTCCGGACCGCGGGTGCGGCGATGCCGAGTGGGGATAGTAGTTTGACCAGCGCGGACACCGGTGCGCGCCCACCCCGCGAGCGGAGGTAGTCGCCATACAGGTCGAAGAGTGCCGACCGTGCCTGCATGACCGCACATTGTGACACCCCTTCTCAAGATAAGCTAGATGCTGTTACATCAACGCCGGTTCGGTTTGGGTCCGGCGGTGTTCATCAGGGAAAATCGTTGGTCGGCACCGCGGCCTTGGGCGGTGATGCTGACCAAATGGATGTGGGGTAACCCACCGACCCTGATGAAGGTCTGAGGGGAGACAACATGGCGGCGATGAAGCCGCGGACGGGCGACGGTCCGCTGGAAGTCACCAAGGAGGGCCGGGGCATCGTCATGCGGGTTCCGCTGGAGGGTGGTGGCCGGCTCGTCGTCGAGATGACTCCCGACGAGGCCAACGCGCTCGGTGACGCGCTGAAGGCCGCCGCCGGCTAAGTGAACGCCGACTCCGCCGGGCGGCTCGTCCCGTCCGGCGGGGTTTCTCACCCTGGGCCACCGGCGACATGCCGGTGGCCCAGGGTCGTGATGTCGGGCGGGTCGCCTACTTCCCGCCCATCCGTGAACGTCTGGAGGTAACGTCGGCGTGCTGTCGATCCGTCTGGTAGTCGACCCGACCGGGTGCGAAACCCTGACCCTGCCGGTCGCGCCCCAGGAGGCGCCGGATCAGCCCGCCGACGGGCCCAGCGGCACGCTGCTGCCCACCCTCCCCGCCCTCCCCGCCGAGCTGACCGCCGAGGCGACCGCGCTGCTGCCCCACCTCGACCAGCCCGGCGGTGCGGGCGCGCTGCACCGGTCGATCCGGCCGCAGGGCGGGCCCACCCGGCTGCTGCTGGTTGGCGTGGGTGCCGGGGACGAGGCCGGCTGGCGCTCCGCCGGCGCGGCGGTAGCCCGGGCGACCACGCGTGAGAGTTCGATCACTATAGCGATCCCGGTCGATGTTGCCCCGGAGGCGGTACGCGGGCTCGCCGAGGGGATCTGGCTGGCGTCGTACCGGTTCCGGATGCCCGACGCCAACGGGGCCGCCGGCGACCCGCCCACGCTGACCGAGGTGCTGCTCGCGGTCGCCGACCCCGAGCCGTACCGGGCGGCCCTGGAGACCGCCCGGGTGGTCGCCGAAGCCACCCGGTTCGCCCGGGACCTGACCAACACCCCCTCCTCGGTGAAGAGCCCGGCCTGGTTCGCCGACCGGGTCGTCGAGGCCGCCGCCGGACGGGACGGGCTGACCGTCGAGGTTTGGGAACCGGACCGGCTCGCCGCCGAGGGGTTCGGCGGCATCCTCGCCGTCGGCGGCGGATCGGCGCAGCCTCCCCGACTGGTCGAGCTGAGCTGGCGGCCCGAGGGCGCGGACCGGCACGTGGTACTCGTCGGCAAGGGGATCACCTTCGACACCGGCGGCATCTCGATCAAGCCCCGGGACGGCATGAAGCTGATGCGCAAGGACATGGGCGGTGCCGCGGCGGTGCTCGCCGCCACCATCGGTGCCGCCGCGCTCGGGCTGCCGGTCCGAATCACCGCGCTCGCCCCGCTCGCCGAGAACATGGTCAGCGGCTCGGCGTACCGGCCGGGCGACATCGTGCGGCACTACAACGGGATGACCAGCGAGAGCACCAACACCGACGCCGAGGGCCGGCTGGTGCTGGCCGACGCGCTCGGCTACGCCGTGGCGCGGCTCGCGCCGGACCTGCTGGTCGACCTCGCCACCCTGACCGGGGCGAACGCGGTAGCCCTCGGCAAGCGGACCGCCGCCCTCTACAGCCACACCGACGAGCTGGCCGAGGCGGTGCGGTCGGCCGCCGAGGCGGCCGGCGAGCGGGCCTGGCGGATGCCACTGCCGGCCGACTACGCCGAATACCTCGGCAGCGACATCGCCGACCTCTACAGCGCACCGACCCAGGGCGCCGGCTCGGTGCTCGCCGCGCTCTACCTCCGCGAGTTCACCGGCGACCTGCGGGACCGCTGGGTGCACATGGACATGTCGGCGCCGGCCTGGTCCGACGGCAACGACGGCGAGCTGGTCAAGGGCGCCACCGGCTGGGGCGTACGCACCCTGCTGCGCTGGCTGGCGACCTGCCCGTAACCGGTGCGCGGCGGTCCGGCCGGCTGCACACCGGCGGATACCGGACCGGTGCCGGTCAGCGCTTGACCGCGACGAGCAGCCCCTCGCCGGTGGGCAGCAGCGCCGGGGTCCACTCCTCCGACTCCCGGACCGCCTTGGCCACCTCCCGGACGGTCACCGTCTCCACGTCCCGGGCGGCGGGGTCGCCGATCCGGCCGGCGGCCAGCGCGCCGTGCAGCGCGAGTACCCCGCCGGGGCGGAGCAGCCGCAGCGCGGCCTCGACGCAGGCGCTGTATTCGGCGACCTCCGAGTCGACGAAGATCAGGTCGTAGACGCCGTCGGCGAGCCGGGGCAGCACGTCCAGCGCCCGGCCGGTGATGATCCGGGTACGCCCCGAGGCGAAGCCCGCCTCCTGGAAGATCCGCCGGGCGATCCGCTGGTGCTCCGTCTCCACGTCGATCGTGGTGAGGATCCCGTCGGGGCGCATGCCGCGGAGCAGCCAGAGCCCGCTGACCCCGGTACCGGTGCCGATCTCCACGACGGCCCGGGCACTGCCGGCCGCCGCCAGCAGCCGGAGCGTGGCACCGGTCCCCGGCGTGACGGCGTCGAGGCCGACCTCCCTGGCGAGGCTGCGGGCGGTACGCAGGACCAGGTCCTCCGCGACGTACGCTTCGGCGAACTGGAGTGCTTGGGCGGTCGTCGTACTGACTGACCGGGCGACCGTGGCGATGGGGCACCTCCGGGCGGCGAGGGACTCGGCTGAGGGATGGAACTGGGTCGGCGGTGCGTCTTGGAGGGTGCGGGATTTCCGGCGGGCGGAGCTTGCGGACGGCGGGTTCGCGGGGCGACGGTGGAACGGCGGCGGTGGAACGGGCGGCGGTGCGGGCGGACCGGGGTGGGGTCGCGGGTATGAGCCTAAGGGTGGCGGTACGTGATCGGCAGGCGCCTACCTCGGACGGTCAGCCGGCCTCCGACCAACCGATGACCGGTATTCGGCCATCCGTGCGATCCTGGATGCGGAACCCGGACGCCGCGGCCGGAACCGGTCGCCCCGGCCCGCGCGGCGCCCGGCTTCAGGGACGGACTGGGAGGCAGCGAACGTGACGGACGGCTGGAACTGGCGCCAGCCCGATGGGACGGCGACGCCGGGGAACTCCCCGCCGCCGACGCCCCCGGCGGTTGGCACGCCGGCGGTCTCCGGGTCGGCCGGCGACCCGGGATCGTCCCCGTGGTGGTCCGACGCGTTGCACGACCCGTGGCGGAATCCGGCCACCCCGGCGGCCGTGGTGGTGCAGGCGGGGCCGGTCTCGGGCGCGGGCGCCGACCCCGAGCCGGTGACCGACCCGAACGCCGCCGGCCGGCGCGGGCTCGCCCCGGTCTTCCTGGTCTCGCTGATCACCGCGCTGCTGGCCGGTGCGCTCGGAGGTTCGCTCGGGTACGCCTTCGCGGTGCGCGGCGGTGCCACCGGTACGACCACGCTCGGCTCGACCGCCGCGGAACCGCCCGCCACCGCCCGACGCCCGCCGGACTCGCTGGCCGGTGTCGCGGAACGGCTGCTGCCCAGCGTCGTCACCGTACGGGTCAGCGGCAACGGCGGGATCGGCCTCGGCTCCGGATTCGTCGCCACCCAGGACGGTTACGTGATCACCAACGATCACGTGGTCGGGGTCGGCGCCGACACCGCGACGGTGGTCTTCAACGACGGCTCGACCGCGCCGGCCGAGGTGGTGGGGAAGGATCCCGAGGCGGACATCGCGGTGATCAAGGTGTCCCGGACCGGTCTCACACCGGTGGAGTTCGGCGACTCCGACGCCGTGGCGGTCGGCGACCCGGTGCTCGCCTTCGGTACGCCGCTGTCGCTGGCGAACACCGTCACCGCCGGCATCGTCAGCGCGCTGGACCGGACGTTCCGGCAGGGTGAGACGGGCGGCCAGGTGCGCTACTACGCCGCCATCCAGACCGACGCCGCGGTGAACCGCGGCAACTCCGGCGGGCCGCTGGTCGACGGCGGCGGGCGGGTGATCGGGGTGAACTCGGTGATCCAGACGCCGGCCGCCGACGAGGAGACCGCCGGCAACGTCGGCCTGGCCTTCGCGATCCCGATCAACCAGGCCAAGCGGCTGGCCCAGGAGATCATCGACACCGGCAAGGCGCGCCGGACCGTGATCGGCGCGACGGTCGGCGGCACCCGCTCCGGCGGGTCGGGCGGGGTGCGGGTCTCCTTCGTCGAGCCGACCGGACCGGCCGCCGCCGCCGGGCTGCGCGCCGGAGACGTGGTGCTCAAGCTCGACGGCAAGCCGCTGGAGGACCCGAGCGACCTGATCGCGCTGGTCCGCAAGTACGCCCCCGGCTCGGTGGTGAGCGTCGAGTACCGGCGCGGCTCGGAGCGGCAGGCCGCCTCGGTGACCCTGGCCGCCGACGCGAAGTGACGTCGGTCTGACCCGGAGACGACCCGGTCCTGAACGCGGGACCGTACCGGCCGGGTGGGGGCGCGACGGTGGCGGCGGGCCGGGAAGTAGCGGTCCGCTCCCCCTCCCACCGGCCACCATGACGTGCGTACTCTTGCCGTGGGCGGGGATGAGGAGGCAGGCGTGTTCGAGAACCTGAACTGGTGGGAGATCGGTGCGCTGCTGCTGGTCGCGCTGCTGATCTTCGGCGACCGGCTGCCCAACGTGATCAGCGACGGCCTCCGGATGCTGCGCAACCTGCGCAACATGGCCCGCAACGCCACCGGCGACCTCAGCCGGGAGTTGGGCACCGACATCCAGCTGGAGGACCTGCACCCGAAGGCGTTCATCCGCAAGCACCTGCTGAGCGAGGAAGACGAGCAGGCGATCCGGAAGCCGCTGGAGGGGACGTTCGAGAAGCTCCGCTCCGACCTGACCGACGTACGCCGCGAGGTCGACGACGTGGCTGCCTCGGCGGACTTCCGCTCGTCCGGCCGCTCGACGAACGGCGCGACCGCCCCGACGCCGGCCGGCGGCAGCGACGTGACGCCGGTCCAGCGCCGCGCCTTCGACGTCGACGCCACCTGATCGCTGACCGGAGCCGCACCCCCGACCTGAGCCCCACCTGACCTGAGCCCCGCCCGATCGGGGGCCGGCCGGCCTCCCTCGGGCGGCGCCGAGTCAGCGGCCGCCGGTGCGGCGCCGAGTCAGCGGCCGGCGGTGCGGGGCTGCGTCAGCGGCCGGCCGGGCGTAGCCCGAGGGGCTTGCCGAGCAGCGACTCGCGGCGGACGGCGAGCCGGTCCGCGACCGCGGCCAGCGCCTTGGCCGCCGGCGCCTCGGGCTCGGCGAGTACGACGGGGTCACCGGCGTCGCCGGCCTCGCGTACCCGGGTGTCCAGCGGGATCTGACCCAGCAGCGGCACCTGAGCGCCGATCACCCTGGTCAGCGACTCGGCGACCATCGCGCCACCGCCCGAGCCGAAGACCTCCATCCGGGAGCCGTCCGGCAGGTCCAGCCACGACATGTTCTCCACCACACCGACCAGCCGCTGGTGGGTCTGCAGGGCGATCCCGCCGGCCCGCTCGGCCACCTCGGCGGCGGCGGTCTGCGGCGTGGTCACCACCAGGATCTCCGCGTTCGGCAGCAACTGGGCCAGCGAGATGGCGACGTCGCCGGTGCCCGGCGGCAGGTCCAGCAGCAGGACGTCGAGGTCGCCCCAGTAGACGTCGGCGAGGAACTGCTGAAGGGCGCGGTGCAGCATCGGGCCTCGCCAGACCACCGCCGCGTTGCCGTCGGTGAACATGCCGATCGAGATCACCTTCACCCCGTGCGCCTGGGGCGGCATGATCATGTCCTCGACCCGGGTCGGCCGGCCGTCGACCCCGAGCATCCGGGGCACCGAGTGGCCGTAGATGTCCGCGTCGACGACGCCCACCGAGAGTCCCCGGGCGGCGAGCGCGGCGGCCAGGTTGACCGTGACACTCGACTTGCCGACCCCGCCCTTGCCGCTGGCCACGGCGTAGACCCGGGTCCGGGAGCCGGGCTGGGCGAACGGGATCACCGGCTCCTGGCTCTGCCCGCCGCCACGCAGCCGGGCCTGGAGGGCCTGCCGCTGCTCCGGGCTCATCACGCCGAAGTCGATGGTGACTCCGGTCACGCCCGGCACCGCGCCGACCGCTGCGGTGATGTCGGTACGCAGCTTGTCCCGCAGCGGGCAGCCGGCGACGGTGAGCAGCAGCTCCACCCGTACCGTGCCGTCGGCGGCGACCACGGCGGAGCGCACCATGCCGAGTTCGGTGATCGGCCGGCGGATCTCCGGGTCGTCGACGGTGGCCAGCGCGGCCTGCACCGCCTCCTCGACGGCGTTCGTGGGCCGGACTGCGGAGTCGGTGCCGGAGGCGACGGCCTCCTGGCCGGGAACGGCGGGAGCAGACATGCTCGCAATGCTACGTCGCCGACCGGCCCGCCCGGCCGGCCGTGCCAGGACGGACGGCAGCACAGCGGCACTCGAACAGCCGAGGGGGAATCAGCACGGCGTGGGCGGCAAGTCGGGCGTTCAGCCATGGGTGGGGAAATTGGCGATTTGACGGTAGACGCCGTACCCGTCGGGGTGCGACGATCGTTGAAGTTCGCCGCGCGCCTAGCCCCTTGAGGCGCGCGGCGTTTTCTGTCCCGTCGAGTTCTGTCCCGTCGAGCCGGCCCGGTGATGCCCGATTCCGCCCGGCGACGCCCTCTCCGACGGGGGCGGGCCGTGGCGTGGACCTCGCCGAACTCGGCAAGCTCGGCGAGCGACTGACCGGTGACGTGCCCGATGCTCCGGAACGGCCGACCCGGTCAGCGGCGTCGGACCCGGTGCAGCCGGAACGGTCGGCGGGTCGGCCGGACCGCGGTGGTCTCGCGCGGCGGTGCGGCGAGCGAGTCGTCCGGCAGGGTCTGCCCGGCGGCCAGCGGCGCCCCGGCCGGGGCCAGCCGGCTGAGCACACACTCGGTCCGCCAGCGCTCGGCGAGATCCACCGGGCTGCCGGAGGCGTTGAGCCGCTTGGCCGCGACCTGTGGGGCCAGGCTCGCCCACTCCTCGCCGTCCGGTGCGACCCGGGTCACCTCGGCCGGCCAGGTGACGATCTGCCCGCCGTGGTCGCCGCGCAGGGTGACGGCGGCAGTGTCCGTCTCGGCGAGCCCCGGCGCGGACTGCTCGCCGGGGCCGCTCACCACGAACAGCGCGCCGTCGAGTGGGACGCACCACAGTGCGACCGCTGGCCGGTGGCCGACCGAAACCCAGGCCACCGCGGCCTTCTTCACCGCCTCGGTGACCAGGGGCGAGACCTGGGCCTCCGCTTCGTCCGTCACACCCCGCATCCTGCCCCACCCGGGACCGGCACGGAACCCGCCGGCTCCGACCCGGGCCGGTTTCGGGGTACGTCGAGCAGCCCGGGAACCTCGCTCAGCGAGGCGAGTGCCGGGCCGCTCCAGCCCCGGTCCCGGTTGAAGACCAGGTGACCGTCGAGGTCGGCGGCGGCCAGCCGCACCGGGGTCATCCCGGCTCGGGCGGCGCCGGTGAGTTCCTGGCTGCCGCCGTCGCCGACATAGAGGCAGTCGCCGGGTGCGACGCCGAGCCGTTGGCAGGCGGCGAGATAGATCGCCGGATCGGGCTTGCAGCGGCCCACCTGCACCGAGAAGACCCGCGCGTCGAGCAGGGGTGCCACCGGCAGTTGCGGCCAGAAGGCGGGAAGTTCGTGGGTACAGTCGCTGATCAGGGCGGTACGGGCCCCACGACCCCGTACGGCGCGCAGCACCGTCACCGCCTCGGGACGGAGCCGGGTGTCGGCGCGTACCGCCTCGACCCGGGCCTCGACGGCGGCCCGCAGGTCGGCGGCGGAGGGTCGGGCGCCGGCCTGTTCGCAGATCCACCGCATGGTGTCGGTGGCGTCGCCGAGTGCCCCGGTGGCGCGCAGGTGGAAGGACCGGTCGAGCACCTCGAACAGCGCCTCCACGGCACAGCCGAGCAGGGCGGCGACCACGGCGTGCTGCTGGCCCCGCCCGCTGCCACAGGTGAGGGTGCCGAAGAAGTCGAAGATCACCGCCCGGTACGCGGGCGACCCCTGCCCGCCCCGCCCCGACCACTCGGAAACCGGGCGCGACTGCCCTGCGATCCGGGGTGACGGCTGGGGATCGTCGTGCGGCGGCTGGGGATCGTCGTGCGGCGGTTCGGGATCGTCGTGCGGTGGCTCGGAATCGTCGTGCGGTGGCTCGGAATCGTCGTGCGGTGGCTCGGGATCGTCCGCCGGTGGATCGGGGTCATCGTGCGGCGGGCGGTGGGGGTCGGCGGGGTGGGCTGGCTGGTCGTCGGGGACTTGGGAGTGGGCAAGCGGCGAGGGGAACCGGTGTGTGGGCATGGGGGAGCAGGCCTCCGGAACCGGATGGAGCCAGGTGCGATCGGACGATGGTAACGAGTTGTCGACCTGATGGTGGCCCGCAGTGACATGTGAGGATTTTTCCGTGCCTGTCGTCGTACCACCGGCCCGGACCTCGATCGACCCGCTGAGCATCGGCGCGGTCGCGGTCGCCATCGTGGCGGTCTCCTCGTCGGCACCGCTGATCGCCTTCGCCGCCGCACCCGCGCTGGCGATCGCCTTCTGGCGCAACTTCCTCGCCGTCGGGGTGCTCGGACCGGTCGCGCTGTTCCGGCGACGCGCCGAGTTCCGGGCGCTGGCCGGGCGCGCCGGTCGCCGGGACGCCGGCTACTGCGTACTCGCCGGTCTCGCCCTCGCGGTGCACTTCGGCACCTGGATGCCGAGCGCCCAACTGACCTCGGTGGCCACCGCCACCGCACTGGTGGTCACCCAGCCGGTCTGGCAGGGGCTGATCGCGCTCGGCCAGGGCCGACGGCTCTCCGTACTCGCCTGGGTCGGCATCGGGTTGGCGGTGGTCGGCGCGATCTGGGCGGTCGGCGCCGACTTCGGGGTCTCCGGCCGGGCTGTCGCCGGTGATCTGCTCGCGGTCGCCGGTGGCATGGCGGCGGCGGTCTACACCGCGCTCGGCGAACGGGTCCGGAGCACCGTCAGCACCGTCGGCTACACCACCATCTGCTACGGAGTCTGCGCGGCGGCGCTGCTGGTGGTCTGCCTGGCCGGCGGCGTACGGCTCGGCGGGTACGACCTGCACACCTGGCTCGCCGTACTCGGGCTGGTGGTCGGGGCCCAACTGCTCGGCCACTCGATGTTCAACTACGCGCTGCGCCGCATCTCGGCGACGACGATCAGCGTCCTCTTCCTGCTCGAAGCGCCCGGCGCCGCACTGCTCGCCTGGGCCTGGCTCGGCCAGGTACCCCGGACGGCCGCCCTGCCCGGGCTGGCCCTGCTGCTGGCCGGCGTCGCCGTCGTGCTGCACGGCGAGTCGTGTACCGCCCGGCGGTCCGGCACCGCCGCCCAGCCGGAGCCGCTACCCGCGCCACCGGAGGCGGGCCCGCTGCCGGAGACCGAGCCGCACATGCCGAATGCCGGGCCGCACTCGGCGGAGACCGGGCCGGCTCCGGCGGGAACCGGGCCGCATTCGCCGAATACCGGGCCGGGTGCGGGTGGGACGTACCGGACCGGCTGACCCCGCCTCCACTCGAATCGTGGGGCGGGGCCGGCGGTCCGACGGGCGGGTTCAGCCCGAGGTGCTCGCCGTGGTGGCGAAGAGCACCCCCATGAAGCCCAGGTAGGCGAGGAAGAAGAGCAGGCCCAGGGCGACCAGCCCGAGGGAGACCCAGCCGAGCACCAGGCCGGCGGTGGCGAAGCCGCTGCCCTCCTCGCCGCTCGCCTGGATCTCGGTACGCGCCTTCTTCGCCAGATAGATCGCGACCCCGCCGACCAGCTGGCAGCTGAACAGGGCGACGATCCCGGTCACCAGCGCCGCGATCGCCATCCCGTTCGTCGGCCGGCGCACCACGTACGGGTAGCCGGGGTAGCCCGGTGCCCAGCCCGGCGGCGGTGCGGCGCCGGCCTGGCCCGGGTACTGCCCGGCGTCGAGGGCGGGCTGCGTGACGACACCCGGGTCGCTGGTGGGCTCGGACGGGTTACCGGTGCTGCCTGGGTTCACGGCGCCCTCCTGCTGGTCCGGATGCTCAGTAGCCGGTGTCGTACGACGACGGTTGGTTGGCCAACCAGACGAAGAAGATCACGATGGCGATGGTGGCGAGGACCGCGATGGCGGTGGAGATCCAGCCGACGATGATGCCGGCCTTGGCGAATCCCGCGCCGCCCTCGCCGCGCTCGCGGATCTGCTTGCTGGCGACGTGGCCCATGATCGCTCCGACGGCACCGAGGTAGCCGCCCAGCCCGTAACCGCAGAGCCCGAGCGCGCCCACGATGGCGACCACCATCGCGGCGATCGACAGGCCGTTGGTCGACGGACCCGGGGTGACGACCGGATAGCCGGCCGGCGGATAGCCCGGAGCCATCACCGGCTGGCCGCTGATCGGATCCGTGCCGGCCGGGTACGCCTGGGTCGGATAGCCGGGATCGGCCGGGTATCCCGGCTGGTAGGGCTGGGCGGGGGCGGCTGCCTGCGCCGTCGGGTCCTGGTACATCGGCTGGTAGCCACCCGGATCCTGGTAGCCCCCGGGTTGGGCCGGTGGTTGCGCCTGCCAGGACGGATCGCTGGAGTAGCCGCTCTGCTGGGGGTCGGTCATTCGAGGTCTCTCACTTCGTCCGTTCGGATGCGTCGCCAGGGTAGTCGGCGTACGCCAGATCGGTGTCCCCGTATCCGCCCGGCCCGTCGCCGCCGACGGGCCGGCGGGGATCGGCCGAACGGGCCGGGTCGGCGCCGACCGGCGCCCGGTCGGCGCTGCCACGGCGGTGCGGCGTTGCCCGTATCGACTCGACCGGGCAGGATCGCGGGCATGGTATTCGACGCGCGCGCCGGGGACAGATCCGGTAATCGGCCTCGTCGGGACGCCACGCGCCCCGCGCTGGCCCGCCGGCCCCGTACCGGCTCGCAGGGCACCGTCTCGCAGAGCATCGACCCGGGCCGGCCGGTGGCACCGGCCGGCGACACCGAACCGGTGACGATGCGCCTGGACGGGCGGGTGGCGTTGGTCACCGGTGCCGGCAGTCCGGACGGAATCGGGTACGCGACGGCCCGCCGGCTCTGCGCGCTCGGTGCCCGGGTGGCGATCGTCTCGACCACCCGCCGCATCCACGATCGGGCCAGCGAGCTGGGCGCGACGGGCTTCGTCGCCGACCTGACCGACGAGGCCGAGGTCGGCGCGCTGGCGGACGCCATCGTCGAGCAGCTCGGCGAGGTCGAGGTACTGGTCAACAACGCCGGGCTGGCGAGCCGGGCCAGTCCGGAGGTGCTCCGGCCGGTCGCCCAGTTGAGCTACGACGAGTGGCACCGGGAGATCGAACGCAACCTGAGTACGGCGTTCCTGTGCAGCCGGGCGTTCAGCGGCGGCATGGCCGAGCGGGGCTGGGGTCGGATCGTCAACCTCGCCGCCACCGCCGGCCCGGTCAACGCGCTGCCCACCGAGGCGGCGTACGCGGCCGCGAAGGCCGGCGTCGTCGGGCTGACCCGGGCACTGGCGATGGAGATGATCGCCGACGGGGTGACCGTCAACGCGGTGGCGCCGGGGACGATCTACACGGCGGCGTCCACGATGGCCGAACTGAAGCAGGGGCTCGGTACCCCGGTCGGCCGCCCCGGCACCCCGGACGAGGTCGCCGCCGCGATCGCCTTCCTCTGCTCGCCGGCCGCCTCCTACATCACCGGCCAGATGCTGGTGGTGGACGGCGGCAACAGCGTGCGGGAGGCGGAGTACCGGTAGCCGGGTAGCCCCTCGGCACCGCCTCGGGCGTCCGGCGGTGCACCGTGCCGCCGGGACACCTCGCCCGACGGCTCAGTACGTGCCGCCGTTGCCCTCGGAGCCGGCCCAGCCCACCAGGGCGAGCCAGCCGCAGCAGGCGATCAGGTAGAGCGCGGTGAAGACGTAGCTGAGGATCAGTCCCCAGGTGGCCAACTGGCCGCCCTGTTCGCCGGTGCGCCGGATCTGGCGCCGGGCCAGGTGCCCGAGCACGATGCCGGCCGGCGCGAAGACGAAGGCGAAGACCAGGGAGAGGATCGCCAGCAGGTTGATCCCGGACTGCCCGCCCGGCTGACCGTAGTAGCCGGGCTCGCCCCTGGTACCGGGCTGCCCCGGCTGACCGTAGTAGCCGGGCTGCTCCTGGTAGCCGTACTGGCCGGGTTGGCCGTAGTAGCCGGGCTGGTCCGGTTGCCCGGGTTGGCCGTAGTAGCCGGGTTGGTCGGGTTGGCCCGGGTAGCCGTACTGGCCGGGCTGGTCGGGGCGGTCACCGAAGCCGGGCGGGGGCTGCGCCGGACGTCCGTGCGGATCCTGCGGCTCACCCGGCTCTGGGTTGCTCATCGCATTCCCCTCCTCACCCGGCAACGCTACCGGTCGAGGCGGCCTTTGCGGCGAATGCCCGGAATGATGCACCCGTGGGTGCGGAGACGCCCCGAGTTCCGGTGGCGGAGACGCGCCGAGTTCCGGCGGCGGAGACGCGCGGAGTTGCGGTGGTGGAGACGCGTCGAGTTCCGGCGGCGGAGACGCGCGGAGTTCCGGCGGCGGTCAGCTGCGCCGGGAGAGTCCGCCGGTGGCGCGTTCCACCGCCAGGCAGCGGTCCTCGACGTAGTCGATGCCGGCCTCCTCGGCGATCCGCCGGGCCTCGGCCGAGACGATGCCGAGTTGCAGCCAGACCGCCGGGGCGCCGATCGCGACCGCCTCGCGGACCACCTGCACGGCGTCCTCGGCCGGCCGGAACACGTCGACCAGGTCGACCGGGTGCGGGATCTCGGCCAGCGAGCGGTAGACCCGCTCGCCGAAGAGTTCGTCCGCCACCGGGTTGACCGGGATGATCCGCCAGCCGTACCGCTGCATCAGCGCCGGGACGCTGTGGGACGGCTTGCCGGGGTCGCGGGACGCCCCGACCACGGCGATCACCCCGGCCTCGGCCAGGATCTGCTGAGGGCTACGCACCCCGCGACTCTAGCTCGGCTCCGGTGTGGCCGGCTCGGCCCGAATCCACCATGCGCACCGTCAGAGCAGGGTGAGCTGCTCGACGGCGGGCGTCGGTGCGGGTGCCGGCACCTGGCGGGCCTCGCCCGGCTCGGAGCGGTGCAGGCCGTGGCGCCGGGCCGCCATCCGGACCCGGGCGGTCAGCTCGCGCTGGTATGCCTGAGGCAGGTAGGAGCCCCGGCCGTAGAGGCTCCGGTAGCGCGGCACCAGCTGCGGAAACTCCCGGCCGAGCCAGCTCGCGTACCACTCCCGGGCACCGGGGCGCAGGTGCAGCGGCAACGGGGTGACGCTCACCGCGCCGGCCGCCGCGATCGCCGCCACCGTCTCCTCGATGGACTCGTCGCTGTCGGTCAGCCCCGGCAGGATCGGGGCCATCAGCACCCCGACCGGAAAGCCGGCGTCGGTCAGCCGGCGTACCACGTCGAGCCGGCGTCGCGGGCTGGGTGTGCCCGACTCGACGGCACGCCACATCCGCTCGTCGACGAAGCCGACCGACATCGAGATGCCGACCCGGGTGACGGTGGCCGCCTCCTGGAGCAGCGGCAGGTCGCGCAGGATCAGGGTGCCCTTGGTCAGGATCGAGAACGGGTTGGCGAAGTCGCGCAGGGCCGTCAGGATCGGCGGCATCAGCCGGTAGCGCCCCTCGGCCCGCTGGTAGCAGTCGACGTTGGTGCCCATCGCGACGTGCTCGCCCGACCACTTCGGTGCCGCCAGCTCGCGGCGGACCAGCTCGCCCGCGTTGACCTTGACCACCACCTTGCTGTCGAAGTCGCGTCCCGGGTCCAGGTCGAGATAGGTGTGGGTGCCGCGGGCGAAGCAGTTGTGGCTGACCACGCCGTTGGCGACGAAGTCGCCGGTGCCGGTGGTGATGTCGTAGAGCTGGAGATCCTGGTTGAGCGGCTCGATGCGGCGGATCCGCAGCACCGCCCGGCCGCCGAGGATGGTCCCGTCGAGGCCGCCGGCCGGGAGGTCGGAGGGGCCCGGCGTGGCCCGACCGGTGCCGACCAGGCTGTCGGTGATCGCCAGATAGGGCCGGGGCGGCTCGCCGGGCGGTGCGCCGACCACGTGCTTCCAGCCGCGCGGGGTGAGGAAGCGGTGGTCGCCGCTGGCGGTCAGCTCGGTGCCGTCGGCCAGCACGATCCGGTATGCCGGCTTCACCGTCGACCAGTGCGCCAGCACCTCGGTCCGGACGTAGCGCCGGTGGTTGCCCTGGGCGACGGTGCCGTAGATCTGGTCGCCGATCCGCAGCTCGGAAAGGGGTCGGGTGCGCCCGTCGGCGAGCAGGATCGCGGTGTCGCCGGCCAGGCAGTAGGCGCAGGCGTGGCTGCACCCCCGGTAGGGGTTGATCGTCCACTGGAACGGCACCCGGGAGGCACCTGGCACCCGGTTGATGATCGACTTGGCGTGCACCTCGTAGAAGGTCATGCCGGCGAAGTCGGGGGTGTCGAAGGTGCGGACGGTCGCGCCGGGCAGCGCCAGCGGCAGGGGTGGAGCCGCTGGCGCTGCCCCCGGTGGGGGCCCGCTGTCGGGGGGAGCCGACCTCAGGTTTTCCCAGCGCATGGCCATTATTCGAACATACGTACGACGCCCGACGCAACTCGCCACGCGGCGGCGCCGACGACCCCGGCGCCGCCGGAGTCAGTCGACCGGGGACCTGCGGCTACCGGCCGTCGGGGGGCGGGGCACTGCTCTCCCGGCGGACCAGTTCCGCGGCGACGTGTTCGATCTGCGGGGTGTTCAGCGGCTCGGGCGGTTGCAGCGCGAGGGTCATCGCCCGGGCGCCCATGTCGGCCAGGGGCAGCCGGATCGTGGTGAGCGCGGGCGTCACGTCCCGGGCGATCGGCATGTCGTCGAAGCCCACCACGCTGATCCGGCCCGGTACGTCGATGCCCCGGGACCGCAGCAGCGCGAGGGCGCCGATCGCCATCGAGTCGTTCAGCGCGACGATCGCGGTGACCTCGGGATGGGTCTCCAGCAGTGTGGCGGTAGCGGTGGCGCCGCCCGAGCGGTCGAAGTCGGCGTAGACGATCTGCCGGGTGGTGAGCTTCTGGCCGTGCTCCCGGGCGGCCCGGCGCAGCCCGGCGAGCCGGTCGGTGGTGGTGGTGAGGTGTCGCGGCCCGGCGACGACGCCGATCCGGGTGTGTCCGAGGCCGTAGAGTTCGGCGCCGATCAGGTGCCCGCCGGCCTCGTTGGCCGGGATGACGGCGTGCCCGCTGTGCTCGTGCCGGCCGATCACCGCGACGTGCCCGCCGGTGGACTGGTAGACCCGCAGCTTGGCGTCGAGCGTGTTGGTGAACTGCTCGTCGTGGTAGCCCGAGCCGGCCAGGATGATCGCGGCGGCCTGGTTGGCCCGGAGCAGCTCGACGTACTCCAGTTCCTTGTCCGGGTCGCGGTAGGTGTTGCAGATGATGACCAGCCGGCCGTGCTCGGTGGCGACCCGTTGCAGCCCCCGGGTGATCTCCGCGAAGTACGGGTCGGAGACGTCGTGCACGATCACGCCGACCGCGCTGCGGTGGTTGCGGGCGAGCTGCTGGGCGTGCGCGTTGGGGACGTACTGCAACTCCTCGACCGCCGCGAGCACCCGCTCGCGGAGCGCGTCGGTCACCGGCTTCGGACTGCCGTTGATGATTCTCGACGCGGTGGCGGGTGACACGCCGGCCCGCCGCGCGACATCCGCCAGAGTGGCCATCGACCCGTTCCCTCCCCGACCGCCCGGTGGCGGGTTGCAGGTGAGGATATCGCGGCGGCGTCGCGGCCATTCACGGCCGTCGCGGGCCGGTGACCCCGGCGGCTGGAGATCACCGCCGGTGCCGGGAGGCTCTTGCCCGAATCGGAACGGAGTCGGTAGCGTAATCGGGAAAGCGCTTACCGACGTACGGCGTGCTCCACCGCGACCATCGCGCGCCAGGACGAACCCCCACCGCACCACACGTACCCCCGCGCGCTCGACGAGTGGCACCCGCGGATCAGCCAGCCTGAGGAGGCGACGTACATGGGCCGCACCACGATCGGCATCGTGCTCAACGGCGTGACCGGCCGGATGGGCTACCGGCAGCACCTGGTCCGATCACTGCTCGCCATCCGGGAGCAGGGCGGGCTGGCGCTGCCCGACGGCCGCCGGCTCTGGCCCGAACCGATCCTGGTCGGGCGCAGCGAGGCCAAGCTCCAGGAGATCGCCCAGCGGCACGGGCTGACCGAGTGGACCACCGACCTGCCCGCCGCGCTGGCCCGCCCGGACGTGCAGATCTACTTCGACTCCCAGGTCACCGCCCAGCGGGAGAAGGCGCTGAAGCTGGCGATCGAGGCCGGCAAGCACATCTACACCGAGAAGCCGACCGCCGAGGACCTCGCCGGGGCGATCGAGCTGGCCCGGCTGGCCGACGCCGCCGGCATCAAGCACGGCGTGGTGCAGGACAAGCTCTTCCTGCCCGGCCTGCGCAAGCTCGACCGGCTGGTGAAGGGCGGCTTCTTCGGCCGCATCCTCTCGGTACGCGGCGAGTTCGGCTACTGGGTCTTCGAGGGCGACTGGCAGGCGGCGCAGCGACCGTCCTGGAACTACCGGGCCGCCGACGGGGGCGGCATCACGGTCGACATGTTCCCGCACTGGCACTACGTGCTGGAGCAGATCTTCGGCCGGGTCGCCGCGGTGACGGCGCACGTCACCACGCACATCCCGCACCGCTGGGACGAGGCCGGCGAGCGCTACGACGCCACCGCCGACGACGCGGCCTACGGCATCTTCGAGATCGAGCGGCCGGGGCAGTCGGGCCGGATCGTGGCCCAGATCAACTCCTCCTGGTCGGTCCGGGTCTACCGGGACGAGCTGGTCGAGTTCCAGGTCGACGGCACGGAGGGCAGCGCGGTGGCCGGGCTGCGCAACTGCCGGATCCAGCACCGGGCGACCACGCCGAAGCCGGTGTGGAACCCGGACCTGCCGGCGACCGAGGACTTCCGGTCACAGTGGCAGGTCGTGCCGGACAACGAGGAGTTCGACAACGGCTTCAAGGCGCAGTGGGAGCTGTTCCTCCGGCACGTGGTCGTCGACGAACCGTACGGCTGGGACCTCTGGGCGGGCGCCCGGGGCGTACAGCTCGCCGAGCTGGGGCTCGCCTCCGCCCGGGACGGCCGGCGGATCGAGATCCCGGACCTCGACGGCGAGCCCGCCCGATGAGTACCGTGCGGGAACGGTTCTCGTTCAACCAGGCCACCGCCAAGTACTGGCCGATTCCCGAGCTGGTCGACGGCTGCCTGGCGACCGGGGTGACCCAGGTCGGGCTCTGGCGGGAGGAGACCCTCGCGCACGGCCTGGAGAAGACCGCCACGCTGATGCGCGACTCCGGGCTCGCGGTCACCTCGCTGTGCCGGGGTGGTTTCTTCCAGACCCCCGACTGGTACGACGAGAACCGCCGGGCGATCGACGAGGCCGCCACCCTCGGGGCGCCGGTGCTGGTGCTGGTCTCCGGCGGCCTGCCGGACGGCAGCCGGGACGTGGACGCGGCCCGGGCGCACGTCGGCGAGGCGATCGGCGAGCTGGTGCCGCACGCCCGCGCCGCCGGGGTACGGCTGGCGATCGAGCCGCTGCACCCGATGTACTGCTCGGACCGCTGCGTGGTGTCCAGCCTCGGTCAGGCGCTGGACCTGGCCGCGCCGCATCCGGCCGAGACGGTCGGTGTCGTGGTGGACACCTACCACATCTGGTGGGACGACCAGGTCTGGGCGCAGATCGACCGGGCCGGCCGGGAGGAGCGGATCGCCTGCTTCCAGGTCGCGGACTGGGCGACCCCGCTGCCCGAGGGGGTGCTGCTCGGTCGCGCCCTGCCCGGCGACGGCTGTGTGGAACTGCGCCGGTTCCGGGAGGCGGTGGAGGCCGCCGGCTACCGGGGGCCGATCGAGGTCGAGGTCTTCAACGCCGAGGTCTGGGCCCGGCCGGGCCAGGAGATCCTGGACCGCACCCTGTCGGGTTACCTCGCCCACGTGGATTAGCCGGCGCCGCCGTCGGCGGGGGAGACTGGTCCCATGGACCAGCCCACCTTCGTGTACGACGGCGACTGCGCCTTCTGCACCACCTGCGCCGAGTTCATCGGCCGGCGGATTCCGACCGGGGCCAGGGTGGTGCCCTGGCAGTTCGCCGACCTCGACGCGCTCGGGCTGACCGTCGACCAGTGCGAGGAGGCGGTCTGGTGGGTCGGCACCGACGGCGTACGCGCCGCCGGCCCGGACGCGATCGCCCGGCTGCTCGGCGCGAGCCGCCCCGGCTGGCGGCTGCTCGGCGCCGGCCTGCGGCTGCCTCCGGTGCGTCTGCTCGCCTGGCCGGCGTACCGCTGGGTGGCCCGCAACCGGCACCGCCTGCCGGGCGGTACGGCGGCCTGCTCGCTGCCGCAGGCGACCCGGGACCGGCTCTACGGTACGGCCGGCGACCGCGCAGCGGGCGGCTCCGCCGGGACCGCCTCGGCGTCCTGACCGCCTCGGCGGGTCAGCCGGCGCAGCCGTTCGACCGGGCGGAGCCGCTCCAGCGCCAGGAAGCTGGTCATCGCCACCAGGTGCGGGGCGAACGAGATGGTGATGGTGGCGATGGTGACCAGGTGGAACGAGTAGAAGAACGCCACCACGGCCTGTCGCCAGCGCGGTGACACCACGAAGACCAGCGGGCTGAGCAGCTCGAACGCGATGATCCCGAACTGTGCCGCGATCAGCAGGTACGGCACCTGGGCGATCAGGTCGGCCAGCTCGGTGCCGCGCCGGATGATGGCCCGGGCGAGTACCGAACCGGTCATCCACTCCAGTCCGCCGAACCGGAGCTTGGCCCAGGCGGCCAGGAAATAGGTGCAGACCACGGCGATCTGGGTGACCCGCAACGCCCAGCCGGCCGCCTCGCTGGCGGTGCGGTCCCCGTGCCGGGCCCGGCCCACTGTCGGCAGCACGGCCAGCGCCACCAGGAAGGCGAACCGGTCGTGGTCCACCTTCCCGTAGCTCATCGCGATGACCATCCACTCGAAATAGAGCACGAAGACGGCCCAGCCGAGTGCCCGGGGCGCCCGTCCGGTCGCGGCGGCGAGGGCGAGCAGCAGCAGCGCCCAGAAGACGAGGTTGACCAGCAGCGGGGTCGGGGTCGGCAGCGGGAGCAGCCGGCCGACGAAGAGCGGCTGGTAGAGCTCGCCGGGGATGCTGGCCTTGTCGCGGATCCAGGGCGTGAAGACCAGCAGGTCCGCGGCGACGAAAAGGTAGACCAGGGTACGGAAGGCGGCGACCCGGGCCCGGGGTACCGGTTCGGTCAGCCAGCCGGAGACGGCGGCGCCGATCCGTCTCGACGCGTTCACGACGCCTGCCACCGGACCACCGTCTCGTCGATCGTGTTCCCGGTCGGCCGGCCGTCCGTGATGCCGTGCCAGCGGATCACGATGCGCACCTCGACGATCGGCGGTGCGCCGGGATGCCGCTGCGCGTACGCGTCGGCGACCTGGCGCAGCAGGGTCGGGTCGGCCTCGTACCGGCTCTGCTGGCCCTCGATCTCGGCCCGCCGGATGCCGGTGTTCTGCTCGCCGAGCCCGACCACCGCGCCGGTGGCGTCGACCCCCTCGATCCGGGTGTCCGGGGCGGGGTCGTCCGGCGGGTTGGAGCCGGCGTACATCCGGAACGGACCGAACGGGAAGTGGTCGTCCTGGCCCCAGAGGGTGCCGGCGAGCAGCACCACGCCGGCCAGCAGGGTGAGGCCCACCCGGAGTCTCCGGCCCCGCCTCGGCAACGCGTCCATCGGTTCGAGACCTTACGCGGTGCCCGCAAGCCCCGGGGACCGTCGGTCCGGCCGTCCAGCCCGCCGACCCCGGCGAAGACGGCTCCGGCCGGACACCGGGGTACGGTGTCCGGCCGGAGCGCGGTCGTGTTACGTGGTCAGTTTGCCGTTCAGTGGCTGTGCTCGGCGAGCTGCTTGCGTACGTCGTCCATGTCCAGCGCCTGCACCTGCTCGATCAGCGACTCCAGCGCCGACTCCGGCAGGGCGCCCGGCTGGGCGAAGACGATCACGCCGTCGCGGATCGCCATGATCGTGGGGATGGACCGGATGTCGAACTTCGCGGCGATCTCCTGCTGCGCCTCGGTGTCGACCTTGCCGAAGACGATCTCCTGGTGCTTCTCCGAGGAGCGCTCGTACACCGGCGCGAACCGCTTGCACGGGCCACACCAGTCCGCCCAGAAGTCCACCAGCACGATGCCCGGCTGCTCGGTCACCTCGTCGAAGTTGGCTGTGGTCAGCTCAACGGTCGCCATTGATCACTCCGATCACCGCAATTGGCTTACGACTGGAAAACCCGCCCGGTCTCCTCGGAATTCCCTGGCACGGCGGGTTGAAACGGTCATCGTGTGCGGGCTCACGTTCCGGCGCCGGTATCGATGAGGGTCGGTGATCCGACCGGTCCGGATGTGAAACACCGGTGACATAGTTCGATGACAGACAGTTATGGGAGCGTTTCCAAGACTTCCGCTGGCCAGTCCGGGTGTGATCCGGAAACTTGCCGGTTGGCAAGCGGAAACAGGTGACATAACGGATGCCCGGGCGCGTACGACCGTTCACGTTCAGTAACATTACAAAAAGGTAACTGTGACCCCGATCTCGTGGTGGACTCTTCTGCCGACCGGGTCGGGTCGGGCAGAATCTTCCCCATCAGAGCGTGGGCGGCGGGTGCCGGGGAGGGCCCCGCCGCTCATTGCGTCCGGGGTCGGTTTCCTCCACCCGGCACACCTCATTAATCAGTGCCACGGACTCCTCGGTCCGGTCGGTGACGTCGGCAATGCCGCGTCCGGCCGCCGGGTCGACCGGCGACGACACCAGCACTACCGCTTTTCGGGCGGAACCGGGCCTTCCGCCTATTGTCGGCTTATGCTGACCCGGGAGGCGCCATGAGCCACACCGGATCTCCGGACTCGCCCGGTGCCACGCACGGTGCCTGGCGGGCCACCGTCACCGGCTACCCGCCCGACGACTGGCGACTGCTCGTCCGGCTGCCCGGCCGGGTGATCGTCGCGGCCTCGTCGGCCCGGCCGGAGAACCCGGTCCGGGCGGTCACCGAGGGCCTGGCCGGCCTGGACGGCATCGCCGCCGGGCGGTCGTTCGACAGCGAACTGGTCCGGGCCGTGGTCGCCGCCATCTACGCCGAGTCCGACGACGGGCACTCCGGGCCGGTCCGCGCCGGACACGTCGACGCCGGACTCGCCGAACTGCTCCGGTCCTGCCGGGCCGCCGTCGAGACGCTGGCCCGACACGCCGACCCGGCCGACTCGGCCGCCTACCGGCAGTGGGTGCAGTCGGTCGCGGCCCGGGTCTGCCGGGCCGCCGGTTCCGACGGCCGGCCCCGCCCGTTCGGCGATCCGGTGGATCCGGAGCAGCGCCGGGTGCTGGACCAGCTCGGCGAGGCGCTGGGCCTGCGCCCGGCCGGCTGACCGGCGTGCGTACCCTCGGCAACCGTGGACGCTGCCGAGGTCGAGCTTGAGGTCGGGGTCGGGCCGTGGCCGGGCGAGCCGCCGGCCGATCCCCGGTACGACCCCGAACTGCTCCGCCAGGGCGACCGGCGCAACGTCGTCGATCGGTACCGCTACTGGCGGCGGGAGGCGATCGTCGCCGACCTGGACCTGCGCCGGCACGACTTCCACGTGGCGATCGAGAACTGGCAGCACGACTTCAACATCGGCACCGTGGTCCGCAACGCCAACGCCTTCCTCGCCGCCGAGGTGCACGTGGTGGGGCGGCGGCGGTGGAACCGGCGGGGCGCCATGGTGACCGACCGCTACCAGCACGTCCGGCACCACGAGACGATCGAAGGGTTCCTGCGCTGGTGCCGCGCCGCCGACCTGCCGGTGATCGGCATCGACAACCTGCCCGGGTCGCGACCGCTGGAGAGCGCGGTGCTGCCGCGCCGCTGCGTACTGCTGTTCGGGCAGGAGGGGCCGGGGCTCTCCGAGCCGGCCCGGCTCGCCTGCTCGGCGGTCTTCTCCATCGCCCAGTACGGCTCGACCCGGTCGATCAACGCCGGGGTGGCCAGCGGGATCGCCATGCACGCCTGGATCCGCGCGTACGGCGGTGAGCCGCCCGGCGAGCCCGGCTGACCTGGCCCACGGCGTCCCGACCGTACGCAGAACGACCCGAAAAGGCCGGTTCGCCTTGACTCGGGGCCACTGGTACGGGGACTGTAGTTGTCGTGGGTGTCGCGGTGAGCTGTCCACGTTGCGGCGGTCCGGTCCGAGCACCGGACCTGATGCACACCGCCTGGCGGTGTCCGGACTGCGGTCCGGTCGCTCCGCTGCACGTCGCCGAGCACATCGGGCCGGAGATCGTGGCCAGCACCGTCGAGCGGATCGTCGAACAGCGCGATCCGGCCGACCGGGAGGCCCGGTTCCCGGGAGCCCGGTCCGGCGCGCCGATGCCGCTCTGGTGCCTCTGGCCGCTGCCGCAGGGCTGGACGATGACCGGGGTCGGCTGGGCCGGTGACGATCGCGGCGGCGTACGCGCCACCGCGGTGGCCTGCACCGGGCCGGACCCGCTCGGCGGTGGACCCGCCGACCTGGTGTTGGTCGCCGAGGAGCCGGGCGTCGGCCTGGGCACCCGGCTGGCCGGTACCACCGGGGTCGACCCGGGCCCGCAGCTCGCGGAGGCGCTGACCGATCCCGGCCCGGGTTCCGCCGAGCGGGTCGCGCACGCCAAGATCCGGGCCGGCGGCCATCCGACTCCACTATGGTCAGTCAAATCTCCGACAGACCGGAGCGCCTACGCCGGTGAAGCTCGGGGGATCTGGCTCTATGCGATAACCTGGCCGGCGAGTGCGGGTTACCTCCTCGCGGAAGACGTCGAACTCCACGACCTGACCGAGTGGACACCGCCCGAGCTCGTCTACGGTGCTCCGTCCCCCTACCTGCACGGGAGGGTCTGATATGGCCAGCCAGGCTGGGGCGGAGGGCGTATGTGGATTATTTCCCGCAGGACACCCGACTGATACTCTGGGTTTTGCCGGGGTTCGCAACCCGGTGCCGCACGGAGGGATGGCCCGCCATGGTTAAAAAGGTCCTCACCTGGGGCGGTATCGCCTTCCTGGTTTTCTTCATCGCCTACCAGCCCTCCTCCGCCGCCGACGTCTTCAAGTCGCTGGGCGGCAGCCTGCTGGACGTTGCCCAGGGCTTCGGCGACTTCTTCACCGACCTCGTCGCTTAGCCGCCCATGGGCAATCCGTCGGGTGAACCCCCTGAGCCCGAGGACGACGACGAACGTCGACGGCGCGAGCGGGACACCGAGCCGATCCCCCGGGTCCGACCCGACGAAGGGCCGGAGTTCGGTACCGGCCCGGACTACGCCGCCGGTCCCTCCTATTCGGACGGGCCCGCCTACTCCGACGGCATCGGCTACGGCGACCGCCGGGCCGGCACCCGGGGCTGGGTCCGTGACCCGGACCAGGGTCCGGAGATCTCCGAGGAGGAGCTCGCCGGCCTGCGGGTCGACGCCTCGGGGATGCCGCTCGGCCCGCGCCGGGTCCTGCCGCTGGAGGACGAGCCGACCTCGCTGGTGGCCCGCTATCTCTTCCCGACCGAGCGCTACCGGGGCGAGTGGAAGCGGCACAAGATCTACCTCGCCACCCCGCTGCTGATCGGCCTGCTCGCCACCTTCGTGCTCGGCTACCTCTCCGGCTTCCTCGCCGGCCAGGAGGTCGGCGCGCTGACCACCGTGGCGGTGCTGATCTGGCTCGGCATCATGGGCTGGGTCGCCTGGAAGGTCGCGGACTGGTATTTCGACCGGTTCATCCTGACCAACAAGCGGGTGATGGTGGTCAACGGGATCATCACCCGGCAGGTCGCGATGATGCCGCTGCTGCGGGTCACCGACATGAAATACGAGCAGTCGCCGCTCGGCCGCGCCCTCAACTACGGCACCTTCGTGCTGGAGTCGGCCGGTCAGGAGCAGGCGCTGCGGGAGATCAAGTATCTTCCCAACCCCAACGAGCTCTACCTGCGCGTGGTCGAGGAGATGTACGAGCCGCAGGCGGTCGAGGCGCGGCTGGGCAAGGAGGCCGAGGAGGCCAAGGCCGACGACGGCGCCTGACGGCCCACCCCGGCACGGCCGGGCGGCGGTGTGACGCTGCCGACGCGGTGGGCGACACCGGTGCGCAAAACGGCGGTTCCCTGCCCGAACATCGAACTGAATCGCACCTTTCCGCCGTAGACCTGCGGGTCGGGCTTGTGGCAGCCTTCGGATTGGCACAGGCGGGGGGAGGCGGGAGTGGCGCCGAAGCACTCGGTGGACGAGGAGTTCCGCGAATTCGTCGCGGCCCGATCGGCTGCCCTGCTGCGTACGGCCTACCTGCTCGCCGGGGACTGGGCCACCGCCGAGGACCTGTTGCAGACCGCGTTGACCAAGACGTACCTGGCCTGGAAGCGGCTCGGCGAGATCGAGGCGGTCGAGCCGTACGCCCGGCGGGTCCTGATCAACACGGCGACCAGCTGGTGGCGGCGGCGCTGGCACGGCGAGCGCCCCACCGAGGTGCTACCCGAGCGGCCCGCCCCGGACCAGATCGAGGAGCAGCTCGAACGCGACCGGCTGTGGCGGCACGTCCGCACCCTGCCGGTCCGGCAGCGGGCCGTCCTGGTGCTCCGGTTCTACGAGGATCTCTCCGAGGCGCAGACGGCCGCGCTGCTCGACATCTCACCGGGCACGGTGAAGAGCCAGACCTCCCGGGCCCTCTCCACACTCCGCCGCCGGCTCGGCGCCGAGGCCGACAGCCGGGTGCCGCAGGGCGAGGAGGCGCTGACCCCGGTACCCCTCCGAGCGGCCGACGGCGACGGCGGCCGGTTCGAGCCCGCGCAGCAGTCGTTCGGCCAACGTCCGGCCCTCCCGCCGGAGCTGCCGAGACCGCGTCAGGCCGGAGCCCGGCGGCCGGCCGCCCTCTCGGTGCCGGCCCCGCCCGTTCCGGCGGTCGGAGCGGAAGCGTGACGCCGATGCTGGAAGATTCGCTGCGCGACATGTTCGCCACCCGGGTCGACACACCGCCGGTGGCCGACGACCCGGCCGGCAGGGTGATCCAACGGGGTCGGCTCGCCCGCCGACGCCGCGCCGTCAGCTCGCTGGCGGCGGTGGCGGCCGCGCTGGTCCTGGTCACCGCCGGTGCCGCCTCGCTCGGCGGCGGATGGCTGCTCGAACGGCCGTCCAACGGACCCGCCGCCGGCTTCGAGGTGGACTCGCTGGCCGAGGTCACGGTCGGGCCGGTGCAGCCGCCGACCCCCGGCCGGGAAACCGGGGTAGGACTCGACATCCGCAGCGGCGACCAGCTCTGGACCACCGACGGCCGGCGGCTGAGCCTGGCCGGCGTCGGCGAGGTGACCCGGGTCTACCGGGTGCCGGGCGGCTGGGTGTACGCCGGGGCCCGGCAGGTCAGGTTCCTCCGGCCAGACGGCACCTCGGTGGCGCTCAGCGGCGAGGACGACCGGTGGGCGCTGAGCGCCGACGGCGACCGGCTGGCCTTCCAACTCGACACCACCCTGTACCTCGCCCGGGTCGGCCCGACCGGGCTGGCCCTGATGGACCACGTCGAGGTGCCCGCCGGCACCTGGCCGGTGGCGGTCACCGCCGACCGGGTGGTGGTCTCCGACGGCTCCCGGGGCTACGGCTTCCTCGACCTGGCCCACCCGGCCCGGCAACCGACCCGCAACGCGGACGTGACGGCGATCTACGGGGTACGCGCCGACGGTGTCGTCGGGCTGGTCCGGGAGGAGAGCGGGAACCGGCGCTGCCTGGCCAGGCTCGCCTCGACCGGCGGGAAACTGCAACCGGTGCGCAGTGGCGGTTGCGGGCTCGGCCTGCGCGCCGAGGCCCCCGACGGCGGCCTCGCCCCGGGCGGCCGATGGCTCGCCGAGCGGCGCGGTGCCGAGGTCGCGCTGATCGACATCGACCGGGTACTGAACGGCGGCGACACCGTCGTCGCCTGCCCGGCCGCCGGTGACGTGCCGCCGGTCTGGGCCGACGACCGGACGGTGGTGACCGGGGACGAGAGGCAGGTCGTACGCTGCCGCACCGACGGCACCGAGGAGATCGTGCCGCTGCCCGACGGAGTCTCGGAGAAGTGGCAGCTCGTGCCGAGGCTGACCGCCCCGGCCGACGGCCGGTAGCCTCGGCCCGGTGACGTCCCGCCAGTCCGAGGCGCCCGACCACGCAGGCCGGGTCCGGATCGACCTGCACGCCCACTCGACCGCCAGCGACGGCACCTGCACGCCCGAGGAACTCGTCCGGGCCGCCCGGGCGACCGGGCTCGACGTACTGGCCATCACCGACCACGACACCACCGGAGGCTGGGACCGGGCCGCCGCCGCCCGGCCGCCGGGACTCACCCTGGTCCGGGGCGCCGAACTCTCCTGCCGCTGGTACGGCACCGAGCCGTCGATCCCGCTGCACCTGCTCGGCTACCTCTTCGACCCGGAGTCGCCGGAGCTGGTGGCCGAGCTGACCCGGGTACGCGCCGCCCGCGAGGTACGCGGCGAACGCATCGTCGAACTGCTCCGGGCCGACGGCATCGACGTCGACTGGGCGGAGATCCGGGACGCCGCCGGGGGTGGCACGGTGGGCCGGCCGCACATCGCGCAGGCGCTGATCCGGGCCGGCCTGGTGGCGACCACCGCCGAGGCGTTCGCCCCGCACTGGCTCGGTGAGCGCTACCGGCTGCCCAAGGACGACATCGACGTGTTCCGGGCGGTCCGGCTGATCCGGCAGGCCGGCGGGGTGCCGGTGATGGCCCACCCGAGGGCGACCAGGCGGGGGCGGATCGTGCCCGACTCGTTGATCGTCGAGTTGGCCGCAGCCGGGCTGGCCGGGCTGGAGGCGGAGCACGAGGACCACTCGCCGGCCGAGCGGGACGCCGTACGGGCCCTCGCCGCTGAGCTGGGACTGCTGGTCACCGGCTCCTCCGACTTCCACGGTGCGCACAAGAGCGTCCGGCTCGGCGCGTACACCACCGAGGTCGAGGCGTACGAGCGGATCCTCGCGGCGAGCAGCGGGGTCGGGGTACTCGCCGACCCGGGCTGACCTCGGCGGATGCGGCTCGGCGTCCGGCTAACGTGATCACGTGAACATGAAGCTGCTCGGCGAGGTCCTGCTGACCCTGCTGGTGATCACGGACCCACCGGGCATGGTGCCGATCTTCCTCGCCCTGACCGGCCAGATGCCGGCCCGGGAACGGGTACGCGCCGCGTGGCAGGCGGTGGCGCTCGCCCTCGGGGTGATCGTCGTGTTCGCGGTAGCCGGGCAGACCCTGCTGGACTATCTGCACATCGACCTGCCGGCGTTGCAGGGCGCCGGTGGCCTGCTGCTGCTGTTGGTCGCGTTGGAACTGCTCACCGGCAAGGCCGACGACCCCGGCCAGCAGAACACCTCGAACATCGCGCTGGTGCCGCTCGGTACGCCCCTGCTGGCCGGTCCCGGCGCGATCGTCGCCACGATGCTCTTCGTACAGCGCGCCGAGGGCACGGCGGACTACCTGGCGATCGGGGTCGGCATCGTCGCGGTGATGGTGGCGGTCTGGCTGATCCTGCGCTTCTCCGGGATCGTGGTCAGGGTGCTCCGGCCGGCCGGGATCGAGGTGCTGACCCGGATCGCCGGCCTGCTGCTCGCCGCGATCGCGGTGCAGTTGATCGCCGACTCCGTCGCCGCCTTCGTCACCGCACACCTGCACGCCTCCTGAGCGTTCCGCTGACTCCGGTCGCCGCCCTCCCGTCCCGCCCTCGGCGGGCGTGCCTCTGCCGACACGTGTCGTCCGGGGGCGGGCGGGTGGCGGATCGACGGGGGTGTCGGACCGGCATGGCAGGATCGGGGCGTGCGAAGGCCATCGTCCGCCGGCAACCGGACCCCTCGACCACGTGGCGCCCAGCCCGAGCAGTTGGGGTTCGACGGGATGCCCGAGCGCCTCTTCGTCTGCACGCCGAGCAAGCTCGGCACGTACACGGACTGCCCGCGCCGCTACCGCTACTCCTATCTCGACCGGCCGGCGCCGCCCAAGGGGCCGCCGTGGGCGCACAACTCCCTCGGCGCGAGCGTGCACACCGCACTGCGTAACTGGTATGCGCTGCCGCCCGACCGCCGCCGCCCCGAGGCGCTGCCGACGCTGCTCAAGGGCACCTGGGTCCGGGAGGGCTACCGCGACGAGGAGCAGGAGCGGGCGATCTTCCGCAGGGCACTGGAGTGGCTCGAGTCCTACGTGGAGACGCTCGACCCCGCCGACGAGCCGTTGGGGGTGGAGCGGGTGGTGGCGGTCAAGACCGCCGTGCTGGCGTTCAACGGTCGCGCCGACCGGATCGACTCGCGCACCGGCCCGGACGGTACGGAGTTGGTGATCGTCGACTACAAGACCGGGCGTACCGGCCTGGACTCCGACGATGCCCGTGGCTCCCAGGCGCTCGCGCTCTACGCCTACGCGGCCGAGCGGGTCTTCCGCAAGCCGTGCCGGCGGGTGGAGCTGCACCACCTGCCGACCCGGACGGTGGCCGGGCACGACCACACCGAGGAATCGCTCGCCCGGCAACTCGCCCGGGCCGAGGACACCGCCCGGGACATCATCGCCGCCGAGCGGGCGGTCGCCGACGGCACGGACCCGGACGAGGCCTTTCCGGTCTCGCCCGGCATCCGGTGCGGCTGGTGCGACTACCGCCGCAGTTGCCCGGCCGGTGCGGACGCCCCCGAGCGCGAGCCCTGGTCGGCGGTGGAACGCGCCCTCGTGCCGGTCGAGCCGGGCGACGGCGGGCACGCCGAGACGGCGTGACGCGCCGACGGGTGCCTCGCCCGCGTTCCGGTGCCCTCCGGCCAGTGCCGCCCGTCCGACGGCGGCGGCGGGTGGCTCTGGGCGCGGCGCGGCCGGGTCGCTGGGCGCGGCCGTGATCAGTCGTCGGTGGCCCGGCGCGACTGGCAGCTCGGGCAGAGGCCCCAGTAGGTGACCTCGGCCTCGTCGACCTGGAAGCCGTACGCGGTCACCGGGTCGAGGCAGGGTGCGGAACCGACCGCGCAGTCCACGTCGGCGATCTCGCCACAGCCCCGGCAGACGACATGGTGGTGGTTGTCGCCGACCCGCGCCTCGTACCGGGCGGGTGACCCGGCCGGCTCGATCCGGCGGGAGAGACCGGCCCGGGAGAGCGCACCCAGTACGTCGTAGATCGCCTGCGTGGAGACCGAGTCGAGGCGTTGCCGGACCCGCTGGGTGATCTCCTCCACCTCCAGGTGCCCGCCGGCGGCCAGCACCTCGAGTACGGCGAGGCGCGGTCGGGTGACCCGAAGGCCCCTCGACCGGAGCAGTTCCTCGCCAGTCATCTCACTATCACAGCACGTCGATGGGGACCCAACAAGGCGGATGCGAGTCGATCGTGGCGCCCGCCACACGTACCCGGTGTCGCACCCGAGGTGGAACCCGGCTGAACCGCCCCGGCTCGATCCCCGTGTACCGGTATAGGTCGCGGATGACGTGATCGAATCTTCGTACCGTCCGTTGGCTCCCGTCGGGAGCGGTAGCAAGGAGGCGTCGGTGTTCAGGGAAGTCATGGGTCTCCCCGCACACGCGTTGCTGGTGCACGCGGCCGTCGTCTTCGTGCCGCTGCTCGCGCTGGTCTCCACCGGGTACGCCGTGCTGCCCCGGTTCCGCAACCGGCTCGACTGGGCGGCGGCGGTGTTGGCGGTGGCCGCGCCGGTCGCCGCCTTCTTCGCGGTGCAGTCCGGTGAGGAACTCCAGGAGGTACTGACCGCCAAGGGTTACGGCCCGGAGATCCTGCAGAAGGTGGTGGAGCACCAGGGGTACGGCGAACTGACCCTCTGGTGGAGTCTCGCCCTCGGCGTGGTGACGCTGGTGCTGCTGGTGGTGACCAGCCCCCGGTTCACCCGGGAGCGGTCCCTGCCGGTCTGGCTCAACCTGCTGCTCGGCGCGGTCGTGGTGGTGCTCGCCGCGCTCAACGTCTGGTACGTCTACCTCACCGGGGACACCGGCGCCGAGGCGGTCTGGCAGGGCGTCCTCTAGCGGGGCGTGCTGCGGTCCCGGCCGCCGGTCGTCAGAAGAGGGCCCGGGAGCAGAGCAGGCACATCAGCACCAGTACCACCGCGCCGCCGACCATGCCGACGCCGTAGGTCAGCGTCCGTGCGCTCCCCTCCTCGGCGTCCAGCGCGGCATGGTCCTGGCCCGGCAGTGGCCGTGGCGGCGCCGGCTGTACGTGCAGCGGTGGGCGCCAGCCCGGCGGCGGGGTGATGCTCGGCGGTGGGCCGGGATAGTGGATCTCGGGTACCGGTGGCGGCGCCGGGGACCCTGCCGCGGACTCCGGGGCGTCGGCGGGCGGTCCGGTGGGTCGACGCCAGAAGGCGTCATCGGCGGAGTTCCCGCTCTGCGTCGTCACGCTGTCCGACGCTACCAACCTGAGCCCTCCGCGGCCCCTCGCCGGCGGTCACCGACGGGGCTGGCGACCCGGCCTCCCGGGTACGCTTGCCGGGTGTCCGGGACGGAGCAGCAGCACAGCACGAGCGGCGGGCGGGACGACGAGCGGCCGGTCAGGTCGACCGGTGACCGTCGGATGCCGCCGGAGCAGTCGGTGGACGACACCGACCGGGGCTGGGGCGAGCGGCCGGACTCCAACGACGAGCGGCTACTCGCCGATCGGCCACCGCACTGGGGCTGACCGCCTGCCCCCTCCGGCACCCGTCGACGGGCTCCGGTCGCGACGCGGCTACGAGCGAACGATGATCGCGAAGCGGGTGGATTCCGGCATCCCGACCGCCCGGTGGGCCTGGTCGGGGCGGAGCGCCAGGTAGATGGCGCTGGCCGCGCCGTCGGTCTGGCCCGGCCCGAGTACGTCGAGTACCAGCACCCGGGTGGCCAGTACGGTCGGCTTCGGGGACCGGCCCGCCTGGTCGCCGCCGGGCGCCGCGAGGAGATCCACCCGGGCTCCCGGCCGGGCCACGGTCAGCGCCGCCGGTTCGGCGAGCCGGATCGGCACCCCCACGGTCCCCTCCGGCACCGGCACCCCGCTCGGCGCTGCCGGCGCACCCGGCGACCCGCCGGGTCGTGCCGCCGGCCCGCTCCCCGCCGGGCTCGCCCCGGCCGGCCCGTCGGACCCCGTGCCGACGACCGGCGCAGCGGACCGGGACGGACCGACCTCGCCCCCGGTGGGGCCGGCCGACGGCGCGGGACAGGTCGAGGTCGGCTCGCGCAGGTAGAGCGCACCGAGCGCGAGCGTCACCAGGGCGACCACCAGCAGCCAGCGCAGTATCGAGCCGGCGCCGGGGCGTGCCCAGCGGGCCGGGCTCAGCGTGCCGTCCCGACGGGTGGGCGTACGGTCGAGCGCCACGGCGAACCTCCCTCGCCCGGCGACGCCAGCGAGGTCGGCGCCGTCCGGTGCGCAGCAGGCTAGGCGAGGTCGGCCCGGGGAGGCGGCGGATAACTCACAGCCTGTGGATAACTCGGAGGGCTGTGGATAACTCGTCGGAGCGCGACGGCGACGTCGACCCCCGACGGGTCGGGCGAGGGCGGCAGGTCGGCGGCCGTCAGGTCGAGCTGGTCGAGGAGGAGGAGGCCGCCTTCGGCTTGCTGGCGGACCCGCTCGACGCGCCGTTGGCCGAGCCGGAGGCTCCGCCGCTGCCGGACGTGCCGGACGTGCCGCCGCCGGTCGAACCCGAGTCGCCGCCGGAGCCGGTCTTCGCGGAGTCGCTCTTCGACGAGTCGGACTTGCTCGCCGCGGCGCCGCCACCCTCCGAACCGTTGCTCCGGGAGTCGGTCCGATAGAAGCCGGAGCCCTTGAAGACGATGCCGACGGAGTTGAAGAGCTTGCGCAGGCGACCCTCGCACGCCGGGCACTCGGTCAACGGCTCGTCGGTGAAGGACTGCACCGCCTCGAGCTGGTGGCCGCACTCGGTGCAGGCGTACTGGTAGGTGGGCACGTTCCCCTCCGGATCTTGCAGCCTGTTGGCACTCGACGTATCCGAGTGCCAATGGTGCGGCATCGTACCCGTTTTCGTCCAGCCGAAGTGTCCAGGCCGACGCCGGGCGGGACTCCGACCGGCCGCCCGGCAACGCGAGCAGCGGGAGCCGTCAACCGGGCCCCACGTGCTGGAACCCGCCGGAAGGGGTGATCACGGCGCGTACCGGACGGTCATGATCCATCGCCGGCACCGAGTCGACCAGCTCGCCGTCGTGCAACAGCGCCACGGTGAGAGCGCCGGGCGCGACCCGGGCCAGGGCGCGGTCGTACGAGCCGCCGCCGCGACCGAGCCGGAGACCGCGCCGGTCGACCGCCACCGCCGGTACGACGACCAGCCCGGCGGAGCCGATCGCACCCGGACCGAGCCGGTCGGTACGGGGCTCCCGCAGCCCCCGACCGGCCGCGACCAGTGAACCCGGTCCGGCGTACGGCGCCCAGTCCAGGTCGAGGTCCGGGCGGAGTACCGGCAGCAGGAGTCGCCCGGCCGGTCCCAGCGCGGCGACCAACTCGTCCGGCAACCCGGCCCCGCCCGGCTCGCTCCCGACCGGCACGTAACCGGTGATCAGGCGTGGTCGTACCCGCTGGACCAGGGCGCGCAGCTCGGCCCGGAGGCGCTCGGCGGCGGCCAGCCGGGCCGGAGCCGACAGCGCCCGGCGCCGGGCCAGCACGGTGGTCCGGAGCGCGATCTTGCGCGGACCGACACCTTCATCCGAAAAATCCGGCACGTAACACTCCCGGGGCCAGGCCGGTTAACCAATGCGGTTGGGTCAGCATCGCAGCATCGGGTGCCGAGCTTCCGGGGGGATGAGTGACGCTGCGCGGACGGTTGACCACAGCTTTCCTCGCCGTCGTGCTCGGGCCGGTGCTGCTCGGCGCGCTCTCCGTCGCCGGTACGGTCGCCACGGCAAGCCGTCACCAGGCCGAACACCGGCTCAACCTCGCCGCCGAAGCCGTCCGTACGTCGGTCGGCGCGCTCTGTCGACAGTTGCACGCCACGGCCGGCGCGCTGGCCGTACTCGCCGATCCGACCAGCCGGACCGGCGCGGCTGGCGAGGTGGTGACCCGGGGGCTGGCGGACGCGGTCGTGATCCTCGGTTCGGCCGACACGGTCGAGTTCGTCACCCCGGCGGCACCCGCCCGCCCCTGGGCCTCCTGCGACGGCGCCGCCGGCACCGGCCCGGCACCCCGTGCCCTGGCGGCCCGGGTCGAACTCCGGGACGGCTCGGGAGCGGTGACCGGCGCGGTCTGGACCGCACAGGCCCTCGACGCGGCGTTCGTCCGCCGGCTCGCCAGCGCCAGCGGAACGGCGGTGACGCTGCTGCGCGAGGTGCCCGCGCCGGCCGTGACCTCCCCGGGGCCGTCGCCGTCGGGCCCGGTCCCCGAACCGGATCCCGTCCCCGAACCGGACCCCGTCCCCGAACCGGGGCTCGCGTTTCCGGTGCCCGGACCCGTCGGCAGTGCCGCGCCGCACACCGTCGCCTCGTCGGTCTCCTCGTCGGCCGGTTCCTCGGCCGGTTCGTCCGCCGGAACCGCGGTGCCCGGCGGCGCAGTTCCGGACGCCGGACCGCAGGGGGCCGAGTCACCGAGTACCGAGTCGACCGGTTCCCGGGCGGCCGTGCTCGCCGCCGCCCGGCGGATCTCCGGGGACAAGGTCGTCCAGGCGAACGGGGGCCGGTACGTCCGGCGGGTCGGTCCGGCACCCGGTCAGCCGCTGCCGCTGGTGCTGTCGGTACCCCGGGACCCGCCGATGACCCGGTACGGACCCCTGGCGATCGTCGTACTCCTCGCCGGGGTGTTCGCGGTGCTCGCCGCCGGCCGGCTGGCCCGGTCGACCACCCGGCCACTGGCCGAACTGGCCCGCGCCGCCGACCGGGTCGCCGAGGGTGACCTGGCGACCCGGGTACCGGTCCGGTCGCCGGACGAGGTCGGCCGGCTCGCCGACAGCTTCAACCGGATGACCCGGGAGGCGGAGTCCTACCTCCGGGCGCTGGTGGTCAGTCGGCACCAGCTGCGCGAGCAGCTCGCCGTGCTCGGCGACACCCTGGCCAGCTCGCACGACCTGCACCGGATCTTCGAGTTGCTGCTCCGGGCCGCGATGGCGGCGACCGGGGCCCGGGCCGGCGTGGTGCTGCTGCTCGACCCGAGGACGGGAGTCCTGGTCAGCCAGTGCACCGAGGGTCTCGACCGACGCGGTGTCGGGCTCGGCCCACCGGCATCGGCGGCCGGCTACGGGGTGGCGTCGTCCGGCAGCGGGGCGGCGTCGTCCGGCAGCGGGGCGGCGTCGTCCGGCACACCCGTCCCCGGGGGCCCGGCGGACGCCGGGACAGCCGGCCCGGCCGACGGCGGGACAGTCGGCGCCGGGGCCGGCGGGGCGGCGGTTCCGCCGGGCGGCGGGGCATCCGGTCCGGGGCCCAGTCGGGGGAGCGGGTCGGTGGGCGCGGACCGGGGCCGACCGGCCGACGAACGGCGGCGGCACGGCGATCCACCGGCGCTGCGGGTACCGCTCGGCAAGGGACTGCTCGGCACCGTCGTGGCCACCGGTGAGCCGCGCCGGGGCCGGCTGGACCGGGACGGTCCGCGTCTCTACGGCCGCGAGCCGCGCTGCCGGACCTACGTCGCGGTGCCGCTGCCGTCCTCCGGTACCGCCGGTCAGACGGGGTATCCGGGGGCGGAGCCGGGGACCGGTACCCCGCCGCTGCGCCCGGCGACCGCCGCCGGCTGGCCGGGTACCGGTGCCGAGCCGGGTACCGCCCGTCCGGGGCTGACGTTCGGGGTGGGACGGGTGCCGGTCGGCGGGCGTACCCCGGTCGGCGTACTGGCCCTCTACGACCGGCTCGGCGCGGACGAGTTCGACGACGTCGACCTGGTCACCCTGGGTACCTTCGCCGACCACGCGGCGGTGGCGGTGGAGAACATCCGGATGCACGAGGAGGCGCAGCGGCTCTCCCTGACCGACCCGCTGACCGGGCTCTGGAACTACCGCTACCTCAAGGAGTCGATCCGGCGGGAGATCGAACGGGCCAGCCGGTTCGGCCGGATGCTCAGCGTGCTCGCCCTCGACCTCGACCGGTTCAAGGAGGTCAACGACACCTACGGGCACGCCGCCGGGGACGCGGTGCTGGCCGAGTTCGCCCAGCGGATCCGGGGCGCGATGCGGGAGGTGGACCTCGCCTTCCGGCAGGGCGGCGAGGAGTTCGTGGTCCTGCTGCCGGAGACGGATGCCCGGGGCGCGGCGACGGTGGCGGAACGGCTCGGCGCGGCCGTCCGGGAGACCCCGATGGCGATCCGTCCCCGGCCCGGCGCGGTCGCCCCGGTCCGGGCCCTGGTCTCGGTCACCGTGTCGATCGGGGTCGCCGTCTATCCCGACCACGCCGCCACCGGCCCGCAACTGCTGGTCGCGGCCGACGAGGCGCTCTACGCGGCGAAGGCGGCGGGCCGCAACACGTACCAGATGGCCACGGCCAGCCACCCGGCCACGCCCGGCGGCCGACCGACCGTCGAGGAGATCCCGGTCCGGACCGGCGCGGCGACGCCGGACGACGGGCTGCCCTGGGCCGGCGGCCGGCCGATGCCCGGCGCGGGCGCCGGCTGGCCGACCCGGGCGGGGCGGTCGGCCGGGGACGGACCGGTCACCGCGGACGGCGGCCCGGACGGCGCGTTATCCGGGCCACAACCGCCGCGCCAGGGCCGTGGCCGATAGTCTCGCGACATGCCGGAGAACGCAGCCACCCCAGCCAACTCCTCGACGTCGACGGCCGGACGACGGGCGGTGAAGGCGGTCATCCCCGCCGCCGGCCTGGCGACCCGGTTCCTTCCCGCCACCAAGGTGGTGCCGAAGGAACTACTGCCGGTCGTCGACCGTCCGGTGTTGCAGTACATCGTCGAGGAGGCTGCCCAGGCCGGTATCGACGACGTGCTGCTGATCACCGGCCGGGGCAAGACCGCGATGGTGGACCACTTCGACCGCCGGCCCGACCTGGAGGCGCGGCTGGAGGAGAAGGGCGACCCGGAGCTGCTGGCGGCGGTGCGCCGGCCGGGGGAACTGGCGCAGATCTACACCTGCCGGCAGCCGGAACAGCTCGGCCTGGGCCACGCCGTCGGGTACGCCGAGACGCACGTCGGTGACCAGCCGTTCGCGGTCATGCTCGGCGACGAGTTCGTGAACCTCTCCGAGCCGCTGCTGCCGGCCATGCTGGACCTCCAGGCCCGGACCGGCGGCATCGTGCTCGCCTTCTTCGAGGTGCCGCCGGAGGAGACCAAGCGGTACGGCATCGCGTCGGTGGCGCCGGCCGACAGCAGCTTCGCCGACCTCGGCGAGGTGGTCGAGGTGACCGGGCTGGTGGAGAAGCCGAAGCCGGAGGACGCGCCGAGCAACCTGGCGGTGCTCGGCCGGTACGTGCTGCCCAGCGCGATCTTCGAGGCGATCGGGCGTACCGGAAAGGGCAGCGGCGGGGAGATCCAGCTCACCGACGCGATGGGTCTGCTGCTCAAGGAGGGCATGCCGGTGCACGCGATCGTCTACCGTGGCACCCGCTACGACACCGGCATGCCGCTGGGCTACCTCCAGACGGTGGTGCAACTGGCCTGCGAGCGCGAGGATCTGGGTGCGGAGTTCCGGCAGTGGCTGGGCGAGTTCGTCGCCTCCGACGCCGGCCGCCGCACATGACGGCCCCCGGTGAGGTGACGGTGTGACAGCGACGGCCGATGCCGAGGCGGCCGCCAACGAGCTGACGCCGCTCGCCGACTACCTGGGCAGCGTGCTGCGCAGGTTGCGGGCGCTTCCCCCGCTCGACCTCGACCTCACCCAGGCGTACGGCAACGTGCTCGCCGAGGACGTCGTGGCGCCGCACGCCTATCCGGCCTTCGACCAGGCGGCCATCGACGGGTACGCGGCGCGCTGGGAGGACATCTCCGGCGCGGGGCGTACCGGCGGGGTGGCCGGCGGTTACGGCCCGAGCCGGCTCGGCGACCCCCGCCCGGTACGGCTCAACGTCGTCGGCGACCTCGGCGCGGCGAGTTGGCGGCCGGTGCGGCTGACCCCGGGAGCCTGCTTCTCGGTGGCGGCCGGTTCGCCGCTGCCGATCGCCGCCGACGTGGTGGTGCCGGTGGAGTGGACCGACCAGGGCATGGCGGCGGTGGAGATCTTCCGGACCCCGAAGCGCGGCTACGGGCTGCGCCGGGCCGGGGAGGAGCTGCCGGCCGGTACCCTGCTGGCCCGCTCCGGCTCGTACATCTCGCCGGCCCTGGTCGCGGTCTTCGCGGCGACCGGCATCGGGCACGTGGTGGTCCGGCCGAGTCCCCGGGTGGTGGTCGTGGCGACCGGGGACGAGCTGGTCGACGTCGGTCGGGCCAGCCAGCCGGGGCAGGTGGTCGACATCAACTCGCACGCGCTGACGGCGGCGGCGGCCGAGGTGGGCGCGCTGGCGTACCGGGTGGGCATCTGCGACGACGACCCGGAAGGGCTGCGCGGGCTGCTGGAGGACCAGACCCTCCGGGCCGACCTGATCATCACGACCGGCGGCACCGGCGCCGGCCCGGGTGACATGATCCGCCGGGTACTGTCCCGCCGGGACGGTGGTCGGGCCAGCGCAGTGACCTTCATGGAGGTCGCCCTCTATCCCGGAAGCGCCCTCGGATTCGGTACGGTCGGAGCCGAGGAGGTGCCGGTGGTCTGTCTACCCGGTGAGCCCGGCGCGGCACTGATCGGCTTCGAGGTGCTGGCGAGGCCGGCGATCCAGTTGCTGGCCGGGGCCGAGCCGGTGTTCCGGCCCAGCGTCCGGGCACACCTGCTGGAGACGGTCTCCTCGCCGTCCGGGCTGCGGGAGTTCCGGCCGGCGCACGTGGCCGAGCGGCGCGGCGGGGGCTACACGGTGCAGCCGCTGCGCGGTGGGCCGTACACGCTCTCCGGGCTGGCCGAGGCGAACGGGCTGATGGTGCTCGGCGAGCGGGTGACCAGCGCGGCGGCCGGCTCCACCGTGGACGTGCTGCTGCTGGACCGGCGCCGGTGACGGGACTGCCGCGCTGGCCGACCGCTGCCGGAAGCGGTGCCGGGGCCGTTGCCGGAAGCGGTGTCGGGACCGTTGCCGGGAGCGGTGTCGGGACCGTTGCCGGGAGCGGTGCAACGACCGTTGCCGGGAGCGGTGCCCGGAGCGGTGTCGGAGGGTTGACGAGGGGGCGTGGGGTGCCGACGGGACGCCGGGCGTGAACCTGGCCGCGACCCCGGGCTGGCCGGCCGTACTCCGGGACGGTGCGGTGCTGCTGCGCCCGTACCGGCGCTCGGACGCGGCGGTCTGGTCCGAGGTGCGCTGCGCCAACCAGGCCTGGCTGGCACCCTGGGAGTCGTCCCCGCCCGGTCGGTGGGACGAGATGAACTCTCCGGCCGCGTTCCGCTGGGTGCACCGCGACCAGCGCAGGCAGGCGCGTCACGGCGAGAGCATGCCGTTCGCGGTCTGCCTGGTCGAGGAGGGCCGGGAGCGGCTGGTCGGGCACCTCAACCTGGGCAACATCGTGCGCCGAGCGTTCTGCTCGGCGTACGTCGGCTACTGGGTGGACCGTCGGGTGGCCGGGCGCGGCGTGATCCCGACCGCGATGGCGCTCGCCGTCGACCACGCGTTCGGGCCGGGCGGACTGCACCGGATCGAGGTCAACATCCGGCCGGAGAACGGCCCGTCCCGGCGGGTGGTGGAGAAGCTCGGCTTCCGCGAGGAGGCGTACCACCCCCGCTACATGCACATCGACGGCGCCTGGCGCGACCACATCGGGTACGCGATGACCAGCGAGGAGGTCATCCGGGAGGGCGGTCTGCTGGCCCGCTGGCACCGGCTGCGCACCGCCGCGTCCTGACCTCGCCGCGCCGCCCTGTTGATCTCCTTAGTCGCTGGTCGGCCGGCGCGCCGCACGATATTCCTGGTGTGTCCCCGTAACCTGAAGTAATCGGGACGTGCGGCAACGTCGGACGGACCCGCGGCTCCGGGAGCCCGTCCGCGCCTGCCGTGGACGCACCCGGCGGTGCGGGAGGTGCTCGTCCGGTCGGTTGCCCGAGGTGGGTGACGGGAGGGATGAGGGTGCCGGCCTCGGTGCTCCTCGCCGTCCTCGCCGCAGCCGGTCTGCTCGCCCTCGCGCCGGCACTGGTCCGCCGGTACGACGCCACGGAGCGGCTGGCCGCGGAGCGGGCGCAGTCGACGGCGCGGGTGCTCCAGCGCCATCGACGGCGCCGGAGTGTCCCGGGACGGCAGCCGGTCAACCCGCCGCGTACCCGAATCATTACCCTTCGTGCCGGCGTTCCGCCCGCCGACGGCTCCGCCGAACCCGTCTCGCCGGCCGCCGGCCCCGGCTCGCCGGTCTCCGCGCCGCCGGCCTCCGGCTCATCCGTCTCCGGCTCATCCGTCTCCGGCTCATCCGTCTCCGGGTCTCCGGTCTCCGGGCCGCCGGGGAACGGTCGGCGGAGCCGTCGGCTGCGTTCGGTGCCCCGGACCCCGGGACCGGCCCGACGCCGGCCACCGCCGGCCCGGCACACTCCGGCCGTCTACCGGCGGCGCCGGGTCTTCGCCGCACTGCTGCTGCTCAACTTCGTCGAGCTGGTCGGGGTGGTGCTGGTCAGCCCCGGCTTCTGGATCGGCTTCGCGACCACCGGCACGCTGCTGGCCGCCTACCTCGTACACCTGCGGAGCCGGGCCATCGCCGACCGTCGGCGGCGGCGCCTCCAGGCCCGCGAGGCGGCCTGGCTGGCCGCCCGGCAGGCGGAGGTCCGGCGCGCCCAGGCCCGCCGGGCGCAGGCCCGTCGGGAGGCGCAGCGTCGCCTCGCGGCCCAGCGAGAAGCGGTACGCCGGGCGGCGCTGGGGATGAACCGGATGGCCGACCTGCCGCCGGCGGCCAGTGGGGGTGGCCGGGCGGCGGGCACGGTCTCCTACCGCCGGGCCGGTGGCCTGCGCGGGCGGCCCTACGAGGCCGGCGGACGGTGACCGGCGTCGCGTGACGTGTCGGCGGGGGCTGGTTCGCGCCCGGGGCGGCCGACCTGTTAGCCTTGGCGCCGGCTCGCCGTTCTGGGCGGGTTGGTCAAGGGGCTGTGGCGCAGACCGGTAGCGCACCTCGTTCGCATCGAGGGGGTCAGGGGTTCAAATCCCCTCAGCTCCACCCCGGGTCAAAGGCCGTCTCCGCTCGTCGGATACGGCCTTTTTCGATCTCCGGACGGGCGGACGGCGGGGATCGGCAGGGCCTGACCCGGGCAACGGTGCCGCCGGGACGCGCCCTAGTCGGTCTTTCGCTCCACCGTCCGTACGACATCGCCCTCCTGGTCGTAGAGGATCTCCCGTAGCACGTGGCCGTCCTCGGAGTATTCGAAGAGCTTCCGGGTGTAGCCGTACGACAGGTCGGGTGCCCCCTCCAGCGTCACCACCCGTTCCTCCAGGACATTGTTGTGCCCGTCGTAGTCGAGGACCCGGTATGAACGGGCTCCGGTCTTCTCGACGAACTTCTTCACACGGCGGCCGGTCGCCGGATCATATTCGTACCGCCAGGTGTCGACGTACCGCCATCCGCCGGCACCATCCAACTCGTACATCATGTTTTGGACGACGCGACCGTGCTCGTCGAACGAAAACTGCTTGTAGTGGACGTTCGCGGCGTTGTAGTAGATGTCGGCCCGCGAAACGGTGCCCCGGGTCCAGGTGATGCAGATGCTCGGGCCGGTGGGTGCCACCTGCGTTATCTCGCCGATGCCGACGATTTCTCCGAACGGGGAGATTTCCAGCGCCTTGTACCAGCGCTGACCGGAGAAAAGGTCACTCTGTAGCTGGACCTTCCTGGCGAGCTTGCGCACGTTCTCGGCATAGAGTTTCTTGTTGGTGAAATCCAGGTAGGCCCGGCCTGCGAGGCGGGCCGGCAACGGTTCGTCGACGCGCTGGATGAGGATGGGCAGGATGAAGGACTCGCGCCGCTCGCGGACCATGCGCGCGAAAGCCGTCTCGAACTCGATCCCCCGCACGTAGTACGACCGCAACGATGCCGGAGACAGTGCCAGGCAGAAGTAACGGCTCTGCTCGATGCCCTGCTCGATTGTCAGGTGGATGAGGTCGCCGACCTCGATTTCGATCGTGTCGAGCCAGACGTCGACATGGTGCTCCCGCAAGTCGGCGGCCAGCCTGTCGATGAACCGTTTGTTCTTCCGTGAATATGACAGGAACAGGTCATGGGCCATTGGAGGCTGCTCCAATCCCGTAACGAGCCTGTGCTCAGGGGGAGTCGGTGCTCGGATTTTACCCGACTCCCCCAAGGCGACCGGATCCGGGCGATGCCGACGGACGGGGGCGGGAGGCCAAGATGGAAACGGTGGGCTGGGCGTTCCGGGGCGTATCGGGGATGTCGCGCTCGTAACATGAGGGCGTGGAGTGGGTCACCGTACGCTTCGCGGGCGGTCCGGCCGACGGCACCGCCCGGGAGTTGCCGGCCGCACCGGGCGGCGGGCCGCCGCGCCGCTGGGTACTCAGCAGCAGTCCGGACGGGCCTCCGGAGCAGCCCGGCGTGGACCACCTCTACGAGTTGCGCCCCCAACAGGAGGCGGACGGCTGCTGGACGATGTCCTTCGTCCGCTCCGACCCGGTGGGCATGACCGAGTAGCGCCGCCGGGGGCGGAGGGCCCGTACGGCCCAGGCCGCCGACGGCGTACCGGTCAGGACCTGCGGGCGGCGGCGGCCCGGAGGGCGGTCTCGACGATGCCGGCGTATCCGACGTGGCCGGCCCGGTTCGGGTGGTACGACTCCCCGATCGGGTTGGAGGTGCCGTTCAGCCACTCGACGTCGTCGCAGACCGCGTGCCCGGTGAACGGACCCCGGGCGTCGACGAAGGCGAACCCGTGCGCGGCGGCCCGGGCGGCGATGGTGGTGGCGAGCAGGTCCGCCGCGGCGTTGAGTTCGGCCTGCTCACCGGGGGAGATCCGGGCGATGATGTTGCACTCCTCGCCGTTGAAGAGGCGTGGGTAGCCGACCACCGCGACCCGGGCGTTCGGGGCCAGGCTGCGGATCCGGGAGTAGAGCTGGTCGAGCCGGCCCGGCAGGGTGTTCCGGATGGTGTTCTCCGCACTGTCGATCTGCGACCAGCAGGTGGTCGGCCAGGGCAGCGCGCACTGCACGATCACGGACGACCAGCCGATGTCGTTGCCGCCCGCCTGCACGGTGACGTAGCTGGTGGCCGAGTTCAGGGTGCCGAGCTGCCCGCTGAGCACGCTGGAGGTGGTGGCTCCGGCGCAGGCCGGGAAGCTGAGCGTGGCGCCGAGCCGGGCGGCGTCGAGCGCCGGGTAGGAGTGCCGGGAGCGCTGGCAGGAGCCGCTGTCCGGGTAGTACTCCCGGGTGCCGGTGCCGGAGGCGTACGAGTCGCCGAGCGCGGTGTAGGTGGTCGCCGCCGCCTGCGCGGGTACGGCGGCCAGCGCGACGGTGAGCGTGCTGACGAGTGGAAGGGTGACGGCGGCTAGCAGGGGGACCAGACGACGAGGCAGCGGCATGGCTGTTGGCCTCCTGACATAGGCGAATGTAGATGTCAGGTTGGCAGATACCTGCGTCGCGCGGAAGTGGCCGTGCAGGTTTCTTTCGGGTCAGCGGACCGCGATGGCGTGGAACGCGCCGGCCCGGGTGCCGACGTAGATCCGGCCACGCCAGACCGCCGGAGTCGACTCGATGCAGCCGCCGAGCCTGACCTTCCACAGTGGCTTCGGCGCGACCCTGGTGTCGGCGACGTCGTACGCGTGCAGCGTCCCGGCGCAGTCCCCGATCACCAGTACGTCGTCGACCACCACCGGCGACTGCCAGGTCGGGCCGGGCAGCTCGAACCGCCACCGTACGGACCCGGTCGCCCGGTCGACGCCGAGCACCTCGCCGCCCTGGGTGTCGAAGATGGCGAGATCCCGGTGCAGGGCCGGACTGCCCCAGATCCCGGCCGGCCGATCGGCGTGGTCGTCGACGTGCCACACGCTCGGGTCGCCCTTGCGCGACGGGTCGAGCTTCATCATCTGCCCGACCTGCTTGGAGCGCGCGGTGCCGCGCTCGTACTCCGCGCCGACGTAGAGCGCGCCGGTCTCGTCGACCGCGATCGAGGCGTCGGTGTCGTCACCGGTCCAGAACCGGAACACCCGTTCGGGCTTGCGCCCCTGCTTCAGACCGCTGATGTCCCAGCCCTGGACCAGCCCGCCGGAGTTGGCGAAATAGACCACGTTGCCGAAGACGGCGACCGAGTTCTCGATCGAGACCATCCGGTCGTCCACGTCGCGCAGGAGCTGGGCGTCCCAGCCGGGAGCGTTGAACACCAGCTTCGGCTTGACCGTGACCCTGCCGTCGGCGGCGTACCCCCGGTTGAGCTTGACGATGTGGAACTGGCTGTTCTCGCCACCGAGCAGGAGGTAGTCGTCGAGGATCAGGCCGGCACCGTCGAAGTCGTCGTTCCACATCGTCGGCGAGACCGCCCGGGCGGACAGTTTCCACAGCTCGGTCGGCCTGCCCCGGTCGATCGCGATGACCCGGTAGTAGTTGTCCCGCGATCCCGAGTAGACCAGCGGGAACCCGTCCGGGTCGACGGTGACGGAACCCTTGATGATGTCGCCGGTCGGAAAGTCCGGCAGGATCCGCTCACCGGTCTCGCCGTCCAGGAAATGGATCCTGTGGTCGTACGCCCCGAAGACCACCCAGGTCCGACCGTCCCGCTCGAAGACGGCGGGCTGGCCGGTCCAGCCCGTACCGCACCAGACCCGGGTGCCCTTCTCGTCGGTCGACTTCCCGCAGAGCCCACCGCTGCGCGGGAACTGCCAGCGCCGGGCCGGAGTGGTCCGGGGCATCGGCCCGGTGCCGTAGTACGTCCGGGTCGGGTTGCCCCGGAAGGTGAGCAGGCCGTCGACCTTGTCGCCGTACGGCTTGCCGACCAGGGCCGGATCGGACCAGCCGGTGAACGGGGTGGGTTTGGCCGCACCCAGGCCGCCCGGAGTGGGAGTGGCGCTGCCCGACCAGCTCGGTGCGGCCTCCGGAGCGTCGCCGCCCAGGTCGCAGGAGGTGAGGCCGAGTACGGCCACCAGGCCGACCACGACGAGCCGGGTCGGAACGGGGGTGAATCCTGAACGTAGCGGTCCGGTCACCGCAACAGTGTGCCTACCGAGAGCGACTATCGGCGGCAGCGCTATTCGGTCGTTTCGATGTCGGCTCGTTCCGTCGGGTTCGCCTGACGATCGGTGGAGTGGCCATCCGGTGAACGGGGGAGCCCGGGGCCGGCGGTCGGGGCCGCACGAGGCGGCGACGCAGCTGCCGGGCGGCCGGCTTCCGGTCGCCTCGGGCGCTCGGGAAACCGACCGTTCCGACGGGGCTGATGCCTGTCCGAGCGCTCTGCCCCATACGCCCGTTGTGCTCGGCGGTGCGTCGGTCGGAAATCTGACTTAACACCACCCGTTGTGCCGCTGATCCAGGGTGGTTAAGCTCCTTGGTGCGCGCCCCAATCGCCCGCTTCCCCCGTGGCAGGCGATCGGGGCGCGCACCTATGTCCGGCCCTATGTCCGGCCCCTGTCGTGGGCCGAGCAGCCTTCCCGAGCAGCCTTTCCGAGCTGCCGCACCGTCCCGCAGCTGTTCCGGTGGCCGTCCACGGTGGAACCAGGCGGGGCGGGCACCGGAGCGTACGCCGCCCGGCCGGTCCGCCTCGACCGTCGCGAAGCGTCAGATCCAGCGGTTGCCGAGCCACATCCGGGTCGACCACTCGGCGTAGGGCAGGATCTGCCCCACGAAGATCGGGTGGAAGTAGGCGAAGCAGATCGCCACCAGCAGGACGTAGGTGCCGGCGATGATCGCGCCGATCATCCGGCGGTCGCTGGTCCGGCCGCCGTGGCCGCCGTCGCCGTCCGACCCGGCGGGTGGATCGGCGCCGGCCGGAGGGCCCGCCGGTGCCGGGGAGCGGGCCGGGCCGGTGATCACGCCCAGCACGTAGGTGACGGCCAGGATCATGAACGGCACCACCGGCGCGACGTAGAAGAAGAACATCGTCCGGCCTTCGAACGCGAACCAGAACCACGGCAGCAGGCCGGCGGCGACCGGCAGCAGGATCGCCGGGGCCCGCCAGTCCCGCCGGGCCAGGCCCAGCCAGACGAGCGCGGCCATCGCCGGGAGGAACGACCACCACAGGATCGGGGTACCGAGCAGCAGGATCTCCGACGCGCAGCTCGGAGCCCCGCAGGCGCCCTGGTCGGACCAGTGGAACGCGACCGGCCGGCCGAGCAGCAGCCACTGCCACGGCCAGGACTGGTAGACGTGTTTGTCGTCCAGCCCGGAATGGAACCTGAGCGCCTCCTGGTGGTAGTGCCAGAGGTTCTGCAGGCTGCCGATGACCGGCAGGCTGGACTGGCCGGTGTCGGCCCGCCAGTTCCGGAAGTAGCCGTTGTCGCTGGCGAACCAGCCGGACCAGGTGGCGAGGTAGACGAGGCCGATCAGCACCCCGGCACCGAGCAGCCACAGCCCCTCGTCGACGAAGGTGTCCCGCCACGGCCGGCGTACCCCGGCGGAGCGTCGGGCGCCGACCTCCCAGAAGACGACCAGCAGGGCGAAGACCGGTACGAAGTACAGCGCGCTCCACTTCACCCCGAACGCGCAGCCGAGCATCACGGCGGCGAGCAGGCGCCACCACGGCACCCCGTCGGACCAGCGGAACGGCGGCCGGTTGCGCTGTCCCGGCTGGCTCGGGTCGAGGCCGGACTCGATCGCCCGCAGCCAGCGCTTGCGCCGGACGTCCCGGTCGACCACCAGGGCGCCGAACGCGGCGAGGACGAAGAACATCAGGAAGATGTCGAGCAGTGCGGTGCGGGAGAGCACCAGGTGGAAGCCGTCCAGCGCCATCAGCAGCCCGGCGGTGCAGCCGAGCACGGTCGACCGGAACATCCGGCGGGCGATCCTGATCAGCAGCAGGACGGAGAGCGTCCCGATCGCCGCGGCGGAGAACCGCCAGCCCAGCTCGTTGTAGCCCCAGATCTGCTCGCCGACCGCGATCATCCACTTGCCGAGCGGCGGGTGCACCACGTACGCGGCGGTGTTGTTCTTCTCGTCCCATTCGATGCCGCGCAGCAGCAGGTTGTGCGCGTCGGTGGCGTAGTAGATCTCGTCGAAGATCTTGCCCTTGGGATTGCTCAGCCCGACGAAGCGGAGAATGCCGGCGATCAGCACCACCACGGCGGTGGCCAGCCAGGACCACGGTTCGAGCCGGGCGTCGAACGGGGCCAGCCGGCGGCTGATGATCGCCGGTATGCCCCCGCCGGGACGCTCGGTGCGCTCGGTGGTGGCCGTCCCGCCCGGGGTGGCCGAGACCACCTCGACCACCGGGGCCGGCGGCGGCCCGGCGGTGCCCGGGCTCTCGGTCTGCGCTGTCGACGCCAGAGTCACCCCGTGATCGTAGGCTGCGATGGTGTGAAACGGGGCACGACGCTCGCTATCTGCGATGACAGTTATCGATGAAGGAGTCAGCTGGTGGGAAAATCGCCCGGTAACGGCCGGCTGATCCTGCTTGGCGCGCCGCTCGGCAACCCCGGCGACGCCTCGGCACGGCTGCGGGACGCCCTCGGCGAGGCCGACATCGTCGCCGCCGAGGACACCCGCCGGCTGACCCGGCTGGCCCGGGACCTGGGCGTGACCATCACCGGCAAGATCGTGTCGTACTTCGAGGGCAACGAGGAACGCCGTACCCCGGACCTGGTCGACGCCGCCGGAGACGGCGCCCTGGTGGCGCTGGTGACCGACGCCGGCATGCCGAGCGTCTCCGACCCCGGCTACCGGCTGGTCCGGGCCGCGCTCGACGCGGGGGTGCCGGTCACCGTGGCGCCCGGCCCGAGCGCGGTCACCACCGCGCTCGCGCTCTCCGGCCTGCCCACCGACCGCTTCTGCTTCGAGGGCTTCCTGCCCCGCACCGGCGGCCCGCGCCGGGCCCGGCTGCGGGCGCTCGCCGCCGAGGAGCGCACCCTGGTCTTCTTCGAGGCGCCGCACCGGGTGGCCGGTGCGCTCGCCGACCTGGCCGCCGCGTTCGGCCCGGAGCGGCCGGCGGCGCTCTGCCGCGAGCTGACCAAGACCTACGAGGAGGTGCTGCGCCGCCCGCTCGGCGAGCTGGCGACCTGGGCCGCCACCGGCGAGCCGCGCGGCGAGATCACCCTGGTCGTGGCGGGCGCCCCGGCGGTCGCCGCGCCGGTCCCGGCCGCCGCCGACCTGCGCGCCGCGGTCGCCGACCTGGAGGCCGAGGGTACGTCCCGACGCGACGCCATCGCCGCCGTCGCCACGGAGTACGGGTTGCGCAGGCGGGACGTCTACTCCGCCGTGCACCCCCCGACGTCGGGCTGATCCCTCGCCCGCCGGAAGGTCAGTAGGCGGCGACCAGGAAACCGGCGGTGAGCAGCAGTGGGCCGGCGACGCTGACCAGGGCGGCGGCGTGCCGGTTGCGCCGCTCCGGCAGCCGCAGCGCCCCGGTGGTCCAACCGGCTCCCGCGCAGCAGAGCAGTACCATCCCGAGGCCGAGTACCCAGCGCAGGCGCAGCAGGCCGGTGCCGACGCCGACGTACGCCTTTCCGCTCTCCGTACCGGTCATCCGGGCGGTGAGCCGGCTGCCGAACTCCCGGTGCGCCCCGTCGACCCCGACCAGCCGGACGTCGTGCACCCGCAGCAGCCCGCTGTCGGCGCGGAACTCGCCCCGGCAGTGCTGCCCGAGTCCCCGGCCGGTGCAGGTCTCCACCGTCGCCGTGCCCAGTTCGCCGTGACCGACGGCGAGCCAGAAGGGTTCGGCGCTGACCCAGGCGAAGAAGCTGGCGACCAGGGAGCAGAGGATCATGCCGGCGAGCCCCAGCGCCGGGTTCCGCTGCCGTTTCGGCGGTCGGGGTACCCGTTGCCGGGCGGCGGTCGCGGCCGGGTCCTTCGGCCGGCCGTACCAGGTCCGGGGGGTCGGCTGCACGGGTGTGCCGTCCCAGTGGACCTCCTCGATCGGCAGCCAGAAGTCGTCCTCGTCGACCGTCTCCTGGTCCGATCCGGGTGCGGCGGTCGGCAGCGCGCCGGTCGGCCCGTTCCAGGTCGGTACCGCCCGGGGCGCCCGCTGGGGCAGCATCGCGAGCGGTGCCCCGGTGGTCGGCTCGATCCCGGACGGGCCGGCGAGCGTGCCGGGGGCTCCGAGCCAGGCGGAGCCGAGCGCGGGGGTGGCACCCCGGAACGGTCCGGCCGGCGCCGGCTCGTGTTCCGGGGCGGGCCGCTGCCGTGGTTGCCCGTCGGCGGGTACGGGGGCGGTCTCGGCCGCCGCCGACGGCTGGGGCTCGGCCTCGGAAGGGCACGTTTCCGCTGCTTGCTGGCGACCCTCGTGGCCCGTCACCCGTCCATTGGACAACGCTGATCCGGCCCGCGACGGCAGCGCGACACGCGTGTCGAAGGAGAAAAAAGTCGGATATCAGTCTGAATATTGGCAGGTTAGGCGATCTTTCCGCAAAGCGACCGTCGATGCGGCCGGGGTACGGCGTTGGTTCGCGGTACTCCGAGCGTGGTCACTAGGCTTGCTTCCCATGAGTCACGTTCTCGCGGCGGTTGCCTGGCCGTACGCCAACGGCCCGCGCCACATCGGCCATGTCTCCGGCTTCGGGGTCCCCTCCGACGTGTTCAGCCGGTACATGCGGATGGCGGGGCACGACGTACTCATGATCAGCGGTACCGACGAGCACGGCACGCCGATCCAGGTGCAGGCGGACAAGGAGGGGGTCACCCCGCGCGAGCTGGCCGACCGCTACAACCGGGTTATCGTCGAGGACCTGCACGGGCTCGGTCTCTCCTACGACCTCTTCACCCGGACCACCACCCGCAACCACTACGCGGTGGTGCAGGAGCTGTTCGAGACGCTGCACCGCAACGGCTACATCGTCCCCAAGGTCACCATGGGGGCGATCTCGCCGTCGACCGGCCGTACCCTGCCGGACCGCTACATCGAGGGCACCTGCCCGATCTGCGGCTATCCGCACGCCCGGGGCGACCAGTGCGACAACTGCGGCAACCAGCTCGACCCGATCGACCTGGTCAACCCGCGCTCGAAGATCAACGGCGAGACGCCGCAGTTCGTCGAGACCGAGCACTTCTTCCTCGACCTGCCCGCCTTCGCGCAGGCGCTGGCGAAGTGGCTGGACGGCCGGGAGGGCTGGCGGCCGAACGTACTGCGCTTCTCCAAGAACCTGCTGGACGACCTCCAGCCCCGCGCGATCACCCGCGACCTGGAGTGGGGCGTACCGATCCCGCTGGAGGGCTGGCGCGACCGCAGCGACAAGCGGATCTACGTCTGGTTCGACGCGGTGATCGGCTACCTGTCGGCGTCGATCGAGTGGGCCCGGCGCTCCGGCGACCCGGAGGCGTGGCGGCGTTGGTGGGCGGCGGACGCCGAGGGGAAGGACGCCCGGGGCTACTACTTCATGGGCAAGGACAACATCGTCTTCCACTCGGTGATCTGGCCGGCGCTGCTGCTCGGCTACGACGGCGAGGGTGACCGGGGCGGCGAGCCGGGCGGCCTGGGCCGGCTCAACCTGCCGACCGAGGTGGTCTCCAGCGAGTTCCTGACCATGGAGGGGAAGAAGTTCTCCTCGTCCCGGCAGGTCGTGATCTACGTACGCGACTTCCTGGCCCGGTACGACGCCGACGCGCTGCGCTACTTCATCGCCGTCGCCGGCCCGGAGAGCCAGGACACCGACTTCACCTGGGCGGAGTTCCTGCGCCGCAACAACGACGAGCTGGTCGCCGGCTGGGGCAACCTGGTCAACCGCTCGATCTCGATGGCCGCGAAGAACTTCGGCGCGATCCCGCCGATCGACCCGGCCGGCCTGACCGAGGCCGACGAGGCGCTGCTCGCCACCGCGCGGGCCGGGTTCGGCACCGTCGGCGAGCTGATCGCCAAGCACCGGCAGAAGCAGGCGATCGGCGAGGCGATGCGGGTGGTCGCCGAGGCGAACAAGTACCTCTCCGAGCAGGCCCCGTGGAAGCTGAAGAGCGAGGCCGACAAGCCCCGGATGGGGACCGTCCTGCACGTCGCGCTCCAGGTGGTCAGCGACGCCAACACCCTGCTCACGCCCTTCCTGCCGCACTCGGCGCAGCGGGTGCACGAGCTGCTCGGCGGCACCGGCGTACACGCGCCGATGCCGTCGATCGTGGAGGTCGACGACCTCGACGGCGGGCCGTCGTACCCGGTGCTGACCGGGGACTACACGGTCGGGGCGAAGTGGGAGTCGGTGCCGGTCGAGGCGGGGCGGGCGCTCTCCGCGCCGAAGCCGGTCTTCCGCAAGCTCGACCCGTCGATCGTGGACGAGGAACTCGCCCGACTCGGTGATTGATCCATTCCTCCCGGTACGATTCCTCATCCCACTTCCCCCGAGTCGGAGACGGTGTCAACTGTGGAGCTGTTGTCGTGACCGCGCCCAATGACGGAAGCAAGCCGCAGATTCGGCAGGACGTGCCCACCCCGGCACGGATGTACGACTACTGCCTCGGCGGGAAGGACAACTTCCCGGTCGACCGGGCGGCCGTACTGGCCGTACACAAGCAGTTTCCGGAGGGTGTGACCGAGGCCCGGAACAACCGGCTCTTCCTCTACCGGTTGGTGCGCTTCCTGGCCCGCGACGCCGGGATCCGGCAGTTCCTGGACATGGGCAGCGGACTGCCGACCCAGGCCAACGTGCACCAGGTGGCCCAGGAGTTCCAGCCGGACGCCCACGTCGTCTACGTCGACAACGACCCGATCGTGCTGGCCCACGGGCGGGCGCTGCTCGCCGACGACCGCACCACCACCGTGATCGCGGCGGACATGACCGACTCGGAGCGGATCCTCGGTGACCCGGAGACGCGGAAACTGATCGACTTCTCCCAGCCGGCCGCGGCGCTGTTCCTCTCCATCGGCCACTCCATCGTCGACGACGCGTCGCTGCGAGACATGCTCGTCACCGTGTGGGGCGCGCTCGCCTCCGGCAGCTACCTGGCGTTTTCCCAGGTGTGCGGGGTGGACCAGGCCACGGTGGACGAGGGCAACGAGATGACCAAGCGACTCGGCCTGGCCTGGCGCAACCGCACCACCGACCAGGTCGTCGAGCTGATGAGTGGCCTGACCGGCGCGGAACCGGTGGAGCCGGGCCTGGTGAAGGTCGTCGACTGGCGTCCCGACCCCGACCAGCCGCTGCTGGCACACGTCGACGAGCCGCTACGTCCGTACCTGGAATCGCCGCCGGAGAACCAGCGCTCCATGGAGTGCGGCATCGTGTTCCGCAAGCCCTGAGCCGGCGGAGCAGCCACCACCTCTCTGGGCGAGGTGCCACAGAGTCACCAAGGTGACTCTGTGGCACCTCCGCGGATCGGTACATCGGTGCGCGGAGCTGCTACCGGGAGTTCCGGCGACGGCGGTTGTCGCGACCGCGGTCAGCGGCGGCCCCGCCGCTCGGGGACCGCCCGCCGGATGGCCGACCGGATCTGCGCGACGGTGTCCGACGGACCGAACTCGTGCCGCAGCTCCAGCAGATAGCCGGCGGGGTGGCCGGCGAGGACCTGCCTCCGCTGGTCGAAGGCGCTGCCCACCGCGCCGACGAGGCATCCCGCGACCACACCCGCGCTGGTCACGACCGGCGGCAGGTGGACGGCATTGGCCAGCACACCCAACGCCGCCGGCGGGGCGAGCGTCTGGAGACTGAGGACGGCCCGGACCGGCGCCAGGCCGAGCCGGCCGAGCGTACGTTCCATCTCCGCGAGCGGGTGGGCGATCCGGCTCTGCACGTGGTTACGCAGCTTGGCCGCACGCACCTCCGGATCCCGGACGGCACTGATCGCCACGAAGTCCGGGCTGAGCGAGTCGAGGAATTCGCGGTACTGCAGCAGCTGCGGCAGCAACCGCCGTCGCGCCTCGATGATCCGCTCGACCGGAATCTCCGCCAGGTCGCGCGGGAGGACCGTCTCCAGCGCCAGCACCGCGAACGCGTGGCTGTAGTCCGTCGGATCCTCGGACACCACCCCGATCTCCTCGTCGAGGAGGATCCGCGCCATCGCCTCGATCGTCCAGCCGGAGGTGGCCGCGGTGGCCAACGGCTGGTCGGTGATCGGCGTCATCCCGTTCTCCCGGGCGATGACGTCGGCGAGGATCGCCAGGTAGACCCCGGCCAGCCGGTGGTGCATCGCCAGGTCGTCGAGGGAGAGCACCCTGCCGTCCGAGGCGCGACGCCACTGGTAGCTGCGGGACACCAGCAACCCGTCGTCCGCCAACCGCTGCGTCAGCGCGTACGACATCTTGCCCGGATGGATCTCCTGGAGTCGGGGATCGAGCGGCAGGGGCTCGTCGTACACGTGCCAGGTACGCAGCGATTCGACGCCGAGTGCCTCGGCGCCGTACCGGGGCGTCAGCTCGTCCCGGTACCGGTCGAGGAAGTCGAAGAACAGCGCGTCGACCTGGTTCGCGGTGTCCACCGGCCGGTCCCGGGCCTCGTCGTAGAAACGGTCGACTCGTCGGAGCAGGTCGCTGTCCACCCAGGAACGGTCACGCCAGCCGGGCGGTACGTCGATGACGAAGTTCAACTCGTCCCGGAGCCGCTTCACCGTGTCGGAGTCGTGCAGGGCCTGGTAGTCGTCCGGGCGGATCCGGCCGAGCTGGGGCCAGTGCAGGGCGGCCGCCTTCACCCAGGCGTCCCCGGGAAGGTTGACGTACGGAAAATAGAGGGCGACGTCGCTCATGGGTACCAGAATGCCTGCTCTCAGATCTGGTACGGCACGTCCAGGAGCTGGTCGTCGGTGACCTCGACCGCCGGTGCCCAGGACTCGTAGACCCCGCGCTCGTAGCACTGCGCGCCGAGCGCCGCCACGTTGTCCGGGTCCGGCCGGCAGAGCCGTACCCGCAGCCAGCCGCCCTCCTCGCGCAGCACCAGGCAACGGGTGTCGCGCCAGTTGACGTACCGGGCCCGGCGGGTGAGCGTCTCCACCGGATAGCGGGCCGCCCGGGTCATCGCGAGTACCCGGAACTCACCGGGCGGGTCGGCGACCGCCTCGTGCTCCTGCCCCCGGTAACCGCCGATCAGCAGGGTGGACCGGATCGCGTCGCTGGTCGAGACGTACTCCTGGTCGGGTGAGACCCCGGGCACCGAGGCCAGCAGGTGCCGCCAGCGCGGCCCGGCCATCCGCAGCCAGCCGCGCTGTTCCGGCTGGTAGGTGTAGAGCACCACCTCGTCCCCGTCCGAGGTGTGCGCCAGCAGGGCGGCGTTCGCCGGCAGCGGCAGGTCGGCGAAGTCCCGGGTGACGAACTCCGGGATCAGGTGCCGCCCGCTCGGGGTGAACCCGGTGCCGAGCACCGGCGGCCCGATCCGGTCGTGCGGCGGCATCGTGATCAGACCCTGGTGTCCGGCGGCGAGTGGCGCGACGTAGTCGACCGGATCGGTGGCCCGCCAGCGCAGCAGGTACGCGACCTCGGGCACCGCCCGCCCCGCCTCCGAGTCGGTACGCAGCAGCATCTGGTCGGCCGGGGTACGCAGGTGCGCCACGTCGTACTCGCGGTAGCAGAAGCCGTACGGCAGCCAGCCGCGCAGCAGAAAGCCGGCGAACTGCGCGGCGGAGAGCGCCTTGACCATCTGACTGCCGCGCCGCACGGTCGCCGACTCGCGTACCGAGACCAGCACCGGGTCCTCGGCGGCGGTCGGGCTCTGGCTGAGGCCGTGGATGTCGGTCCAGCCCCAGACCCGGTGCAGTGGTGCGCTCAGCGGGCTGTCCGGCACGCCGAGACCGTTCGCCCGCGCACCGCCCGGACCGCCACCGCCACCAGCACCAGCACCAGCACCGCCGGCCGTCCGGGCGCTCGGCAGGAGCCCGACCTCGCTGGCGTGGGCGTACCGGTGGTAGGGGTAGCGGGCGTCGGGGCGACGGTCCCGCTCGAACCCGGGCGCCGGTTCGGTGCTGAACAGCTCGTACGCGGCACCCCGGGCGAGTTCCTCGGCCGGGTGCACGGCCTCGCCGTACCGGACCCGGAGTCCGGCCGGCGTCTCGGGCACCGCACCGACCGGTGGGGACACGCTCACCGCGCCGACGCTAAGACCGGTCGGCGCCCGTCCGGTGAACATCCGGTTACCGGCCGGGGTGGCCGGGGCGCTCCGGACGCGATCTGGCGATTCGGCTGGTCGCCGGCGCCGGTTCGGTCGGGTACCGGCCGCCGGTTCGGCCGACACCGGCCGATGTGTGATGCTGGCGGCGATGACAGAGCAGCAGCCGACCGAGAGCCGCCGGGCGCGGGCCGCCCGCCGGGCGGGGGAGTTTCCACCGGTACCGGAGCCACTGCCGATCCCGGTGATCGACAGCCACACCCACCTCGACATCACCCTCGCCGAGGCGGCCACCCCGCCGTGGAACGGCCGGTTGGACGACCCGGTGGCGGCGGCCGTGTCGGTGGCGGCCGGGGTCGGGGTGGACCGGCTGGTGCAGGTCGGCGTCGACGTGGCGTCGTCCCGGTGGGGTGCCGAGCTGGCCCGGCGGCAGCCGGCGGTGCTGGCCACGGTGGCGCTGCACCCGAACGAGGCGCCCCGGCTGACCGATCTCGACGAGGCGCTGCGCGAGATCGAGTCGCTCGCCGCCGAGGACCGGGTACGCGGGATCGGCGAGACCGGGATGGACTTCTTCCGTACCGGGGACGAGGGGCGGGCGGCCCAGGAGGCGAGCTTCCGGGCACACATCGCGATCGCCAAGCGGTACGCCAAGCCGCTGGTGATCCACGACCGGGACGCGCACGCCGACGTGCTGCGGATCCTCGACTCCGAGGGCGCCCCCGACACGGTGGTGCTGCACTGCTTTTCCGGGGACGTCGAGTTCGCCGCCGAGTGTGTCCGGCGCGGCTACCTGCTGAGTTTCGCCGGTACGGTCACCTTCGGCAACGCCGCCGGGCTGCGCGAGGCGGCCCGGGTCACCCCGCCGGACCAGATCCTGGTGGAGACCGACGCCCCCTACCTGACCCCGATGCCGCACCGGGGGCGGCCGAACGCGTCGTACCTGATTCCGCTGACCGTCCGGTCGCTGGCCGAGACGACCGGCGCCGACCTCGACGAACTCTGCGCGGCGATCTCCGCCACCGGCGACCGGGTCTTCGGCCCCTGGTGACCGCGCGGCTCAGCCCGACGGCCGGCGGCTCCGCGTGGCGCGGCCGTTGCCGGACGGTGTCCCGCCGCCCGGCCCGGCCGGTGCCGGGACGCCACCCATGCCCTCGGCGGCGAGTCGCCGGGCGGCCCACGGGGTGATCACGAAGCCGCGCTTGACGGTGAGCAGCTGCACCCCGGCCGTCCACGCCTGGATGCCGTCGATCCCGCCGAGGGTCTTGGTGGTGAACTCGAAGACGTCGGCGTGGGTCGGCAGGATCACCTCGCACATCAGCGACTCCTGGCCGAGTGTCGCGGCGACGTAGCGGACGCCGCGCAGCGCGGCCAGCTCCCGGGCCACCCCGTCGAGCCGGGACGGCGCCACCGAGAGCCAGAAGAAGATCTCCGCCTCGAAGCCGAGCGCCGTCGCCGGAACCAGCGTGATCACCTGTACGCAGCCGGCGTTGTACAGCGACTCGAACCGCCGCCGGACGGTGCTCTCGCTGACCCCGAGGCCGCCGGCCACGGCCTGGAAGCTGTTCCGGCCGTCCTCGCGGAGCGCCGCGATGATCAGCTCGTCGAGTTCGTCGAGGTGTGCCGGCGGGCAGTCGTGCACCGGCGGCGGGGCGACGAGCTGGGGCTCGGTGCCGAGCAGGTGCCGGGACCACTCGTGGGTCGACTTGTAGGTGTGCAGGTTCAGGTCGGCGACGCTGCCCTGCACGCCGGGGATCTTCTGCAAGCCGTTGAGCAGCACGCTGTGCAGGCTGGTCCCCTTCGGCACCAGTACCTCGGCCACCAGGTCGTAGACCCCGGTCACCAGGGCGACGAAGCGGATCTCCGGCATCGCGGCCAGCGCCTGCGCGGCGGCGAGCTGGCTCCCGGCCGCGCAGCGGATCCGCACGATGAGCAGGTCGGCCGGGCCGCCGCCGGGCTGCGGCGCGGCGGCGACCTTGACCAGCCCGTCGGCGAAGAGCTGCTGGGCTCGGCGGGCCACGGTGGTGACCGAGGTACCGGTGAGCTGGGCGATCTCCGTCCAGCTCGCCCGGCCGTTGACCTGGAGCGCGGCGACGATGCGCCGGTCGGTCGGATCGAGGTCGTAGGTCTCGCCCGGGATCATGCCTGGCGCGCCGGTATCCCGGCCAGGAACTCCCGGACGACCTGCTGGAACCGCTCCGCCTCCTCCAACTGCGGGGAGTGCCCGGAGTGCTCGAAGACCACCAGTTTCGCGTCCGGGATCAGTCGGGCGATGGTTTCGCTGCACTCCACCGGCGTGATCCAGTCATGTCGACCCACGGTGACCAGGGTCGGGCAGGAGATCCCCGGGAGCAATGACTTGATGTCGTAATTCGGCTGGTTGACGGCGAATGCGAAGTTGTGCGTGGCGTACCGGTACGGAGTGTTTTCCACCCGTTGCCGTACCTTGTCCCAATCCAGCTCGTGGTCGTAGAGCGGCAGGATCTCCGCCCAGCAGTCCCGCAGGTCCTCGTCGTCCCGAACCGTGCCGGACATGATCCGGTCCAACTTCACCCGGTCGATCTCCACCCGCGCCGAGTCGAGCGCGTTGCGCAGCGCCAACTCCTGGTTGGCGTTGTCGGCGGCGGTGTCCCGGAGCACCAGCGCGGCCACCCGCTCCGGATAGCGGATCGCGTACTCCATCGAGATGAAGCCGCCGTACGAGCCGCCGGCCATCACGATCCGCTCCGCGCCGATCCACTCCCGCAGCCCGTCCACGTCGGCCGCCCACTGCTCGTGGGTGAACGGCCCGTTCCCCTCGCTCGCCCCGGAACCCCGGGCGTCGAAGACCAGCACCCGGTACTCGTCGGCGAAGGCCGCGAACGACGCCCTCGGCTCGGCCATCGAACCCAACCCCGGCGCGCCGTGATGCACGATCATCACCGGCTTCTCCGGCGCGTCGCCCGGCGCGTCGTCGCCGAGCACCAGCACGTTGAGCCGGTTGCCATTGATCTCCACCATCGTCGGTTCGCTGGTCACGCTCATGCTCACGCTCATGCTCCGATCACGATCTCGGCTAGGTCCCGGGGATAGCTGGTGAGCCGGCGCGGCCCGTCGTCGGTCACCAGTACGGTGTCCGAGATCCGGTAGCCGGCGTGTCCGGGCACGTACACCCCGGGTTCGCTGGAGAGCACCATGCCGGGCGCCAGCACCGTGTCGTCGCCGTCGGCCACCCAGGGCGGCTCGTGGAAGCCGAGCCCGATCCCGTGCCCCTGCCGGTGTCGCAGGTATTCGCCGAGCCCGGCCCGACGGATCACGTCCAGGCAGGCCCGGTTGGCGTCCACGCAGCGGACCCCCGGGCGCAGCGCCTCGGTGCCGACCTGCTGCGCCTCCCGCACCACCTCGTAGTAGCGGCGCTGCTCGGCGGTCGGCTCGCCGAGCAGGAAGGTCCGCTCGCTCTCCACGAACCGGCCACCGACCGCACAGCCGAGCGAGAGCATGAACGGCTCGCCGTGCCGCAGCCGGTCCCCGCCGGGCAGCCGGTGCGGCTGGGCCGAGTTCGGGCCGCCGTACACCAGGCCGCCGGTCAGCATCGGCACCACCACGACGTCGTCGTGCTCGGCGTACATCTTCGCCGCGCCGTACCGGGTGACGTGCCCGGCCAACTCCGTCTCGGTCGGCAGCTCGCCGCCGCCGGCCAGCGCGTCGGCGACCAGGCGGACCCCCTCGGCGAGCATCGCGTCGGCGATCCGGGCCGCCTCGGCGTGCAGCGCGATCTCCTCCGGCGTCTTGCGCAGCCGCAGCGTCCCGACCAGGTCGGTCGGCTCCCAGGCGGTGCCGGGGAAGGCGCGGCCGAGCCCGGCGACCCGGGCGACCGAGGTGGACGGGGCGTAGCCGGCCCGGACCGGCGGCACCGGCACCGCGTCCCGGAGCACCGCCCACGGGCTCCGCTCGCCGGGGAACTCCGGATAGACCACCAGGTCGGCAGCGGCCCGCTGGTCGACCGCGTACTCCCGCTCCAGGTCCGGGACCAGCAACAGCACGGCGCCGTCCCGGGCCAGATAGGCGGCGACCGGGCGCTCGTTGGGAAAGTGCGAGAAACCCGTCAGGTACGCCACGTCGAGCGGATCGTCCAGCAGCAGCGCGTCCAGCCCGGCCCGGTCCAGTTCGGCCCGGACCCGTTCGTGCAGCGCGGAGTAGCAGGAAGCAGCCAGTCGCACCGGCTCGTCACCTCGTCCTCGGATTGCGGGCGTCGTTGTACGCCACGGCGAGCAGGGTGGTCGCCACCACCAGCAGCAGGATGGCCAGCGACGGAAAGAGCGTGGTCCACCAGGCGGTGGCCAGCGAGCCGGAGCGCTGCGCCTGGTGCAGGATCGTCCCCCAGGACCAGCTGTTCGGGTCGCCGAGCCCGAGGAACGAGAGCCCCGCCTCGGAGAGCACCGCCCGGGAGGTGGTCAGCACCACCGAGACCGCGACCACCGGCGCGACGCCGGGGAGTACGTGCCTGCGGATGATCCAGAGGTGCGAGCCGCCGATCACGTGCGCCGCCGAGACGTACGGCATCGGCACCACGGCCAGCCCCTGCGAGCGGACCACCCGGGCCACCTCGGGCCAGCTGAAGACCGCGATCACCACCACCAGGGTCGGCACGCTCGGCCCGGCCAGCGCGGCGACCAGGATCATCAGCGGCAGTACCGGCAGCGAGAGCGAGACGTCGACGATCACTCCGAGTACGAGGTCGGCCGGCCGGAAGTACGCCGCGGCGACCCCGACCAGTACCCCGATCACGATCGCCAGCAGGCTGGCCGCCAAACCGACCACGATGCTGACCCGGGTGCCCCAGACCACCTGGGCGAAGACGTCCCGCCCCAGGTCGTCGGTGCCGAACCAGTGCCCGGCACCGGGGCCGGCGAGCACCTCTTCGCCGTACCCGCTGGGGTAGTCGGCGATCAGCGGCGCGGCCAGCGCGACCAGGCCGAGCAGCAGCAGGATGCCGGCGCTGACCAGGCCGAGCGGGTTGCGCCGGAACGACTGCCAGGTCTGCCGGGCCACCGACTCGGACGGCGGCAACCCACCGGCGGTCGGGGTCGCGGTCGCGGCCGGCGGTGGCGCGTCACCCGGCGGCGGCATCAGGGCATCGGTCGCGGTCACGCCGTCCTCACCCTCGGGTCGAGCAGTCCGTAGGCGAGGTCGGTGAGCAGGTTCGCGGCGATCACCGCGAAGGCGAGCATCAGGAACGCGCCCTGCAACACCGGGAAGTCGAGCTGGCCGACCGCCTCGAAGATCGCCCGCCCCACACCCGGGTACGCGTAGATCGACTCGGTCAGCACCGCCCCACCGACGAGAAAGCCGAGTTGCAGCCCGACCAGCGTGGTGGTGGGCAGCAGCGCGTTGCGCAGCGCGTGCCGCCAGACCACCTTGCGGTTCGGCAGCCCCTTGGCCCGGGCCAGCGTGCAGTAGTCCTCGCCGAGCGCGTCGATCAGGGTGCTGCGCAGGGTCAGCACGTACGAGCCGAGCTGCACGAGCACGAGCGACAGGCAGGGCAGGATCAGGTGCAGCGCGATGCTGCCGTACGCGGCCAGCCCGTAGACGTCGTCGTCCATCGCGCCGCCGATCGGCAGGATGCCGAAGACCACCCCGAAGACGTAGAGCAGGAACACCCCGATGCTCGGGATGAAGAGCGACTGGCCGGTGATGCCGCCGACCTGGATCAGCCGGTCCAGGGTGCCCTTGGCCCGGGTGGCCGCGAGCACGCCGAGCGGGATGCCCAGCGCCACGGTCACCACCAGTGCGGAGCCGGCCAGCAGCAGGGTCCAGGGGAGCCGCTCCAGCAGGATGTCCAGCACCGGCTGGTTCTGCCGGAACGACACCCCGAGGTTGCCCTGGAGGAGCTGGGTCAGATATTCCCAGTACTGCACCGCCAGCGGCCGGTCCAGGCCGTAGTCGCGCAGCAGTTCGGCCCGCAGTTCCTCGGTCATCCCCGGGTCCGCCACCGCCAGGGCCGGGTCGCCGGGCAGCAGGCGGAGCAGGAAGAACGTCACGGTCACCGCGAACCACATGGTCAGTACGCCGCGCAGCAGGCGGCGGGTGACGAACCGGGCACCAGCGGGCATGGCCTCTCTCCTTTCCTGGCTTGGCGGATCAGGGCGGGGCCGCACCGGGCTGGTGCGCCGGGCCCGCCCTGACCGCGTCGTCGAACTGGTCAGCCCTTGGTGGCCTGGGCCACCGAGACGGGGTTGACGATGGAGAGCAGTTCACTCGGCTGGACCAGGAAGTTGGACCACTCGGCCGAGTGCGCGATGGTGAACTCCTCGACGTAGAGCACGTTGTCGTACACCTTGTCGGTGATGATCTTCGCCGCCTGCTGGATCGGGGCCTTCTGGGCGGCCTGGTCCAGCTGCGTCCGGGCCTGGTCGATCAGGGCGTCCAGCTCCGGGTCGCAGGCGTTGGCGTAGTTGATGAAGCCCTTGCACTTGAACGCGAGCGCCAGGTTGGCCGGCGGGTTCTCCATGATCGCCCACGAGCCGGCGTAGATGTCGTAGTCCCGGGCGGTGTACTTCTCCACGTACGTGTTCCGCTCCAAGCCCTCCAGCTTGATCTCGATCCCGGCCTCCTTGCTGGAGTCCCGGACCAGCTGCGCCCACTTGGAGATGTTCGGGTCGGCCTGGTCGTAGATCATCCGCAGGCTGAGCCCGTCGAAGAGCCCGTCACCGTTGCCGTCGGAGAAACCGGCACCGGTGAGCAGCGACTTCGCCTTCGCCGGGTCGTGCGCGTACTCCTTGGCGGACGGGTCCTGCCACTGCTTCAACGTCGGGGTCAGCACCGAGGAGTTCGACGAGACCGCCTTGCCCTGCAACGCCACCCGGCGGATCGCCTCGTAGTCGACGGCGGCGGCCAGCGCCTGGCGTACCTCCAGCCTGTCCAGCGGCTTCCGCGCGGTGTTGTACTGCATGTGCGCCCAGCCCAGCGACGGCACCTTGACCAGCTTCAGCTTGCTGTCGCCTTCGAGGGTCTTGGCCAGCGGCGGCGGCAGCGCGTTGGCGATCAGGTCGACGTCACCGTTGCGCAGCGCCAGCGCCTCGGTGTTGACGTCCGGGAAGACCCGGAAGACCACCTCCTTGGTTTTCGGTCCGCCCTCGACCAGCGGGAAGTTCTCCATCCGCTCCAGCACGTACCGCTGGCCCCGCTCCACGGTGGTCAACTTGTACGGCCCGGCCGAGACCCAGTCCTTGTCGTTGGCGAACTTCTGCACGCTGCCGACCTTGCTGAAGACGTGCTCGGGCACGACCGGCATCCAGAAGCCGACGTTCTCCAGGAAGGTGCCGTCCACCTGGGAGAGCTGGAACTCGATCTCCGTCGGGGAGATGACGGTGGACTTCTGGTACGACGAGATGAGCCCGGCGACGACGCCGATCTTCTCCTTGGCGACCGCGTCGATGGTGAACGCCACGTCGTCGGCGGTCACCTTCTCCCCGTCGCTCCAGGTGAAGTCGTCCCGCAGCGTCACCTTCGCCTTGCGCCCGCCGTCGAGGTACTCCCACTTGCTGGCCAGGTACGGCGACCGCACCCCGTCCATCCCCATGCTCATCAGCCGGGGGTACATCAGGTTCGTCACCCAGGTGTCGGTACGGCTGTTGCCGACCAGCGGGTTGTAGTTGAGTACGTCGGCGGTGGTGCCGATCGTGATCCGGTCCGCCGAGCCGCCGCTGCCGCCGCCGGCCTGGCTGTCCGGGTTGCTGGGCGAGCAGGCGGTCGCCGCCAGCCCTATCGAGAGCGTGCCCGCCGCCACGGCGAGGGCGCGCCGGAATGTTCGACGCATCAGTGCCAGACCTCCTCAAGGACGCGCATGATGTTGCCCCCCAGGACCTTGCCGATCTCGTCGTCCGAGTAGTCGTGACCGACCAGCCAGGAGACGATGTTCCAGTAGCACTCGGCCGGGTTCTCCAGCCCGTCCACGTACGGCACCCGGGGGTGTTCGACGTGGCCGTGCGCCTCGGCGATGGACAGGTGCGCGGCGAAGGTGTCGTGCAGTCCGACGTGGTCGCCGAAGAGGGTGTCCGGGCCGAACGCCACGTGGTCGATGCCGACCAGTTCGACGCAGTGCACGAAGTGGTCCATCACCGACTCGATGCTGTGCTCGGGGTGCGCCGGCGAGAGTGTGGTGTGCGGTGCGGCCTCCAGACCGAGCACCCCGCCGCGCTCGGCGCAGGCCCGGATCACCTCGTCCGGCTTCATCCGGTTGGTCGGCCAGACGGTACGCGATCCGGCGTGCGTGATGAAGATTGGCTTGGTGGAGGCGGCGATGACGTCGGCCGAGGTACGGTCGCCGGAGTGCGACACGTCGATCGCGATGCCGAGCTTGTTCATCCGGCGTACGGCCTTCTCGCCGAAGTAGGTCAGGCCGCCGTCGCCGCGCTCCTTGAGCCCGCTGCCGAGGGTGTTCGCCTCGCTGTAGGCGATGCCCATCTGCCGGACGCCGAAGCCGTAGAGCATGTCGATCCGGTCCAGCTCGTTCTCGATCATCGTGGCCGCCTCGGTGGCCAGCACCAGGCCCATCCGGCCGGTCTCGTGCGCGTGGTGGATGTCGGCCAGCCGCTCCACCCGGATCAGGTAGTCCTGGTGGGCCAGGTCGGAGAGCCGCATCCCGAGGTCGGCGATGACGTCGGTCCACTTCCAGCCCATCTGGCTGGTCACGCAGCAGGTGCCGTCCATCATGTTGTCGAAGACGGCGGTCATGCCGGAGCGGGCCAGTCCGGCGTACCCGGTGTGGTGCCGCGCGGTGCGGTTGTAGTCGACGGTCTGGCCGATCTCCTCCGGGAAGACCGACGGGTGGTCGTGCAACGAGATCACGACGTTGTCGGTGAGCAGCCGGCGGACCCGGTCTCGCTGACCGTCCGTCAGCGCGATGCCCTGGTACGCCGGCACCCGACCGAGTTCCGGAGCGAGCTTGAACTCGCGGTAGTCGGTACCTGCCTCCAGGTAGCTGTAGGACGTGTATCCGGTGTAGCGCGGGGCCGGGTCGAGCACGCCGCTCCCTCCTTCGGGTCGGTGCCAGAGCCGGGGCGCGCGGTGGATTTCGGCGCCGCGACCTGATCTGGGTGTGGATTGTCGGCGATGTGGGAGCAGAGATTGCCAGGATCAGGCGCAGCATGTCAACATGTTGGCCAACTCCGGCGCGGAACGGCGGCTGGGCGAGAGAAACCGGTACGGCGGGAACCAACACGGAGAAATCGGGAGGTGCAGTGACCAGCGGGGTAACGAGCACAGAGCGCTCACCCGAGACCGACCTGCCGGCCGCGCTGCGGGTCCGGGGACTCGACGTCACCTTCACCGGCCGGCGCGGCACCGTCCCGGCGGTACGCGGGGTCGACCTCGACATCGCCGCCGGCGAGGTACTGGTGCTGCTCGGCGAGTCCGGCTCCGGCAAGTCCGTCACCGCCCGCGCCGTGATGGGGCTGCTCGACACCGGCGGCGTGCGGGTCGGCTCCGAGCAGATCCGGGTCGCCGGCCACGACCTGACCACGGCCGACCCCGACCAGGTCCGGAAGCTGCGCGGCCAGACCATGGCGCTGGTCTTCCAGGACGCGCTCTCCGCGCTCAACCCGGTGCTCTCGATCGGCGACCAGCTCGGCGAGGTGTTCCGGATCCACCGCGGGCTCTCCCGCCGGGCCGCCCGGGCCGAGGCCGCCGAACTGCTCCGGCTGGTCGGCATCCCGGCCCCCGACCGCCGGGTACGCGACTACCCGCACCAGTTCTCCGGCGGCATGCGGCAGCGGATCCTGATCGCCATGGCGGTCGCGCTCGGCCCCCGGCTGCTGATCGCCGACGAGCCCACCACCGCGCTCGACGTGACCGTGCAGGCGCAGATCCTGCAACTCGTCGACCGGCTCCGCACCGAGCTCGGGATGGGCGTCCTGCTGATCACCCACGACCTCGGGGTGGCCGCCGAGATCGCCGACCGGGTCGCCGTGATGTACGCCGGCCGGATCGTCGAGACCGGCACCGTGGCCGAGGTACTCGACGGGCCCGCCCACCCGTACACGGCGGCGCTGCTGCGCTCCGTACCCGATCTGGCCCAGCCCGGCGACCGGCTCCGACCGATCCCGGGCAGCCCGCCGAACCTGCTGGCGCTGCCGAGCGGCTGCGCCTTCCACCCGCGCTGCGACCGGGCGACCGAGGAGTGCACGGTGACCCGCCCGCAGCGGCGGCCGCTCGCCGTACCCGGAAGGACGGCCGCCTGCCACCACGCCGAGGAGGCCGTCGATGCCCCCGTCTGACCACCCGGCCGGGCCCGGCCCAGCCTCCGCCGGCCCGGCCGGGTCCACCACCGCCGTCGGTACGCCGACCGTGCTCGCCACCTCCGCCGGCCCGAACACCGTCGGCCCGCTGACCGCCGACGGACCGGCGCACGGCGAGCCGCTGCTGGTCGCCACCGGGGTCCGCAAGAGCTACCGGGCCGGACGCGGCCTCGGCGGCGGATCGCGGGTGCACGCCGTCGACGGGGTGGACCTGACCGTGGCGGCCGGCGAAACCCTCGGCGTCGTCGGCGAATCCGGCTGCGGCAAGTCGACCCTGGCCCGGCTGCTGGTCGGGCTGGAACGCCCCGACGCCGGCCAGGTCCGCTACGCCGGCCTCGACGTCGGCTCCGCCCGGGGCAGCCGCCGCCGCGAACTGCGCCGGGCGGTGCAGATGGTCTTCCAGGACCCGGTCACCTCGCTGAACCCCCGGATGCCGATCCTGGACGTCGTCGCCGAGCCGCTCGACGTGCACAAACTGGCCCGGGGCGCCGCCGCCCGCCGGGACCGGGTCGCCGAACTGCTGGAGATGGTCGGGCTGGCCCCGGACATGATGCGCCGGTTCCCGCACGAGTTCTCCGGCGGGCAGCGGCAGCGGATCGGCATCGCCCGCGCCCTGGCCACCGAACCCCGGGTGGTGGTCTGCGACGAGCCGGTCTCCGCGCTCGACGTCTCGGTGCAGGCCCAGGTGGTCAACCTGCTCGCCGAGTTGCAGCAGCGGCTCGGCATCGCCCTGGTCTTCATCGCGCACGACCTCGGCGTGGTCCGGCATGTCTCGCACCGGGTCGCGGTGATGTACCTCGGACGGCTCGCCGAACTCGGCCCGGCCGGCACCGTCTACCAGCACCCGGCGCACCCCTACACCCGGGCGCTGCTCGGCTCGGTACCGGTACGGCACCCGCGCGAGCGGGGACGGGAGCGGATCGTGCTGGCCGGCGACCCGCCGAGCCCGGTCGACCCGCCGTCCGGCTGCCGCTTCCACACCCGCTGCCCGATCGCCGAGGAGATCTGTGCCCGGGAAACCCCGGCGCTGCTCGTCCCGGACGCCGACGCGCGAACCGTCGCCGGGGACGGGCGGACCGTCGCCGGGGGCGGGCCGATCGGCCGGGGTGGTGCGGAGCGGGTCGCCGCCTGCCACTTCGCCGGTACGCCCCTCCCGGCCGCGCCGACGCATGCCCCCGGCTAGATCTGCGCGATCCACCTGGACACCAGAGGCGTCAAGCGGCTCGGTTAACGCCTAGCTTGTCCAGGTCGAACGTCGCCAACCCACCCCGGCCAGGCGTCGACGGGCGGCGTCGACGGGCGGGCCGGGCGGGCGCCGACCGGCGTCGACGAGTGGGCCGGGCAGGCGGCGGTTCCCTGCCGGTGGCCCGTACCCTGTTGCAGATGGCCGCAGATCTGCTCGGCCCGGCGGAGATCCGGGAACTCGCCGCCCGGCTGGGCGTGCACCCGACCAAGAAGCTCGGCCAGAACTTCGTGCACGACCCGAACACGGTGCGCCGGATCGTCGCCGCCGCCGGACTCGGCCCGGACGACGTGGCCCTGGAGGTCGGGCCGGGGCTGGGCTCGCTCACCCTCGGCCTGCTGCCGGTGGCCGGGCACGTGCACGCGGTCGAACTCGATCCGACGCTGGCCGGGGCGCTGCCGGAGACGGTGGCCCGGCACGCCGGCCCGGCCGGTGCGGCCCGGCTGACCGTGCATTCCGCCGACGCCTTGCGGATCACCGCCGCCGAACTCGGTGACCCGGCCCCGACCGCGCTGGTGGCGAACCTGCCCTACAACGTCGCCGTGCCGGTGGTGCTGCACCTGCTCGCCGAACTGCCCGCCCTGCGGCACGGCCTGGTGATGGTGCAGAAGGAGGTGGCCGACCGGCTGGTCGCCGGCCCCGGCTCCCGCACCTACGGCGTCCCGTCGGTCAAACTCGCCTGGTACGCCGACGCCCGCAACGCCGGCCGGGTGCCACCGAACGTCTTCTGGCCGGTGCCGAACGTCGATTCCGGCCTGGTCGCCTTCACCCGACGCGAACCGCCCCGCGACGACGTACCCCGGAAACAGGTCTTCGCGGTGGTCGACGCGGCGTTCGCGCAGCGCCGCAAGACCCTGCGGGCGGCGCTGGCCGGCTGGGCCGGCGGCCCGGACCGGGCGGCGGCGGCGCTGGTCGCCGCCGGGGTGGATCCCGGCGCCCGGGGCGAGGCGCTGACGGTCGCCCAGTTCGCCGCGATCGCCGCGTCGGCTCCGGTGACCGTCCGGGCCGCCGAGTAGGCTGACGGCGTGTGTGGCAGGAGGTGGCCGACGTGACGGCCAGGCCGGTCGATCCCGCGTCCCGGCGACCGTGGGCACCCCATCCGGTCCGGTGGCGTCCCGCCCGGTCGCGGGTTCGGGGCACGGCTGCATGACCGAGGCATGGGGACCGGACGAGGACGACGAGCGGCCGCGCCGGAGGATGCCCGGCCCGGTCAGGGTCCGGGTGCCGGCGAAGGTCAACCTCCATCTCGGGGTCGGGCCGCTGCGCCCGGACGGCTACCACGAGCTGAACACCGTCTACCACGCGATCTCGATCCACGACGAGCTGACCGCCCGCCGGGGCGACACCCTCACCCTGACCATGGAGGGCGAGGGCGCCGGTGAGCTGGACCTGGACGAGTCCAACCTGGTGATCCGGGCCGCCAGGGCGCTGGCCGCGCACGCCGGGGTGCCGGCACACGCCCGGCTGCACCTGCGCAAGCAGATCCCGCTCGCCGGCGGCCTGGCCGGGGGGAGCGCCGACGCCGCCGCCACGCTGGTCGCCTGCGACGCGCTCTGGGGTACCGACCTGAGCCGCGACGAGCTGGCCGGGATCGCCGCCGGGCTCGGCTCCGACGTCCCCTTCCTGGTGTACGGCGGCACCGCCCTCGGCACCGGCCACGGCGAGACGATCAGCCCGATCCTGGCCCGCCCGGTCACCTGGCACTGGGTGGTGGCGATCGCCGACAGCGGCCTCTCCACCCCGGCCGCCTACCGCGAGCTCGACCGGCTGCGCGCCGAACACGCCGCCCCACCTCCGCTGCGCAACGCCGACGCGCTGCTCGCCGCGCTGCGCGGCCGGGATCCGGCCCGGCTCGGCCGGGCACTCGGCAACGACCTCCAGGCCGCCGCGCTCTCGCTGCGCCCGGCGCTGGCCGAGACGCTGAAGGCCGGCGAGGCGGCCGGGGCACTCGCCGGCATCGTCTCCGGCTCCGGGCCGACCTGCGTCTTCCTCGCCACCGACGGCGGTCACGCCGAGCGGGTCGCGGCCGAGCTGACCGCCTCCGGGCTGTGCCGGAAGGTCCGCACGGCGTACGGTCCGGTCCCCGGCGCCCGGGTCAGCTGACCGGGGCGACTACCGTCTGAGTACATGGCCAACATCGTCAATCTGGACCGGGTCTCCAAGGGGTACGGCGCGGCGGGGCAGCTCCTCACCGACGTCTCCCTGGGCCTTTCCGACTCGGACCGGATCGGCGTCGTCGGGCTGAACGGCACCGGCAAGTCCACCCTGCTGCGGCTGCTCACCAAGACCGAGGAGCCGGACAGCGGTCGGGTGACGCACCGCCGCGACCTGCGGGTCGCCTGGCTGCCGCAGACCCTCGTGCTCGACCCCGAGGCCCGGGTCCGGGACGTGGTGCTCGGCACCGCCTGGCTCGACGAGGGGTTCGGCGCCGAGCACGAGTGGGCCGGTGACGCGGGCGTACGCGCGATCCTCGACGGGCTCGGCATGCCGTACCTCGGGCTGGACCAGCCGGTCGGGCCGATGTCCGGCGGCGAGCGGCGGCGGGTGGCCCTGGCCGCCCTGCTGGTCCGCACCGCCGACCTGCTGGTGCTGGACGAGCCGACCAACCACCTCGACGTGGCCGGGGTGGACTGGCTGGCCCGGCACCTGATCGGCAAGCGCGGCGCGCTGGTGGTGGTCACCCACGACCGGTGGTTCCTGGACGCCGTCTGCACCGCCACCTGGGAGGTCGCCGACCGGGCGGTACGCGCCTACGAGGGCGGCTACGCCGCCTGGACGCTGGCCCGGGCCGAACGGGAACGGGTGGCCGCGGCCACCGAGGCACGGCGGCAGAACCTGCTGCGCAAGGAGATCGCCTGGCTGCGCCGCGGCCCGCCGGCCCGGACCTCCAAGCCGCGCTTCCGGATCGAGGCGGCGAACGCCCTGATCGCGGACGTACCGCCGCCGCGCGACACCGTGTCGCTGCAACGGCTCGCCACCGCCCGGCTCGGCAAGCAGGTGTACGACCTCACCGACGTCACCCTGCTGGCCGGGGAGAAGCTGATCCTGGACAACCAGACCTGGCAGGTCGGCCCCGGTGACCGGATCGCGATCGTCGGCGCGAACGGTGCCGGCAAGACGACGCTGCTCCGGCTGCTCGCCGGGGTACGCGGCCCGGACGGCGGGCAGCTGCGGACCGGCTCCACCGTCAAGCCGGCCTTCCTCTCCCAGGAGCTGGCCGAGCTGCCGGGCAACCTGCGGGTACTGGAGGCGGTCGAGGAGGTGGCCCGCCGGGTCGTACTCGGCGACCGGGAGATCAACGCCTCCCAGCTCGCCGAGATCTTCGGCTTCGACGACCGCCGGCTCTGGACCCCGGTCTCCGACCTCTCCGGCGGTGAGCGGCGCCGGCTGCAACTGCTGCGGCTGCTCGCCGCCGAGCCGAACGTGCTGCTCTTCGACGAGCCGACCAACGACCTGGACACCGATACCCTGGCCGCGCTGGAGGACCTGCTCGACTCCTGGCCCGGCACCCTGATCGTGGCCAGTCACGACCGCTACCTGGTCGAACGGGTCACCGACGTGGTGTACGGGATGTTCGGCGACGGCCGGCTGGTGCACCTGCCCGGCGGTGTCGAGGAATACCTCGCCCGCGCCGTCACGCCCGGCGGGCCGCCGCCCGAGCGGCGGAGCAACGGCGCGGTGCCGGCCGAGCGGGCCGAGCGGGCCGAGGGTGCCCTCTCCGGCGGGGAGCTGCGCTCGGCCCGCAAGGAGCTGAGCCGGCTGGAGCGGCAGATCGGCAAGCTGGAGCAGCGCGAGGCGGCACTGCACGACCAGATGGCCGAGCACGCCACCGACTACGCCCGGATCGCCGAGCTGGACGGCCAGCTCCGGGCTCTGCGGGCCGAGCGGGAACAGACCGAGGAGGCGTGGCTGGCCCTGGCCGAGCAGGTGCCGGAGGGCTGAGCGGCGGCGGTGCGACGACGAGGGCGCCGCTGACCGGCGGGGGTGTGCGGCGTCACCCGGACGGCATGCGGAAGAATCTAGCTCCGACCCCCACTGGCAACGGCGTTGGAGACTGCTGATCATGGCCCACAACCCCGTCAACCATCCCGCGCGGCCGGTCTACCGGGCCATCGGCGGGCTGATCGGCCTCTACCTGGTGGCCTTCGGTGTCCTCGGCTTCGTCGAGGCCGGCGGCGGCGAGTTCTTCGCCCAGGACGACACCCTGGTACTCGGCCAGGGGACCAACCTCGGCTACTCGGTGATCTCGACCGTGCTCGGCCTGGTCATCCTGCTCGCCACCCTGGTCGGCCGGAACGTCGACACGACGGTCGACAAGTTCCTCGGGTACGCCCTGATGGCGCTCGGCCTCGCCGAACTGGCGGTGCTGCGTACCGATGCGAACTATCTCAACTTCACCGTCGCCACCACCATCGTGACGATGATCCTCGGGCTGACCCTGCTGATGTGCGGCATGTACGGCAAGGTCGGCTCCGAGGAGGAGGCCAAGGCCTTCGAGGACGCCCGCCTGGTGCTCTGAGCCGTGCCGCACCGGCCGGCCGTCCCAGCGGTCCGGCCGGTGCCGATCCGGCGTTCGCCGGGCAATCCCCTCCGGCCCGGGTGACAATCCGGTAGGAAAGTCGCCAACCGGCAGCCAGGAGGGGACATGGCGCACATCCCGATCAACCACCCGGCTCGTCCGGTCTACCGGGTACTCGCCGGGCTGATCGGCCTCTACATCGTGATCTTCGGGGTCTTCGGACTCTTCGAGACCGCCGGGGAGGACTTCTTCAGCCGAGGCAGCCACTGGGTGCTGGGGCTGCGTACCAACATGGCGTTCGCGCTGGTCTCGGTGATCTTCGGGCTGGTGGTCCTCTTCGGCGCGGTGCACCGGGGCAACTTCGGGCACCTGATGAACCTCGCCATCGGGGTGGTCTTCCTGGTGGTCGCGATCGCGATGATGGCCGTGTTGCAGACCGAGGCGAACATCCTGAACTTCTCGATGTCCACGGTCATCGTGTCGATGCTCTTCGGACTCGTCCTGCTCGCCACCGGCCTCTACGACAAGGTCGGCCCGGCGGAGCACGCCGAGGAGGAACGCGAGATGGACACGAGTACGAGCGCCCGCCCCGGCCGCTGAGACCCACCCCGACGGCGACGCCGGGCCGGCCGGTTCAGCGGGTCCGGCGGGTGAGCAGGGTCGGCTTGGCCTCCAGGTGCGACAGCCCGTTCCAGGCCAGGTTGACCAGGTGCGCCGCCACCGTCTCCTTGCGCGGCTTGCGCACCTCGAGCCACCAGCGGCCACTGAGCGCCACCATGCCGACCAGGGACTGTGAATAGAGTTCGGCGAGCTTCGGGTCGTAGCCCCGGCTCTTGAACTCGGCACCCAGGATGTGCTCCACCTGGTGCGCCACGTCGTTCATCACGCTGCTGAAGTTGCCGGTCGCGGAGAGCACCGGCGACTCCCGGACCAGCACCCGGAAGCCGTCGGTCTCCTCCTCGATGTAGTCGAGCAGGGCCAGCGCCGCCTGCTCCAGCAACTCGCGGGGATGCCCGGCGGTCAGCGCGGTGGTGACCCGGTAGAGCAGGGCGCGTACCTCCCGGTCCACGACGACCGCGTAGAGGCCCTCCTTGCCACCGAAGTGCTCGTAGACCACCGGCTTGGAGACCTTGGCCCGGGCGGCGACATCCTCGATCGAGGTCGCGTCGAACCCGCGCTCGGCAAAGGCCTGCCGGCCGATCGCGATGAGCTGCTCGCGGCGCTGGGCCGCGGACATCCGTACCCGGGAACCGGGCTTGGGGGGTGGCGGCGGCGGTGGCGCCGGTGGCTTGACCTGCCGGCGCCCGAGGCTGCGATCGGTACCCGGACCGTCGCTCACCCCGCTATCCCGCTGCCGTTCCGCGATGCCACGCCGACTCGGATCGTCCCTGGTGGCGCCCTCGCTGCGCTCCGTCACCTGGCCATCCTGCCAGGCGAACGCTCGTGGCCGGGTGCCCGGGCGCGTCACGGGTCACTGCGACGGTGTTGATTTGAGTAGTTTTGCGGCAACCCGCTCGGGCTTCGGCCACCGCACGTCGTACGCGGCGCCGACCTTCTCGAAGAGCCAGATCACCCGGGCCGAGATGTCGACCTGACCCCGCAGTACGCCGTGCCGGGCGCAGGTCGGATCGGCGTGGTGCAGGTTGTGCCAGCTCTCCCCGAAGGAGAGGATCGCCAGCGGCCAGAAGTTCGTCGCCCGGTCGCCCTGGCGCACCTCGAACGGGCGCTCGCCGTAGACGTGGCAGACCGAGTTGATCGACCAGGTGATGTGGTGCAGCAGCGAGACCCGGACCAGGCCGGCCCAGAAGAACGCGGTCAGCGCGCCCTGCCAGGACCAGGTGACCAGGCCGCCGACCAGCGCCGGGGTGAGCAGGGAGAGGGCCACCAGCAGCGGGAAGAGCCGGTCGACCCGGTTGATGTCCTTGTCGGCGATCAGGTCCGGGGCGAACCGCTCGCGGTTGGAGAGTTCCCGCTTGAACAGCCAGCCGACGTGGGCGTGGAACAGGCCCTTGGTCAGGCCCCACACGCTGCTGCCGAAGCGCCACGGTGAGTGCGGGTCACCCTCCAGGTCGGAGAAGGCGTGGTGCCGGCGGTGGTCGGCGACCCACTGGGTGATGTTCCCCTGGACCGCGAACGAACCCGCGACGGCGAGGGCCACCCGCAGCCAGCGCTTGGCCTTGAACGACCCGTGCGTGAAGTACCGGTGGAAGCCGACGGTGATGCCGAGCCCGGCCACCACGTACCACACTCCGGCGATGGCGATGTCGGTCCAGCTCAGCCAGCCGCCCCAGGCCACCGGCACGGCGGCGAGCAGGGCGAGGAAGGGGATCGTGACGAAGGACCAGAGGGCGAAGAGGATGCCCTTGGACTGGACGCCGTCAGTGAGTGGCTTGGGGCCCTTCTTGGCGGTGGCGGCCGGTTGTTCGAGTAGTACGGAGGACATGGCACCTCGCTGAGCGTAGGGGGAAGAGCGGTAACTTACGCCTACGTCACCGTAACCTACGCTCTCGTAGTCTGCCATGGACGCGAACTGGGAATCGGCTGGCAGCCATCGACCGGTCTTGTCGTACACGGGCCCTAATCTCCTGGTCGTGATCGATCCGCTCGCCGCCGAGGCGCGTCGTCTGCGTACGGTCGAGCTGCTCTCCGCCGGGGAGATCCGGCAGCGGCTCGGCATCGGCAAGGACCGGTTGACGGCGTTGCTGCGGGATGTTCCCGCGCCGGAGTGGACGAAACGACCCAACGCCAAGGACGAGTTGCGGGCCAGGGCCGTCGAGCTGCGCGGGGCGGGCCGCTCGGTGCCGGAGATCGCCGTCGAGCTGGGAGTGGCGAAGTCGACCGCGTACCGGTGGGTCCAACACCTGCCGCTCGACCCTGACCCGACGGCCGAGGCGCGGCGCCGCGCCCACGCGCAGCGGATGTCGGAGGCGCGCTGGGCGCGACACCGCACCGCCCGGGACGCCGCCGAGGCGGACGCGCACGAGCGGGCCGCCGACGAGGTCGGGGCGGTGAACGCCCGCGACCTGCTGATCGTCGGCGCCACGCTCTACTGGTGCGAGGGCACCAAGTCGAAGCCGTGGCGTCGGGACGACCGGGTCACCCTGGTCAACAGCGACGTCCGGCTGCTCGACATCTTCCTGCGGTTCCTGGAGGGCTGCGGGATCGACCGGAGCGTCCCCCACTATCGGCTGAGCATCCACGAGTCGGCGGACGCCGAGGCGGCGGCCCGGTGGTGGCAGGCGGCGTTGTGCCTGCCCGCCGACCGGTTCCGGCGGCCCACCCTCAAACGCCACCGCCCGAAGACGACCCGCTACAACACCGGCGCGGGCTACCACGGCTGCCTGGTCGTCGACGTGCCGGGCAGCCGGGAACTCTACTGGCGGATCGAGGGCGTGGTGGCCGCTCTCGGCGGCGGGCCGAAGGGGGTGGGGTCGGCCGAGGGTGAGGCGCTAGGCTAAGGCCGCGACACCTTCGGCCGTGGTGTAATTGGCAACACCCAAGATTTTGGTTCTTGTGTTTCAGGTTCGAGTCCTGGCGGCCGAGCTCCTACTTCAGCCCGTCTGGGCGGTTTGTCCGGCCGAGAACGCCCGAACCGCTCCACGGAGTACGGCTAGCATGAGGCCGCAAACTGCCAGTCGTACGACGGGAGCATTCTCGTGTCCCAGCCCCGCCTCCGCACCGTCGTCGTCCTCGCCGCCGGTGAGGGCAAGCGGATGAAGTCGGCGCTACCCAAGGTGCTCCATCCGATCCTCGGCCGCAGCCTGCTCGGCCACGTACTCGTGGCCGCCGCCCCGGTGTCGGCGGACCGCACGCTGGTGGTGGTCGGCCACGGCGCCGACCAGGTCACCGCGCACCTGCGCGAGGTCGCCCCGTACGCCGAGCCGGTGCTGCAGGCCGAGCAGAACGGCACCGGGCACGCCGTCCGGATCGCCCTGGAGAGCGCGCCGGACGCCGGTGGCACCGTGGTGGTACTCAACGGAGACGTGCCGCTGCTGCGTCCGGAGACCGTCACCGAGCTGGTCGCCGCGCACGAGTCCGCCGGGGCGGCGGCGACCGTACTCGCCGCCGAGGTGGCCGACCCGACCGGCCTGGGCCGGATCGTCCGGGGCGCCGACGGCGGACTGGAGCGGATCGTGGAGGAGCGCGACGCCACACATGCCCAGCGGGCGATCCGGGAGATCAACGCCGGGATCTACGCCTTCGACGCCGCACTGCTGCGGGACGCGCTCGGCAAGCTCTCCACCGACAACGACCAGGGCGAGGAATACCTGACGGACGTCTTCGGCCAGTTCGCCGCGACCGGCGAAGCCGTGGCGGTGCACGTGGCGGCGGATGCCACCGAGACGCTCGGCTGCAACGACCGGGTCGAGTTGGCGGCGCTGCGCCGGCTGCTGCGGGATCGGGTCAACGAGGGCTGGATGCGTACCGGGGTGACGCTGCTCGACCCGGCGACGACCTGGATCGACGTCACGGTCACCCTCGGCCGGGACGCCGTGGTGGACCAGAACACCCAGCTCTGCGGGGCCACCACCGTCGGACCGGAGGCCGCCGTCGGCCCGGACACCACGCTGATCGACACCACCGTCGGTGCCGGGGCCACCGTGCTCCGGGCGCACGCGGTCGGCGCGGCGGTCGGTCCGGGGGCGAGCGTGGGACCGTACGCGTACCTGCGGCCGGAGGCGACGCTGCGGGAGAAGGCGAAGGTCGGCACCTTCGTCGAGGTGAAGAAGTCGGAGATCGGTGAGGGCGCCAAGGTGCCGCACCTGACGTACGTCGGGGACGCCACCATCGGGCCGCGGGCCAACATCGGCGCCGGGACGCTCTTCGTGAACTACGACGGGGTCAACAAGAGCCACACCGTGGTCGGTGAGGCGGCCTTCGTCGGCTGCGACACCAGCCTGGTCGCGCCGGTCGAGGTGGGCGCCGGGGCGTACGTGGCGGCGGGCAGCGCGGTGACCAACGACGTACCCCCGGGGGCGCTGGCGATCACCCGGGCCCAGCAGCGCAACATCGACGGCTGGGTGCTGCGCCGCCGGCCCGGTACGAAGTCCGCGGCGGCGGCGGAGCGTGCCGGACGGGAGGCGCCCGGCGCAAGCGAAGGTGAGCCACTGCACGGGGGCTCCGTAGCGGGTGAAGGTCGTCCGGCCTCGGGAGATACTGCAACCGAATAGTCTCTGGCCCAACGCCGGGTGACCCACCGACAAACGGGAGCAGACGAGCCGATGGGCAGCATCGTCGCCGAAAATCGCAAGAGCCTGATGCTCTTCTCCGGAAGGGGATTTCCGGAGCTGGCAACGGAGATCGGTGAGGTGCTCGGGGTGGCGCCGACACCGTCGGACGCCTACGAGTTCGCCAACGGTGAGATCTTCGTACGGTTCAAGGAGTCGGTGCGTGGTTCGGACGCCTTCGTGGTGCAGTCCGTCACGCACGGCGTGAACAAGTGGGTCATGGAGACCCTGATCATGGTCGACGCGTTGAAGCGCGGCTCGGCCAAGCGGATCACCGTGGTGTTGCCGTTCTATCCGTACTCCCGGCAGGACAAGAAGCACCGCGGCCGGGAGCCGATCTCGGCCCGGCTGGTGGCGGACCTGCTCAAGACGGCCGGCGCCAACCGGATCCTCACGGTGGACCTGCACACCGCGCAGATCCAGGGTTTCTTCGACGGCCCGGTCGACCACCTCTTCGCGATGGACATCCTGGCCGAGTACGTCCAGCGCAAGTACGCCGGCCGCCCGATGACGGTGGTGGCCCCGGACTCCGGCCGGGTACGCGTGGCGGAGCGCTGGACCGACCGGCTCGGCGGCTGCCCGCTGGCCTTCATCCACAAGACCCGGGACCCGTCCAAGCCGAACCAGGTGGTAGCGAACCGGGTGGTCGGGGACGTCGAGGGCCGGGTCTGCCTGATCGTCGACGACATGATCGACACGGGTGGCACCATCTGCAAGGCGGCCGAGATCCTGCACGAGGCGAAGGCCGCGGACGTGCTGGTGGCCTCGACCCACGCCCTGCTCTCCGACCCGGCGACGGAACGGTTGAAGAACAGCCGGATCAGCGAGGTGGTGGTGACCAACACCCTGCCGCTGCCGCCGGAGAAGCAGCTCGACAAGCTCACCGTGCTCTCCATCGCGCCGCTGCTGGCCCGGGCGATCCGCGAGGTCTTCGACGACGGCTCGGTGACCACCCTCTTCGGCGGGCTGAGCTGACCGTCGCCCGCTGCGGGCGGTCCGGCGCGTCCGTCGGAGGCGCTCCGGCGCGTCCCCTCGGAGCCGGTCCGGCGCGTCCCCTTGGAGGCGGCCCGGCAGGGTGATCCAGAGGTGGAATTGGCGGATCGCGAATGATGCCGGCTGGCTGGGCGGGGACCGCCGCGAACCCGCATCGGGGCTCGGGTAGACTGGTGCGGTTGCCACGGCGAGGGTGCCCTGCGGGCCGCTGAAGCAAGCGCCGCACGGACGCACCGTCATCGACGCGGTGCTCCGGGCAGTGGCCACACGCAAAGCCCCCAGCGCGCCCTTCGCCCTAGCACCGCAACCGCCAGCCGACGTAGCGCCGCAGAGTGACCGTATCAGGAGTCTTCCCGTGTCCGAGGTAAAGATCAGCGCCGAGCCCCGCACCGAGTTCGGCAAGGGTGGTGCCCGTCGTACCCGCCGGGCCGGTAAGGTGCCCGCCGTGCTGTACGGCCACGGCGAAAAGCCCAAGCACATCGCGCTGCCAGCGCGTGAGTTCGCCGCCGCCATCCGGCACGGTGGCGCCAACCAGTTGTTCGCGATCGAGATCAGTGACGGCACCCAGGCGCTCGCGCTGCCGAAGGCCATCCAGCGTGACCCGATCAAGGACACCTTCGAGCACATCGACCTGATCCTGGTCCGCCGGGGTGAGAAGGTCACCGTCGACGTGCCGGTGCACCTGACCGGCGAGCCGGCCAGGGACACCCTGGTCGTGCACGAGCAGAACACCCTGTCGGTGAGCGCCGACGCGACCCGGCTGCCGGAGAGCTTCGAGGTCTCGATCGAGGGGCTCGAGGTCGGTGCGCAGGTGACCGCGGCGGACGTACGGCTGCCGCAGGGTGTGGAGCTGGTCGCCGACCCGGAGCAGATCCTCGCCCTCGTCACCCAGGCGCCGACGGCCGAGCAGATGGCCGCCGAGGCCGGCGAGGAGCCGACCGAGGAGGCCGAGGAGGAAGCCGGTGCCGAGGGCCCCGGTGCCGAAGCCGCCGAGGCCGAGAGCGACAACCAGGGCGCACCCGCGCAGGCCGCCGCGGAGGCCTGAGCGAGAACCGTCTCCACAGGCGCCCCCGGACGTTCGGGGGCGCCTGTTCTCGTACTGTGACGCCCAGCGGGTTTGCACTGTGGCGGCCAGCGGATCGGGAAGCAGAGGAGAAAGAGCGGCGTGGCGGAGGAGCTTCATCCGTGGTTGCTGGTCGGGCTCGGCAACCCCGGCCGGGAGTACGCGCGGCACCGGCACAACGTCGGCTTCATGGTGGCCGATCTGCTCGCCGGGCGGATCGGCGCGAAGTTCGGCCGGCACCGCCGGGCGGTCGCCGAGGTGGCCGAGGGGCGGCTCGGGTTCGGCGGGCCGAAGCTGGTGCTGGCGAAGCCGTTGACCTACATGAACCTCTCGGGTGGCCCGGTGGCGGCGCTGGCCCAGTTCTACAAGGTGCCGGTCGACCAGGTGGTCGCCGTACACGACGAGTTGGACATCCCGTACGGGCAGATCCGACTGAAGCAGGGTGGCGGCGAGGGCGGGCACAACGGGCTGCGGTCGATGTCCAAGTCGTTGGGGACGAAGGACTATCTGCGGGTGCGGTTCGGGATCGGACGGCCGCCGGGACGGCAGGACCCGGCCGACTACGTACTCTCCGATTTTTCCGCCGTGGAGCGCAAGGAACTGGAGTTCCTGGTGGACCGCGCGGCGGACGCGGCGGAGGCGGTCGTCGGGCGTGGCCTGGAGTGGGCGCAGAACACGTACCACGGCAGCTGACCGGCGAAGGACGGACAGTGCCCGGTGTGGCGGGCCGGCGGTCCACCCCGCAGCCGCGCCTCGGCCGGTAGTCTTTGCGCCGCGGATGAGGAGGCTGACAACGATGATCTCGCGTCAAGCGGCCGGCGAGGCCGGCTCCCTGGAGATGCCCTGATGGCCGCGCCGCCGGTGATCGACGGGGAGTTCGCCCGCTGGCTGGCCGGTCGGGCCGGTCAGGCCCTGCTGGAGCTCCGGGCCGAGATGGGCTTCGCCGACCCGGGGGCGTTGAAGGCGGCCGGTGACAAGGTCTCGCACGAACTGCTCCGCACCGAGCTGGCCCGGTGGCGGCCCGCCGACGCGGTGCTGTCCGAGGAGGACGAGGGCGCCCGGCTCGCCTGGGCCGCCGGGATGGAGCCGGAGGTGGCGCCCCGGCTGGGCGCCGACCGGGTCTGGATCATCGATCCCCTGGACGGTACCCGGGAGTTCTCCGAGGAGGGCCGGACGGACTGGGCGGTGCACGTGGCGCTCTGGGCCCGGCGGGCCGGCACCGCGCACGGCATCGTCGGCGCCGCGGTCGGGCTTCCCGCCCAGCACCGGGTGCTCGGCACCGACCAGCCGCCGTCGTACCCGCCGATGACGCCGGCGGCGGGGACCGGGAGTACCGGATCGACCGGCTCGGACGGCACCGCCCGGCGGGTCCGGCTGGCGGCGAGCCGGAGCCGGCCGCCGGTCTTCCTCACCGACCTGGCCGCCGAACTCGGCGCCGAGCTGGTGCCGATGGGCTCGGCCGGCGCGAAGATCGCCGCCGTGATCAGTGGCGAGGTCGACGGGTACGTCCATGCCGGCGGCCAGTACGAGTGGGACTCGGCGGCTCCGGTCGCTGTGGCGACGGCCACCGGGCTTTTCGCTTCCCGTATCGACGGATCCGCGCTGAAATACAACCAGGCCGATCCCCGCCTGCCGGATCTGGTGGTGTGCCGTAAGGATCTCGCTCCTCGGCTGCTCGCAGCGTTGCAGCGTCACCTCCGGGTACCCTAGGCCGGGACATGGCGACTTAACCGACCGGGAGGGTCTGGAATCCCATGCGCGAGCAGCACGAACGAGGGCCGGCATGAGCGGGCGCGGCGAGCGGAGCGGCCGGCTCAGCACCGGGAGGCCGGACTCCGTCGGCGGGCGCGGCGAGGTGACGCTATGACCTCGCCAGCGGCCTACCGGGTGTCCCATCTCGACGCGCTGGAAGCCGAGAGCATCTTCGTCATCCGCGAGGTGGTCGCCGAACTGGAGCGGCCGGTGCTGCTCTTCTCCGGCGGCAAGGACTCGATCGTCATGCTCCGGCTGGCCGAGAAGGCGTTCGCGCCGGCCCGGATCCCGTTCCCGGTGATGCACGTCGACACCGGGCACAACTTCCCCGAGGTACTGGCCTACCGCGACCGGCGGGTCGCCGAGATGGGGCTGCAACTGGTGGTGGCCAGCGTGCCGGAGGCGCTGGAGTCCGGGCTGGTCCACGAGCCGGCCGACGGGGTACGCAACCGGATCCAGACGCCGGTGCTGCTGGAGGCGATCGAGAAGTACCGCTTCGACGCCCTCTTCGGCGGCGCCCGCCGGGACGAGGAGAAGGCCCGGGCCAAGGAGCGGGTGTTCAGCTTCCGCGACGACTTCGGCCAGTGGGATCCGAAGAACCAGCGTCCGGAGCTGTGGTCGCTCTACAACGGCCGGCACCATCCGGGCGAGTCGATCCGGGTGTTTCCGTTGTCGAACTGGACCGAGCTGGACGTCTGGCACTACATCGCCCGGGAGAAGATCGAGCTGCCGTCGATCTACTACGCCCACGAGCGCGAGGTCGTCGAGCGGGACGGCATGCTCTACGCCGTCAACGAGTTCATCTCGCCCCGGGCCGGCGAGACGCCCTTCGTCGAGCAGGTCCGCTACCGCACCGTCGGCGACGCCTCGTGCACCGCCGCCGTCCGGTCCACGGCCGACACCGTCGAGATGGTGATCGAGGAGGTGGCCGCGACCCGGATCACCGAACGCGGCGCCACCCGGGGCGACGACCGGGTCAGCGAGGCGGCGATGGAAGACCGCAAGCGGGAAGGGTACTTCTGATGACGGCGACCGTGGTCCCGATCGAGACCCGTGCGATGGACCTGCTCCGGTTCGCCACCGCCGGCAGCGTCGACGACGGCAAGTCCACCCTGATCGGCCGGCTGCTCTACGACACCAAGTCGCTCTTCACCGACCAGCTCGAAGCGGTCGAGGCGGTCAGCGCGGCCCGAGGCGACGAGTACACGAACCTGGCGTTGCTGACCGACGGGTTGCGGGCCGAGCGTGAGCAGGGCATCACGATCGACGTGGCGTACCGGTACTTCGCCACCCCTCGGCGGAAGTTCATCATCGCCGACACCCCCGGGCACATCCAGTACACCCGGAACATGGTCACCGGGGCGTCGACCGCGGACCTGGCGCTGATCCTGGTCGACGCGCGAAAGGGGCTGGTCGAGCAGTCCCGCCGGCACGCGTTCCTCTGCTCGCTGCTCCGGGTGCCGCACCTGGTGCTCTGCGTCAACAAGATGGACCTGGTCGACTGGTCACAGGAGGTCTTCGAGCGGATCGCGGACGAGTTCACCGCGTTCGCGGCGAAACTGGAGGTGCCGGATCTGACCGTGGTGCCGATCTCGGCGCTGCACGGCGACAACATCGTCGGCCGATCCGAGAACACCCCGTGGTACGAGGGCCCGTCGCTGCTGCACCACCTCGAACACGTACACATCGCCAGCGACCGCAACCTGGTCGACGTACGCTTCCCGGTGCAGTACGTGATCCGGCCGCAGTCGACGACGGTGACGGACTACCGGGGCTATGCCGGGCAGGTCGCCTCCGGTGTGCTCAAGCCGGGCGACGAGGTGATGGTGCTGCCGTCCGGGTTCACCAGCCGGATCGCGGCGATCGAGACCGCCGACGGCCCGGTCGAGCAGGCGTTCCCGCCGATGTCGGTGACGGTGCGGCTCACCGACGAGCTCGACATCTCCCGGGGCGACCTCATCTGCCGGCCGACCAACGCCCCGGCGGTGGCCCAGGACGTCGAGGCGATGATCTGCTGGATGGACGAGACCAAACCGCTGCGGGTCGGCGGCAAGTACGCCATCAAGCACACCACCCGGTCCGCCCGGGCGGTGATCCGCAATCTGCGGTACCGGCTCGACGTGAACTCGCTGCACCGGGACGAGACCGCCGCCGAGCTGCGGCTCAACGAGATCGGCCGGGTACGGCTGCGGACCACCGTGCCGCTGCTCGCCGACGAGTACCGGCGGAACCGGACGACGGGTGGCTTCATCGTGATCGACGAGTCGACGAACCGTACGGTCGGCGCCGGCATGATCGTCGAGGCGGGTTGACCGTCGGGATGGCGGTGCCGCCCCTGACGGTTCAGTGGACGGCCAGGGCGTCTACCTGTACCCGGAAGCTGGGACCGATGAGCCCGGCGACGTACAGAATGCTCAGGGTCGGCTTGTGACGGACGAGCCAGCGGGCGAGCTCAGCTCGTAGCCGCTCCATGTCGATGTCGCCGACAAGGTAGATGGTCAGCTTTACGACATCCTTGACCTGGAGGCCGGCGGCGAACAGGTTCCAACGGACGTTGTCGAGCGCGATCACCAGTTGTTCGATCGAGTCGTCCGGCACATGCCCGCCAGGTCGGATCCCGAACTGGTCGGAGAGCACCAACCAGCGCGGCGAGCTGACCTCGGCCTGGTGGTGGAAGCCGGCGATCGGCGGGTGCACCCGTTCCGGTGAGGGGTTGTGGAATCGTGTCATGACGGATCAGCTTGGTCCGGTCCGGGAGAGGTGGCATACCGCCTCCTTGGTGAACGCTTCGGCGAAGTCACGGAGAAAGGCGAGAACTTGATCGATTTCTGGGGTTGCTGCCCGGTTGTCGATGCGGGTGGTGACGCGCAGGTTGCCGTGGCGTAGCTCGTAAAGAACCTCTACCCCGGCGGCGTCAAGGTTCTTGGCACGCGGATACTGCTTCGGCTCGAGCGGAGCTACAGTCTGGAAGTAGACTCCTTCGTCCCACCAGCCGCTGACATCCTGTGTCGATATCTCCGGCTTCGATTCCGCGAACTTCCGCAGTGAAATCACCTCTGCCTGGTGGGCTTTCTCGGCATCCTCGTGGTTCGGGTACGTCCGAAGGCTGACGGTGCCGGCCGGATCAAATTCTCCGACCTCCGTACGAAATCGCGCGCTATCGTCGTAGGCCCTGATTTCGCAGCTCAGGGAAACGTTGCCACCTCGAGGATCGAACCGTATTGTCGGGTCGTAGGAGGAGCGGAGTTTCAGGCTGAAACGTGCAGCAAGCTCCGTCAGCTTCATCTGCTCGCACATGTCCGGGGCTGCCTGCCCGTACGTCACACGTGGCTCGGGGGTTTCGGTCGGTTCTGGGCTGGAGTCGCATCCGCCGATGACAAGCGCCACAGATGCGGCGCACACTGTCCAGAATCGAGCGATCGGATAACGGTCTCGACGGTGTATCTGCATGTCGACAGCTCCGTTCATCGGGCCCGAGGCAGATGGAAGTTACTGCTGTCGGTGCCGTCGACCAGCCGGGGCTGTCGAGGCACGAGTCGTCCATCCTCTCCATCCGGTGCCTCCCGCACGGCTTCCATCCGGGAGAGGACTCCCGAGACTTGATCATCAAGCTCTCGGTAGCCCTTGTCCGCGTTTTCATCGATAGCTTTGATAGCCCCGCTGAGTGCGAGCAGCAACTCCTCGGCGGTGCCTCCGGTCAGGGCATAATCGCCCATGGGCTGCTGTGCTGCGCCGCTTGTCATTGCGGAGGCGCCGGCGCTGGCCATGTCGAGGCTGTTGGCCCAGAGATCCCGGCCTTTTGCCATGGGGACGAACGCACTGACGATGATCATGGCGTGTTTGGTGGACTGCTCCTGCTGCTGCGCTGCCGCCTGGGCGGGCCGTCGGCGTAGCTGTTCCAGGAGCGCCTCGCGGGTGGCGTGCAGCACGTTCATCAAGCTCTGTTGGGTGAGGTCGACGGTGGTGTGCGCGGCCTCGAGTCCGGCGACGAGTGAGGCGAGCATCCGGTGGTGGCTTGCCAGGGTCTGCTGGAACGGGTCGTAGAAGTTGGTGGCGAAATCCTCGGCCGCCTCACCGGACCAGTTGCCGAGGCTGTACCGCAGCTTGCCGAAGTCGTGGGGCACGAAGTCCTCCAACCGGGCCAATGCGTCCCGTACCGGCTGGATGATGTCGTTGAGATAGACGGATCCGGTGGGATGAGCCAGTGGTCTGACCATCGCCCTGATCGAGTCCATGTTGTCCGACGCCCACCCTGCGGCCTTCGCCTTGTACTCCTCAACCTCCTTCTGAATTTCTTCCTCTATCGGATCCTGCCAGATCAGGCGTGGCGGGAACGGCGGCGGCACGCGCCACATACGGCTGAACGAGACAGTCCCGGTGAACTCCACCTTGACCCAGGAACCAGGGGCGCTCCCGAGGGCGGCTACCTCAAGGAAGACGTCCAACGAACTGGACTCGATATCGTCCATGTACGCGAATACCTGATCGATGTAGTGCAACTCGGCCAGGTACGTGCCGATCTCGTTGAGATACTGGTGCATCTGCCGGTAGTCGAAGGTGATCGAGTTGTCGACCATGGCGTCTCCCGTCTGGCCAGGTCAGTCGACGATGTTGCGAGGAATGCGAGGATCCGTCAGGGGTGGATCCCCAGCGGCCGGGGGATCGGGTGGGGCGAGGGCGGGACGCTGGTAGTCCGACGCGTTGTTGCCGAGGAGTCGGGCGAACTCTTCCGCCGCCGCCTCGTCCGTGGCGGCGTACCGGTCGGCGATCGTCACCAGCGCGGCGCCGACCTCCGACATCCGCAGCGAGGTCAGCCGCAGCACGTCCTGCACCTCGGCGCGCAACTCCAGCAGACGTTGCTGTGCCGGGCCGATCCCTCGGCCGGGCAGGTCGAACTGCCCTTCCATCGCTCCGGCCGTCTGGTGCACCAGCACGGTCACCTCGGCGTAGGTCCTGGCGATCCGGGGCAGCTCGTTGCGGCCGGCCCGGTAGAGGTAGTAGAGGTGGGCGCCGAGTTCTCTGCCCGAGCCGACGTTGCCGACGCTGGCGTCGCCGCCGCGATACTCCGGCCGCCACCCCGGCTCGGTTGTCTCCATGATCCCGTTACCCCCGATACAGGTGAAATTGCCTCGGAGGTTATAGCACGATGCGCAACTGTCTCGTCACCCTACAGTCGGGAACCTGTGGATAACCTCGACGCTCGTACCACCCGACTCCCCGATCAGGATCCGTCCTCTCTCGACGGTGTCCCAAGCCAGTTGCTCCCTACGGACCTCCTGCCGGTCCCGCCGTTCACGGCCACTACCGCGTCCTGGGCCAGCGCGGTGTAGGCGTCGGCGAGCTGCGGTGGACGCCTCCGCATGAACTCCAATGACGAGGTCATGGCTGAGTTGCGCCTCGACATGAGCGGCAGCGAGCCAAGAAAACTTCTCGCCAAAGGTATTAGTCGAACTTCTGAGCCTGCCTGCTGGCAGCCCAGCGGTAGCGTGGGCAGGCATGGGGGAAGAGGTGCGTGCCGATCCGGTCGAAATCGCCAGGGTCGCCCAGTCCTATCTGGACAGTTCCACCGAACTCGCGTCCGCGCTGCGTGCGGTGCGCGCCGACGCCGTGATTTCGCCGGCCGACTTCGGCCAGGTCAGCCCGGCCGGCCAGCTCAACGACGCCTACAACACCACGGCTGCCAGCGCCGGTACGGCCGTCGAGCGCGTCATCGGCGTGCTGGAGGTCGACAACGAGAGCCTGCTCCAGGTCGCCTTCGCCTACCGGCAGGCCGACGAGCGGGCGGCCGAGCGGCATCGCCGTGAACATCCCAACATCCCGATCTAGGAGAGGACGCGTCGATGGGCATCCCGCCGGAGGATCGGGAGATCCGGGTCGACGCCGCGCTCTGGGACCTTCAGGCCAACCCGGGCCGGATCGAGAGTGCCGCGTCGGCGTGGCGGCGCTTCGGCAAGGCGAGCGTCGCGGTCGGCGACGACCTGGACGCGGACAGCCGGAAGTTGCTGGGCTCGGAGTGGGCGGGGGCGGCTCGCGACTCGTTCGGTCAGCACCAGTCGAAGGTGTTCGGCAGCCTCGACGCGATGGGCGGCCAGGCCGACCGGCTCGCCTCGGCGCTGGAGGGGGTGGCGGAGCTGCTGCGGTGGTATCAGAACGCGCTCGACAGCGAGCGTGAGCAGATCATGGGCGCCGTGCCGAGCTGGCGTTCGGGGGGACAGATCGTCTTCCGGTGGAACCAGCCCGCGCAGGCCACCCAGGTCAGCGAGGCGACCAACCGGGCCAGCAACCTGCGCAAGGAGCTTGACGACGCCCTGAAGGGAAAGCTGAGCGGCTTCTCCACAGCGGAGTGGGACGCCATTTCGACGCAGTGGGACACCGTCTCCGCCGGTACGACCGACCCGTTCACGCTGCCGCCGGAGGCGACCGGCGTCTCGGTGCTGATGGTCGACGGGCGGGCCGTGGTGAACACCGGCCCCGGCGACGACAACGTCAAGGTGACCCGGGACCCGGACACCGGACAGGTGGTCGTCGAGGTCAACGGCGTCAAGTACCACTACCCCGAGGGGACGCCGGTGACGATTCGCGCCGGGGACGGCAATGACGTGGTCGAGGTGCCCAAGGGCGCCGATCTGAGCCTCACCCTGCTCGGCGGCGAGGGCAACGACACGCTGCGCGGTGGGGACGGCAACGAGCGGATCATCGGCCTGCACGGCGACGACAAGGTGTACGGCGGTGCCGGGAACGACTACGCCTCGGCCGGCTCCGGCCGCGACTACGCCGACGGCCAGGGCGGCGACGACCTGCTGGCCGGTGGGCGCGGCAACGACGTCGTCTACGGGCTCTCCGGCAACGACAACATCGCTGGCGGCGAGGGTGAGGACTACCTCGAAGGCGCGACCGGCGATGACACCGTGCACGGCGGCGCGGGTCGGGACGTCGTCTCCGGCGGCCGGGACAACGACCGGCTCGACGGCGGTTCCGGCGACGACAGGATCTACGCCGGGCACGGCCGCGACACGGTCACGGGTGGCGGCGGGGCCGACACCGCCTACCGGCAGGACGAGGACCAGGTGACCGGGGTACGCCAGGACGTGCGGGTCGAGGTGAGCGACGCGGCGGAGTACATCCAGATCCGGGGGTCGGACGAGTTCCAGGAGCGGGTCCGCGCCGACCTCGACATGATGCGGGCCTCGCCGATCGGGCAGCAGATGCTCGCCGAGCTGGACGACATCCGAAACGACTCGGCCGCGATCGCCGCCGACTGGCCGGTGCTCGGCGACATCGCGTACCAGGGGAATCCGCTCGTCATCGTCGAAGCCGAGTCCAACACCGCCTCGTACACCACGAACTGGCATCTGGGGGAGGATTACGAGGTCACCTACAACCCGAGCCGGCTCTCGTCGTCGGACGAGCGTCCGCCGGTCGCGGGGCTGTTCCACGAGTTCGCGCACGTCTACGACTACGGCAACAACACGTCCGCGCCGGGTACCCACGAGGGGCCGGGCGATGTCGGGGTCGAGAACGACGAACGGGAGGCCGTCGGCCTGCCGATCGACGAGGACGACGACCCGAACACGCCCGGCCAGATCGACCCCGACCACCCCTACAGTTACACCGAAAATGCTTTCCGGGACGAGATGGGCTGGCCGAGAAGGACGTCGTACTCTTGATCAAGAAGTTGCTTCTTGCCGGCGGTGCGGCGGCGCTCGGCGTCGTCGCGCTGGCCGGCTGCGGCGCGGACGCCTACGTGGATTTCGAGCCGGAGTGGAGCCCGAGCGGCGCCAAGCCGACGGCGAGCTTCGACGCCACGGTTACGCCTCGGGCGGAGGCCCTGGAGATCCGCTACACGCTGCGCAACCAGGGCGCGGAGCCGATCGTCGCCTATGTCGGGGTGGAAGGGGACGCCGCCTCGCACGCCTACGACGTCTATGTGACCGCCCGGGAGGACGGCACGGTGGAGCTGGCCAAGCGCACCTTCGCGATCCCGCCCGGGGTGAACGCCGACGCGGTCGGCACCATCGAGGGCACAGTCGTCCCGCCCGGCGAGGAGGTCAGCGAGGAGTTCTCCGTCCCGCTGCCACTGGAAGGTCGTCGCCCCTACGTCGCCACGGTCAAGCTGCCGGAGCCGGTCCGCGAGGTGGTCTTCTGCCTCGGCGCCGTACTCCAGAGCGAGGCCGCCGCGCCGAAACCCGCTGCCGACGGTCGCGGGAAGTACCCGCTGAACGGGCCACAGCATCTCTTCTGTTCGCCGCCCGCGACGCTGTGATCGGTGAAGGTCCGCTGGACCGGTTCGGGTCTGGCGGGGCTCCCGTACGAGCGGAGCCGCGCGACGCGTGAGGTGGCGCGTGTCGGGCGAGCCAGTCGATCCGTCATCACCTGAGCAGCCGAACCGTTGTTGTCGGTACCCCTGGCTAAGCTGACGCGGTGATCGGCTCCCTATCGACAGAAGTGAATCTCTGGCGGCCACCGGCGCTCGACGACGAGGTCGCCACCGCCTACCTGCGCCGGCTGGGGCTCGACCCGGCGGCCGAGCGGGCGGAGCGGCCGTCGGTGGCGCAGTTGCACCGGCTGCATGCCGCGCACGTCGAGCGGGTGCCGTACGAAACCGTCTGGATCGCGCTGGGGGAGCGGCGGGGGATGGACCCGGCCGAGGCGGCCGGTCACCTGGTGGCGGGGCGGGGCGGCTACTGCTACCAGCTCAACGGGGCCTTCTCCGCGCTGCTGACCACCCTCGGCTACCCGGTGACCTGGCACCGGGCCGGCGTGCAGGGCCAGCCCGGCGACCAGGCCGGGGACAGCGGCAACCATCTCGCGCTGACCACCGTCCTCGACGGCCAGGGCTGGTGGCTGGACACCGGACTGGGCGACGGCCCGCTCGACCCGGTGCCGCTGGTCGCCGGGGCGTTCGGCCCGGACGACCGGTTCCGGTTGCGGCCGTCGGACTCGGTGCCGGGCGGCTGGCGGTTCGACCACGAGCCCGGCGGCGCGTTCGTCGGGATGGATTTTCCGACCACCGCGACCGGGCCGACCGACCTGCTGGCCAAGCACGTCGAGATCTCCACCTCGCCGACGTCCGGGATGGTGCGGGTGGTGACGGTGCAGCACCGGACCCCGGCCGGTGTCCGGATCATCCGTGGCCGGATGCTCTCCGAACGGCCGGTGGCCGGCCCCGCGACGGTCCGGCAGCTTTCCGGGTACGCCGAATGGCGCGCCCTGCTGCGGGAGGTGTTCCACCTGCCGCTCGACGACGTACCGGAGGAGCGGTTGCGGGCGGTGTGGCAGCGGATCGAGGCGGACCATGCCGCCTGGGAACGTGACCGCCAAGCCTGAACCACCAAGGCGGGGGTCCGGCATCGTCAGTCGATCCGTTCGGCTCCGGCCCCCGGGGTGACGGTGAAGGTGGACGGGGCCCGGAAGCCACGCTCGGCGTACGCCTCGGCGACCCTCGACGCCACCGTCTCGGCGGCTGCCGCGTCGACCAGGGCGAGTACGCAGCCGCCGAACCCGCCCCCGGTCATCCGGGCCCCGTACGCCCCGGCGGTCAGGGCCGCCTCGACCGCGGTGTCCACCTCCGGCACGGTGATCTCGAAGTCGTTCCGCATCGAGGCGTGCGAGGCGGTCAGCAGCGGCCCGATCTCGGCGAGCCGGCCGGCGCGGAGCAACTCGACGGTCTCCAGTACCCGCTGGTTCTCGGTGACCACGTGCCGGACCCGGCGGCGTACCGTCTCGTCGTCCAGCCGGGCCAGCGCGGCGTCGAGCCGGTCGACGGTCACGTCCCGCAGCGCCGGCACGCCCAGCGCGGCGGCGGCGGACTCGCAGGCGGCGCGGCGGGCGGCGTACTCGCCGCCGACGTGCCGGTGCGGCGCGTTGCTGTCGACGACCAGGATGGCGAGCCCGGCGGCGTCGAGATCGAACGGTACCTGCTCGACGGCGAGTGTCCGGCAGTCCAGGAAGAGCGCGTGCCCCGGCCGGCAGCGCAGCGACGCGGACTGGTCCATGATCCCGCACGGCACCCCGGCGTAGTCGTTCTCGGCCCGCTGCGCCAGCGCCGGCCGGTCGGCCAGCGGCAGCTCCAGTTCGCCGAGGTCGGCCAGGGCGGTGAGTACGGCGGACTCCAGCGCCGCCGAGGAGGAGAGTCCGGCCCCGAGCGGTACGTCGGAGGCGATGGCGAGCCGGGCCACCGGTACGTCGTGTCCGGCCTCGCGCAGCGCCCAGACGACCCCGGCGACGTACGCCGCCCAGCCGGTGACCCGGCCCGGTTCGGCGGCGTCGGCCCGGCCGAACGAGATCCGTTCACCGGCCTGCTCGGACCAGACCGTCCAGCGTCGCCCCTGCTCGGGTGCTGCCGCGACGACGGTGCGCTGCGGCAGCGCGAACGGCAGCACGAAGCCGTCGTTGTAGTCGGTGTGTTCGCCGATCAGGTTGACCCGTCCGGGTGCGGCCCAGACTCCGGCGGGACGTTCGCCGCCGTACTCGGTGGAGAAGCCGGCGGTGGCGCGGTCGGCGACCGGCCCGACCGGCCGGTCCGGGTGGTTCGTCGCGGCCGGCCGGTGGCCGGTGTCGGAGCGGCCGGTCACGACGCCGCTCCGCCGAGGATCTGCTCCCGGTAGAACGTCCAGGCGTCGGCGACGATCTCCGGCAGAGCCGGCTTGGCCGGGGTCCAGCCGAGGTCGGCCCGGGCCCGTTCGGCGGAGGCGACCAGCGCGGCCGGGTCGCCGGGGCGGCGCGGTGCGGTCTCGACCGGTACCGGGTGCCCGGTCACCTCGCGGACCGCCTCCACCACCTGGCGGTTGGAGAAGCCGCAGCCGTTGCCGAGGTTGAAGACCTGGTGCGCGCCGGGCTTGGCGGCGTCGAGGGCGAGCAGGTGTGCCCGGGCCAGGTCCTCGACGTGGATGTAGTCCCGGACGCAGGTGCCGTCCTCGGTCGGGTAGTCGTCGCCGAAGAGTTGCAGCTTGTCGCGGCGGCCGGCGGCCACCTGGAGGGCGATCGGGATCAGGTGCGTCTCCGGCTCGTGCCGCTCGCCGAGCGCCACGCCGTCCCGCAGGTACGCCCCGGCGACGTTGAAGTAGCGCAGCGACACCGCCGCCAGCCCGTGCGCGGTGGCCATCGAGGTGAGCGCCAGGTCGACGGCGAGCTTGGTGGCGCCGTACGTGCTGGTCGGCAGCGGGGTGCTGGTCTCCTTGATCGGCGTCTCGGTCGGGTTGCCGTAGACGGCGGCGGTGGAGGAGAAGACGAACCGGGATACCCGCGCGAGCCGGGCGGCGTCGAGCAGCGCCAGTGAGCCGACGGTGTTGACCTTCCAGTACAGCTCCGGCTTGACCATCGACTCCCCGGCCGCGATCAGCGCGGCGAAGTGCAGTACCCCGTCGAAGCCTGCGTCGGGGGTGAGCACAGTGGCGACGTCGGCGATGTCGGCCCGGACGAAGGTGGCCTCCGGAGCCAGTGCCTCGGCGTGCCCGGTACGCAGGTCGTCGAGGACCACCACGTCGTGTCCGGCGTCCAGCAGCAGCCGGGTGACGACGCTGCCGACGTAACCGGCACCTCCGGTGACGAGCAGTTTCACGCCTGTGCCCTTTCTGCTTCGGTACGACGGATGCCGGGCCGACTCCGCAGACGGTTCCGGATCGGCCTCGTGTTCGGCGCCGAGGCGCGCGCCCTCAGCATTCCACCATGTTCTGCCAATTCTGCACAGAGTCGAACATCGACCGGTGGGATGACGCGGGCCCGGAGGTGCCCACATCGGGCACCTCCGGTGTCTACCATCCTTGGCATGCGGGACGGCGGCAGTACCGGGCCCCGGCGACGATCGCCGGGGCGTCCTAAACGGCAACCGGGTCCACTCGCGCGGGCCCTGGCCCGGATCATCGTACGGGCGGCGGACGGCTCGACCCGACTGGTCACCGCGCTGCTCGGGGCCAGCCCGACGGCGGGTCGGGAGCAGATCAGCGAGGCCGAACTCCGCGACCTGGTCGCCGCGAACACCCGGCTCGACCCGGTCGAACGGCGGATCATCGACGAGGTGCTCGTGGCCGGCGCCAGCCTGGTCCGGGAGGTGATGATGCCCCGGACCGAGGTGGTCTTCCTGGCCGCCGGACTGCCGCTGAAGGACGCGGCCCAACTCGTCCGGGTCGAGACCCACACCCGGTACCCGGTGGTCGACGGCACCTCCGACGACGTGGTCGGCTTCGTGCACCTGCGCGACGTGCTGCTCCGCCCGGACGACGACGTCTGCACCACGATCGGGGACCTGACCCGGGAGGTGAAGAAGATCCCGGGCAGCAAGCGGGTGCTGGCGGCGCTGACCGAGATGCGCCGCGAGCGGCACCACCTCGCGGTCGTGATCGACGAGTACGGCGGCACGGCCGGGATCGTCACCCTGGAGGACCTGATCGAGGAGCTGGTCGGCGAGATCCACGACGAGTACGACAGCGCGCCCGACCCGGTGCCGACCGGCGGGCCGACCGAGGTGGACGGCCGGCTCAACCTCGCCGACTTCGCCGAACGGGTCGGCTTCGCCCTGCCACCCGGCCCGTACGAGACGGTCGGCGGGTTCGTGATGGCCGCCCTCGGCCGGCTGCCGGTCTGCGGCGACGAGGTACCGGTGCCGGGCGTGGCCGAACCAGGCGGGTCCGGCAACGGGGGCGGTTTGGGCCGCTCGGCGGGCGGGCACCGCAACGGCGGTGACCCGGACGACGGCTCCGACCCGGACGGCTGGCTGCTGCGGGTGCTGGCGGTCGAGGGCCGCCGGGTGGCCCGGGTCGGCATCTCGGTGGCCCGGCTCCCGGAGCAGCAGCGGCCCAGCGTGCCGGCCGCGCGTACCGACGGACGCGGCGAGGTGCGCGGCGACGGACGCGGCGAGGTGCGCGGCGACGGCCGCGGCGACGGGCATGGCGACGGGCACAGCGAGGTGCGCGGCGAGGAGCACAGTGAGCGGGAGGCCGGAGAGGCTGCCGCGCCCTCGCCCGGCTCGGCCGACCTGCGCTGACGCGCGGCCCCGGTGATGCCCGGACCGGGGCCGGTCAGATGATCTGGAGTTTGCGCCAGGTGGCACCGTCGGCCGAGTAGGCCGCCCAGCCGGAACCGAAGAGGTCGTAGGCGACGTAGCCGGCGACGGTCCGCTCCAGCCTTGCGAGCGGCGGCAGGCTCCCGCCGGCCGGCTGGAAGGTCACCCCGTCGTCGGTGCTCAGATAGAGCTGCCGGTCGGTGCCGGTCACCAGCAGCCGGCCGTCCAGCAGCGGGACCAGCGCACCGGCGAGCCCGGCCGGCAGGCCCGACCCGCCGGCCCGGCTCCGGGTGAAGGTCTCGCCACCGTCGGCGGAGTGGTAGAGGGCCAGCAGGGCCCGGTCGGGGCCGAGCACCGCCGCGTACGCCTGGCTGCCCAGGCTGGCCACCTCGACGGTACCGGCCCCGGGGGTGGCGCCGGGCAGGTCGACGGTGCGCCAGTTGGCGCCCCGGTCCCGGGTCATCGCCACCGAGGCGCGGCCGTCCCGGAAGCCGCCCACCCACCAGGCCCCGTCGGCGCCGGCCGCCGGTGCCACCCAGCAGACGTCGAGACCGGGTGTGGTCGCCGGGACACCGGCCCGGGCCCGCTCCGGCCGCCACACCTCCACGTCGAGGTCGCACCGCCCGCCGCCCGGTCCGGCCCGGAGCAGGTCGCCCCGAACCGCCGGAACCTGGGCGGTCCCGTCCCCGGTGTCGACCTCCCGCCAGCTCCGGCCCTCGTCGGTGGAGGCGTACGCCCCGCCGGGGTGGCTGACCAGCAGCCGTCCGTCGGGGAAGGCGGCCAGCTCCAGGTCCCGCTCTCCGGCGCTGCTGGCCGGCAGTTCGCTGTACTGCCAGCTCGCGCCGCCGTCGCCGGTCCGGGCCAGGTTGGCCGGGCAGGGCTCGGCGGCCCCGCAGCGGGCCAAAAGGTACCCGTGGTCGGGGTCGACGAACTCGACGTCGCTGATCGTCCCCGGCACGTGCGCGACGGCGGAGGTGGTGAGCCCGTTGATCGTGATCCCGGCCCCGGTGTAGACCGGGCCGCCGGGCGGTACGTCCGCCACCGGCGGCGGGGTCGGAGGGGTGCCGTCGGCCGTCCACGGCTGGAGCGCCACGGTCGCCACGACCGCCAGGCCGAGCAGGGCGGCGCCACCGGCCGCGCCGGTGGCGTGCCGGCGACGACGCCGGGTCGCCGCGCGGTCCCGGATCCGGGCCAGGGGCGGCTGGTCGATGCTGTCCAGCAGCGCCGCCCGGCCGCGTGCCAGCCGGGTGTCGAGGTCCGGGCCGGAGAGGTCTCGGTCAGGCATCTCTCACCCCCGTCGCACCGCCGGCCGCACCCGGGCCGGTGGTTCCGTCCTGGCCGCCGTCGCATCCGGCCGACCGGCCGGCGGGTTCGCCGTGTCGGCGCGCCGGTCCGTGCTGTCGGCCGCCGGGTCCGGCCGGCCCTGCGCTCCCGATCCCGGCGCCGATCCCGATCCCGCCGCTGGTCCCGCTCCTGGTCCGCCGGTGCCCTGGTAGTCGCCGAGTCGGGCGGCGAGCGCCGTACGTCCCCGGGACAGCCGGGACTTCACCGTGCCGGTCGGCACCCCGAGCACGGACGAGATCTCCTCGACCGGCAGGTCGGCGAAGTAGTGCAGCACGATCACCTCCCGATAGCTGACCGGCAGGCCGGCCAGGGCCTCCCGCAGGTCGGTCCGCTCGGGGCCGGGAGCGGCCTCGACCAGTCGGGCCACCGGACGGTCCCGCAGCAGGATGGTGTCCAGCAGTTGGCGTCGCCGCCAGCGCCGCCGTACGACGTTGACCGCGACCGTACGCAGCCACGCCTCGGGGTTGTCGACGTCGGCCAGCCCCTGTGGCCGGGCGATCGCCCGGGCGAACGCCTCCTGCACCACGTCCTGCGCCTCGGTCAGGTCCGTGGTGAACGCGTAGACCTGCGCGACCAGTCGTCGGTAGCAGGCGTGGTACAGCTCGCCCATCGCCTCGTCCACCGCGCCCTGCCCGCCGCCGGAGGAGCGTCCGCCCCGATCCCGTGCCAAGCGCTGTCCCTCCCGGCCGGGCGGTACGCCGCACCCGGATGCGGCGGAGCCGCCGACCGACTCCGGTTTCAGGGTACGAGTCCGCACCGTCGCGGCCGGTTCCCGGCTTTCCGCCGGACAGCTCGGCGGCTGGCCGGTGTGACCGGGGCGGAATGGCACGGGGGCGTGCGGACACGCTCCCATGGTTGCTGTCAGAATTGCCGGCATGTCCGACGCTCCTGCCCGGCCCCGGGTGCTCTCCGGGATCCAGCCGACGGCCGACTCGTTCCACGTGGGCAACTACCTGGGTGCGGTACGCAACTGGGTGGCGATGCAGGAGACGCACGACACCTTCTACAGCGTGGTCGACCTGCACGCGATCACGGCCGGGCACGACCCGGTCGCGCTGCGGCACTCCACCCGGGTCGCGGCGGCCCAGCTCTTCGCGGTCGGGCTGGACCCGGAGCGGACCACCCTCTTCGTCCAGTCCCAGGTGCCGGAGCACGCCCAGCTCGCCTGGGTGATGAGCTGCATCACCGGGTTCGGCGAGGCGAGCCGGATGACCCAGTTCAAGGACAAGTCGGTCAAGCAGGGCGCCGACCGGTCCAGCGTCGGGCTCTTCACCTATCCGATCCTGCAGGCCGCCGACATCCTGCTCTACCAGGCCGACGCCGTACCGGTCGGCGAGGACCAGCGGCAGCACCTGGAGCTGACCCGCGATCTGGCACAGCGCTTCAACACCCGGTTCGGCCGGACGTTCACCGTGCCGGCGCCGTACATCGTCAAGGACACCGCGAAGATCACCGACCTGCAGGACCCGACGGCCAAGATGTCGAAGTCGTCCTCGTCGCCGGCCGGGATCATCATGCTGCTGGACGACCCGGCGAAGTCGGCCAAGAAGATCAGGTCGGCGGTGACCGACACCGGGCGGGACATCCTCTTCGACCCGGAGCGGAAGCCGGGGGTCTCCAACCTGCTGGTCATCTATTCCGCGCTGACCGACCGGAGCATCGACGAGCTGGTCGAGGCGTACGCGGGCAAGGGCTACGGGGATCTCAAGAAGGACCTGGCCGAGGTGGTGGCGGAGTTCGTCCGGCCGATCCAGCAGCGCACCCAGGGCTACCTGGACGACCCGGCGCAGCTCGACAAGCTGCTGGCGATCGGTGCCGAGAAGGCCCGCGCGGTCGCCTCGGCAACGCTGCGCGAGGCGTACGACCGGGTGGGGTTCCTGCCCGGTACGCGGAACGGCTGAGCCCGCCGGACGTCCCGGCGGGGACCTCAGACCGCCGGGGTACCGGGACGTGGTCGCCGGGCGGCGCGCTGCCGGCCGGCGGGTGAGTGGAGCGGAGTGTGGTTGTCACGGACGGATCGCAGGATCCGGGAACTCCGATGACCCGGATCGGGGTCGCCGTCGATGTGCCGGAGCCGTGGTGTGAGTTCCTCACCCGGCGGCGGGCGGAGGCCGGCGACCCGCAGGCCGCGTACGTGCCGGCGCATCTGACGCTGCTCGGGCCGACCGACGTACCCCTGGCGAGCCTGCCGGAGGTGGAGCGGCACCTGGCCGAGGTGGCGGCCAGGCACCGGCCGTACCTGCTGCACCTGCGCGGCACCGGCACCTTCCGGCCGATCACCGAGGTGGTCTTCGTGGTGGTGGCGGCCGGGATCAGCGAGTGCGAGCTGCTCGCGGCGGCGATCGGCCGGGCGCCCGAGCTGCGCCGGGAGAGCCGTTTTCCCTACCATCCGCACGTCACGGTCGCCCAGGACGTCGCGCCGGAGGCGCTGGACCGGGTCTACGAGGACCTGGCCGACTTCTCCGCACTGTTCAAGGTCGAGAAGTTCACCCTCTTCTCGCACAGCGGCGACGCCCGCTGGCAGCCGCGCCGGGACTTCCCGCTCGGCGGCTGAGCCCCGTCCGACGGCCGGAAGTCGGTTCGGGGCGTCGAGGTGCCGGCGTGGCGGGTCGAGCGGGCCCCGCGCCGGGTGGCGATGGAGAAGGATGGCGGCGTGAACGCGTTCGAGCGGGCGGTGCTGCGCATCGACGCCCGACTGACGGCGTACCGTCGACGGTCGCCGTGGTTCGACCACCTCGCCCGGGCGGTGGGCCGCTACACGGACGTGCTCGGCGCCCGGCTGGCGGCGGCGATCGCCTACTACGGCTTCTTCGCGGTCTTCGCCCTCGGCCTGGTGGCGTACGCGGTGCTGGGCGCGCTGCTCGGGGACAGCGCGGAGAGCGGCGAGGTGATCGTCGGCTTCCTCAACCGGAACCTGCCGTTCGTCGACCCCGAGCAGATCCGGCAGAGCAGCAGCCGCCCGGGGATCATCGGGTTGATCCTGCTGGCGGTCACCGGGATCGGCTGGGTGGAGTCGATCCGCTCCTCGCAGCGGTTGATCCACGGTCTCGCCCAGCATCCGGGTTACGTCGTGCTGCGCCAGCTCGTCGACCTCGCCGTACTGCTGGCGATCTTCGTCTTGCTCGGGTTCTCGATCGGTGCGGTGGACGCGCTGGAGTCGCTGCTGAGCTGGCTGCTCGGCGCGCGTTCGGTCGGGCTCACCATCTGTAGCTGGTTCCTGGCGTTCCTGGTCAACATGCTGCTCGCCTCGGCGCTGCTGCTCGCCGTACCACGGCTGCGGATGAGTTTCCGGCGCTGGCTGCCGCCGGTGCTGCTGGTCGCGCTGGGCGTGACGCTGCTGAACTCGGTCGGCCGGTACTACGTGGTGCGCTGGGAGCGCAATCCGGCGTACACGGTGGTGGCCGGCGCGGTCGGCCTGTTGATCTATCTCTATCTGCTCAACCAGTTGCTGCTCTTCGGCGCGGCGATCGCGGCGACGAGCCGGCAGGGGAGGGTGCAGGACCTGACCGGGGCGCCGGAGGTGCCCGATCCGGCCCGGCCGCATCCGCCGTCGACCAGTTGAGGACGGTGGTCGGTGCCGGCGGCAGCCGAGCGTGACCGGGCCCGGGGAAAGTGACCTGAGCTGTGATTCGGGCAAAAGCCACTAATCGTGCGCCGATCGCCGCGATGATGAGTCGCGTGGGCGCACTAGTGACGTTGGACCTGCCGGATGACTCGCCGATCCTCGCGCTGCCCTGGATCATCACCTTCGGGCCGCTGGACGACGACGCGGAGTGGGAGCCGGTGGTCTGCGGCCCGTACGAGCGGCCGCACGCGCTGGCGCTGGCCGAGTCGGTGGTGGCCGACGAGGAGCTGATGGCGGTGGTCGAGCCGCTGCTGCCCCGGGTCTCCGCCGAGGAGATCCGGGCCGAGATCGCCGCCGCGCAGATCGCGGTCGAGGCCGAGGACGAGGCGGCGGACCTCGACGACACCAGCATCTACGGCGACTACGAGGACCTCGGCGAGGAAGAGGTGATCGGCGAGGGTACCGGCGCTCCGGCGCAGCCCCGGCAACCTCCGGACCCCACCGAGGTGCGCGCGGGTATCGCCCGGATCGCCGCCCTGCTCACCCGCCCCGCCTCCTGACCGCCCGGCTCCGTCGGGCCTCCTGGGTCGGCGCCCGGCCAGTTCACCCGGCCCGAACGCACCGGTGCTCCGGGAACGCGCTCCCGGAGCACCGGCACCACCATCCCCTCCACCACAAAGGGGTCGCGGCCCCGGCCGCCCGTCGGCGCGGAGCGCGGCGGACGACCAGGTCGATAGTGGCTTACCCGGTTACCGGCCGGATGAACCACCCTGCCGTGTCGGTCGCCAACCGGGCCGGGTCGTCGGCCGGGCCCGGCGGCTGGCTGCGCAGGATCGGCGCGCCGTAACCGTCGACGGAGACCGGCTCGGCGCCGAAGTTGACCACACAGACCAGCTCCGCCGCACCGGCCGCCGGCCGGCTGAAGGCGAGCACCCCCGGCTCGCCCTCCAACCAGGTCACCCCGCCCGGCTCGGTCGCCCCGCCGGCCGGCGCGGTCTGCTCGCGCCGCAGCCGGAGCGCCGCCCGGTACAGCTCCAGGGTCGAGTCCGGGGCGCCGGTCTGGGCGGCGACCGAGAGGGCCCGCCAGGTGGGCGGGGCCGGCAGCCAGGCCGGAGCGCCGCCGACCGGGCCGAAGCCGTACGGCGGGACGTCGCCGCTCCACGGCAGCGGTACCCGGCAGCCGTCCCGGCTCTCGCCGGTGCGCCGGAACGCCGGATCCTGGCGCAGCTCGTCGGGGAGGTCGAGTACCTCCGGCAGGCCGAGTTCCTCACCCTGGTAGAGGTAGACGCTGCCGGGCAGCGCGAGCATCAGCAGGGCGGCCGCCCGGGCCCGGCGCAGCCCGAGCGCGCCGTCGCCGTACCGGGTGACGTGCCGCTGCTTGTCGTGGTTGGACAGTACCCAGGTGGTCGGGGCGCCGACGATCGCCGACTCGGCGAGTGCGGTGTCGACCACCTTGCGGAACGAGTCGGCCGACCAGGTGGCGTCGAGGAAGTCGAAGTTGAACGCCTGGTGCAGCTCGTCCGGGCCGACGTAGCGGGCCAGCCGCTGCGGGGTCTCGGCCCACGCCTCGGCGACCGCCATCCGGCCGCCCGGATAGCTGTCCAGGATCGGCCGCCAGGCCCGGTAGATGTCGTGCACCTCGTCCTGGTCGAAGTAGGGCAGCCGGGCCCGGCCGAGCAGTTCGACCTGGCGCTGGCCGGCCGGCACGCTGTCGCCGACGTCCGGCAGCCCGTCCGCCTTGATCATTCCGTGTGCCACGTCGATCCGGAAGCCGTCGACGCCACGGTCGAGCCAGAACCGGAGTACGTCCTCGAACTCGGCGCGTACCTCGGGGTGCCGCCAGTTCAGGTCGGGCTGGGCCGGGTCGAAGAGGTGCAGGTACCACTGGCCGTCCGGGACCCGGGTCCAGGCCGGGCCACCGAAGATCGACTCCCAGTCGTTCGGCGGGAGTTCACCGTCGGCTCCCCGGCCGTCCCGGAACAGGTAGCGGTCCCGCTCGGCGGAGCCGGGCGGGCTGGCCAGGGCGGCGACGAACCACGGGTGCGCGTCCGAGGTGTGGTTCGGCACGATGTCGACGATGATCCGCAGCCCCAGCGCGTGCGCGTCGGTGATCATGGTGTCGAAGTCGTCGAGGGTGCCGAAGATCGGATCGACGTCCCGGTAGTCGGCGACGTCGTAGCCGCCGTCGACCATCGGAGAGCGGTAGAACGGGGTGAGCCAGAGCGCGTCCACGCCGAGGTCGCGCAGGTACGGCAGCCGGCTCCGTACCCCGGCCAGGTCGCCGGTGCCGTCGCCGTCGGCGTCGGCGAAGCTGCGGACGTAGACCTGGTAGACCACCGCGGACTTCCACCAGTCCTCGGGCCGGCTCGGTGCGGGGGAGACGCTCATGCCGGCACTCCGCTTCGCTGCGTGCCGTCATGAGGCACATCCGCACTGAACTGGCTGATTCGCTCGCTGCGCTCACTCATGCGGGGGTTGTCCGTTCGTCAGGCACGGGGATGCCGGGCGGGTCAGCGCAGGATGTCGGGCCAGGATGCCGGTCCGGATCTGCAAGAGTCAAGCATTTCTTGCGCAAGAAGCTGCCGACGCTGCCCCGCCGGACCCGGCCGGATCAGACCGGCAGCGGCAGGTCGGCCGGCGGCCGGGGCTGGTCCGCCGGCTTGTCCAGCACCCCCGGCACCACCGCCGTCGAGCCGCGCACCACCAGCTCCGGCCGGAAGATGTACTCCGAGTGCGGCGCGGCGTGCCCGTGGATCTCGTCCACCAGCGCGCGTACCGCCGCCACCGCCATCGCGGTGACCGGCTGCCGCATCGTGGTCAGCGGCGGATCGGTGAAGGCCATCAGCGGCGAGTCGTCGTAGCCGACCACGGAGAGGTCGGCCGGCACCGACAGGCCGCGCTGCCGGGCCGCCCGGATCGCGCCCAGCGCCATCAGGTCGGAGCCGCAGACCAGCCCGGTCACGCCCCGGTCGAGCAGCCGGGCGGCGGCCACCTCGCCACCCTCCACACCGAACAGCGACAGCTCGGCCAACTCGTCCAGCTCGGCGTCGGCCAGGCCGACCAGCCGCTTCATCGCGGCCTTGAACCCGGCCACCTTGCGCTGCACCGGCACGAACCGGCCCGGCCCGGTGATCAGGCCGATCCGGCGGTGCCCGAGCGCGACCAGGTGGGCCACGGCCAGCTCGCCGGCCTCCCGGTCGTCGCAGGAGACGAAGGGCGCCGGCAGGCTGGGCTGGTAGCCGTTGACCAGCACGATCGGCAGCGGCCGGGCGATCAGCGTGCGGTAGCGGGCGGGATCGGCGGAGGTGTCGGCGTGCAGGCCGGAGACGAAGACGATTCCGGAGACCTGCCGGTCCAGCAGCATCTCGACGTACTCGTCCTCGGTCACTCCGCCCGGGGTCTGGGTGCAGAGCACCGAGGTGTAGCCGGCCTGCGCCAGCCCCGACTCGACGACCTGGGCGAAGGCGGGAAAGATCGGGTTCTCCAGCTCCGGCACCACCAGCCCGACCAGTCCGGCACTGCGCTTGCGCAGCCGGGCGGGGCGCTCGTAGCCGAGCACGTCGAGTGCGGTGAGTACGGCCTGCCGGGTCTCCGGCGCCACCCCGGGGCGGTCGTTGAGCACCCGCGACACCGTGGCCTCACTCACCTCGGCCTGCTGGGCGATGTCGGCCAGTCGTGCACGCATGGCGGAACTGTAGCCCACGAGTCGTTTCTTGCGTAGCCCACGGCAAGTACTTGCAAAGCTGGCCCGGGACCCGGCCGACCGATGCTGCTGGCGGTGGCGGTACCGGGGCGACGGTGCGGTGCCGGCCGCCCGGTAGGCGCTTCAAACAGGACGAACTGCCCGGGTCAGATGACGAGTGGGCGGCGGTTGTTGCAAGTGGGTTTGCAAGGGGTTTCGTAATCGGCAACTCCTTGCTACTGTCCCGCCGATACCCGGCCGGCAGACTAGGAGCGCTAGATGCGTCGCACAGCCAGAGGGATCGTCGTACTCGCCTGCACGACCCTTGCTCTGACGCTCGCCGCCTGCGGCGGCGAGGACGACAAGTCGGGGGAGTCGGGCCAGAAGACCGATCCCGCCGCCCTGAAAGCGGAACTGACCTGGTGGGACACCTCGGACCCGAAGAACGAGGGACCGGCCTTCCAGGAACTCGTCGCGAAGTTCAACCAGACGTACCCGAACGTCAAAATCAACTATCAGTCGGTGCCGTTCGGCGAGGCACAGAACAAGTTCAAGACCGCGGCCCAGGCCAAGACCGGTGCCCCGGACATCCTCCGGGCCGAGGTGGCCTGGGTGCCGGAGTTCGCCTCGCTCGGCTACCTCTACGCCCTCGACGGCTCGGAGCTGACCGCCGACGAGTCCGACTTCCTGCCCACCCCGCTCTCGGCGGACAAGTACGACGGCAAGACGTACGGCGTACCGCAGGTGACCGACTCGCTCGCCCTGCTCTACAACAAGGAGCTGCTGACCAGGGCCGGCATCAGCTCGCCCCCCGCCACCTGGGCCGACCTGAAGACCGCCGCGCTGGCGGTCAAGCAGAAGACCGGTGCCGACGGCGTCTACGTCAACCCGGCCGGCTACTTCATGCTGCCCTTCATGTACGGCGAGGGCGGTGACCTGGTCGACGCCGGAGCCAAGAAGATCGTCGTCAACTCCGCGCAGAACGTCGCCGGCCTGAACGTGGCCAAGGACCTGATCGCCAGCGGCGCCGCTCCGAAGCCGGCCGCCAACGACGCGTACGGGACGATGATGACCCTCTTCAAGGAGAAGAAGGTCGCGATGATCGTCAACGGGCCGTGGGAGGTCAACAACATCTCCACCGCGCCGACCTTCGGCGGCCTGGCGAACCTCGGCGTCGCCCCGGTCCCGGCCGGCTCGGCCAAGGCCGGCGCCCCGGTCGGCGGGCACAACTACGTGGTCTGGTCCGGCATGCCGCAGGAGAAGGTCGAGGCGGCGATCGCGTTCGTCAAGTTCATGAGTTCGGCGGAGTCGCAGGCCTTCCTCGCCGAGAAGCTGGGCCTGCTGCCGACCCGCAAGTCGGCGTACGACCTCGACGCGGTGAAGAACAACCCGGTCGTCTCGGCGTTCCGGCCGGTGGTCGAGTCGGCGGTGCCGAGGCCGTGGATCCCCGAGGGCGGGCAGTTCTTCGGCCCGCTGGACCAGATGGCCACCCAGGTCCTGGTGCAGAACAAGGACCCGAAGGCGGCGCTCGACGAGGTCGCCAACAAGTACAAGTCCGAGGTCGTACCGTCGTACGGCATGTGATCTGACCGTCGGCGCCGGCCCCGGCCGGCGCTCCCCTCCGGCACCCGGCGGGGCCGGCCGGCGCTGGCCGGCGGCCCTGCCGGGCTCCCTTCCTGGAGCATTGCTGATGACCACCGTGACCGCCGGCCCGGCGCCGGCGCCCGCGCCGCCCGGACGCCGCCCCGCCGGCCCGTCCCGGCTGCGCCGAAGCTGGGACAAGCACTGGTACGCCTGGGCGATGGTCCTCCCCGTCGTGCTGGTACTCGCGGTCCTGATCTTCTATCCGCTGGTCCGCGGCGTCTGGCTCTCGCTGACCGACCTGACCGAGGCCAACCAGCTGGCCGAGGTCTGCACCAGGTCGATCACCGGTGGGGAGGTCTGCAAGGAGAACCCCAACCGGTGGGAGTTCGTCGGGCTGGACAACTACGTTCGGGTGCTCACCGGGCAGGTCGGCGAGTTCTGGCAGTGGACCGGGGTCACGCTGATCTGGACCTCGGTCTGTGTGGTCTTCCACTACGGCCTCGGGCTGGGCCTGGCCACCATGCTCAACCGGCCGATGCGGCTGCGCGGGCTCTACCGGGTACTGCTGGTGCTGCCCTGGGCGGTGCCGGCCTTCGTCAGCGCCTTCGCCTGGAAGTTCATCTTCAACGAGCGGTTCGGCCTGGCGAACTCGCTGCTCACCGCCGTCGGGATCGACCCGGTCGACTGGTTCGCCAACCGGTGGACCTCGCTGTTCACCGCGGTCGTCACCAACATCTGGCTCGGGGTGCCGTTCATGATGGTGGCGCTGCTCGGCGGCATGCAGACCATCCCCGACGAGCTCTACGAGGCGGCCGAGATCGACGGCGCGAGCCCGTGGCAGCGCTTCGTCAACATCACCCTGCCCGGCCTGCGCCCGGTCAGCATGACGGTGCTGCTGCTCGGCACCATCTGGACCTTCAACATGTTCCCGATCATCTTCCTGGTCACCGAGGGCCAGCCGGCCGGCCAGACCGACATCCTGGTGACCGGCGCCTACCGGGCCGCCTTCGAGGGGATCCGGAACTACTCGCTCGCCTCGACCTACGGGGTGTTGATCCTCTCCATTCTGCTGGTCTTCTCGATCTTCTACCGGCGGGCGATGCGCAAGCAGGGCGAGGTGTGGTGAGGATGAGCCGATCCGTGCGTACCGGCCGGAGCCCGCTGCGGTCGGTGGGGCTGCACGCCACGCTGATCGTCGCCTCGCTGATCGCGGTCGGGCCGATCCTCTGGGTGCTGCTCTCCTCCTTCAAACCCGGGTACGCGGTGCAGAGCAGCGAGATCAGCCTGGTCGAGGACCCGACGCTGGCCAACTACGCGTACGTGCTGGGCGAGACCCGGTTCCTGCGCTGGTTCGGCAACTCGGTGCTGGTCGCCGCCTTCACCATGCTCTTCGGGATCTTCCTCGCCGCCACCACCGGCTACGCGGTCTCCCGGTTCAACTTCCCGGGCCGCCGGCCACTGATGACGGTCTTCCTGGTCACCCAGATGTTCCCGGTCGCCATCCTGATCGTGCCGATCTACATGATCATGGCGCGGTTCGGGCTGATCAACACGCCGGCCTCGCTGATCATCGCGAACCTGACCATCGCGGTGCCGTTCTGCGCCTGGATGCTCAAGGGCTACTTCGACTCCATCCCGACCGCCCTGGACGAGGCGGCGGCGATCGACGGCTGCGGGCCGTTCGGCATCTTCTGGCGGATCGTGCTCCCGCTGGCCCGGCCGGCACTGGCGGTCACCGGCTTCTACGCCTTCCTCACCGCCTGGGGCGAGGTGGCGTACGCCTCCGCCTTCATCCAGGAGGACCGGAACTTCACGCTGGCGTACGGGCTACAGCAGTTCGTACCCCAGTTCAACCCGCAGTGGGAGTACCTCACCTCGGCGGCGGTGCTGGTCACCATCCCGGCCGGGCTGGTCTTCCTCTACGCCCAGCGGCACCTGGTCTCCGGGCTGACCGGCGGCGGCACCAAGGGATGACCGGACCGATGACAGCCCCGGCAGGCCAGCCGCGACCACACCACGACGGCTCGGCGCTGCACGTGCCGGAGCAGGCCCCGGCGCTCGGCGACACCGTCGACGTCTTCCTCCGGGTCCCTGAAACGTCCCGGTTCGACCGGGTGTACCTGCGCAGCACCCCGGACGGCGAGCCGCACTTCACCGAGGCGACCGTCGACCGGCGCTCCGGCGGCGAGGTCTGGTGGCGGGCCGAGGTCGAGGTCCGCAACCCGGTGACCACCTACCGGTTCCTGCTCACCGGGGCGGCCGGGCGGCAGCGCTGGGTCAACGCGCTCGGCGACTTCGGCCACGACGTACCGGACAACACCGACTTCCGGCTGGTGGCGTACGACCCGCCGCCGGCCTGGGCCCGGGACGCCGTCGTCTACCAGATCTTCCCCGACCGGTTCGCCCGGTCGGCCGCCGCCGACGCCCGACCGGCGCCGGACTGGGCGATCCCGTGCGACTGGGACCGGACCCCGGTGATCGGCCGGGGGCCGGAGACGCCGTACCAGTTCTACGGCGGCGACCTGGACGGCGTCGCCGAGCGGCTGGACCACCTCGACCGGCTCGGGGTGAACACCGTCTACCTGACCCCGATCTTCCCGGCCCGCTCCAACCACCGGTACGACGCCGCCACCTTCGGGCACGTCGACCCGCTGCTCGGCGGGGACGCCGCGCTGGCCCGGCTCGCCGCCGAGGTGCACGCCCGGGGCTGGCGGCTGCTCGGCGACATCACCAGCAACCACACCGGGGACAGCCACGAGTGGTTCGTCGACGCCGTCTCCGACGTCGACTCCCCGGACCGGGGGCTGTACTACTTCGACGAGACCGGCGACTACGAGTCGTGGCTCGGCGTGAAGTCGCTGCCGAAGCTGAACTGGGGCAGCCCCGAACTGCGCCGACGCTTCCTCGCCGGGCCGGACTCGGTGCTGAACCGCTGGCTGCACCCGCCGTACGGGCTGGACGGCTGGCGGGTGGACGTGGCCAACATGACCGGGCGGCGCGGCCGGGACGCGTACACCCACGAGGTGGCGGCGGCGCTGCGCACGGCGGTCACCGCGACCAGGCCGGATGGGCTGGTGGTGGCCGAGCACGGGCACGACTTCACCGGTGACCTGGACGCGGACGGCTGGCAGGGCACCATGAACTACGCCGGGTTCTGCCGTCCGGTGTGGAGCTGGCTGCGGCACGACGGGCTGGACCTGCCCGACTTCCTCGGCGTACCGGGCGGGGTGCCCCGACGGGACGGGCCGGAGGTGCTGGCCACGATGCGGGCGTTCGGCGCGCTGGTCTCGTGGCGGGCGCTCACCCACTCGTGGCTGCTGCTCGGCTCGCACGACTCGGCCCGGATCCGCACCGTCGTCGGCGACGCCGACCGGCAGGAGGTCGCGGTCGGGCTGCTCTGCACGCTCCCCGGCACACCGATGATCTTCGCGGGGGACGAACTCGGGCTGACCGGGCGCAACGGCGAGGACTCGCGTACCCCGATGCCGTGGCGGCGACCGGAGAGCTGGGACGGGGCCACCTTCGAGCGGTACCGGGGACTGCTCGGGCTGCGCCGGTCGGTGTCGGCGCTGCGGCACGGCGGCCTGCGCTGGGCGTACGCCGACGCGGAGAGCCTGGTCTTCCTGCGCGAGTCGCCGACGGAGTCGGTGCTGGTACTGGCCCGGCGCGGCACCGCCGAGCCGGTCCGGCTGGCCGGGCCGCCCCTGGCCGGGCCGGAGGCGGTCAACCTCTACGGCGGTGCGGACGCGCTGCGCCCCGGCCCGGACGGCGCGCTGACGCTGCCCGGGGACGGCCCGACCTTCCAGGTGTGGCGGCTGCCCTCGGCCAGCTGAATCTCACTTCGACTTCGGGTCGAGCACCTCGCGCATCCGGTTGACCTCGACGGCCTGCTCGAAGGCGATGTTCCGGGCCAGCTCCCGGATCTGCCGGTCGACGCCGTTCACCAGTACCTCCTGGGCCATCGCGATGGCGCCCTGGTGGTGCGCGCTCATCATCTCGACGAACATCCGGTCGAAGTCCGTCCCGGTCGTCGCGGTGAGCGCGGCGATCGCCTCCGGGGTCTGCATGCCGTGCATGGTGGGGTGGTCGTGCCCGGTCCCGCCGAGCAGCGAGTCGAGGCCGCGGTCGCGCAGCCAGCCCCGCAGCACCTCGACCTCGGGCTGCTGGGCGGCCCGGATCCGGTCGGCGACCGCGATCACGCCGGTGCTGCCGGCCCGCTCCGGGACCAGCGCGGCCAGCTGGAGCGCCTGCTCGTGGTGCGGCACCATCATCGTGACGAACCGGATGTCGGCCGCGTTGTGCTGTGCCCCGGGCGGCGGGGTGAGCTGGTCCGGGCGGAGCACCTGGGCCGACTCGCCCGGCCGGCCGGGCCGGATCACCGGCGCGGTGCCGATGGCCGAGGTGGGCAGCGCCGACGGGGTCGGTGCCGGGGGTGTGCTGGCCGGGGCGGCGGCCGGAGCGGCCGGGCGACCGTCCCCGCTGGTCGCGACCCCGGCGATGCCGAGGGCGAGCAGCACCGCCGCCGACTCCACCAGCGCGAGAAACACGATCACCGGCCGGCGACTGCCGCCGGTCGCGCTCCTGGCCAACACCACAGCGTGACTCCCGTCCGCCCTGCCGGCCGGTCGCGGCGTAGCCGGGGCTCTGCGCCGGGGCCGGGTCGTCAACCCCGGGTCGGCCGATGGTAGCCCGGCCACCGGGACCGTGGAAGATCCAGTACGCCCTGACCTCGGCTGCCGCCCCGGGCCGGGCCCGTCCTGATCGGACGGCTTCCGTCACCTACTGTCGCACGCCGTGGCCGGCGAGGAGGGCACGTACGCCGTCGAGATAGGTCCTCGAATCCGGGCCGGCGGCAAGGATCCGTTGCAGGGCGAAGCCGGGGATCAGGCCGAACAGGGCGGCACCGACCGCCTCGACGTCGGCGTCGGCCGGCAGCTCGCCGGCCTGCTGGGCCCGGCGGGCCAGCTCGACGAAGCGGGAACGGAAGCGGCCGTACAGCCGGGCGACGAACTCGGCCAGCGCGGGATCGCGCAGCGACTCGGCCCAGACCTGGATGGCGAGCGGGAAGACGCCGTCCGGGCCGGTCTGGGACTCGACGAACGCGAGCGCCCGGTCCAGCGCCTCGATCAGCGGCAGTGGCGGCTCGGCCGAGGCGAGCGTCTCGAAGAGCTGGTCGGCACCGTCGAGTACCGACTCGGCGATCGCGGTGACCAGCTCGTGCTTGCTGCCGAAGTAGCGGTAGACGGCGCCGACCGAGAGGCCGGCCTCGGAGATCACGTCCTGCATGGAGGTGGCGTGGAAGCCGTTGCGCAGGAAGCAGCGCCGGGCGGCGTCGAGGATCTGCCGTCGCCGGGCCGCGAGGTGTTCCTCGGATACGCGTGGCACGGCACACAGTGTAAAACGAACGCTCGTTCCTTGACTCGGTCATCGGCTGGGAGGACGCTGGGAATAAGAGAACGAGCATTCGTTTTAGGAGGAGTCCCGGAGATGGCCCATCCATCGGAGACGACCCGCCCATCGGAAACGACCCGGCCATCGGCGCCGTCCGAGCCGTCCACCCCGACACACCTGCGCCGGCCGCTGCCGGTCGCCGTACTGCTGGCCGTGGCGGTGGTGCTGTTGCAGTCGCTGCTCGTACCCCTCTTCGCCGGGCCGGCGGCGAACCTGGAGCCGCGCGACCTGCCGGTGGTCGTCGCGGGCCCGGCGCCGGCCGCCGACCGGCTGGTCGGGCAGCTCGACGCCGCCGCACCGGGCGCCTTCGACGTGACCCGGCTGCCCGACGGCGCGGCCGCCGAGCGGGCGCTGCGCGACCGCGAGGCGTACGCCGCCTTCGTGCTCGGCCCGGACGGCGCCACCCTGCACACCGCGAGCGCGGCCAGCCCCACCGTGGCGGCCCTGCTCACCCAGGCGGCCGGGGAGTTCTCCGGCGGCCAGCCCGTGCGGGTGGTCGACGTCGTGCCGGCGGACCCGGACGACCCCCGGGGCGCCGGCTTCGCGGCCGGCTTCCTGCCGCTCGGGCTGACCGGCATGCTGTTCGGGGCGCTGCTGGTGCTGCTGGTGGGTGGCCGGCTGGCCCGGCTGGCCGGGCTGGTCGGCTTCGGGCTGCTGGTCGGCGTCGCCGGCCCGCTGGTGCTCCAGGGCTGGCTCGGCCTGCTGCCCGGCGACGCCGTGACCGTCGGGGCCACCCTCGGGCTCGTCGGGCTGGCGACCGCGGCCACCGTCGCCGGGCTCGGCGCGCTGCTGGGGCGGCCGGGCATCGGGCTCGGCGCGATACTCGTCTTCCTGGTCGGCAACCCGCTCTCGGCGGTCGGCGCCGCACCGGAACTGCTGCCCCAGCCCTGGGGCGAGGTCGGTCAGTGGCTGCCGATCGGTGCCGGCGGCACCCTGCTCCGCTCCGCCGCCTTCTTCGACGGTGCCGGCGCCACCACCCCGCTGCTGGTCCTCGCCGCCTACGCCGCCGCCGGCCTGCTGCTCGTCGCGCTCCGGCGCGGGGCGACTTCGGGCAGGTAGTGACCTCGTTCGACCCGGGATGCCGCCACTTCCCGGACGGAGCATGATCCCCCCGTCGTCCGGGGCGGGGGGACGTGCGGTGGCGGGATGGGGGAGGATGGCCGCCGTGGAACCTCTCCGGCTGATACTCCTCTACGCCCACCTGATCGGTTTCGCCCTGCTGCTGGGTGGTGCCGCCGCCCAGTACGTCACCGGACGGATCCGGATCAACCCGCTGATGCTCTGGGGCGCCACCATCCAGGTGCTGACCGGCATCGGACTCTCCGCGCCGCTGCGCGACGGCGACGAGCCGTCACCGGCGAAGCTCGCCACCAAGCTGGTGATCGGGCTGATGATCTTCGTGATGGTCTTCTTCTCCCGGAAGCGGGAGGCGGTCAACCGAGGTCACTTCCTGGCGATCATCGGGCTGACCCTGGTCAACGCCGCGGTCGCGGTCTTCTGGCGCTGACCCGGGGCCGCTGACCCGGCCGCTGAGCCGTCGACCCGGCGTCGGGCGAATCCGGCGCGGCGGTCGGCCGGGTCCGGCGGCGGTCGGCCGGGGCGGAAGGCCCGAAACGGGACGTCCCATAGGTCCAGGTCACGCATCGGGCGGGCCGGGAAGTGATGTCGCGCACCCTGAAGTTACGTAAGGGTAACGGGCGTTCAACAGTCAGGCACGATTGTCGGCCGGTGGACAGGCGCGGGCGTACGCTCCCGTCCGTAACGTGGGACAGCCGGCGGCAACGCGCAGGCCGGCTTAGGGCTGCCACCGCGGTGGGCGGTGTGCAATGGGAAGGAGACCGTCTTGCGCTCTGTGCGTGGGATGCGGATCGTCTCGGTATTCGCGGTGGGCGGGCTCGCGCTGGGCGCCGCCGCCGCGTGTGGTGAGGCACCGAGCGATAGCAACGCGGGCGGCGCCGCGGCCGACAAGTACACCGCGTGCATGGTGACGGACGTCGGAGGCATCGACGACAAGTCGTTCAACACCTCCGCCTGGGCGGGCCTGGAGGCGGCCAAGGCCGCTGACAGCAAGATCGATATCAAGTACGTGGCGTCCAAGGCCGAGGCCGACTACGAGCCGAACCTGACCCAGTACGTCAACCAGGACTGCGACTTCATCCTCGCCGTCGGTGGCCTGATGGGCGAGGCGACCTCCAAGATCGCCAAGGCGAACCCGGACCAGCAGTTCGGCATCGTCGACGCGAAGCTGCCGGAGAGCAACGTCTTCCCGATGCAGTTCGACACCGCGCAGGCCGGCTTCCTCGCCGGTTACCTGGCGGCCGGGATGACCAAGACCGGCAAGGTCGGCACCTACGGCGGCATGAAGATCGGCCCGGTGACCATCTTCATGGACGGCTACGCCGACGGGGTGGCCCACTACAACAAGACCAAGGGCAAGAACGTCCAGGTGCTGGGCTGGAACAAGCAGACCCAGAACGGGTCCTTCACCAACGACTTCGTCAAGCAGGACGAGGGCAAGAAGGTCTCCGACACCCTGGTCGCCCAGGGCGCGGACATCATCATGCCGGTGGCCGGCGGCGCCGGTCTGGGCACCACGGCGGCGGCGCAGGCCTCCGCCGGCAAGTACTCGGTGATCTGGGTCGACGTCGACGGCTGCCAGAGCACCCCGAACTGCCCGGCCCTGATGACCACCGTGGTCAAGAACATCACCGACGCGGTGAAGGACGCCGTGGTGACCGCGGCCAAGGGCGAGAAGCTGGCGCACGACCCCGGCTACCTCGGCACCCTGGCCAACAACGGCGTCTCGCTGGCGCCGTACCACGAGTTCGACAGCAAGGTGCCGGCGGAGCTGAAGGCCGAGGTCGACAAGATCAAGGCTGACATCAGCTCCGGTGCGATCAAGGTCACCTCGGCCAGCCAGCCGAAGTGACCCCCGGGTCGACCGTCCGACCTGGTCGGGCGGTCGACCGGTACGGCTCCGACGCCGAGGATCCGGTCGCTCCGACCGTCGTGGAGACATATCTCCGCGCCGATCGGGGCGGCCGGTTTTCACGCCGGCCGGAGCGAGCCGACAGACCGGCCCGGGCGGGCCGAACAGCCCGCGGCGATCGACGGATGAGGCCCTGTCGACCCGGTCCGAGCAGCAGCTAGGCTGCACCATCGCCCGCACTCCAGGAGGTTGCGCTGAGACTCGAACTGCGCGGCATCACCAAGCGGTTCGGTGAGTTGGTCGCCAACGACCACATCGACCTGACGGTGGAGCCAGGAGAGATCCACGCGCTGCTCGGCGAGAACGGCGCGGGCAAGTCCACTCTGATGAACGTGCTGTACGGCCTGCTCCAGCCCGACGAGGGCGAGGTCCTGGTCGACGGCAGGCCGCTGAAGGCCAAGGGCCCCGGCGACGCCATCGCGGCCGGCATCGGCATGGTGCACCAGCACTTCATGCTGGTCCCGGTCTTCACCGTGGCCGAGAACGTGATGCTCGGCGCCGAGCAGATCCGGGGCGGCATCGCCGGCTTCCTCGACCGGCGGCGGGCCCGCCGCCAGGTCACCGAGGTCTCCGGCCGCTACAACCTGCGGGTCGACCCGGACGCGGTGGTCGAGGACCTGCCGGTCGGCGTGCAGCAGCGGGTCGAGATCCTCAAGGCCCTGACCCGGGACGTCGACCTGCTCATCCTGGACGAGCCGACCGCCGTGCTGACCCCGCAGGAGACCGAGGAACTGCTCGGGATCATGCGGTCGCTCAAGGAGTCCGGCAAGTCGATCGTCTTCATCACGCACAAGCTCAAAGAGGTCAAGGCGATCGCCGACCGGATCACCGTGATCCGCCGGGGCCGGACCGTCGGCACCGCCAGCCCGAGCGCGAGCGAGGACGAGCTGGCCGCGCTGATGGTCGGGCGTACGGTCAACCTGACCGTGCAGAAGGCCGCCGCCGCGCCGGGTGAACCGGTACTGGAGGTCGAGGGCCTGGTCGTCGACGACGAGCGCTCGGTACGCGCCGTCGACGGCGTCGACCTGACCGTACGCGCCGGTGAGGTGCTCGGCATCGCCGGTGTGCAGGGCAACGGCCAGACCGAGCTGATCGAGGCGCTGATGGGGCTGCGCCCGGTGTTGCACGGCACGGTGAGCCTGGGCGGGCAGCGCATCGACGGCTGGCCGACCAAGCGGGTGCTGCGGGCCGGGGTCGGCTACGTCCCCGAGGACCGCAGCGTCGACGGGCTGGTCAAGGAGTTCAGCGTCGCCGAGAACCTGGTGCTGGACATCTACGACCGGCCGCCGTTCGGCTCCGGGCTGGTGCTCCGGCCGGACGCGATCACCGCCTCGGCGCGGGAGCGGATCCCCGAGTTCGACGTACGCACCTCGTCGGCGGAGGCGGCCGTCGGCACGCTCTCCGGCGGCAACCAGCAGAAGGTGATCATCGCTCGGGAGATGTCCCGGCCGCTCAAGCTCTTCGTGGCCGCCCAGCCGACCCGGGGCGTGGACGTCGGCTCGATCGAGTTCATCCACCGCCGGATCATCCACGAGCGGGACATCGGCACCGCCGTACTCCTGGTCTCCAGCGAGTTGGACGAGGTGATCGGGCTGGCCGACCGGATCGCGGTGATGTACCGGGGCCGGATCCTCGGCGTCGTCGGGCCGGACACCCCGCGCGAGGAGATCGGCCTGCTGATGGCCGGCATCACCGACGCCGCACCGGACGGCACCGCCGGCACCGCAGAGAACGCAACCCCCGACGGGCCGGTGACCCCGGCTCCCGACGTCGCTGGTAGCGAGGAAACCCGATGACCGACGTGAACGAGCCCGGCTCGCCGTCGCCGGAGAAGTCTCCGGCCGGGCAGCGGCCCGGTGCCGGGCCGGTGGGCACGGTCGGCACGGCCGATCCGTCCACCGCAGCCGGCGCGGCCGATTCCGGCGGTACGGCGCCGGCCGACTCCGGGGCTGCCCGGGGCGGGCCCGGGGACGCGTTGACCGACCGGGACGGCGGCGGCCGGCAACTGCTCCGGGCGTTCGTGCACAACCTCTGGGCGGCCAACACCGTCACGGTCACCGTGCTGGCGATCGTGCTGGCCACGCTGATCGGCGCGGTACTGATCATCGTCTCCGACCCGGACGTGCTCGCCACCTGGGGTTACTTCACCGCCCAGCCATCCGACGCGCTCAACTCCAGCTGGGCCGTTGTCAGCGACGCGTACGCGAACCTGTTCAAGGGGGCGGTCGTCGACCCGGCGGCCGTACAGGCCTGGGCGAACGGCACCGGCGGCTGGCAGCCGGTCTTCGCGCCGATCTCGGAGACGCTGACCTACACCGCCCCGCTGGTCTTCACCGGGCTGGCGGTCTCGCTCGCCTTCCGGGGCGGCCTGTTCAACATCGGTGCACAGGGGCAGGCCACCATCGGGGTGATCCTGGCCGCGCTGGCCGGTTTCCTGCTGCCGCTGCCGCCGGTGGTGCACCTGATCGTGGCGGTGCTGGCCGGCGCGCTGGGCGGGGCGATCTGGGGCTTCGTCCCCGGTTTCCTGAAGGCGCGTACCGGTGCGCACGAGGTGATCACCACGATCATGCTCAACTACGTCGCCATCTCCTTCCTGGCCTGGATCATCGTGCAGAACGGCGTACACGATCCGGACCGGACGGACGCGATCAGCCGGCCGGTGGACGGCTCCGCCCAACTGCCCCGGCTGCTCGGCAGCGACCTGCGGGTACACCTCGGCATCGTGCTGGCGGTCGCCGCCACCTGGGCGGTCGGCTGGCTACTCAACCGCTCCACCTTCGGCTTCGAGTTGCGCGCGGTCGGCGCCAACCCGGACGCGGCGCGGACCGCGGGGATCAGCGTCGGCCGGACGTACGTGCTGGTGATGGTGATCGCCGGGGCGCTCTCCGGGCTGGGCGGCGCGAACATGGTGCTCGGCACCACCGCCACCGCGCTCACCCCGCTGGTGGTCGCCCAGATCGGCTTCGACGGCATCCTGGTGGCACTGCTCGGCCGGGTGAAGCCGTGGGGGGTCGCGCTCGCCGCGCTGCTCTTCGGGGCGCTCCAGGCCGGCGGCAACCGGATGCAGTCGTACGCCAGCATCTCGCTGGAGCTGGTCACCGTGCTCCAGGCGCTGATCGTCATCTTCATCGCCGCGCCGGCACTGGTGAAGGCGATCTTCGCGCTCCGGGCCGCCCGGGCCGCCAGGTTGTCCACGAGCATGGCGAAGGGCTGGTAGCCCGGTGAGCGCGAGGAGTGAGCTTGCGAGCCCCGCAGTCGCGAACGGAAGGCAGCGCTGATGTCCACCATTGCTGTCGAGGAACTGGCCGTCACCGTGCGGCCGGGCTTCTGGACCCGGGACCGTAAGGTCGGCGCCGGTGCCGTCCTGCTCGGGCTGGTCGCGGCGGTCCTCTTCGGTGCGCTGGCCACCGGCGAGGATGCCCGGTTCACCCTCAGCGAGGATGCCGGCGGTGCGGCGCTGGCCATCGACGGCACCGTCGGGGCGATCCTGTTCGGGCTGGTCGCGGCGGCGGCCGGCGCGGCGCTGCTCTCCGGGCTGCCGAAGCGCTGGTTCGTGCCGCTGCTCGGTGTCGCGGTGGTCGGGGTGGTGCTCTCCTTCCTCTGCTGGCAGGTCTCGGCCGCGCCGGCCGGGCAGAACTTCATGCCGCTGGTCAACATCGTCCGGGGTACCTTCATCCTGGCCCTGCCGTTGATCTTCGGTGCCCTGGCCGGGGTGCTCTGTGAGCGCTCCGGCGTGGTGAACGTGGCGATCGAGGGTCAGCTGCTGATGGGCGCCTTCGCCGGTGCCCTGGTCGGCACGATCGCGGCGAGCGCCTGGATCGGGCTGATCGCGGCGGCGCTGGGCGGGGCGCTGATCTCGCTGCTGCTGGCGGTCTTCACCATCCGCTACCTGGTCGACCAGGTGGTGATGGGCATCGTGCTCAACCTCTTCGCGGTCGGCCTGACCGGCTTCCTCTACGAGCGGCTGATGCAGCCGGAGGCGGCGAAGTACAACCAGCCGCCGAGGTTCGAGGCGTGGCCGATCCCGGTGCTGTCGGACATCCCGGTGCTCGGGCCGGCGCTGTTCCGGGGCAACATCTTCCTCTACCTGGCGCTGATCCTGGTGGTGGTGATCCACGTCGCGCTGTTCCGTACCCGGTGGGGGCTGCGGACCCGCTCGGTGGGTGAGCACCCGACCGCCGCCGACACCCTCGGGGTGAAGGTACTGGCGCTGCGCTACCGCAACGTGCTGCTCGCCGGCATGGTCGCCGGGCTGGGCGGCGCCTCCTACACGCTGGCGCTCTACACCTTCAGCAAGAACATGATCGGCGGCAAGGGCTTCATCGCGCTGGCCGCGTTGATCTTCGGGCGGTGGAGTCCGACCGGTGCCCTGCTGGCGGCGCTCTTCTTCGGCTTCGCCGACCAGCTCGGCACCTATCTGGGCGCCATCGACAGCAGCATTCCGAGCGAGTTCCTGGCGATGCTGCCGTACCTCGCGACGCTGCTGGCCGTGGCCGGCCTGGTAGGCAAGGTGCGGGCGCCGGCCGCCGACGGCAAGCCCTACATCAAGGGCTGACCAGCGGCGGGGCAGGATGGGGGCGTGACGATGGAGATTGACTGGGCGAAGCTGCGGGCCGCCGCGACCGACGTGATGCGGCACGCGTACGCGCCGTACTCGAACTTTCCGGTCGGGGCGGCGGCGCTGGTCGACGACGGCCGGGTGGTGGTCGGCTGCAACGTCGAGAACGCCGGCTACGGGGTGACGCTCTGCGCCGAGTGCGGCGTGGTGTCGGCGCTGCACGCCTCGGGCGGGGGCCGGCTGGTCGCGCTGTCGTGCGTGGGGGCGACCGGCGAGCCGCTGATGCCGTGCGGGCGGTGCCGGCAGCTCCTCTGGGAGAACGGCGGGCCGGAGTGCCTGATCGAGGCGGATCCGGTGCCGCTGCGGATGGCGGAGCTGCTGCCGCACGCCTTCGGGGTGGAGGACCTGGAGGCGATCGCCGACTCGGTGAAGGTGCCGGCGGTACCGGAGGCGCTGGCCGCGTGGCGGGGCCGGGGGACCGTCTTCGTGCACCCGGACGTCTCGGGTGGGCGGCGGGTCTGGACCGGCTACTGGGAGCGGGCCGCCGGTGACGCCGAGGGGGCGCAGACCGGGGTACTCGAGGAGGCCCCGAGCTGGGACGACCCGGCCGAGGCGGTGAGCTGGGGGCAGGCGCGTACCCCCCGGGTGGTGGTGGTCGACGCCGACGGGGCGATGTTCTGGGCGGGTGAGGCGGAGCCGCCGGTCGAGATCCCGCAGCGGTGGGGCGGCTGAGCCCGGTCCGGGCTTCGACCCGAGTCCGATTCGGGGTTCGACCGGCAGTCCGGGTTTCGACAGGCAACTGGGAAGAGGAAGCAAGCTGTGGGTGGGTTAGCCGCGGTCGACGTGATCCGGGCGAAGCGGGACGGTGGGACGCTCTCCGACGAGCAGATCGACTGGGTGGTCGACGCGTACACCCGGGGGCGGGTCGCCGACGAGCAGATGTCGGCGCTGGCGATGGCGATCCTGCTCCGCGGCATGACGCCGGCCGAGATCGCCCGCTGGACCGCCGCGATGATCGCCAGCGGAGACCGGCTGGACCTCTCCGGGGTACGTCGGCCGACCGTGGACAAGCACTCCACGGGTGGGGTCGGCGACAAGATCACCCTGCCGCTCACGCCGCTGGTGGCGGCGTGTGGTGCCGCCGTACCGCAGCTCTCCGGGCGGGGGCTGGGGCACACCGGCGGGACGCTGGACAAGCTGGAGTCGATCCCGGGGTGGCGGGCCGCGCTCGGCAACGACGAGTTCATCGCCCAACTGGGTGAGGTCGGTGCGGTGATCTGCGCGGCCGGCGAGCGGCTGGCGCCGGCCGACCGCAAGCTCTACGCGCTGCGCGACGTCACCGGCACGGTGGAGGCGATCCCGCTGATCGCCAGCTCGATCATGAGCAAGAAGATCGCGGAGGGTACCGGGGCGCTGGTGCTGGACGTCAAGGTCGGCTCGGGCGCGTTCATGAAGTCGGAGGCGGATGCCCGGGAACTGGCCCGGACCATGGTGGAGCTGGGCGGCGCGCACGGGGTGCGCACGGTCGCCCTGTTGACCGACATGTCGACGCCGCTGGGGCTGGCCGTGGGCAACGCGGTCGAGGTGGCCGAGTCGGTCGAGGTACTCGCCGGTGGCGGGCCGGCCGACGTGGTGGAGCTGACCGTCGAGTTGGCCCGGGAGATGCTGGTGGCCGCCGGACTGCCGGACGTCGACCCGGAGCGGGCGCTGCGGGACGGCCGGGCCATGGACGTCTGGCGGGCGATGATCCGGGCCCAGGGCGGGGATCCGGACGCCCCGCTGCCGGTCGCCCCGGAGGTGGAGGTCGTCCGGGCGGACCGGGACGGCTACGTCGCCGCCGTCGACGCGTACGGGATCGGGATCGCGGCGTGGCGACTCGGCGCGGGACGGGCCCGCAAGGAGGACCCGGTCAGCGCCGGGGCCGGGGTGCTGCTGCACCGCAGGCCGGGAGATCCGGTACGCGCCGGTGAGCCGCTCTACGAGCTGCGGGCCGACGACCCCGGGCGGATCCCGGCGGCGCGCGCCGTCGCCGCCGAGGCGGTGTCGATCTCGGCCGAACCGCCGACCCTGCCGGCCCTGGTCATCGACCGGATCGGCTAGCCGTCCGCCGGGGCGCCGCCACCGACGACCAGCTCCACCGACCGGGCCGGGTCCGGGCGCGACCCGGGCTCGTCCCGGTCAGCTTCCACCCGTGTGGCTGCCACGCCGGGCGCCCATGGTGTACGGCCTGCCGACCGGCTATCCTCCGTCGCCGGGGGGTAGCACCGGGTGCGCGGTCGGCTCGACGACGGGCCACACCGCACGCGGTGCCGTGGGTGCCGTGCGCGCCCGAGGCGACTCCGACGTGACGGGAAACAGGCTGTGACCGTATCCGCTCCCGACCCCCAGGCGGTCCGGGCCGCCAACGTGACCGAGTTGCGGCGGTTGGGGCTGCCCGTGCCACCGGAGCAGTTTCCGTTGGTCTGGGAGCCGGGCGACGCGGTCGAGCTGCGACCCACCGCCGAGATCGAGGCCCGGACGGCGGTACTGCACCTGGTGCTGGCGCGCTGCTTCGGCATGCCGCCGGAGGCGGGGATGAGCTGGCTGCTCGGCTCGCACCTGGTGGAGGCGGTGACGCCGCCGGAGTGGCAGTTCGTGATGGGCAGCCGGGGCGACCACCGCTCCTTCGTACTGCACCACGACGCGGTCTTCGCGCTGGCCTGGGTACTCGGACTGAGCCGGCACCTGGACCCGACGGAGCCGAGCGACGAGCGGTTGATGGAGCGGCTGCCCAACCTGGCGGCGGGGGAGACCTTCGGCCAGTGGCGCTCCCGCACCCTGGCGGCGCCCCGGGACGCGGCCGAGGTCGCCGTCGTACTCGACTTCTACTACTGCCTGGACTGGGGTTACCTGGAGGCCGAGCAGGCGGGGCTGCAACTGCCCGGGATGATCGACAGCAACGCGATCGGCCAGCGGCGGTGGGCGCTGGAGTGGGCGGTGGTCTTCCACGGCCCGTTCCACGACCCGCCCGCCGGCTGGGAGGAGGTCGACCTCTCCACCTGACCCGCCACCTGACCCGCCGGCTCCGCCCGCCGGGTCGGCGGTCAGCGGGGGTGGTGGGCGGCCACCTGGACCGCCACGGTCACCGCGCTCGGTTCGGGGAGTTCGTCGATCCGCCGGCCGAGCCGGTCGGGGTCGGCGTGCCAGGCGCTCGGGCCCATCCCGACCAGGGTGCGGATCCCGGTCCGGTCGAGCCGGAGGGTGGCCCGGTGCACGGCCGTCGCGCCGGGCGTGAAGTGCTCGGCCAGGCTGCCGGCGACCCGGGCCTCCTTGGCCGGGTCGACCCGGAGCAGGCCGAGCCGGTCGACCAGTTCGCCGAGGTGCTCGGCGGTCGGCGTGACCACCAGCAGCGCGCCGTCGCCCCGGAGCACCCGGCGGAACTCCGCCCCGTTGCGCGGGGCGAAGACGTTCAACAGCAGCCCCGCGGTGCCGTCGGCGAGCGGCAGCCCGCGCCAGGTGTCGCAGAGCGCCGCACCGGCCCGGGGGTGCGCCCGGGCGGCCCGGCGCAGCGCCGGCTTGGAGACGTCCAGGGCCAACCCAACGGCGGCGGGGAGCGCGTCGAGCACCGCGCCGAGGTGCCGGCCGGTGCCGGCGCCGGCATCCACCACAAGTTCCGGGTACGTCTGCGGCGCCGGCCCGGCGACCGCCCTGGCGAGGTCGGCGAGTGCGGTCGAGATCAGGTCGTAGTGGCCGGCGGCGAGGAACTCCTCACGGGCGGCCACCATCGCCGGGCTGTCCCCGGAGTGCGTGGCCCGGCCGGCGCTCAGGTTGACGTACCCCTGCCGGGCCAGGTCGAAGCTGTGCCCCACCGGGCAGCGCAGCGCGACCGCCGCGGCGGGCGGTACGGCGGCCAGCGGCCGGGCGCAGACCGGGCAGCGGAGCCGCCGCAGGACCTCGGGTGGCACCCCGTCACGATAGTGCGCGACCTGGCCGGGGCCGGCGGTGGTGCCGCCGCTGGTCGCGGTGGCCGGGCCACTAGGGTCGGGGCATGGCGGCAATCGGCTACGAAGAGATCGTCCGGGTACCCAAGGCGCTGCTGCACGACCACCTGGACGGCGGGCTGCGCCCGGCGACGGTGGTCGAACTCGCCGAGGCGGTGGGGCATCCGCTGCCCACCACCGACCCGGAGGAACTCGGCCGGTGGTTCGTGGAGGCGGCCGACTCGGGCTCGCTGGAGCGCTACCTGCAAACCTTCGCGCACACCGTGGCGGTGATGCAGACGGCCGAGGGGCTGCGCCGGGTGGCCGCCGAGTGTGCCCTGGACCTGGCCGCCGACGGGGTGGTCTACGCGGAGGTACGGTTCGCGCCGGAGCAGCACCTGGAGCGGGGGCTCGACCTCGATGGCGTGGTGGAGGCGGTGCTGGCCGGCTTCGCCGAGGGTGCCGCCGAGGCGGCGGCGCACGGACACCCGATCCGGATCGGCACGCTGCTGACCGCGATGCGGCACGCCGCCCGCTCGCAGGAGATCGCCGAGCTGGCCGTCCGGCACCGGGACACCGGTGTGGTCGGCTTCGACATCGCCGGTGCGGAGGCGGGCTTCCCGCCCACCCGGCACCTGGACGCCTTCGAATACCTGCAACGGGAGAACTTCCACTTCACCATCCACGCCGGTGAGGCGTTCGGGCTGCCCTCGATCTGGCAGGCGATCCAGTGGTGCGGCGCCGACCGGCTGGGGCACGGGGTACGGATCGTCGACGACATCACCCCCGGGGACCACCGGCCGGTGCTGGGCCGGCTCGCCGCGTACGTGCGGGACAAGCGGATCCCGCTGGAACTCTGCCCGTCGTCCAACGTGCAGACCGGTGCCGCCCCGTCGATCGCGGAGCACCCGATCGGGCTCCTGCGCGACCTGCGGTTCCGGGTCACCGTCAACACCGACAACCGGCTGATGAGCGGTACCTCGATGTCCCGGGAGATGGCGCTGCTGGTCGAGGCGTTCGACTACGGCTACCCGGAGTTGCAGTGGTTCACCATCAACGCGATGAAGAGCGCCTTCATCCCGTTCGACGAGCGGCTCGCCATCATCAACGAGGTGATCAAGCCGGCGTACGCCAAGCTGTCGTCCTGACGGGTGGGCCGATCCGGCCAGGTGCGGATCGGCCACCGAGTCGGGGCGTTGTCGCACGATTTCCGGTCTGCTATCTCTTTTGGTCGGGAAAACTGCCGGGGCGGTCAGCCGGGCTGCCCAGGCGGCCATTCGGTGGTCCGCACGGAGCGCGTAATCCGGCACTTCGACCTTGCCGTGCCGGACCGGTCGGGCAATGGTTCTCTGCGCCTGCGAGCGCCGGCCTTCCGGTGACACCGGAGCCGAACGCAGCCACCGTACGCGAGGGCGTAGGGTTTCCCCGTGCCGGTAACGTTCGATACGTTGCGGTGCGGGTTCCGGGTCCGGGCCGAGCGGTGACCAGCCGGTTCTGGACGGTTGACGGCAGTAGAGCATGGACAGGATGCGTGACTACCCTGGGTGACACCAGAAAGACAGACTGCTGTCAAATCGCGGGGACATCCGGATGCGCTTCCAGTCGGTGACAACCTGGGCTTTCTTCTTGAGTTGCGGCGTGATGGAATCTCGGAGGTCCGACCCGCCCGGGTCGGTCGATCAGCGGTGCCCTGGGCCTTTGGCCGGGTACTGGATGGAAAGGCGGTGACGTGAGCAAGCGGCCGAAGACAGCAAGCCCGATCCTGTCGCGTCTCCGCTGGCCGGTCGCCGGCCGGCTGCGCGACATGCCGATCTGGTCGAAGCTGGGTCTGATCATGATCGCGCCGACCATCGCGGTCGTCGTGGTCGGTACGACCAGCATCGTCGACCACATGGAGACGTTGGACGACGCGAACCGGGCGCACACCCTGGCCACGCTCGCCCAGACCTCCGGCGAACTGGTGCACGACCTGCAGGACGAGCGGGCCGGCGCCGTACTGCTGCTCGGCGCGCAGAACGACACCACCCGGAAGACGGCCCGCGACGCCTACAACAAGGTGCATCCCGAGGTCGACAAGGCCAAGGGCCCCTACTCGGAGCGCCGGGCGCAGCTCGACGAGCTGCCGGGCAACTTCGACGCGCTGCTGGCCCAGATCGACCAGGGCCTGGCCGACCTGCCGGGGATCCGCAGCCAGGTCATCAACTCCAAGCTCAAGCTCACCGACGCGGCACAGTCGTACGAGGGTCTGATCAACGACCTGCTCAACATCCGGGACCTGGCCTCGCAGCTCGCCGGCAACGCCTCGCTGAGCGACCGGATGCGGGCCGCCGCCGCCAACGCGCGCGGCAAGGAGTTCCTGTCGATGCGGCGGGTCGTGGTGCACCGCGCGCTGATCGACGGTGAGCTGACCGCCGCGTTGCAGACCGACTACATCGCCACCGAGACCGGTCAGCAGCAGGCGTTGCAGACCTTCAAGGCGATCGCGACCGGCTCCGAGTCCGCCTTCTACGACGAGACGGTGACCGGCGCCGACGTGCGCGAGGTCGACAGCTACGGCGGCTGGATCCGGGGCCGGACGGACGCGAGCATGTCCGCCGCGCCGTTCGACGCCGACGACTGGGACTCGGCGATGGTCGGCAACGCCCAGCTGATCCGTACGGTCGAGGGCCGGCTCGACTCCGACGTACTCGCCGAGGCCAGCGCGCTCCGCGACGACGTGCAGCGCCAGGTCTTCCTGGAGACCGGCCTGCTGCTCAGCATGCTGCTGCTGGCCGTGCTCTTCGCCTACCTGGTCGCCCGCTCGATGGCCCGCTCGCTGCGCGAACTGCGGCACGGCGCGCTCTCCATCGCCCAGTACGGCCTGCCGCACGCGGTGTCCCGACTGCGCGACCCGCAGATGACCGCGCAGATGTCACCGGTACAGGTGGCCAACCAGATCGCCGAGCCACTACCGGTACGCAGCAAGGACGAGTTCGGCCAGGTGACCGAGGCGTTCAACGCCGTCCACCTGGAGGCCGTCCGGACCGCAGCCGAGCAGGCCGCACTGCGGGCCTCGGTCGCGACGATGTTCGTCAACCTCGCCCGCCGTTCGCAGATCCTGGTCGACCGGCTCATCGGTCACCTGGACCGGCTGGAGCGCGGCGAGGAGGACCCGGACCGGCTGGCCGAGCTCTTCCAGCTCGACCACCTGGCCACCCGGATGCGCCGCAACGACGAGAACCTGCTGGTGCTCGCGGGTGCCGACTCGACCCGGGTGCAGCGTGAGCCGGCGGCACTGATCGACGTGCTCCGGGCCGCGCAGTCCGAGGTCGAGCACTACACCCGGATCGAGTTCGGCATGGTCGACCGGGACATCGAGGTCCAGGCCGCGGCCGTCAACGACCTGGTGCACCTGGTCGCCGAGCTCTTCGACAACGCCACGGCCTTCTCCCCGCCGGACTCGCAGGTGATGGTCGAGGCCCGCCGGGTCGGTGACCGGGCGACGCTCTTCGTCGAGGACCGGGGCATCGGCATCACCGCCGAGCAGCTACAGGACCTCAACGAGCGGCTCGCCACGCCGCCCGCCGTCGACGTGACCGTCTCCCGGATGATGGGTCTGGTCGTGGTCGCCCGGCTGGCGTCCCGGCACGGCGTCAAGGTCGAGCTGCGACCCGGCCACGACCGGGGCACCGTCGCCGACGTCACGCTGCCCACCACGATGCTGATTCCCCGGGCGCTCTCCGGCCGGACGCAGCACCCGGGCGGCTTCCCGGGTACGCCGGAACCCTCCGCCCGCCCCGCGCTCGGCGCACCGCTCGCCCTGGAGAGCGGACCGGCCGCCCCGCCGGTGCCGGCCTTCGGTGGCGACCGTGGCCCGGGCTTCGGTGGCGACCGTGGCCCGGGCTTCGGTGGCGACCGTGGTCCCGGCTTCGGCGGCGACCGTGCTCCGGGCTTCGACCGCGACCGCGACGGCGCTCCGCACGGCCGCCCCTACGAGCCGGCGATGAACGGCGGCGGGCAGGGCAGCGCCCCGAGCCAGCCCCGGGAGATGCCGGCCTGGTCCGACCTGACCGGCGCCCGGGCGGGACGCAACGGAAACGACCCCTTCACGCCCCGGATCCCCAACGGACACGACATCGAGCCGCTACCGCAGCGGCGGGCCACCGAGCAGGATCCGGCCGGCCTCGCGTCGGAGACGACGATGTCCGGGTTCATCCCCAGGCAGCGCCCGGCCACGCCGGATCCGCAGCCGAACGGGCTGACCGCGCCACCGCCGGTCTCCGCACCGCCGGTCCCGCCGGTTTCGGCTCCGCCGGCCGGACAACCGCCGGTCTCCGCGCCGCCGTTCGGTCTGAACCCGTCGCCGGCCGTGCCGCCGCCAGCGCCGATCCCGGTGCCGCCGCCGGCCGCGCAGCCGCCGGTTCCGGGCGGCAACGCACCTCCGGCCTGGCCGCCGGTGAACACGCCGGACCGGGAGGCCAGCGCGCCGCCCGTCCCGGAGCGCCTGGCCGCGGCCCTGGACATGACCGCCGAGCTGCCCAGGATGGCTCGGCCCCCGGCGGCGGACGCCACGGCCAACGCGGAGGCGCGGCCGAAGTTCGCCGACGAGACCATGGAACTGCCGATCTTCCGCGAGTTGGAGTCGGCCTGGTTCCGCACCCGCCGGAAGCCGGAAGAGACCGGTGGGCAGCCGCAGGGAGCCGGTCCGGCCTCCCAGGCGACCGGCCAGGCCGTCGCGGTGGACACCGCTGTTCCCGACGCGGCCCAAGCCGGATCCGTACCGACGACAGGCAACGCGGCAACGGTGCACAGCCCGAGCTCCGGTGGCCAGCAGCCGGGGAGCGGGCCGGGCACCAACGGCACCGGTCGGCCAGGCGAGGGCGGCGGCTGGCGTACGGCTGCCGACGACGGTTGGCGGGCAGCCATGGCGGCTACGGCAGCTGCCACGACGTCGGGTGGCCAGACCACCCAGACCGGACTGCCCAAGCGGGTACCGATGGCACAGTTGGTGCCCGGAGCGGTGGAGAAGCCGACCACCTCGGTGCAGCGTCGTACGCCGGAGGCGGTTCGCGGGCTCTTGTCCGCGTACCACCGTGGGGTGCAGCGTGGCCGCACGCACCCGACGGACGACCAGTCGACCAACCCGGAGGCGACTCCGGCTGGGCAGCGATCCCCGCAGGCCGGGGTGGGCCCCGCGACCGCAAGCGGCCAGAAGGAGCATGAAGGATGACATCTACGCAGGATCTCGGTTGGCTCTTGGCCAACTTCGCCGATCGTGTGCCCGGCGTCGCCCACGCGATCGCCGTCTCCGCGGACGGCCTGCTCCTGGCGTCGTCACGGGACCTCCCGCGTGACCGGGCGGATCAGCTCGCCGCGATCGCATCCGGCCTGGTCAGCCTCACCCAGGGGGCGGCGCGCTGCTTCGAGGGTGGGGCGGTGCTGCAGACAGTGGTCGAGATGGACAATGGTTTCCTGTTCCTGATGTCCATCTCGGACGGCTCGTCGTTCGCGGTCCTCGCCGCCCGCAGCTGTGACGTCGGGCAGGTGGGATATGAGATGGCACTGCTCGTCGACCGGGTGGGTGACGCGTTGACGCCGCCGCCCCGGGCCGCTGCGGGGATGTTGAGCTAGGTGGTACCCGGCCGGTGTGGTTCGCCGGCCGGTGCGACGACAATGGAACAATGACGAACTCCAGGCTTTGAGTCTCGGGTACGACGAGAAGGGGGTGAACGGCGATGATGGCTGAACGCGACGAGCCGACGGGCGCGCTGGTGAGGCCATATGCCGTTACCCGTGGTCGTACTAGGCCGAGACTGGACATCGCCCTGGAGGCGCTCGTCGAGACGACGGTGCGCGGTCGGTCCGCCGGTAACGGCAATGGCGGCCAGGGCCGGGAGCATCAATACATCGCCGCGCTGTGTGATGGTCGGCTGCAGTCGCTCGCGGAGATCGCGGCGCGGATGCAGTTACCGCTCGGAGTGGCTCGGGTCCTGATCGCCGACATGGCCGCCGATGGCCTGGTGGCGGTGCACGAACCGACAATTCTGGACGACTCAAACGACGCGGTGGGCACTGAACTGCTGGAGAGGGTGCTGAGTGGACTTCGCAGGCTCTGACATGTCGCACCGCCCAACGGCCGGGCGCGTGACATCGGCGAAGATCGTCATCGCCGGTGGCTTTGGCGTCGGCAAGACAACACTGGTCGGTTCGGTCTCGGAAATCACGCCGCTGACCACCGAGGCGATCATGACGTCGGCTGGGGTGGGTGTCGACGACACCCGCCAGGTGCCAGGCAAGACGACCACCACGGTCGCGATGGACTTCGGTCGGATCTCGATCGACCGGGATCTCATCCTGTACCTGTTCGGCACGCCGGGCCAGACGCGGTTCTGGTTCATGTGGGACGAACTGGTGCGGGGCGCGATCGGTGCGGTCGTCCTGGTGGACACCCGCCGGCTGGCCGACTGCTTCGCGGCCATCGACTTCTTCGAGCACCGGCGGCTGCCGTACCTCGTGGCGATCAACTGCTTCGACGGGATGCAGTACCACGACCCGCAGGACGTGCGGGACGCGCTGGCGATCTCGAACGAGGTTCCGGTCGTCGCGTGTGACGCCCGGAACCGGGAGTCGACCAAGCACGTGCTGATCTCGCTGGTCGAGTACGTGCTCACCATGCGGCGCTCGCGCGCCGTCGCTCCGGCCTGACCGGCGAGCACACGTCGCCCGTCGGGAGCGGCCCGGCCCTGGGCCGGTACGCCCGACGTGGTTGCCCGGCCCGTGCCGGGTAGGCGGCTGCCCGCGTCCGCCCGCGTCCGCCCGTTGGCGACGGCGTCGACCGCGACCCGGGTGGAGGGGTCTCTGCGCCGGTGTGGCGAGGCGGAGCGGAGGGGCCGGGCTTCGGCGCCGGTGGCCCCGCCCGGCGACCCCGGCGACCGGCATCCGGATCGCCCGGTCGACCGGCATCCGGATCGGACGGTGCAGGCCGGACCGGTCGACCTCTGGAGGCGGCCCGGTCGGCTGTGAAGCGGTTCGCCGGACCTGCTCCACACCTGGCGGCCGGCCCCGTCGACCATGGAGGCGGCACGGTCGCATCGGGAGCGTCACCGTCGCCTTCGGATGGTGATGGCGGAAGTGATCCCGCGCCGTGCCGGCAGCGCCCCCGTCAGAGCCAGAGCGGCGGCCGGGGGTCCCGCGTCGCCCTGGAAAGCCACTCTGGAGAGCCGTCTCGGCGACGGTAGGCCGCGAGGGCGGCGGAGCCGCGGGGGCGGCAGAGCGCCGCGACGGGACGTCAGGAGACCCGGCTCCAGGAGCCGGAGACCACGGTGAAGACGCCGAGCGAGTCCGGCTCCATCCCGCCGTGCCGGATCGGGGCGAACGCGTACGCCCCGGCGATCCCCTCGGTGATCTGGTTACCCAGATAGGCGCGGAGCCGACCCCGGTCGACGCTCTTGCCGAGCCGGGCCGCGTTGACGATCAGTCGCAGCGCGTCCGCCCCGTACGGGGCGAAGCCGCTGAACGAGCCGTACAGGTGGATGTAGCGGTAGACGAAGTCCCGCCGGTCCAGCCCGGCGGTGGAGGTGTTCGTCAGCGACGAGCTGTTCAGCGAGGCGGGGTGCACGACGTACGCGCCCTCGACCGCCGGGGCGTTCGTCTCCGAGAGGGTGTCCTCGGCCACCGCACCGGCGTCGAAGAAGATCCGGCCCTCGTAGCCGGTCTGCCGCAGCGCCCGGGCCGCCGTACCGGAGAACGGCGCGGTGCCCCAGATGACCACCGCGTCGGGATCGGGGTCGGTCACCTTCCGGGCCGCCGGTCGGTAGTCGGCGTTCTCGGCCCGGGGCAGCCGGGTCACCTTGGCGAGGTCGACGTCGACCGCCTTGAGAGCCGCTGTGAGGGCCCGTACGCCCGAATCGCCGTGCGCGCCGGGTGCTGCCAGCAGACCGACCCGTTCGAAGCCCTGCGAGCGAATCAGCGGGGCCAGCGCCCTCGCCACGTCGCGGGCGTCCGGGGTGAGTTTGAAGATGTACGTCCGCTGCGCCAGCGGCACGGTGAGGTTGTCGGCCGCGGCGAAGGAGATGAACGGCACCTGTTGCTGCTGAGCGATCGGGATGATCGCCAGGGAGGTCTCGGCGAGGCAGCCGCCGATCAGCGCGTGCACGTTCTCCCGGGTGGCCAGTTCGGTGGCGTGCTGGGCGGCGAGCCGTGGTTCGCTGGCGTTGTCCCGGACCACCAGCCGGACGGTGCGGCGCAGGTTGCCGACGGGTACGCCCTGCTCGTTGAGCTTGTCGACGGTGATCTTCAGCGCCCGTTCCTGGAGTACGCCCAGTGCCTGGCCGGGGCCGGTGAGTTCGAGGCTGGCGCCGATGACGAGTTCGCGGGCGTCCGGTCCGGGCGGCCCGACCGGATCCTGGTCGTCACGGCCGCAGGCGGCGAGCAGGGTGGTGGCGGCTGCCGCCAGAAGGCCCCGCCGGCTCAGCGTCCACGCCTCGACTGCCGGTCCGGCCATCGTCGCCCTCCATCCGCTGGTCGCAGGTGTCGCCTACGGTCCCGGGGTATGGTCGCGGCACCTCCCACGGGTCGTCAACTCCGCACACTGTGGGAAGAAACACCAGGTCGACGTAGGTTGAACGCTGATTGACCAGTCAGCCGACGGGTCCTGACCGGACGGTCCGGGCGGCACTGTCGACCGGCCGGGCCCGGCAGAGCGGAGCGTGGCCGAGCGGGCACGCAGTGCCCTGCGCGGACGCGGAAAACCCACACCGGCCGAGTCGTCGACGTGCCGGTGTGGGTTTGCGGTGGAGCGGTTCGTCCGGTTCGGTCAGGAGCGGTAACCGGCGGAGCGGTATTCATAGTCAAGGTTGTCGGCCCGCTCGTCGGGGTCGCGGCTGAAGTCCCAGCCTCCGGCGGCCTCCCGGCCCGGCCGGCCACCCACGGCGTAGCCGCCGATCTCCTGGCCGCGCCGCCAGCCCCGGAAGTAGCCGGTGGTGTGCTCGGCGATCCGGGCAGCGTCACGGACGATCCGCAGCGGGCGCTCGTCCCGCAGCGGCGAACCGGGCACCAGGTTGGCCTGCGGCACCCGCTTGGGCAGGCCGGCATTGGTCGAGGCGCCGACCGAGGGCCGGGACGCCTGCTCGGCGGCCCGCCAACCGCTGTCGGCGGTCGACGACCACTCCACCTCGCTCTCCTCGGGGTGACCGGTGAACCAGGCGGACCTGGCCGCCGCGAAGATCAGCAGGTCGCCGTCACCCTCGTCGGAGACCGGGGGCGTGCTCGGCTCGGTATTGCGGCGGGGCAGGGCCGATCCGGCCCGGGCCGCCGGCTCCTCCCGGTCCACCAGGCGCAGCGGCGGGTTGTCGGCGGGCAGACCGTTGTGCAGGGGCCGGTCGGCCAGCGGCGACGGCTCGACGAGGCGCAGCGTCGGCGGCTCGGGGGGCAGGTCGTCCGCCTGCCACGGCGGGGTCACCCGCCCGTCGGCGGGCGCCGCGCTGACCGGGGCGTCCCGCTCGCCGGACTGCCCGCCCGGGTAGCCGGGGTATCCCGACCCGGCCGCCCGGTCGTCCTGCTCGTCGCCCGAGTTGACCAGCGGCCAGTTGGCCCGGGAACCGGGCGGTGCCGTCGGCTCGGGCCGGGCCGCCGGCACCGACACGGTCAGGCCGGCGGCGGAGATCGTGCCCGGACGCGTCGAGCTGTCCCCGTTGGTCTTCGGTCGGGGCGTGATCGGCGTCGGCCGCCGCTCGTTGCGGGCGCTGTTGATGGCGGCGGTGGTCAGGGTGGCCCGGAAGGGTTCGCCGGCCTCGGCGGGCGGGATCGACCCGCGCTGCGTCGGTGGGATCGGCGTCATCCCGGGCGGCGGAGGCGGCGGCGCGGAGACCGGCCGGTTCGCCATCGTGTCGGCCTGGTAGGCCGGCGGCGCGGAGGAGGGCGCCGCCGAGCGCGGTTCCCGGGGCGGTCCGGAGACCGGCACGACCGGCATCGAGAGCGTGGCGGCCGGCGACAGCGGCGGCGCGGAGGAGGGGGTGACCGGTGGCGGGGCCATCGGTGGCGGTGCGACCGGTGCCGGAGCGACCGGCGGCGGCCCCATCGGCTGCGGGCTGGCCGGCCCGGTGCCGGCCGCCGCCGGCTGGTGCCGGTTGCGCCGACCCGAGCTGGGCACCGGCTCCCGCACCGGCAGCCCGGTGCCGGCCGGCACCGGTGCGTCACCGACGCTGCGCCGCCCGGCCCGCCGGCTCGGAGCCGGCGTGCTGACGACCCGGGCGGTCAGGGTGGCGACCAGCGCGTCGCAGCCGGCGTCGCAGGCGCGTACGGCCGCCACGGCCTGTCGTACGGTCTCCGCCGCCGCAGAGGTGAGGGCCTTGTTGGCGGCGCCCCGTCGAGGGGTCTCCGCGATGGCGACCCGGAGCGCGGTGACCGCGTCGGTGATGACGTCGGCCTCGGCCACACCGTCGGCGGCGAGATGGGCGGCGATGGCGTCGGTGGCGACCGAGGTGTCCCGGCCACGTGCGGCGGTGCCGCCGAGCATGCCCGGCTCGGGCAGCGCGTCGAGTACGGCCAGCGAGACCGGCTCGGCCGGGTCCGGGTACGCCCGCAGCGCGGCCGGGTAGAGCTCGCGCAGCACCTCGCGCAGGGCCACGGCGGCGGCGTGCCGGCCGTTGGCGAGCGCGGCGTGCGCGGCGAGTACCGGCTTGAAGCTGACGAGTTCGCGCGGCGGCGGCAGGGTGGCCGCGGAGAGCGCGCCGGCCTGCAACGCCCGGGCCAGCCCGACGGCGCGCCGCTCGGCCGGGGCGGATTCCCGCTCCTCGGCCGACTCGTCGTCGGCGAAGCGTTCGGCGAAGTCGTCGACGGCGTCGTCGTCGGCGATGACCAGTGGACGCCCGGCCGCGCTCAGCAGCGAGGTGACCAGGTGGTCGTCGCTGTCCGCCGCGACGGCCACGCCACTCGGCCCGCTGCCCCGTTCGACGAGCACCGCGCCGAGCTGGGCGTAGCCAGCCGGGTCATCGGTGATCTCGCAGACGTGGAGCAGTCTGCCTGCGTCGTCGACCACTGCGGAGGTCAGCGTCGCGCCGGCCGGAGCCGGCCGACCCGTCGCGTCCGCAGAGGCCAGACCGCAGTACACCCGCACGAGCGCCACGGCGTCGTCCTCCTCCCGAGACACAAGTGGTGTGCCAAAGACTGATGCTCCCTGGTGAGGGGTCAGTCGCGCCAGTCCACGGCGGCAGAGATCTTGCCGATAATCGTGCGCCACCCGAGACTTGCGGTTTGTGCCCCGATTTTCTTGAGTCGCCGCCGACCCCGGAATCCGCCGAGGCCGCCGGCCACGGTGGCCCGGAGCGCCTCGTCGAGGTCGTCCAGGCTGGAGCCGGGTGACAGCATATCCAGTACGGCCGGCAGCCGGAGCGCGTAGGCCAGGTCGCGGGCCACCTCACCTGCCTCGATGAGCAGCGTCGAGTCCCAGACGTCGTGCCCGCCGCGGAGGTTCTCCACCACGAGGTCGAGCTCGTAGGAGTCCTCGTCCAGCGGGGCGACGTCGGCCGGCGTGATCCGCTCGACGAGCTGGTCCCAGGTGTCCAGGTCGGCCAGATCGTGCGGCGCGCCGGACCGGACGAATGTGACGAGAGCCTCAGGGCTCTTGAAGAGCAGCAGCTTCCCCCGGTACGTGAGGAAGGCCGGCACCTCCTCGCCCTCGTCCTCCTCCTCGGCCTCCGTCTCGGCCGCCTCGGCGTCGGGGTCGGCGGCCCCGGACTTGCCGTCCCGCTCCGCCTCCTCCTTCTCCGCCTCGGCGAACTGGTCGGCGACCTCCTCGTCGAGGATCACGACGGTCTCGTCGTCGTCCTCGTCCTCGTCGACCTCGGCCCGCCGGGACCGGCTGGCGAAGAGGTCGTCGTGCTCCCGGTCCTCGATGTCGGTCAGAGTCAGTTCGCTGGCCGGGCGGTACGCCCGCAGGGTGAAGCCGGAGCCCGAGGGGAGGGCGATCTCGACCGGGTCGATCCGGACCTCTTCCCACAGCGAACGGTCCGCCGTGCCGGACGTCGCCGGGGCGTCGCCGGTGCCGGCGGTGTCGTCGCTGCTTTCCGAGGAGCCGGCGTCGATCTGCCCGGGGTCGACAGCCCCGTCGCTTCCGACGGGCTCGTTTCCGGGCTCGTCGGTTTCGGGCCGGTGGGACGACTGGCGGGCCACGCTGACCTCCGTGTGCGCTCGATGTGGGCACCCGACCCGGCGAGGGTGCCGGCGGATCGGTGACTCTGCGCACACACCCTAGTAGGCCGGCGGCGGGCGTGGATGCCGGCACCCCGTTGGACTTCGCCGCATATATTAGTAGGCTTACTACCTATGAACGCCCAGGCGCTGCACGGCCATCTCGATGCGCTGCTGCTCGCGGTGCTTGAGCGGGGGGCGCTGCACGGCTACGCGATCATCGAGGCGCTCCGGGCCCGCAGCGGCGGCGTGCTCGATCTGCCAACCGGGACCATCTATCCGGCGCTGCGCCGGTTGGAGCGGGCCGGCTACGTCAGCAGCGCCTGGAGCACGGTCAACGGCCGCGAGCGCCGGACCTACGAGTTGACCGGTGCCGGGCAGCGTGCCCTGGCGGGTGAGCGGACGAGCTGGCAGGAGTTCAGTTCGACGGTGGGGCAGTTCCTCGGCGGAGCACCCACCCCCGGCGCACCCGCCTGAGGCGTCCGCGCCGGGCTCAGCCGCCGAGCGCCAGATAGTCCCGTTCCGCGCCGGTCTGGCGTAGCCACTGGTCGCGGTACCAGCCCGGTCGGTCGACGAGTTCGGCGTGGCTGCCCCGGTCGACGATCCGCCCCTGGTCGAGGACGACGACCTCGTCGTACCTGTCCACACCGGACAGTCGGTGCGTCACGAGTACCACGGTGCGGTCCGGGCCGGCGTACGCGGTCGCCGAGCCGAGCACCGCGTCGGCAGCCGTGGGGTCGAGACCCTCGGTCGGCTCGTCCAGCACCAGGATTCCGGCCGGGGCGGCGAGCAGGGCCCGGGCCAGCAGCAGCCGCTGACGTTGCCCGCCGGAGAGCTGACCGCCGTCCTCGCCCACCATCGTGTCCCAGCCGGCGGGCTGCTGGCGTACCCAGTCCAGCAGGCCCGCCGCCGAGGCCGCGCGGACCAGGTCCTCGTCGGTCCCGCCGGTCGGGTCGTCGCCGGTCCGGCCGAGCAGGAGGTTCTCCCGGACGGTGGCGTGGAAGACGTGTGCCTCGGCGAGGAGCCCGCCGACGATCCGGGGCAGCCGCTCGACGGGGAGGTCGGGCAGGTCGACGCCGTTCAGCAGAACCCGGCCGTGGTCCGGCCGGACCATCCCGGTCAGCACGGCGAGCAGGCTGCTCTTGCCGGCACCGCTCGGACCGACGACGGCGATCCGGCTCCCCGCCGGAAGGTCGAGGCTCACCCCGTCGAGCGCGGGCGGGCCCGGGCGACGGTACCGCAGGCTCACCCCCTCGACCCGGCAGTGCCAGCGTCGGGCCACCCGCGCCGTCCCGGAGCCGTCACCGGACCCGACGCCCGGGGTCGCCGCCGACTCCGCCGGGGCGTCCACCAGCAGGTCGGCCACCCGGGTCAGGCCGGCGCGCAGCCGGGTCCAGTGCCGGGCCGCGCCGACCAGCGCCAGGGCCGCCTCGACGGCGGCGAGCGTGCCGACCGCGAGGACCCCGACGAGTACCCCGGAGACGCCCGCCCGCAACGCCACGGTCAGTACGGCGGCGCTGGTCGCACCGGCCACCAGTACTCCGAGACCGTCGACGGCCCAGCCCAGCGCCGCCGTCCGGCGCTCCAGCCCGGCGAGTTCGCGGGCCCGGGCGTCCGCCCGGTCCAGCGCCGCTCCGGTCGCGCCGAACGCGGCCAGGTCGGCGGCGCCGGCGGTCAGGTCCACCGCGTCCCCGGCGAGCGCGCCGCGCAACGGCGCCACCCGGTGGGCGGTACGCCGGGTGAGCACCGCCGCCAGCGCCGGGAGCACGACTCCGGCCAGCAGCAGCCCGCCGGCCAGCGCCAGCCCGGCGAGCGGGGCGACGGCGGAGGCGCCGAGCACGGCGAGCAGGCCCACGAGGCTGGCCGCCGCCCCCGGGACCAGCACCCGGAGCAGCAGGTCCTGCACCGCCTCGACGTCCGAGACGAGCCGGCTGAGCAGGTCCGCGGAGCGCTGCGGGGCGGCGGTGCGCCGGGCCGCCAGCGCGGCGAAGACCCGGGCCCGAACCTCGGTGACGACCCGCAGCGCGGCGTCGTGCCCGGCCAGCCGCTCGGTGTAGCGCAGCACGCCCCGGCCGATCGCCAGGGCCCGTACCGCGACGATCGCCACGGTGAGGGTGTCCAGCGGGGGTCGGCCGGCGGCGCTGACCAGGAGCCAGGTCGCGGTCGCCAGCAGGGCCAGCCCGGCGAGTTCGGTACCGGCGGCGAGCAGGCCGGCGCCGAGCAGCCGACCGAGGTACGGGCGGGCCAGCCGCCAGACGGTCCGTTCGGGACGCAGTCTCACGCCACCACCTCCCGGGGCAGCGCCGCGACCGGCTCCTGCTCGGTCACCCGTCCGTCCTCGACCCGGAAGACCCGGTCCGCCTCGGCCAGCAGCGTCGGGCGGTGCGCCACCAGCAGGGCCGTACGGCCGGCGACCAGCCGTCGGGTGGCCGCGAGTACGGCCGCCTCGGAACCGGCGTCGAGCCGGGCGGTGGGCTCGTCGAGCAGCACGATCGGGGCGTCCCGGAGGAAGGCCCGGGCCAGCGCCACCCGCTGCCGCTGCCCGCTGGAGAGCCCGTGGCCGCGCTCGCCGAGCCGGGTGTCGAGACCGTCGGGGAGGTCGGCGACCACCTCGGTCAGGTCGGCGGCCCGGACCGCGTCCCGGACCGCCCCGATCGGCGCGTCCGGTGCGCCGAGCCGGATGTTGTCGGCCAGCGAGGTGCCGAACAGGTGGGCCCGCTGCGGTACCCAGGCCAGTTGCCGGCGCCACCCGGCCAGGTCCAGCGTCGCCAGGTCGGTACCGCCGACTGTGATCCGCCCGCTGCTGGGGGTGACGAATCCGAGCAGCAGGTTCAGCAGGGTGCTCTTGCCGGCGCCGCTCGGTCCGACGACCGCGATCCGTTCGCCGGGCCGGATGGTGAGGGTGACGTCCCGCAGCGCGATGCCGCGCTGGTATTCCACGGTCACGGACTCGAACCTGATCTCGCCGTGCCGGGCGTGCTCGCTCTGTCCGCCGTGCCCGCCGTGCCCGCCGGGCGTGGGTGGGTGTTCGCCGTCCCGGCCGCCCGGGTCGCCGGTGCGCACGGCGGCCGGCGCGGCCGGAGCCCGGGCGGCGGTGCTGCCGGCGGGCGGCTCGGGGCCGAGCAGGGTCAGCGCCTCGTCCAGCGCGGTCAGTCCCTCCTGGCTGGCGTGGAACTGGCTGCCGGCGGCGCGCAGCGGCAGGAACGCCTCGGGGGCGAGCAGCAGCACCAGCAGCGCGGTCTGCAGGGCGAGCCCGCCGCCGAGCAGCCGCAGGCCGACCGGCACCGCGACCAGGGCGACCGAGAGGGTGGCGACCAGTTCGAGTACCAGCGCGGAGAGGAAGGCGATCCGCAGCGTCCGCATCGTCGCGCGGCGGTGCCGGTCGGCCATCCGGCGTACCACGGCCACCTGGGCGGGGGCCCGGCCGAACAGGTGCAGGGTGGGCAGCCCGCGCAGCATGTCCAGGAAGTGGCCGCCGAGCAGTGCCAGCCGGCGCCACTGGCGTTCGGTGGCGGCCTGGGCCTGCCAGCCGAGCAGCGCTCCGAAGATCGGGACCAGCGGCAGGGTCGCCGCGATCACCAGGGCGGAACTCCAGTCGGCGAGGAACAGCCGGGCCAGTACGGCCAGCGGCACCGTGATGCTCAGCACGAGCTGCGGCAGGTAGCCGGTGAAGTACGCGTCCAGCGCGTCCAAACCGCGCCCGGCCAGGGTGGCGAGCTGACCGCCGCGCTGCCCGGAGAGCCAGGCGGGTCCGCGCCGGTCGACGGCGGCGAGCAGGTCGGCCCGGAGGCTGGCCTTGACCGTGGCGGCGGTCCGGGCCGCCAGGGTGCCCTGCGCCCAGAGCAGGGCCGCCCGGCCGGCCACACTGGCCAGGAAGCCGGCCAGCGCGGCCCGGTCGAGGTGCCCGCCGGCCGCCTCGGCCAGCACGATGGCGAGGGTGGTGGCCTGGGCGATGACGAGTCCGGCGGCGACGACGCCGAGCACGCCGAGCAGTCCGAGCTGACGCCGTGCGCCGGGCACCCGGCGCAGCAGGCGGGGATCGAACGGGCGGCGACTCACCGCCGCACCGGAAGGCCGGCGATCGGCCGCAGCGGGAGGCTGGCGATCGGCGGGGCCGGGAGGCTGGCGATCGGCCGCAGCGGGAGGCCGGCGATCGGCCGGGCCGGGTGGACCTGCGCGCCGCCCGGCACCGGCGTCCGCGGCGCTGCCGGCGGCGGGGGCGATGCCGGGGTGGGTGCCGGGACCGGCGACGGTGGGAACCGGGGCGATGCCGGCGGCATCACCCCGTCCGTCCGGCGTGGCCGGCGACCGTCGAAGACCCATTTCCCACGCATCTTTTCGGGCAGCTTCCGTGACAGGGCCAGTTTACTACGAGATGTAGTAGATGCCCGACGACTCAGTGCAGGAACAGCGACACCGGCAGGGTGACCAGGGCCGTCGCCAGCGCCAGCGCGGTCGCGCCGGGCAGCCGGCCCGGTCGGCGTACCTCCAGCAGGCGCTGCACCCGGGCGTCGAGTTCACCGTCGGCGACCCCGAGCGCACCGGCCGGGGTGACCCGGGCACCCGCGCTGGCGAACCGCAGCAGCGCGGCGGCGAGCGGGCCGTCGGCGTGCAGCCGCCGGGCCTTGTCGTCGGCCCGCATCTCCACCAGCAGGGCGACGGCGTCGTGTGCCGCGCGTACCCAGCCGACGCCGGGTAGTGCCCGGCAGAGCGCGGTGAAGGGAAGCAGCACCAGGTCGTGCCGCTCGTCGGCGTGCGCCCGCTCGTGGCTGAGTACGGCCGCGAGCTGCGCCCGGTCGAGCAGGCTCAGGGTGCCGGCGCTGACCACCACCTGCGGGCGTACCCCGGGCAGGCAGTACGCGGCCGCGCTGGGGTGGTCGAGCACGAGTGCGCCGGGGGCGGCCGGGTCGTCCCGGGCCACCAGGGTCAGCAGGTCCCGGTGCCGGCGCTGGGCGCGCAGCGCGCCGAGCAGGCTCCGCGCCGTCGAGCCGAGCAGCACCGCCGCCACCCCCAGCCCGATGCCGACCAGGCCGAGATGGGTCACCCCCAGGCCGGGCGGCAGGTCGCCACCGCCGAAGAGGTCACCGGCGAGCGAGCGCAGTGCGGAACCGGTGCCCTGGCCGTACGGGGCGAGCCCGAGCGAGATCGGCAGCCCGATCGCGGAGAGCCCCAGCGCCAGCCCGACGAACTGCCAGCAGACGATCGCGACCCGGGGACTGTGCCACGCCCACCCCGCGCCGAGCCGGCCGGAACGGGCCAGCACCTGGGCGGCGAGATAGCAGGCCAGCACGGCGAGCGCGAAGTGCGCGGCGTAGAGCATCGGCTCAGCCCTGCCGTTCCGCGGCCGGCGGCCGGTCGGACGCGGCCGGGAACTCGTCGGCCTCCTCGTCGAGCGCCGCGCGCAGCACCTCGGCCTCGGTCCCGGTCACCGAGCGGGCGAACCGGACCAGCGCGGCGTCCCGGCTGCCGGCCAGATCCAGCGCGTCGAGCATCAGCCGGGCGATGTGCGCCTCGCGGCTGGCGGCCGGCCGGTAGCGCCAGGCCCGCCCCTCCCGTTCCCGCTCGACCATGCCCTTGCCGGCGAGCCGGTCGAGCACCGTCATCACCGTGGTGTACGCCAGCTCACGGTCCCGCAACGCCTCGGCCACCTCGCGGACGGTCGCCCCGGCACCGGTACCCCGGTCCCAGAGCACGTCCATCACCGCACGTTCGAGATCACCGAGTCGCGTCACGCGGCAATTCTACTACCCGTTGTCGTATAGTCTCCGCCCCGGTGGCCGCCATGTGACGCGGCTCCGGCCCCCGGCTCAGACGCCCTTCGGGTGCCAGACGGTCTTCGTCTCCAGCAGCGCGGTCATCCGGCCGATGCCGGGATCGGCGGTCCAGTCGACCGGCCCGGCCGCCGGCCGGAGCACCCGCTTGAGGTTTCCGGCCGCCGCCCGCTCCAGCTCGGCGGCGAGCCCCGGATCGTCCACCCCGGTCAGGTCGAGCGCGTTCACGTCCATGTGCCCGGCCAGCCACGGCGCGGTCTCGGCCGGCCGGCCGGTGAGCAGGTTCACCACCCCGCCGGGCAGGTCGGAGGTGGCCAGCACCTCGGAGAGGGTGATCGCGGGCAGCGGGCTCGCCTCGGCGACCAGTACCACCACCGTGTTGCCGGTGACGATCGCCGGGGCCACCACGCTGACCAGCCCGAGCAGCGCCGGCTCGGCCGGGGCGAGCACCCCGACCACCCCGGTCGGCTCCGGCGCGGAGATGTTGAAGTACGGCCCGGCGACCGGGTTGGCGTTGCCGTACACCTGGGTCAGCTTGTCGGCCCAGCCGGCGTACCAGACCCAGCGGTCGATCGCCTCGTCGACCTCGTCGGCCGGCACACCGAGACCGACGAACTGGTCCCGCCGGCCCTCCAACATCTCGGCGACCCGGTAGAGGATCTGCCCCCGGTTGTACGCGGTCGCACCCGACCAGCCCTTGACCGCCGCCCGCGCCGCGAGCACGGCGTCCCGGACGTCCTTGCGGGAGGCGAGTGCCACGTTGGAGTTCTGCACCGGATACGACCGCCCCGACTCGCTGCGCGGGAACTTCCCGCCGATGAAGAGCTTGTACGTCTTGCGTACCGCCACCCGTTCAGACATCGAGGTACGCCTCCAGCCCCTGCCGGCCGCCCTCTCGGCCGTAGCCCGACTCCTTGTAGCCGCCGAACGGCGAGGTGGGGTCGAACTTGTTGAACGTGTTCGCCCAGACGACTCCGGCGCGCAGCCGGTCGGCCATCCAGAGGATCCGGGAACCCTTGTCGGTCCAGATCCCGGCCGAGAGCCCGTACGGCGTGTTGTTCGCCTTCTCCACCGCCTCGGCCGGGGTCCGGAAGGTCAGCACCGAGAGCACCGGCCCGAAGATCTCCTCCCGGGCGATCCGGTGTGCCTGGCTGACCCCGGTGAAGATGGTCGGGGCGAACCAGAAGCCCCGGTCCGGCAGCTCGCACGGCGGGGACCAGCGCTCGGCCCCCTCACTCGACCCGATCTCGCTGAGCGTCCGGATCCGGTCGAGCTGGGCCGCCGAGTTGATCGCGCCGATGTCGGTGTTCTTGTCCAGCGGGTCGCCGACCCGCAGCCGGGCCATCCGGCGCTTGAGCGAGGCGAGCACCTCGTCGTACACCGATTCCTGGACCAGCAGCCGGGAGCCGGCGCAGCAGACGTGGCCCTGGTTGAAGAAGATGCCGTTGACGATGCCCTCGACGGCCTGGTCGACCGGGGCGTCGTCGAAGACGATGTTCGCCGCCTTGCCGCCCAGCTCCAGGGTGAGCTTCTTGCGGGTGCCGGCGACCGAGCGGGCGATCTGCCGGCCGACCTCGGTGGAGCCGGTGAAGGCGACCTTGTCGATCCCGTCGTGCTCGACCAGCGCCCGGCCGGTCTCGCCGGCCCCGGTGACGATGTTGACCACCCCGGGCGGCAGGTCGGCCTGCTGGCAGATCTCGGCGAAGAGCAGGGCGCTCAGCGGGGTGGTCTCGGCCGGCTTGAGCACCACCGTGTTGCCGGCGGCCAGCGCCGGGGCGATCTTCCAGGCGAGCATCAGCAGCGGGAAGTTCCACGGGATGACCTGACCGGCGACGCCGAGTGGGCGCGGGTCCGGGCCGAAGCCGGCGTGGCCGAGCTTGTCGGCCCAGCCGGCGTAGTAGAAGAAGTGCGCGGCGACCAGCGGGACGTCGACGTCCCGGGACTCGCGGATCGGCTTGCCGTTGTCCAGCGACTCCAGCACGGCCAGCTCGCGGCCCCGCTCCTGGATGATCCGGGCGATCCGGAACAGGTACTTGGCCCGGTCCCGGCCCGGCATCGGCCCCCAGACCTCGTCGTACGCCCGGCGGGCCGCCCGGACCGCCCGGTCCACGTCGCCGGGGCCGGCCTCGGCGACCTCGGCGAGCACCTCTTCGGAGGCCGGGTTGATCGACTTGATCGTGCCGCCGTCACCCGGCTCGACGAACTCGCCGTCGACGAAGAGCCCGTACGACGGCTTCAGGTCCACGACGGCGCGCGACTCCGGCGCCGGGGCGTATTCGAACATCGTCAGTCCAGGGTGAAGTAGTCGGGGCCGGAGTAGACGCCGGTGGTCAACTTGGTGCGCTGCATCAGCAGGTCGTTGAGGAGGCTGGAGGCGCCGAACCGGAACTGGTCGGGGTGCAGCCAGTCCGGGCCGGCGGTCTCGTTCACCAGCACCAGGTATTTGATCGCGTCCTTGGTGGTCCGGATCCCGCCCGCCGGCTTGACCCCGACCTGCCGGCCGGTGGCGTCCCGGAAGTCCCGGACCGCCTCCAGCATCACCATGGTGACCGGCAGGGTCGCGGCCACCGGCACCTTGCCGGTCGAGGTCTTGATGAAGTCGGCGCCGGCCAGCATGGCCAGCCAGGAGGCCCGCCGGACGCTGTCGTAGGTGACCAGCTCGCCGGTCTCCAGGATGACCTTGAGGTGGGCGTCCCCGCAGGCCGCCTTCACCGCGACGATCTCGTCGTAGACCTCCTGGTAGCGGCCGGAGAGGAAGGCGCCCCGGTTGATCACCATGTCGATTTCGTCCGCCCCGGCGGCCACCGCCGCGCGGGTGTCCGCGAGCCGGACCTCCAGCGGCGCCTGCCCGGACGGGAAGGCCGTGGCCACGCTCGCCAGGTGCACCCGGCCCGCGTCGCCGGCCGGTCGGGCCGTCGGGCCCCAGAGCGCCTCGGCGGCCACCGGAACCATCGTCGGATAGACGCAGAGCGCGGCGACCGGCGGGCAGGACGGGTCGGCCGGGTCCGGGCGGAGCGCCTTGGCGGCGAGCGCGCGTACCTTGCCGGGGGTGTCGGCGCCCTCCAGCGTGGTCAGGTCGACCATCCGGATCGCCAGGTCGATCGCCCACGCCTTGGCGGTGGTCTTGATCGAGCGGGTGCCGAGCATCGCCGCCCGCTGTTCCGCGCCGACCTGGTCCACGCCGGGTAGGCCGTGCAGGAAGGCCCGTAGGGTCGCCTCGGAACGCCCCACCTCGGTCAGGTCGGAGCGCGCCGACGCCGCTGTCGCCGTCATGGCGGCAAGTCTACGCACCGGCCCGAGCGTGTGATCTTGGCCATAGCCGCCGGTCGGGCGCCGGCGCCACCGGCCCGGGGAGCGGGCGACCGGGACGAGGTCCCGCCAGAGGTTAGCGGTAGGTTGAGCGACCGTGGACGTACTCGTGGTTGACCACCCCGTAGCCCAGACGCGGCTGACCGTGATGCGCGACGCCCGGACCGACTCGGCGTCGTTCCGCGCCGCGCTGCACGAACTCACCACCATGCTGGTGTACGAGGCCGCGCGCTCGCTGCCGGTCGAACAGTTCCCGATCGACACGCCGGTGGCACCCACCCAGGGCACCCGGCTGGCCAACCCGCCCCTGCTGGTACCCGTGCTCCGCGCCGGGCTCGGCATGGCCGACTCGGCGCTCGGCCTGCTGCCCGAGTCGTCGATGGGTTTCGTCGGGCTGGCCCGGGACGAGCACACCTACGAGCCGCGTGCCTACATGGAGTCGCTGCCGACCGACCTGACCGGCCGGCCGGTGCTGGTACTCGACCCGATGGTCGCCACCGGCGGTTCGCTGGAGCACTGCTGCCGGCTGCTGGCCGACCGGGGCTGCACCGACATCACCGTGCTCTGCGTGCTAGCCGCGCCGGCCGGCATCGAGCGGCTGGACCGCTCCGGGCTGCCGCTGCGACTGGTCACCGCCGCGATCGACGAGCGGCTCAACGACCAGATGTTCATCGTCCCGGGGCTCGGTGACGCCGGTGACCGGCAGTTCGGCGGCATGCCCCGGTTCTGATTCCAGCCCGACCGGTTCCGGATTCCGGGCCGAGCGTCCACCGGTCCGGCCGGGACACATGCGCGGCTGGCGCGGAACGGCTACCGTTCCGGGCCATGACAGGTGTTGGGCTGGCCGAGGAGTTGCTGCTGCTCGGCTACGACGATAAGTCCGGCAAGGCGACCGGCTCCCGGATCGGGCTCGACCTCGGCATGGCCGCCGCCGTGCTGGTCGATCTCGCGCTCGCCGGCCGGGTCGCCTTCTCCGACGGTTCGATCGTGGCCACCGACCCCACGCCGACCGGCGACCCGATCGCCGACGACGTGCTCGCCCGGATCGCGGCGGACACCCCGCACACACCGGCCTCCTGGGTGCAGCGGCTCCGGCACGGGCTGCGCGACCGGATCCTGAGCGACCTCTGCACCCGGGGCGTGATCAGCGACGTCGACGAGACCGAACTCGGCTACATCCACGTGCACCGCTACCCGGTGCTCGACCCGTCGGTCGAGGCCGAGATCCGGGGCCGGCTGACGGCCGCGCTGACCGGCGAGGCCGTACCCGACGAGCGGACCGCCGCGCTCGCCGCCGTGATGGCGGCGATCCGGGTGCAGCCGAGCCTCGGACTGACCGGACCGGCCGCCGAGGACGCCCGGAAGCGGCTGACCGAGATCGCCCGGAGTGCGGGCTTCACCGACGGGGGGAGCCTGGAGGAGTCCACCATCCGCCCCTCGGTGGCGCTGGTGATCGCCGCGCTCTCCCGGGCCATCGACGCCGCGCTGGGCAGCCGGAGCTGACCGCCGGCCGCCCCCGCCCGACACCCGGCCGGCGGGCGGCCGGCTACCAGATGCCGAGGGCCGCGGCGGTCTCGGTGCGCAGCGCGCGGACCGAGGCGGCGGCCCGCTCCCGGGCCGCCGGCACGTCGCCGTCGACCACCGGCTCCACCACCTCCAGGTACGCCTTCAGCTTCGGCTCGGTCCCGGACGGCCGGACCACCACCCGGGCCGAGTCGGTACGCAGGATCAGTACGTCCGCCGCCGGAGTCAGGTCCTCGACCGAGGTCACCGGCTCGTCGAGCAGGGTCTTCGGGGTCTTCCCCCGGATGTAGGCCATCGTCTTGCCGATCTCGCCCAGGTCGTCGACCCGGACCGAGAGCTGGTCGGTCAGGTGCACCCCGAACTCGCCGGCCAACTCGTCGAGCCGGTCGGTCACGGTCCGCCCCTGCGCCTTGAGCGTCGCCGCCAGTTCGGCGAAGGTGAGCGCGGCGCTGATCCCGTCCTTGTCCCGCACCTGGTCGGGGGCGACGCAGTAGCCGAGGGCCTCCTCGTAGCCGTAGGCCAGCTCGGCGTCGCCGGCCTCGGCCCGGACGATCCACTTGAACCCGGTCAGCGTCTCCCCGTACGGCACGCCACGCGCCGCGCACAAGGTCCGGAGCAGGGAGGACGAGACGATCGTGCTGGCGTACAGGCCGGTGCGGCCCTGCCGGACCAGATGGTCGGCCAGCAGGATCCCCACCTCGTCGCCGTGCAGCATCCGCCAGCCGCGTACCGGGTCGGGGACCGCCACCGCGCACCGGTCGGCGTCCGGGTCGTTCGCCAGCGCGATGTCCGCGCCGATCTGCCGGGCGAGCGCGACCAGCTTGTCGGTCGCGCCCGGTTCCTCCGGGTTGGGGAATGAGACGGTGGGGAAGTTCGGATCCGGCTCGGCCTGCTCGGCGACGATCCCCGGCACGCCGAACCCGGCCCGGGCGAAGACCGAGGTCAGTACGGCGGCACCCACCCCGTGCAGCGGGGTGTACGCCACGGTCAGCCCGCGCGGCCCGTCCGGGTCGATCAGCCCGGCGGTGGCCCGGACGTACCCGGCGACCGTGTCGTCACCGAGCACCGTCCCGGCCCCGCCCAGCGGTACCGCCGCCAGCGGCCCGACCGCCCGGATCGCCGCCTCGATCTCGGCGTCCACCGGGGGCACGATCTGCGCCCCCGCGCCCCGGAGGCCGCCGGTCGAGGCGCCCAGATAGACCTTGTAGCCGTTGTCCTGCGGCGGGTTGTGGCTGGCGGTGACCATCACCCCGGCGACCGCACCGAGGGCCCGGACCGCGTACGCCAGCACCGGGGTGGGCAGCGGCCGGGGCAGCAGCAGGGCCGGCCGCCCCGCACCGGTGGCCACCCGGGCGGTCCGCTCGGCGAACTCCTTCGAGCCGTGCCGGGCGTCGTACCCGATCACCAGCGGACCGGACGCGTCCCGGCCGGCGAGCCAGCCGACCAGCCCGGCCGCGGCCGCGGTGACCACGGCCAGGTTCATCCCGTTCGGGCCGGCGCGCAGCGGACCCCGCAGCCCGGCGGTGCCGAAGGTGAGTGGCCCGGCGAACCGGTCGGCCAGCTCGGCGGCGGTCGCCGGCAGCCGGTCGATTACCCCGCGCAGCTCGTCCCGGGTCGCCGGATCGGGGTCGTCGTCGAGCCACGCCTGCGCCCGGGCCCGCAGCCCGGTCAGCTCGTCGGGGGACCCGTCCGGGGAGATGCCGTCGGGCTGCTTCGGTTTCGCCACCATCGGACTGTGATAGCACGCCGGCCACCCCCGGACGCAGTCCGGCCCCGCCCCGGCGTGGTGTACGCCGGAGGCGGGGCCGGGTGGGAAGGCGTCAGCCGGCGCTGCCGAGCCGGAACGACTTGACCATCTCGTCGAAGATCGGCTTGCTCTCCTCGAACCGGGCGTCGGGGGTTGTCAGGTAGAAGGAGTACACCTTGCCGCCCTGCACCAGTCCACGCCAGATGCCGTGCCGTTGCTCGTCGCCGTCACCGCAGGTGTATTCCAACTGCGCGGCGGGCTTGCCGCTCAGCTCCTCGTCGGTCAGCCCCACCTGCCGGTACGGCTTGGCGCAGCTCTTGCTCGACTTCAATCCGTTCGCCGCGATCTCCGCCCAGCGGCGTGAGCTGTCGCCCTTGAAGTCCTCGACCAGCACCCGGACCCGTCGTCCGCTGCCGTCCGGATCGGTGTAGTCGATGTAGACGGCCTTCTTCGGGGCCGCCTTCTTCCAGTCCTTCGGTACGTTGAGCGAGACTCCGCGTTCGTCGTGCGGCTGGGTGGCGAAGGACGCCGGTACCGGGGCCTGGCTGGTCGGTCCGGCCTGCGGCGGCGGCGTGTCGGCCGGGTCGTCGCCGCCGATGGAGAGCGCGACGATGCTGACCAGCAGTACCGCGGCGACCCCGCCGGCCACGGCGAGCTGCATCTTCCGGGGCCAACCCTGGACCGTCCGGACCACCGAGTCGCCGGCCTGCCGGGCGCCGGCCAGGCCGCGGCCCACGCCGCCACCCCTGGCGGTGTGCACCGTGCCGCCCCGGCCGCCGGTCCCGGGCATCGCACCGGTCGGCGTGTGGAGCGGCCCGCTGCGCCGGCCGGCCGAGCCCGGCATCGCCCCGGTCGGGGTGTCCAGCGGGTTGGCGCCGGCCGCCGGGGGCCGGTTGGAGCTGGCGGAGTCACGGGAACTGCGGGCGATCCGCTCGGTCAGGGACTCGCCCGGGGCGAGCATCGCCGAGCCGCCGATCTCGCCGTTGGCCGCCGGCCGGCCGGACCGGTCCGGCCGGGATCCGGCCGGCGCCGGTGACTGGGGAGCGCCCGCCGGCTGCTGCCACGGCGAACGCTGGCTCGGCACCACCGCGTACGGATCGGTGACCATGTGCCCGGCGGCATTGCTGGCCAGCGGGCCGGCCAGCAGTTCGCGGAGCATGGTGCGGGAGGCGGTCACGTCGAGCCGGCGGGCCGGATCCTTCTCCAGCAGCCCGAGCAGCACCCGGGTCAGCGCCCCGGACCGGACCGGCGGGGCCGGCGGGTCCTCCACCACCGCGTGCATGGTCTCGATCGGGTCGCCCTTGTCGAACGGCGGCCGCCCCTCGACCGCCGTGTAGAGGGTGACGCCGAGCGAGAAGAGGTCGCTGGGCGGGCCGAAGTCCTGGCCCATGGCCCGTTCCGGCGAGATGAAGTGCGGCGAGCCGAGCACCATGCCCGGGGTGGTGAGCTGGACGTCGGTCGGCATCCGGGCCACCCCGAAGTCGGTGAGCACGCAGCGACCGTCGGAGCAGATCAGCACGTTGGCCGGCTTGACGTCGCGGTGCAGCACCCCGATCGCGTGCGCCACCTCAAGGGCGCCGAGCAGGGCGATGCCGATCTTGGCGACGGCGCGCGGCGCCAGCGGTCCGTCCTCGATCACCATGTCGGCGAGGCTGCGCGCGTCGAGCAGCTCCATCACGATCCACGGCCGCCCGCCCTCGGTGACCACGTCGTAGACCTGCACCACCGCCGGATGTTGCAGGGCCGCCGCGGCCCGCGCCTCGCGGAGGGTGCGTTCGTACATCGCGTCGCGGTCGCTGGGGGCCAGCCCCGGCGGGAGTACGACCTCCTTCACCGCCACGTCGCGGCGCAGCAGGGTGTCGGCCGCGCGCCACACGGTGCCCATGCCGCCGTGGCCGACCGCCGCCCGCAACGAGTACCGACCGCCGATGGTGATGCCGGGTGCCGCACGTCCGTTGGTGGGATTGGCCGGTCCGCCACTCCACGTCGGGATCTGAGTCACAGAAAAGCCACCGAAGAGAATCGAGGGGGCACAGGACAGAACCCCCCTATATTGCGGGTTCCGACCGCAGAAGGGAAAGACAACCGCCGGAGTTCCCGAGAACTCGACCGTACGTGGTTGCCACCTCACCATGCGTTCGTGTTTGTCGACGGGGCGTACCGGCCCGCTCACCGGGGCGCCGACGTCGGGTCGAGTCCGCCCGGACGCCTCCGGTGCCCCCTGCGGCGCTGCCGATTCGGCCCAGCGGAGCCAGGTCAGCGGGTCGGGCCTACCATGCCGGTCATGAGTGAAGGTCGGTCGAGCGAGTCGGGTTTCCCGATCAAGGCGGTCTACGACGCCGCCGACGTACCGGCAGGTCTGGACGCCCGGCTCGGTGCGCCCGGCGAGTTCCCGTACGCCCGGGGCGTCTACCCGACGATGTACACCTCGCGGCCGTGGACGATGCGCCAGTACGCCGGCTTCGGCACCGCCACCGAGTCCAACGCGCGCTACCACCAGCTCCTCGCCGCCGGGACCATGGGCCTGTCGGTCGCCTTCGACCTGCCCACCCAGATGGGCTACGACTCCGACCACCCGATCGCGCACGGCGAGGTCGGCAAGGTCGGCGTGGCGATCGACTCGGTCGAGGACATGCGCACCCTCTTCGGCGGCATCCCGCTGGACAGGGTCTCCACCTCGATGACCATCAACGCCCCCGGCTCGGTGCTGTTGCTCCTCTACCAACTCGTGGCGGAGGAGTCCGGGGTGCCCGGCTCGGCGCTGAACGGCACGATCCAGAACGACATCCTGAAGGAGTACATCGCCCGGGGCACCTACATCTTCCCGCCCAAGCCGTCGCTGCGGCTGGTCGCCGACACCTTCGCCTACTGCCGCGAGGAGGTGCCGAGGTGGAACACCATCTCGATCTCCGGCTACCACATGGCGGAGGCCGGGGCGACCCCGGTGCAGGAGATCGCCTTCACCCTGGCCAACGGCCTGGAGTACGTCCGCGCGGCGCTCGCCGCCGGCCTGGCCGTGGACGACTTCGCACCCCGGCTGTCGTTCTTCTTCGTGGCCCGGACCACCCTGCTGGAGGAGGTGGCGAAGTTCCGGGCCGCCCGGCGGATCTGGGCCAACCTGATGCGGGACGAGTTCGGCGCGCAGAACCCGAAGTCGCTGATGCTGCGCTTCCACACCCAGACCGCCGGGGTGCAGCTCACCGCCCAGCAGCCGGAGGTGAACCTGGTCCGGGTCGCCGTGCAGGGCCTCGCGGCGGTGCTCGGCGGCACCCAGTCGCTGCACACCAACAGCTTCGACGAGGCGATCGCGCTGCCCACGGAGAAGGCGGCCCGGCTGGCGCTGCGTACCCAGCAGGTGCTGGCCTACGAGACCGACCTGACCGCCACCGTGGACCCGTTCGCCGGCTCGTACGTGGTGGAGTCGATGACCGACGAGATCGAGGCGGGGGTGCGGGAGCTGATGGCCCGGGTCGCCGAGTACGGCTCGGCGGTGGAGGCGATCGAGGCGGGCTTCCAGAAGCGCGAGATCGAGTCGTCGGCGTACCGGGTGGCGCAGGAGATCGAGTCCGGTGACCGGGTGGTGGTCGGGGTCAACCGGTTCACCGTCGACGAGGAGGAGCCGTACCAGCCGCTCCGGGTCGACCCGGCGATCGAGGCGGCCCAGCGGGAGCGGCTGGCCCGGCTGCGGGCCGACCGGGACGGCGGCGCCGTCGAGCGCGCCCTCGCCGACCTGCGCACGGCCGCCTCGGGTACCGGGAACGTGCTCTATCCGATGAAGGAGGCGCTGCGGGCCCGGGCCACCGTGGGTGAGGTTTGCGGCGTGCTGCGCGAGGTATGGGGGACGTACCGGCCCAGCGACCGGTTCTGACCGTCCGCGACCGCGGCGGAGATCTCCGGGCGGCTCGTCCGCGCGCTGGGCAGGTGCCCCTTTCGGGTGGATCGGCGGCCTCTGGAGTGCCGGCGCGGTTTTTCGGGTATCGGGAGGTGGTCGGGCCCGGCCGGTAGACGACGGACAGCCAGTGCGCGGCCCGTTTGACACCGACTGTCACCCTGGAGGACCCCCGCCACCCCACCCGGTGGTGTTCCACCCTCGTCTGCCCGAGGACCGTCGGACAACTCGACAAATCGGGCAGGTGGCGTTGCTGCCGAGCTAGATCGTGACCGGTGAAACCGTCACGCGTTGTAGGAGGTGTGGCACAGATGGCGGGGTCTGATGGCGGGATAGGTAGCCCTCCGTACGTTGCCGAGCGCTTCTACCAGGGCTTTCGTGACGCTGTGCTGTCTGATCACTACCAGAACGAGGTTGCGCAGCGTCACCGTCGGCGGTCTAGGCTGTCCGAGTCCCATCCCATCCACAGTGATCGAGAATTCGACGTGACGAGTGCGTTGCAACTGCCGACCGGCAGCCAGCCGGCGTCGTCGGAATCCGAGACGCCGCCCGGGGCCGAGCCCCTGCCCTTCGGGCTCGACCGGACGCTCGACGTCCGGCTGCCCGACCTGATCGCGACCCGCCGGTTCCTGCACGCCCACCCGGAACTCTCCGGTCGGGAGTTCGACACCGCCGCGCTGATCGCCCGGGAACTGGCACTCGCCGGCCTGGAGCCGCGCCTGCTGCCGAAGGGCAACGGGGTGATCTGCGACATCGACGGGCGGGCGTCCGGACCCGTGGTCGCACTCCGGGCCGATCTTGACGCACTGCCACTGACCGACGTGAAGGACGTACCCTACCGGTCCACGGTGGAGGGTGCCTGCCACGCCTGCGGACACGACGTGCACACCACGGTCGTGCTCGGGGTGGGTCTGCTGCTGGCCCAGCTCGCCCGGCGGGGTGAGCTGGACGGGCGGGTCCGGCTGATCTTCCAACCGGCCGAGGAGATCCTGCCCTGCGGCTCGCTGGAGGTCATCGAGGCCGGCGGGCTGACCGACGTGACCCAGATCTTCGCCCTGCACTGCGACCCCAACCTGCCGGTCGGGCAGGTCGGCCTCCGGGTCGGCCCGATCACGGCGGCGGCGGACAACATCACCGTCCGGCTGGCCGGGCCGGGCGGGCACACCGCCCGGCCGCACCTGACCGTGGACCTGGTCGACGCGCTGGGCCGGCTGGTCACCGAGGTGCCGGCGCTGGTCAACCGCCGGGTACCGGCGAACAGCGGACTGCTGCTGGTCTTCGGCCAGGCCTCGGCGGGTACCCAGTACAACGTCATCCCGAACGAGGCGATGGCGGCCGGCACGCTCCGGGTGCTCGACCGGGACACCTGGGACCAGGCGCCGAAGATCGTCGCCCAGGTGGTCCGGGACGTCATCGCCCCGACCGGCGCCACCGTGGACATCGAGTACCTGCGCGGGCGTCCGCCGGTGGTCAACGACGCCGGGGCGATCCGGGTGCTCACCGCCGCCACGGCGGCCACGGCCGGCCCGGCCGGGATCGCCGAGACCCCGCAGAGCATGGGCGGCGAAGACTTCTCCTGGTATCTGGAGCACGTACCGGGCGCGCTGGCCCGACTCGGCGTCGGGCGGGCGGCGGCCAACGTCGACCTGCATCGGGCGACGTTCGACGTGGACGAGCGGGCCATCGGGGTCGGCGTACGGCTGCTGGTGCAGACCGCGCTCAAGGCCCTGGCCGGCTAGTCCGGGGTACGCCGGGCACCGCGGCGGCGGCTCCCGGCGTACCCGGAGAAACGGCTCAGTCCGGCGGGGCCGACGCCTGGGCCGGGACCGTGGGCGCGGTCCGGGGTGGGGCCGACGGCGCCGGCCGGGAGCGCCGCCTGCGGAGCCGGCGGAGCAGCCAGACCACCCCGAGCACCGGCAGGCCCAGCCCGACGGCCCACGGCAGCAGCGCGCCGAGCACGGTGAGCAGGACCCGCAACGACACCACGAACGCCTTCCAGCCGCCCTCCAGCCCGGCGAGGAACCCGGTCGCCGGCTCGTCGTCCTCCGGCACCTGTGCGTTCGGCCCGAGCAGGATGGCGGTGACCGTGGAGAGCGCGGTCAGGTCGGCCAGCCGGCGCTTCTTCGCCTCCAGCGAGGCGAGATCCGCCTCCCGCTTGGCCAGCTCGCTCTCCAGCATCACCAGCTCGGAGAGGGACTTCGCCTGGGCCAGCAGCCGCCGGCCGCTCTCCACCCTCGCCTTCTGGGTGGCGATCCGGGCGTCCAGGTCGAGCGTCTCCTCGGTGACGTCGTCGCTCTTCACCTCCCGGCGCAACTGCTCGCCGAGCCGGGCGATCTCGTCCACCACCGCGCTGAACCGGTCGGCCGGGACCCGCAGTTGCAGGGTCGCCTCGGAACGCGACGCGTCACTGCTCCGGTCGTCGCCGCCGACGAAGCCACCGGCACCGCTCACGATGCCCACCGCCCGGGCAGCAGCCGCCGCCACGTCGTCCACCCGCACGGTGACCGAGCCGGTGTAGACGATCGCCCGCTGGCCCACCCCCAGATCGGTGGCGGGTTCCTTCGCCGGCTGGCCGGCCTGCGGCTCTCCGCCCCCGGCCAACGGCACCTCGGCCGCACCGGGCTGTGCCCCCTGCTCGGCACCGCCGGCCGGGGCGTCCGCCGCCGAGGTACCGGCGGCGTCGCCCCCGTCGGCGCCGCAACCGGTCAGCGCCAGGGCGGCGGCCAGCGCCACCGCGCCCAGCAGCCCGGCCAGCCGGCGCCGCCCCGACCCGGCCACGGCCCCGCCGCGTCCGGCCAGGATCCCGCCGCGTCCGGCCACCGTCCCACTTCGTCTGGTCATGTCCCCTCCGTTCGTCCGTCCCCCGTAGAGGCGTTCCGTCAGACGCGCCGCGAAGTCCACCCGGTTCCGGCAGACTGCGCTGGGGACACCACGATTCGGTGACCGAGGAGTCTCGATGCGACTGACCAGGTACGCGTCCACACTGGACGAGGAGGCCGGCGACACTCCCGCCGGCCCGGTGCCCGCAGCCCTCGGCGGCTGAATCCCGGAGAATCAGGACCATGCCCGGCCTCCCTCGTGACCTCGTGGAACGGCTCTACGCCGCCCCGCCGGACGGCTTCGTCGCGGCCCGCACCGAGGCGGTCGCCACGGCCCGGGCCGCCGGTGACCCGGCCACGGCCCGGGAGATCGCCAAGCTGCGCAAGCCGACCGTGGCGGCCTGGCTGGTGAACCTGCTGGCCCTGCGCCGCCCGGAGCTGATGGCCGAACTGGTCGAACTCTCCGCCGCGCTGCGCGGCGCCCAGCGCGAACTGCGCGGCGACCGGCTGCGGGAACTCTCCGCGCAGCGGCGGGGCGTGGTGGGCGCGCTGGTCGGCCAGGCCCGGACCCTCGCCGAGGAGACGGATCCCCGGCTGGCCGCCGGAAAGCTCCCACTGGCCGAGGTGGAGGCGACCCTGAACGCGGCGCTGGCCGACGTCGAGGTCGCCGAGCAGGCCCGGTCCGGCCGGCTGGTCCGGGCGACCAGCTACGCCGGCTTCGGCGAGGTACCCCGACCGCAGTTGCGACTGATCGTCGGCGGTCCGGACGCCGACGAGCCGACCGGCGGCGCCGTCGACGAGTCGGTCGGGGAGGCCGCCGGGGAGGCCGTTGAGGAGTCCACCGAGCCGGGCCGTCGCGCCCGGACCGGTACCGCGCGGGGCCGGCGTGCCGGAGGCGGGACGGCGCGACCGGAGGACGCCGGTGGGCGGGGCAGCTCGACCGCCGAGCGGGCGGCCGCCCGGGCCGCCCGGGCCGAGGAGTCCGCCCGGGCCGCCCGTCGCCGTACCCTGGACCGGGCGCTGGCCGAGGCGCGTACCCGGCAGGAGCGGGCCGAGGCGGAGTTGGCCGAGGCGGTGGCGGCCGAGCGGGACGCCGTGGCGGCGCTGGCCGCGATCGATTCCGAACTGGCCGAACTGGAACGACGCCGCACCGCCGCCGAACAGGAGTCCGGCCGGCGCAAACTGGCGCGGCGGGCCGCCGAGCGGGGCGCGGTCGCCGCCCGGCGCCGGGCCGGCGAGGTGCAGGCGGCCGTCGAGGCGGCCGCGGAGGACGGCGACGACACGCCCTGACCCGACACACCGTCACTACCACCACCGCCGCCGCTTCCGCCTCGGACCGTCCGGAGTGCCCCCGCCGGGGGCGCGGACCCGTCCGGCCGGAGCCGCCCGGCGAGTCGCTTCGGCGCGGCTGGCGGCCGGGGCTGCCCAAATGCCGATCCGCGAGGCAGACTCAACCGGGTGACGCGGGCGGAACCCGGAACTCAGACCGGAAGGCAGTGTCGTTGACCCCCGAGCAGGCCGCCGGTGCGGCCAGGCCGACCGTGCTGAAGCTGGGCAGCGCCTTCATCGAGTGCCCCCGCACGTTGCGCCGGGCCCGCCAGATGGGCATCTCCGGCTGGGCGTTCCTGGTGACCGGCCGAGGCGCGGTCCTCGGCGACGTACGCACCGAGACCGTCGCCGCCGCGATCGGCATCCTCTCGCCCGACGCGGTCGCCGACGGCTGGGAGACCGCCGTCCGGGTGGCCACCCCGAGCGCCGTGGCGGAGGTCAGCCGGGCCGAGTGCTGCCGCTGGGGGATCGACTACCTGGCCGGCTTCCCGCCGATCGCCCGGCTGATCGAGCTGGTCGAACCGGTCGTGGTGGCCGCCGACGCCACCGGGATGCCGCTCTTCGCGGCCTGGCGCGGCATGCCCGTACCGGCGGACGCCGCCCCGGCCGCGCGGGCGGCGGTACTGCTGCACCTGCTCTTCGAGTACTACTCCGGGGCCAGCCTGATGGCGGTACGCGCGGCCGGGATGACGGCGATGGAGATCATCCTCGCCGGCCCGGAGGGCGAGTCCGGCGCGGTGGCGTACGGCTGGTCGCCGCCGTACCCGCCGGTCGGGCCGCTGGTCCGGCGGCGGCTCTGGGCCGAGTCGGTGGCCGACCGGATCGTGGCGCAGGCGTACGGGGTGCTCGACCCGGCGGAACGGGTGGAACTGGTCAGCCTGCTCGGCGCGGCGCTGACCGGGGTCCGGATGTCACCGCCCAACCTGGACTGACCACACGCCGGGACTGACCACACCCCGGGCGCGCGACCGCCGTGGCCCCGCCGGACTGCGGCGGAACCACGGCGTCCCCGAGCGCCCGGCGACCGGGCCGGGCGGTCACGACCAGCGGAACAGCTTTGCGGCCAGGCCACCGAAGAGTGCGATGGAACCGACCAGCACCGCCAGGTGCAGCGGCTGCGGCCAGTCGCCGGCCCAGGTGTCCTGGAGTGCCTGGGAGGCGGCGCCGAGCGGGGTGAAGTCGGCGATCCGGCGTACCGCCTCGGGCATCAGCGGGCCCGGGGTCCAGACACCGGCCGCGAAGAGCATCGGGTAGTAGGCGACGCTGCCGATGCCCATCGCGGCCCGGCTGGTCGGGGTGAAGGCGGCCACCAGCAGGGCCAGCGCCACCATCGAGGCCGAACCGAGCACGAAGGCGGCGAGCATTCCGGGTACGTTCGGCCGGGCCTCGATCCCGAAGACCAGCCGAGCGGCGAGCAGCGCCAGCGCCGAGCCGACCAGCAGCGCGGCCACGTTGACCGTCAACTGCGCCACCAGCAGCCGGACCGGCGAAACCGGGGTGGTGGAGAGCCGGCGCAGGATGCCCTTCTCCCGGTTGCTGGCGAGCGTGCCCAGCAGGTTGACCAGGGCGACGGTGCCGATCGCCAGGGCCAGGGTGATCGGCAGGTACACCTCGATCGGCTTTCGGCCGCCGACGTCCGCGCTCGGTTCGTTGAAGCCCGGCATGGCACTGCCCAGGATCAGCAGCAGGGCGGCGGGGAAGATCACCGCGAAGAAGGAGCCCAGCGGGTCCCGGACGAAGAGCTTCGCCTCGGTGGCGATCAGCTTGCCGGTGCTCCGGCCGGCGGTACGGCGTCGGTCTGCCCGGCCGGTGGCGCCGGACGGAACGGACTCGGGCAGGGCGGTGGCGTTCATCAGAATTCCTCGATCCTTCGGGTTCGCTCGGGTGGGGGTCAGTTCGGGCTGCTGGCGGTCGTACCGGTCAGGGCGAGGACGGCGTCCTCCAGGGTGGGCCGCGCGACGCCGGGCACCTCGGCCCGGGCCACCAGCTCGGCCGGGGAGTCGATCGCGACCACCTCGCCGGACCGGATCACGGCCAGCCGGTCGCAGAGCCGCTCGGCCTCGTCCATGAAGTGGGTGACCAGGACCACCGTCACGCCCCGGTCCCGGACCTGGCGGACGAGCTGCCAGGTGTCCCGGCGCGCCTGCGGGTCGAGCCCGGTGGTCAACTCGTCGAGTACCGCGATCCGGGGGTTGCCGACCAGGGCGAGCGCGACCGAGAGCCGCTGCTTCTGCCCGCCGGAGAGCTTGCCGAAGACCGTGTTCCGCTTGGCGGTCAGCCCCAGCTCCTCCATCAGCGCCCGCCAGTCCGCCGGCTCCGGATAGAACGAGCTGTACAGGTCGAGCGCCTCCCAGACCTTCAGCCGGTCCGGCAGGTGGCTCTCCTGGAGCTGGATGCCGACCTGGCGGCGCAGTTCGGTGCGGTCCCGGGTCGGGTCGAGCCCGAAGACCCGGATCGTCCCGGCGTCGGCCCGGCGCAGCCCGGTCAGGCACTCCACCGTGGTGGTCTTGCCGGAGCCGTTGGGGCCGACGATCCCGAAGATCTCTCCGGCCCGTACCTCGAAGGAGACGTCGCGGACCGCGACCTGGTCGCCGTACCGCTTCTGTAGGTTGCTGACCTCGATGACTGTCATGCCAGAAACGCTAGGAACTCGCGGCGCCGGCCGTAATGCGTCCACCTGCCCGGCCGGGGTGCAGCTAACTACACCCCGGCCGGGCGTCTGGCAGCAGTCCGCCCGAGGCGCCCGGCGGCCAGACTGGAGGCATGTCGCGCCGGTACGCTCTCGCGTTCGTCCGCAACCTCGCCCAGACCGGGCTGGGGCTGCTCGGCCTGCTGATGTCCGTACTGCTGGTGGCGGCGGCCACCCTGGTCGTGCCGTACCTGCCGGCGGCCCGGGCCGCCAAGCGGCTGACGGACCTGGGTCGACGGCTGGCCGGACGCTGGGGAGGCGTCCCCGTGCCGGTCGAGCACCGCCCGGGACCCCCGGTGCCGCAGCGCCGGGCCGACGGCTGGTACGTGCACGAGAACGAGCTGTACCGCTCGCCCCGGCTCCCGGCGTACCTGATGGAACTCACCTGGCGTGGCGAGGACCCGGCGCTGCTCCGCGAGTGGACCTGGCTGCACCTGACGCCGTTCGCCGGCGGCCTGGCGACGCTGGCACCGCCGGTGCTGGCCGGTGCCGGGGTCGGGCTCGGCGTGCTCGGGCTGACCGGCGGCGCGGCCCCGGTCGTCGGCTCGCCGCCGCCGGCGCTGGCGCTGGCGGCCGGGCTGGCGCTGGTCGTGCTCGGCTTCGCGGTCGCGCCGCTGACGCTGCGGCTGCACGCCGGGTGGAGCCGGCTGCTGCTCCAGCCGTCGTCGCAGCGGTCCTGGTGGCACCGGTCCGGGCTGGCCCGGGTGCTGAGTCGGTCCTCGGCCGCCACCTGGCACGGCGCCGGTCTGGCCGGGCTCGGCTTCGCGGCGTTCGGCGGCTTCCTGCTGAACCTGCTGACCCTCCTGCTCACCTGGGGCGGGCTCTCGCCGCAGGTGTCGAGGCTGACCCGACCGCTGGTGAGCCGCTACCGCCGCTACGCCCGCGCCTGGGCCGGTGTGACGATCCCGGAGCCGTACCGGCCGTATCCGGCGCCGCCGAGCCGGGAGGGGGACGGCCGCTACCGGGTCGGCCGGACCCTCTACGACGACCGGGAGACGGCGATCCGGGCCCAGGCGTACGGGTGGACGCTCGGCGATCCGGCATTCTGGCGCGACCAGCTCTGGATGGTCACCAACCCGCTGCTCGGGATGCTCGGCCTGGTCCCGGCCGCCCTGGTCTCGGTGGGGCTCTACGGGCTGGTCGGGCAGCCACTGTGGTGGTGGCCGTGGGCGGTGCCGGTGGGGCTGTTCAGCGGCGAGTGGGTGACCCCCTGGTACATCTGGTACGGCGTCACCCACGTCGCGCCGGACCTCGCCGGGATTCCCGGCTGGACCAGCGCCCTGTTCGGCCTGGTGCTGGCCGCCCTCGGTGCGCTGCTCGCCCCGGCCCTGCTCCGGCTGCGCCTGCGGTACGACCGGCTGCTGCTCGCACCGACCCGGTCGGCCGAACTCGCGCTGCGGGTGCGGCAACTGACCGAGACCCGGGCCGACGCCGTCGACACCCAGGCGGCCGAGCTGCGCCGGATCGAACGGGACCTGCACGACGGGGCGCAGGCCCGGCTGATCGCGGTCGGGCTCAACCTGGCCGGGGTGGAACGGCTGATCGAGGAGGACCCGTCGGCCGCGCAGGCGTTGGTGGCCCAGGCCCGGCAGGCCTCGGCGACCGCGTTGACCGAGCTGCGCGACCTGGTCCGGGGCATCCATCCGCCGGTACTCGCCGAGCGGGGTCTGCCGGACGCGCTCCGGGCGGTGGCGCTGGACAGCCCGGTGCCGGTACGGGTCAGCGGGGAACTGCCCGGCCGGCTCGACGCGCCGGTGGAGTCGGCGGCGTACTTCTGCGCGCTGGAGGCGCTGGCCAACGCCAGCCGGCACGGCGGGGCGAGCACCGTGGAGATCGACATCACGCACACCGGTACGACACTGCGGGTCACCGTCGCCGACGACGGGCGGGGCGGCGCCGACCCGGCCCGGGGCACCGGGCTGCGCGGCGTGCGGCGCCGACTGGGCGCGTTCGACGGGGTACTCACGGTGCGCAGCCCGGTCGGCGGCCCGACGCTGGTGACCGTGGAGATCCCCTGCCCGCTCCCGGGATAGTGCGGGAGCCGGGCGCGGGCGGTCGGGTCAGGCCGAGGCGGTGCCGGTGGGCCGGGAGCGCAGTTCGGCCACGTAGTCGTCGGGCGCGCCGGCCTTCTCCGCCGCGTTGGCGATCTCCGACAGATACCACGCGGTGGGGAGCCCGCCCTCGTAGCCGGCGAAGACGTAGACCCAGGCGGTGATCTCGCCGTCCAGGGTGACGACCCGGACGTGCAGCTTCCGGTACGTGCCGGAGGCCACCCCCTCGACCTCGTCGAGTTGGGCGGCGTCCCAGGAGTGCACGTCGTAGAGTGCGACGAAGACCCGATCGCCGGGCGACTCGACGATGGTGGTGACGGCGCCCTCCCAGCCGATCACCCCCTCACCGGCGAAGGTGAGCCGCCAGCCTTCCAGCCAGCCGGTGCCCACCATGGGTGAGTGCGGGCAGTAGGCCCGCATCCGGGCGGGATCGAGGTTTGAGCCGTACGCGGCGTAATGACGCACGGCGATGACGATAGCCCGGTGGAGGGGTGGGGGAGAATACGACCGTGCGTGTCGGACGGGTTCTGAGCAAGATTGTCACTGGAAGCAGCGACGGAGGGCGAGCACTGTGAGCCGGATTGTGATCATCGGCGGAGGCCCGGCCGGCTACGAGGCGGCGCTGGTCGCCGCCCAGTTGGACGCCGACGTGACGGTGGTCGAGAGCGACGGCGCGGGCGGGGCGTGCGTGCTGCACGACTGCGTGCCGTCGAAGACCTTCATCGCCAGTTCCGAGGTGGTGACCGGATATCGGGACACAGAGGAGTTCGGGGTCCACTCGGACGGGCTGGACGCGATCACCGTCGACGCCCCGACCGTGCACGGCCGGGTCAAGCGGCTCGCGCTCGCCCAGTCCGCCGACATCCAGGCAAAGCTGATCAAGGCAGGTGTGACCTTCGTCTCCGGTCGGGCCCGGCTCGGCGAAGACACGCTCGGTCACACCCACCGGGTGCTGGTCACCCCGTCGGACGGTGACTCCACGTACTCGATGGACGCCTCGACCGTGCTGATCGCCACCGGCGCCAACCCGAGGGTGCTGCCCAGCGCGGTACCCGACGGCGAGCGGATCCTGACCTGGCGCCAGGTGTACGACCTGCCCGAGCTGCCGGAACGGCTGATCGTGATCGGTTCCGGCGTCACCGGCGCCGAGTTCGCCAGCGCCTACCTGGCGATGGGGGTGCAGGTGACGCTGGTCTCCAGCCGTGACCGGGTGATGCCGCACGAGGACCCCGACGCCGCGATGGCGATCGAGCAGGTCTTCCGGTCCCGGGGCATGGAGATCCTGAACAACAGCCGGGCGAACGCGGTCCGCCGCTCCGCCGACGGGGTCGAGGTGGAACTCGCCGACGGCCGGCTGGTGCACGGCTCGCACGCGCTGATGGCGGTCGGCTCGGTCCCGAACACCGCCGACCTCGGCCTGACCGAGTACGGCGTGACGGTGGCGCCGGGCGGCTACGTCAGCACCGACCGGGTCTCCCGGACCAACGTCCCCGGCATCTACGCCGCCGGTGACTGCACCGGCGTGCTGCCGCTGGCCAGCGTCGCCGCCATGCAGGGCCGGATCGCCATGTGGCACGCGCTCGGCGAGGCGGTCTCGCCGCTGCGGCTGCGTACCGTCGCCGCCAACGTCTTCACCGACCCCGAGCTGGCCACCGTCGGGGTGTCGCAGAACGAGGTGGACTCGGGGCGGGTCCCGGCCCGCCAGGTGATGCTGCCGCTGGCCGGTAACGCCCGGGCCAAGATGGCCGACGTGCGGGACGGCTTCGTCAAGCTCTTCTGCCGGCCGGCCAGCGGGCAGGTGGTCGGCGGGGTGGTGGTGGCGCCGAACGCCAGCGAGCTGATCCTGCCGATCACGATGGCGGTGGAGAACAACCTCACCGTCGACCAGTTGGCGATGACCTTCACCATCTATCCGTCGCTCTCCGGCTCGATCACCGAGGCGGCCCGGCAGTTGATGCTGCACGGCCTGGAGTAGCGGTCCGGGGAGTCTGCGGTGCCGGCCTCGGGCGGTGGTACGGATAGCTTTCGGGGCGGTGCCGACGCGGCTGTCGGCGTACCGTTGTCGGCGCGCGAGCCGTGTCCCGTCGGGTCCCCCGTTCCCGGTGGTCGAAGCGGTTCGCCACCGGGCCGCCGGCGGGTCCCGCGCCGGCGGCCCTCCCAACGGGCCCATCGCCTCCCCGGGGCAACCGCGCCGGCCGGCGACCCACAGCGGCGGCGGAAAATGCGCTGCGGCGGTGCGACCGGCGGGAGTACCGTGGCCGCCATGCGCAGCGTGATGAGCGAGACGACGACGCCGGGACACCCCGGCGTGCCGCGCTGACGCAGACCACACTCGTCGACTGGCCCCGGGGCGATCCGCTCCGGGGCCTCGTCGTGCTTCCCAGATCGGCGCCGGTCCCGGCGGAGTCGCCGCCGGGTCCGTACCGATCCGGGAGACAGAGATGCACGACCACCGCAGGCTCGGCCGCGAGCTGGAGCTTTTCCACGCCGATCCGCTTTCCGGGGCCGGGCTGCCGGTCTGGCTGCCGGCCGGTGCCGCCGCCCGGCACAGCGTCGAGGAGTACGTCCGGGAGCTGGAGCGCCGCGCCGGCTACCAGCACGTCTACTCACCCCCGCTGGGCAAGCGCGAACTCTTCGCACTCTCCGGGCACCTCGGCTACTTCGCCGACGACATGTTCCCGGTGCTGCGGCTCTCCGCCGACGACGAGTTCGTCCTCCGGCCGGCGCTCTGCCCGCACCACGCCCTGATCTACCGGGCCCGGGGCCGCTCCTACCGGGAACTGCCGCTGCGCATCGCCGAGCTGGGCGGGATGTACCGGCCGGAGCGGTCCGGGGTGCTCGGCGGGCTCAGCCGGGTACGGGCGATCTCGCTCAACGACGCGCACAACTTCTGCCCGCCGGAGCAGGTCGGCGCCGAGGTCGCCGAGGTGCTGGAGCTGATCCGGGTGGCGCACGCCGCGCTCGGGGTACGCCCGGCGGGGTTCCGGCTGTCGCTGCGCGGGCCGGCCGAGAAGTACGTCGGCGACGACGAGCAGTGGCGGCGCGCCGAGGAGCTGCTCCGGGCGGCGCTGGGCGGCCTGCCGTACGTCGAGGCACCGGGGGAGGCGGCGTTCTACGGACCGAAGATCGACATCCAGGTCCGGGACGCGGCGGGTCGGGAGTCGACCCTCGCCACCATCCAGCTCGACTTCGACAAGCCGGCCCGGTTCGACCTCTCCTACACCGACCGTCGGGGGCGGCGGGCCCGGCCGGTGATGGTGCACCGGAGCCTGGTCGGCAGCATGGAGCGGCTCTTCGCGTACCTGATCGAGGTGCACGCCGGAGCCTTCCCGGCCTGGTACGCCCCGGTCCAGGTGCACGTCCTCCCGGTCGGGCCGGAGCAGGTGGCGGCGGCGGAGGCGTTCCGCCGGGACTGCGTACTCGCCGGGCTGCGGGCCGAGCTGGCCGTCGACGGATCACTCGGTGCCCGGATCCGGGAGGCGGCCCGGCGCCGGGTGCCGTACGCGGCGGTGCTCGGCGCCCGGGAGGTGGCGGCCGGGCAGGTGGCGCTGCGGCTGCGGGACGGGCGGTCGGTGGAGCCGATGTCGGCGCCGGACGCGCTGCGGTTGGTCGGCGGGATCGTGGCCGACCGCTCGGCGGACCTGCTGCCCTGAACCACGCCCCTGTCGGCTCGGCCCCGGTCGGATCGCGGCTTCCGGTCGGGGCCGGGATCAGCCGGGGAGCAGGAGCACCAGCAGGGCGGCGCCGACGAAGAGCACCTGTTCCGCGGTACGGATGCCGAGCGGGGTGGCCGGTCGACCGGCCAGGGTCAGCCCGTGCCGGGCGGCGTGGACGTTGGCCGGGAACATCGCGACCATCAGCAGCGCCAACCCGGCAGCGGTCCAGCGGGCGCTGGCCGGGACGAGCAGTCCGACCGCTCCGGCCAGCTCCAGTACGCCGGTCGCGGTGACCAGCAGGGCGGCTCGGGGCAGTGCCGGCGGCACCATCGCGATCAGATCGCGGCGGTGGCTCGGCGCGAAGTGCGCGTAGCCGGTGAGCAGGAACATCAGGGCGAGCCCGATCCGGAGGGCGGGCTGCCAGCCGTCGAGCGCGTCGACGCCGAGGAGCCCGGCGAGTCGGGCGCCGAGCGAGCCGGCGAGAAGGGCGATCAGCGGCGCCATGACGGTGTCCATTCCGGTCGAGGGGAACTTGTCAGCATCAAGATTGGCTCGTGCGGAGGCATCTTGTCAACAGCAAGATATGCTGCCGGGTATGACCGAGGAGGATGCCGCCGGGCGGCCGTACCATCACGGGAACCTGCGGCGGGCGTTGCTCGCCGCCGCCGCGACCGCGATCGAGGAGTCCGGGCCGGCCGCGCTCAGCCTGCGCGACCTGGCCCGCCGGGCCGGCGTCTCGCACGCCGCCCCGGCGCACCACTTCGGCGACAAGGCCGGGCTGCTCACCGCCTTCGCCACCGAGGGCTACCAGATGCTCGCCGACACGCTGGCCCGGGTCCGCCGGGAGACCGACGGCAGCCTGCTCGAACTCGGCGTCGGCTACGTCATGTTCGCGGTGCGCCACCGGGCACACTTCGAGGTGATGTTTCGGCCGGAACTCTTCCACCGCGACGACGCCGGACTCGCCGCCGCCCAACAACGGGCCCGGGCGGCACTCCGGGCCGGGGTGGCCGGGCTACCGGCGGCGCCGGCCGGCGAGGAGGCGGCACAGACCGAACTGGCCGCCTGGTCGATCGTGCACGGCTTCGCCACCCTCTGGCTGGGCGGGGTGCTCCGGCCCGACCAGGTCGGCGACGACCCGGAGACCGCCGCCAGGCTGGTGATCAGCCGACTCTTCGCCAAGTCCGGCTGAGCCGCCGCACCGCCACCTCACCAGTTGGTGGGCAGCGGCATCCCCTCGGTGTAACCGGCGGCGCTCTGCACCCCGACCACGGCGTTGGCGTGGAACTCGGCGAGATCGGCCGCCCCGGCGTATGTGCACGCGCTGCGTACCCCGGCGACGATCTCGTCGATCAGGTCCTCGACGCCCGGCCGGTTCGGGTCGAGATACATCCGCGCACTGGAGATGCCCTCCTCGAAGACTCCCTTCCGGGCCTGGTCGTACGGGCTGTCCTCGGCCGTACGCGCGCTGACCGCCCGTGCCGACGCCATCCCGAAGCTCTCCTTGTAACGCCGGCCGTCGGCATCCGTGTAGAGGTCACCGGGCGACTCGTAGGTGCCGGCGAACCAGGTGCCGATCATCACGTTCGACGCCCCGGCGGCCAGGGCCAGGGCGACGTCGCGCGGGTGGCGTACCCCGCCGTCCGCCCAGACGTGCCGGCCCAGCTCGCGGGCGGCGGCGGCACAGTCGAGTACCGCCGAGAACTGCGGCCGGCCCACCCCGGTCATCATCCGGGTGGTGCACATCGCCCCCGGCCCCACGCCGACCTTGACGATGTCCGCACCCGCCTCGACCAGGTCCCGTACCCCCTCCGCGGTCACCACGTTGCCGGCGGCCACCGGGACCGGCGGGTCGAGGCTGCGTACCGCGCGCAGTGCCCGGAGCATCCGCTCCTGGTGGCCGTGCGCGGTATCCACCACCAGGGTGTCCACCCCGGCCTCGAAGAGCGCGGCGGCCCTGCCGGCGACGTCGCCGTTGATGCCGATCGCGGCGGCGATGCGCAACCGGCCCTTGCCGTCCAGCGCCGGCCGGTACAGCGTGGCTCGGAGCGCGCCCCGGCGGGTCAGCACTCCGACCAGCCGGCCCTCGACGTCGACCACCGGGGCGAGTCGTCGCCGGCCCCGGGACAGCCGGTCGAAGCCGGTCCGGGGATCGGCCTCGGCGGGCACGGTGTGCAGTTCGGTGGACATCACATGCCGCAACTGCGCGAACCGGTCCACCCCGACCGTGTCGGCCTCGGTCACCACGCCGACCGGCCGGCCGTCCGGGTCGACCACGATCACCGCGCCGTGCGACCGCTTCGGCAGCAGGTGGATGGCGTCTCCGACGGTGTCGGTCGGGCCGAGCGTGATCGCGGTGTCGTGCACCAGGTGCCGCCGCTTGACCCAGCCGATGACCTCGGCGACCACCTCGATCGGGATGTCCTGCGGCAGTACCGTCAGGGCTCCGCGCCGGGCCGCCGTCTCGGCCATCCGCCGGCCGGCCACCGCCGTCATGTTGGAGACCACGATCGGGATCGTGGTGCCGGTCCCGTCGCTGCTGGACAGGTCGACGTCGAGCCGGGACTCCACGGCCGACCGGACCGGAGCCAGGAAGACGTCGTTGTAGGTCAGGTCCTGGGTGGGCTTCCCGCCGGTGATGAACCGCACCTGGCCATCATGCCGGAGGACGATCCACCCGGCCCGACAGTCCCGCCGGTCCCGTGACCGGCCTCTCTGCTCGCTGACGTGGCACCGGTGGTCGCTCGGCCGGACCCGGGCCGTCCGCCGGCCGGACCCGGGGCCGTCCGCGTAGCGCCGGGCCGGGCGCCGGGCGGGTCAGCGGATGAGGCAGAGCCCGGGCCGTCCGCGTACCGCCGGGCCGGGCGCCGGGCGGGTCAGCGGATGAGGCAGATGGCGGCGCCCGCGGTGACGACAGCGCCGACCTCGGCGGCCAGTTCGCTCACCACGCCGGCCTTGTGCGCGTGCAGCGGCTGCTCCATCTTCATCGCCTCCATGACGACGATCAGGTCCCCCTCGGCGACAGTGTCACCGTCGGCAACCGCGATCTTGACGATGGTGCCCTGCATCGGGGAGGTCAGCGCGTCTCCACCGGCGGTGACCCCGCCCGCCGTACCGGAGCGACCGGCGCGCCGGGCCGGCCGCCGGGCACCGGCACCGGAGGTACCGGACGCGGCCGGGGCGGCGTCCGTGGCCGTACCCGTGGCATAGCCGGCGGGGAGGCTGACCTCCAGCCGCTTGCCGGCCACCTCGACCACGACGGTCTCCCGGGCGCCGGCCGGCTCGACTGCCGGCGCGGCCCCGGTGAACGCCGGCACCGTGTTGTCGAACTCGGTCTCGATCCACCTGGTGTGCACGGCGAACGGCGCGGAGGTGAACGCCGGGTCCCGGACGACGAGCCGGTGGAACGGCAGCGCGGTGGCCATCCCGTCCACCACCATCTCGTCGAGGGCCCGGCGGGCCCGCTCCAGCGCCTCGGTACGGGTCTCCCCGGTGACGATCACCTTGGCGAGCAGCGAGTCGAAGTTTCCGCCGATCACGTCACCGGCGGTGATGCCGGTGTCCACCCGTACGCCGGGTCCGGTGGGCAGCCGCAGCGCGGTCACCGTGCCGGGTGCCGGCAGGAAGTTCCGGCCCGGGTCCTCGCCGTTGATCCGGAACTCGATCGAGTGGCCGCGCGGCACCGGATCGGCGTCGAGCCGCAGCTTCTCGCCGGACGCGATCCGGAACTGCTCGCGGACCAGGTCGATGCCGGCGGTCTCCTCGGTCACCGGATGCTCGACCTGGAGCCGCGTGTTCACCTCCAGGAAGGAGATGGTGCCGTCCGCGCCGACCAGGTATTCCACGGTGCCGGCGCCGTGGTAGTCGGCCTCCCGGCAGATCGCCTTCGCGCTGGCGTGGATCTGCGCCCGCTGCTCGTCGGTGAGGAACGGCGCGGGCGCCTCCTCGACGAGCTTCTGGTGCCGGCGTTGCAGCGAGCAGTCCCGGGTACCGACCACCACGACGTTGCCGTGCTGGTCGGCGAGGACCTGCGCCTCGACGTGCCGGGGACGGTCCAGGTAACGCTCGACGAAGCACTCGCCCCGGCCGAACGCGGCCAGCGCCTCCCGGGTCGCCGACTCGAAGAGCGCCGGAATCTCCTCCGTCGTCCGGGCCACCTTGAGACCCCGGCCGCCGCCGCCGAACGCAGCCTTGATCGCCACCGGCAGGCCGTGCTCGGCCGCGAAGGCCAGCACCTCCTCCGGCCCGCTCACCGGCTCGGCCGTACCGGGCACCAGCGGAGCGCCGGCCCGCTGCGCGATGTGCCGGGCGGTGACCTTGTCACCGAGGTCGCGGATCGCCTGCGGCGTCGGCCCGATCCAGGTCAGGCCGGCGTCGATCACCGCCGCCGCGAAGTCGGCATTCTCGGAGAGAAACCCGTAACCCGGGTGTACGGCGTCAGCGCCGGACCGGGCGGCGACGTCGAGCAGTTTGTCGATCCGCAGGTACGTCTCGGTCGCGGTCTCGCCACCCAGCGCGTACGCCTCGTCGGCGAGGGTGACGTGCAGCGCGTCCCGGTCGGAGTCGGCGTAGACGGCGACGCTGGCCAGTCCGGCGTCCCGGCAGGCGCGGACGACCCGGACCGCGATCTCGCCCCGGTTGGCGATCAGTACCTTGCGCACGCGGCTGCTCCTCCTCGAATCGCTCCCACCGTCACCGGCTCGCCGGGGGTGGCTGCCAGGGACGTTGCCAGGAACATTGTCACGATCCCGGTCCCCCCACCGCCCGGTGGGGCGGTGCGGCTCCGCCGGCCCGACCCGTCCCTGTGCCGCTCCGGTGCCGCCCTGGCCCGTCCCTGTGCCGTCCCTGACCCGTCCCTGGCCCGTTCCTGTGCCGCCCTGTGCCGCCCTGTGCCGCCCTGTGCCGCGCTGTGCCGCGCTGTGCCGCCGTGGCCCGCCCCGGTCGCGCCCTCCGGGCTCGCGGCGGTCGGCGGTGGCTCGGTCAGCGACCCTGGCGGTACCCGCTCGGGCGGCAGCGGCCGGCACGCCAGCCGACGGCGTTGGTAGCTAGTCAATTTTGGCTATTACGCTTCTGGTGTGTCAGCTACCCGAATGATGATTCTCGGCCTGGTCCGGTGGATGCAACCGGTGCACGGCTATGACGTACGTCGCGAACTGCTGCGGTGGAGTGCGGACAAGTGGGCGAACGTCCAGCCCGGCTCGATCTACCACGCGCTGCGCAAGCTGACCGAGGAGGGACTGTTACGGGAGGTGGCCACCGAGCAGGTCGGCGCCCGTCCGGCCCGGGTCACCTACGGCATCACGCCGAAGGGCGAGGACGAGTTCCAGGGCCTGCTCAGGGGCAACTGGTGGAACCTCGGCGAGGTCGTCGACCCGTTCTTCGCGGCCTTCTCCTTCCTGCCCGCGCTGCCCCGGGAAGAGGCGTCCGCGGCGCTGCGTAACCGCGCCCGGCTGCTGCGCGCGGTCAACGACAGCCTGCGCGCGGCGATGGAGTCCGGCTGGATGAAGGAGGACAAGCCGGTCCACGTCGCCTGGATGTGGCAGTTGTCCATCGCCCGTGCGGAGGGGGAGATCAGTTGGTGTGAGCGGATCGCCGACCTGATCGACGCCGGGGTGCCGTACCTGCCGGAGGACTACGCGGAGAACATCGACTGGGCGCAGTACGCCCCGATGGCCAGCGAGGCGTCCTGGACCGGCGAGCGTAGGCCGTCGTCGGAGCCCCCATCGGAGCCGTTGTCGGAGGCATCGTCCGAGCCACCGTCCGGGCCGTCGTCGGCGGGGTCGTCGGCCGCGCCGGTCCGGCCGTCCGGGGACGGCGAGGGCCGGACCTCTGACACGTAATAATCAACGTTGACTAGATGCGCTATATCGCGTTAGCCTCCCGGAAGCGTTGCGGTGGGCGCCTTCTGGCGTGCCCCGGGGGATGGGGCCGGTGGGGATGCCGGTCCGGCTGACCAGGAGCAGGCATGATCGAGACGAAGGGGTTGCGGAAGTCGTTCCGCTCCCGACAGGGCAGAGAGAAGAAGTCGGTCGACGCGGTCCGCGGTGTCGACCTCGTGGTGGCCGAGGGGGAGATCTTCGGCTTTCTCGGCCCGAACGGCGCGGGCAAGACCACCACGCTGCGAATGCTCGCCACGCTGATCGAGCCGGACGGTGGTGAGGCCAACATCGCCGGTGTCGACCTGCGGACCAACCCCGGTGAGGTGCGGCGACGGATCGGCTACGTGGCCCAGGGCGGCAGCACCTGGGACGAGTCGACCGCCCGCGAGGAGCTGGTACTGCACGCCCGGATGTACGGGCTGAGCAAGGCCGAGGCGCAGCGACGCGCGGTACGCGCCCTGGAGGCGTTCCAGCTCACCGAGTACGCCGACCGCAAGTGCAAGACGTACTCCGGAGGCCAGCGTCGCCGGGTCGACATCGCGCTCGGCATCATCCACGAGCCGAAGATCGTCTTCCTGGACGAGCCGACGACCGGCCTCGATCCGCAGAGCCGGGCCCACATGTGGGACGAGATCCGTCGGCTGCGCGCCGAGGGCATGACCGTCTTCATCACCACGCACTACCTGGACGAGGCGGACGCGCTCTGCGACCGGATCGCCATCATGGATCATGGCGAGGTGGTCGCCGAGGGGACACCGGCGGAGCTGAAGCGGGAGATCTCCGGCGACGTGGTGCTGGTCGCCATCGAAGGCTCGGCCCAGGACGCCGGCAAGGTGCTGGAGACCGAGTCGTACGTCACCAGCCTGGAGACCTCCGACGACGGCACGCTCCGGCTCTACGTCAACGACGGGGCCCGGGACATGCCCCAGATCCTCCGCACGCTCGACGCCGCCGGGATCGCGCTCAGCTCGATCGAGCTGCACCGGCCCAGCCTCGACGACGTGTTCCTCACCAAGACCGGCCGCTCGCTGCGCGAGTCCTGACCGCTCGCCGCGCGAGTCCCGCGCCTACGCCGCGCACCGCCGAACAGGAGACATTGATGAAATTCGCCCGCGACACGTGGTTGATCTTCCAGCGGCAGTTCCTGCTGCTGGTCCGCCAGCCCGTCTGGCTCTTCGTCGGCATCTTCCAGCCGGTGATGTACCTGCTGCTCTTCGCCCCGTTACTCAAGCCCGCGTTGCAGGCGTCGAGCAACGCGGAGGCGTACCGGATCTTCGTGCCCGGCCTGCTGGTGCTGCTCGCCATCTTCGGCGGGCTGTTCCAGGGCTTCGGTCTGATCGCCGAACTTCGGGCCGGGGTGATCGAACGGTCCCGGGTCACCCCGGTCAGCCGGCTCGCCCTGCTGCTCGGCCGGTCACTGCGGGACGTGGTGTCGCTGATCGCCCAGGCGATCATCATCACCCTGCTGGCGCTGGCGTTCGGACTCTCGGTCTTCATCGGGGACCTGCTGCTCGCGTACCTGCTGCTGGCCCTGATCGCGCTGATGACGTCGGCGCTGTCGTACGGGATCGCGCTGGTGGTGAAGAGCGAGGACGCGTTGGCGCCGCTGATGAACACGATTGCCCAGCCGGTCCTGCTGCTCTCCGGGATCCTGCTGCCGTTGACCTTCGCGCCCGGCTGGTTGCAGGGGATCGCCGACTGGAACCCGTTCTCCTGGGCGGTCGACGGCGCCCGGGCGCTCTTCGCCGGTGATCTCGGCAACGACGCCGTCTGGCAGGGACTGTCGGTGATGGCGGTGATCACGACGCTCGCCGTGGTCTGGGCCGCCCGCGAGTTCGCCCGCAGCGTCCGCTAGGTGTAGGGACCAGCAGCGTTGTTGACGCGGCTGATGGGTGGTTGGCCTCCGAGTGCGGTGTGTCCGCGATGGTGGTTGTAGGTGTGGATCCAGGTGGGTAGGGCGTCTGCGCGGTGTTGGTTGCTGGTGTAGGGCTGTTGGTAGGCCCATTCGTCGAGGAGGGTGCGGTTGAAGCGTTCGGCTTTGCCGTTGGTTTGTGGTCGGTAGCGGCGGGTGAAGCGGGGTTGTGCGCCGACCGGCTGATGGCCGCCCGCCTCGCTGGCGAGGACATCGAGCCGCAGGGCCCGATCGAGACCGAAGCGGCTCGACGCCTCGACAACGAACTCAACCAGAAGTAGTCATCCAGTTACCCAACACTCTCTGAGACGTCGGCGCAACCGACGCCGAGCTGGCGGCGGGCGTCGTCGTCGAGCTTGCGGTGGTCGTCTCGTGTGTCGCGGCCTAGAGCGGATCACTTGATGTTGTCGGCGGGTCGGCAACCACAGGCGGCGACTCGGAGTCAGCCGAGGCTTCCACGGCCGGCCGCTTGCCATGCGGAGACGCCGGCTCGCGGGAGGCGGGCAGCGCCGGAGCAACTGGCGGTCGCACCGCCACCGTCGCCGGTGGGAAGGCCATCAACTGGACAACCACCACCACGCCAGGCAGCATGACCGACAGGAGAGCGGCGGCGATGAACACGCCTGGCGGGACCCCGTCCGCCCAGTAGCTCCGATCGACAGTGGTCAACAGACCGAAGATGACCGCACAGCTGAAAACGTAGGCAATCCCGAGGTAGGCCGCATGGGTCACCGCGCGATGCGCCCCGTAACGAAGTCGGGGAGCAACCGCGTGCCCGACAACGACCAGCGCGACCAGCACCGACCACGCCCGGACCAGCCAGTCGAGCCACGGGTACATGCCCTCGGGCCGAACATCCCTCAGATAGTCGTGCGCGGTCACCGTCAACTGCCCGACGGTCACCAGGGACAGACCGTACGCAGTCACCCGGATGAACCGGAGCGGGGACTCGAACTCGCTGCGCCCGGCGATCAGCCACGCTAATCCGGTGAACAGGGTGAGCGAACCAACCCCGAGCATTCCAGCCGCCACCGTCGTCTGCGTCCAGACCCGGGGACAGGTCCGTTCACCGGCGATGACGCCAAAGAAAAAGCTGTCCAGAGCGAAGGTGACCAGACCGGCGATGAACATCGTCAGGGCCTCGCCAGACGCGCGTCTCGACGTCCCTCTATCGATCAGCATGACTATGCCGGCGAAGACGAGACCGGCGACCAAGCCGGCTAGTTGGGAGTGTGCCCCGGCCGAGCCGAGCGGATTCCAATCTACCGACTCACACACTTCACCCACCGGCACCTCGCTCAGGTCCTTGACAGTCGGACCACGCCGTCGACGCTATCGGTACAAGTTCCACTGTAGAGGGCAAGGCCAAGGATCTCTGGCACACCGCCGCAGTCGACCACGAGCTCCTGGAACTGCGAGCTCCTGGAACACTGCGCGCACCTTGACGCCTGACGGCGTTGGTCACCACAACCCTCAGGTGAACTCAGGCAGAGGCCAGGTCGCCTTCGATGGCTAGCGCCCCGTTGATTTAGATGTGAAACTATCTATGTAACGAGGAGTGCACAGGAAGCCACATTGAGCGATGTTGGTGGTTCTGTTGGGACAACTTCCGTTGTGGGGACCCGGCGCGGACGAGGATCCGCCGTCGAAACCAGTGCTGACCCGCCCAGTGACACTCCGCCTCCTGATCACCGTGAAGGCGGCTCCCAATCCGTCCGCCCGCTACGGGGAGACAGTCTGCGTCGGCGCGCTCGGCCTGGAAACGCCCTGGACAGGCTGGATTCGGCTCTACCCGATCCACTTCCGCGATCTGGCCGACGACAGCAGATTCCGTAAGTACGACATCGTCCGCCTCGACGCGCTGCCGGCCAGGCAGGACCAGCGCCGCGAGAGCTGGAAGCCGATCGTGGACACCATCACCACCGAGCAGCACCTGACCAACCAGCAGTCACGTCGAAATCTCCTCGATCCACTCGTCGAAGACTCCATGTGCCGGCTCAACGAGCAGGCCCGCGACGACCCGAGCGCACGATCGATCGCATTGATTCGCGCCGCCGACATCTCGGCCCTACAGGTCAAGCGCCATCCTGGCTGGTCGGTGGAGGACCGCAAGAAGATCGCTCGCTACCTCAACCAGCTCGACCTACTGGAGCCATCCAAGCCCAGCCCGCTTCAGGCACCACGATTCACCGGTGCCTACCGCTACCGATGTGCGGACCGCCGTTGCCGTGGTCATCAGCAGACCCTCTGGGACTGGGAATTCGTCGCCCTCCAACGTCGTCTGACCCAGCTCACCGACGCGGAGGCTGCGGATCAACTCAGACACAAGTTCCTCGACCAACTCTGCGCCGCCGACCGCGACGTCGCCTTCTACGTGGGCAACCAAGCGGCAAGACCGCAGTCCTTCAGCATCGGCGGCGTCTACGCACCCAGACGACCCACCGCTCGATATCGACTACGCGTCAACCGATGATCTCGGCCAGCACATCAGCGTGGCAGGCATCCTCGACGTGACACCAACACGCCAACTGCTTTCCCGCGAGTTCCTGCCTCGCCCGCTCGACAAGCGCCGGCTGTCCCACAAGCCACTGCCGATACAGGCGCAACGCCTCAGCCCGATCATGGCTGCGGAGGCTGAACGGATTGGCCCAGGGAGAACGCCGCAACCCGAACCCCTGCCGCCCGACATAGACGGCACCGGACGGTACGACCGGGTGGTAGAGGTCCCCCTGAACTCGAACCCGTGACTGCGCCCCCACGCGGCCAGGGTAACTGTCCACCACGGGCTCGGCGGGGTGCTCGCGAGTGCATGGTGTGTCCCGACCATACCGCCCGGTCCAACGGCTCCCGAGCACTTGTCGAGCACCCCGGACACCCCGGCAGCAATGAAAAAGGCCCGGATCCAGGTGGGAACCCAGATCAAGGCCTTGATCGTTGGTGCGCCGCCAGGGACTCGAACCCCGAACCCGCGGATTAAGAGGTTGGTCTTTATCGAGTCGTTGCGTCCCACCGACGCCCTGAGAGTCCATTTATTCGCGACTATTGCCTGATTTCGTCGAAACGCCGTCCCGCTGGGTCCAGCCAACCTCGTGCCCGTCCAAGGCGGTCGAGCACCCGGCGAGCACCTGGTGCTACGCCATCTACACCGGCGAGGGAATCACGTCGCAGGGCGGACCTACTCGAAGACTCATCGCCCTCGCCCTTGTGGCCACCACCGGATAGCCTCGCCCACGTAAGTAGCCCACCGGCTCTAGATGCATCTAGGGGCACGAGAACAGAACCTTCCCACCGAGCCTGCATGCCGGAACCGAGTTCGACGTGGGACCGCACCGCCCCGTCCTGTGTTGACGACGCTTGGAGCGGCGGGCAACATCGTCCCTCAGCCAAGCAGGTTCCTGAAGTGCCGCTGTCGGGATGGCAGGCGCACGCAGCGTGCCGAGCGCTGCTGCTACCCATCACGATCGACGCCCGAATCTAATCGAGCAGCGGTCAGCACTTACCGAACTTGGTCCAGGCTTCCATAGGGTTGGTGACGAGCGCGGTTTCGGTGGGGGTAGGCAGAGGGCGGCTGCCCGCATAGCCGGCGATGCCGGTCAGGAGGTTGCGCCATAGCGCGGCTTGCCATCCGGCACGAGTTGGCGAGGCCAACACCAGCCGCCGGCGGCCGTCCCACCAGCCGTGCACATCGATGGCAGCACGCGCGACGATGTGGGTGTCTGGGAAGTCACACAGCCGGTCGAGCACGTTGATCACTGTGCGCCGCGGATCCTTCTGCGTCCGGACGATGACGGTGCCGTCGGCGATTCGTTCCACCGCGTCGACCACGTCGTCCAACCTGTCGAGCGCGTCATCGATCTCGTTGCGCTGAAGGATCCATACCAGGTCGGCGCGGATGTGCGGCGTGATGAACCGCGGTCCGAGCGTGTAGCCGGTCATCCCCTCGGCGTACTTCTCGATCGCCTCGTGGGTGGCATCCAGGACCCAGTCCTTGTGCTTACGCAGGTCGGCGAGGAGCAAGTCGATGCTGTTGGCACGATCGGGATCCGGTTTATGGGAGAGCGTCCCGTGGCGAAGTGCGATCAGTCCGACCGCGGTCAAGGCGGCATGTTCCGCGGCCAGCGTTTGCTCCTCCTCGGCGCACCAGAGGTTCACGAGGCCGTCTTGAACTATCCACGTCCAATCTTGTGGGTGCGGCCAAAGGCCACCGCCGACAGCGATCAGCACAATGCGGTACGCGGCCAGCTGCGCGGCCAGGGGCCACTGCGCTGACTGTTCGACGAGCCTCTGAAACTGCTCGCGGGCGTGCCGGCGCCGCCGCTCGTCAAGGGCCTGAATCGCCGCCGCCGTGCTGAGCGGGGGACCCTTCCGTTCGGCGGCGAGCTGTTCGCTGTCGCTGGACTCGGGAGCGTCGTCCCCTTTGAGTTCACCACCGCCGTTGCCTGGTGGCGTAGGCTTGCGGTCGCGGCCCAGTGCCAGATCCAGCAGTGCGGATCCGACGGCCCGGCGGATGTCCTCCTCCATTCGCGCGCGGCGGCGCCTCTTCGCGGTCGCCGAATCGTCCTCGTCCGGGCGCGGCGGCCGGACCTCTGCGAGCTTCCTCAGAGCGTCGAGCAGCGCCTGCATTTGCCTTTCGTCACCCAACAGGTCGGGCAGTGACCTGTCCTCGAGCGGGGACGGGTGCCTGGTTCGGGACAGGGCGCTGCGTACGTCGATGACCAGGCCGACTCCGATCGGACTGCCGTCGGCGCCGCGCACGGTGATGGTGCGTGCCGGATCGCCTGGGTCACCCTCGATTCGGTAAGTGTGGATCTGCTCATGCGTCTCGACGTGCGCGGCCGTGCGTGACTGGCCGGCGAGGTCGATTACTAGGTGGTCGGGCACCGGACCGGCGGTCACCAGGATCGTCACCTCGACCCGTTCGGGGTCGGTGAGGGCATGGACCGCCAATACGCGTCGACCAGGCACTGGCGGTTCCGAGCCAGCCTCCGGGGTACGCAACGGCAGTTCGTCGAGATCCGCGTCTTCCGCGTCGACGGCGTCGAGCATCGATTCGGTGATGTGCTGGAGGAGGGCGAGTTCGCAGTTACCTTTCTCGTCGGCCATCGACCGCAGCAGCGCGGCTCGGGTGCAGTTGGCGCTGCCGGTGACCAGGGTGCCGGTCAGACCGGACCACCATTCGAGGACCTTGCCGTGGTGGTAGCGGGAGGTGGTTGGCTTGGTGATGCGGACGGTACCGACCCGGTCCAGCACCCGCCGCAGTTGACCTGGGTCGAGCTGGGCGTCGCGGGTGAGCAGCACGTCGAGCTGCTCGGGTCGGAGCTTGTGGAGCAGCCGGGATAAGGCGTCGGCGGGTGGGTCAAAGAAGGGCGAAGCGACTCGCAGCCGATCTACAGGGTTCATCGGCAGCGGCAGCTGGTCCGCGAGCGGCTGCCGATCGTTGGTGAGCAGCAGAGGCTCGTCCGGTTCGGGCTGTGTCGGTCGCGTGGTGAGCAGGTCGGCGACACAGTGCAGCCGTTCCCGGCCAAGGGTGGTGATCCAGAGCTGGTCGGGCAGCCGGCGCAGCCAGGCGGCCAGGTCGTCGACGAGGGTGGGCACGGTGGGACCGTCGATGCGCAGGTGGGTCCACACCTCGGCGCTGTGATGCCAGCCCTGCGAGGTGGCGTTTCCCGAGCCGATCGAGATCAGTGCGTCGGTGGCCGATGCGATCACCACCAGTTTGGGATGGAACGCGCCGCCGGAGCGACACACCACCGGTACCGGTACGTAGTCCGCGAGCGGCCCGCGGCCGGAGGCGAAGCCGGGCTCGACGTGATCGGCGTCGTACACAATCGTCACCCGCGCGCCGCGGGCGCGCGCCCGCTCGACGCACACGTCCTCGATGAACGGCAGATCGCTGGTGTACGTCAGGACCAGGATCTCCTGCGGTTCCGCGATCGGCAGCTTGTGGAGGACGCGCGGTGGAGGCGCCCCGACCAGGTCATCACTCATGCGCCCACCTCGGCGCTGTAGGGACCTGGCCCCCAGAGGCTGCCGTCCCCGGAGCGCTCTAGAACACCCAACTGGTGCAGAACGCTGGCGAAGGTTTCCAGCCGTAATGAGGCGGCTGCGTCGCCTTCCCGTCCTTCCAGCCGCAGTCGGTCACCGACCACCCGCAGGCGAGTCGGCATCCGCAGCCCGGTGCGGGTCCACTGCATCTTGTCCCGGCTCACCTTTTCCGCCCGATTGAACAGGCCGAGGGTGAGTGATCGTGCCGCGTCCGGCAACGGCTGGTCGGTGTGTTCGTCAATCCAGCCACGGACCCAACCCGGTCCCATGCTCGACTCGTCGTAGCGGAGGAACGCATTCCGGCTCAGTCCGTCGAGCTCACCGGCTCGCCGCGCCCCGACGGCGAGCAGCTGCAGTAGTTGCAGCGCGGACCACTCGCCGCCATTCCGCCCGACCTGGTCGTTGAGAATGTGCTCGGCTGGCTTCAGCACGCCGCCGGCGTCCATTGTCGGAGGCAACTCGTCGCGCAGCGCCTGCCGCACCGCGATGTTGGGCAGGCCGGCGACGAACATGTCGGCCGCATCCTTGCGGGTGCCCGGCTTCTTCAGCGGCGCGACCAGCTTCGCCCAGATCATCCGCCATGCCCACACCGACCAGTTGCGCAGTAGCGCCCCGCGCCAGCGCAGCGCGTGCGCTTCATGGTCAGTGCTGGCGAGTACCCCGGCCAGGTCAGCGGTGTAGCAGCACAATCGGTCCATCAGCAGGTCGACGTTGTCGTCAACCTGCTGCCCCGCGAGGGCTGCGACCAGGACGGCGGCGCTGGCCCGGTGCACGGCGGCCAGTTCCGGATCTGGTCCGCGGGGATCGAAGTACGCGCGCCGCAGAGCGGTGCCGTCGGCCGCCCCGCTCACCGCGCACAGACAAAGGTCGGCGGTCCCGGCCAGGTCAGCCTCGGCCAGGGCGGCGGGTCCGTCCGCGAGGTCAACGATCCGGTCAAGGGCGCTTAGCGCCTCGGCGTCGGCGGCCTGCCCGGGCTCGGGGATCGTTCCTGGGTTGATCAGGCTCAGCGTGGCCTCGATGCCGCCGTAGGTGCCGTAGAAGCCTTCCGCAACGGTGCTGTAGTCCTGCGCCAACTGGTCGAGGTGTACGCCGCCGTGCTTGTCCAGCGCCTTGGCGATCGTGTTCACACCATGTGGGTTGCGCCAGCCCGCCCGGCGTTGATGCTGCTCCTGGTCCCTGTTCAAGTGGTGGAGGGAGGCGGCCGCCAACACGACCTCGCAGCGGCGCAGCAGCCGCCGAAAGTCCGGCCGATGGCTGCTGGACCATCCCCGTCGCTCCGCCTCGATGGCGACCCGCGCGTGCAGGGAGAGATACCGGGCGTGAGGCGTCGTGGTGATGACACCGGGTACGAGTTCGGACGCGTGGGCGGCGGTTACCGCTTCCACCGCGAGCGGCTGCCGTCCCGTGTCCTCTGGACTGTCGGCCTTGGCGGACCATGCCGCACCAGCCACCAACATGCCGGCCATTATTGACCTCTCACCGTTCACCTCCAATGACCACTCCGGCAGGCCTCCTTCCGCTCAGGCAAGCCGAGGTTCGGAGATCGAGTGGCGGAGCAGGTCCGAATGACCCACTCAGTCCGACGGCACCGTCACACGATGATGCCGGGTCGGCAGGGCAGCACGTGGCACTCATATCGCCCTGGCCGCTGGCCAAACAGGCACTTCCCACCGCAGCGGGTCGGCATCTGGTCGCGATGGCGGCAACGGCCCGAATCATCACCTGGTGTCGTGGTGTGTCGGCGGAGTAGACCGGGCACAGTTGCGCGACGGTTGGTGGTTGTGGACCCGGTGCCGACCGCACCATGGCCGCTTGGTCGTCGGCTGTAATGCCAGGATCGGTCCCTCACCGCGCCGGGGCAGGCGTGTTGAGGCCGGCGAGCATGTCTCGATAGGCTGCCGGGTGGACAATGGGGATGCCATACTGTCGGGCCTTCTTCGCTTTTCCTGACGCTGAGTCCGGGTCCGCCGCAACGAGCAGCCGGGTCTGCTTCGTGACGTTGTCTCCGACTCGCAGACCAGCGGCGACGGCCTCGGCCTGCCAGTGCTCTCTGGGTGGATGCATCAAGCCGGTGAAGACTAGGAGATCGCCGGGCTGCAGCCGCCATTCAGTCCGTCGCCGGGGCGCGTCCTGGTTCCCGCTCTCAGCTGCGGCCAGTGCTCTATCGACGTCGTTGTTCTGCAGACCGAGCAGCGACGCGACCTGATCGAGGTCGTCTCGTTCCGCGGCGGTTAGGACGCCGTCTTCGATTGCGGCGGTCGCCAACGCAAGGAGATACTCGTGGTGCAGGTGATCAACGTCGACGCGGGCAAGTCCGAAGGAGTCGGCCGTGGCCACGAGCGCGTCGGCCTCGCTGGCGGATATGTGGCGGTCGAGGAGAGCCTTGTCGAGCACGTCGAGGTATTCGTCGCCCTGCGGCTGATGGAGTCGTGGCAGCCGGTCGACAAGCCGAGTCAGGAAGTGCTCCTCACCGACCTTTGGCGATCGGCGCTGAACTGGCACGACCGGCTCGGCCGCCACAACGGGCCACTCCAGGGCGGCGGCCGCCGTGGCCATGGCCGTCCAAGGCGGAGGATGCCCGGTCGCCACCAGATAACGCCCAAGTAGCCGCGCCGCGGCGCGCGCGTCTTCCAAGGCCGAGTGCGGGCGATGCTTGGGCAGACCAGCGGCTCTGCAGCAGTCGCTCAGGCTACGACCAGCAGCGGGCAAAAGATGCGATGCCAGACGCATGGTGCAGAGCCCGGCGTCGGCGTCGATCGGCACATGAATGCCCATGCGACGGTACTCGGCGAGTAGGAACATGGCCTCGAAGCGGAGGTTGTGCGCAACCAGCACCCGCTTGCGCAGCAACCCGGCCAGATGGCCTGCGAGCTTGTCGAACTTGGGAGCCCGGCGAGCCTCCGCGGCGGAGATGCCGTGAATGAGCTGCGGACCCATGTCTCGATCGGGATTGACCAAGCTGCACCACTCGCTCGTGATCTGCCCCCACTCGTCGAGCTGGATGACAGCCGCCTCGACTACCCGGTCGTGCCAGCTCGTACGCAGACCCGTTGTCTCAAGGTCGATCACCGCGTACACATCAACCTCCGTTGCCTCGTGACAAGCTCAACACTGCTCGGTACACAAAGGCGGGGTCCTATCGTGACAGCGGATAACGATAGCTACGGATGACCGCTGCCGCGCCCGCCCGGTGCGTCTGATCGTGCACGCCGAGAGCCCTATCCACCCTGTGCGATATCGGCTTGGTCATCCTCAGTGACGCCGATGGGATCGCCTAATGGTTGTCGGCCAGGCGACATCAGTCGTGGCTTTTCAGTCAGGATTTGCTGGGCGGATCACGGTGGGAATACACCTTCGGTGTTCGGAACTGTCCATCATGGCCCTGTGCTGCGCCACAAGGTCGACTGAAGACTCGACCTCTCGGTCTGAACACTTTCGGACTGCGGTTCGAGACGCTATCCCAAGCCCCGGGCAGCGCGGGCCCTGAGCTACCGCTCAGCGCACGAGCGCCCGGATCGTCTCACCGTCGAGCAAAGGCTTTCCGTCCGGCCCCTTGATGTAGGGACCACGGTAGATAACCTTGTGCCGTTGTTCGCTGGGGTACCACTGGCGGACCTTGTGCATCTTGACGATCCATCGGTGCTGCCAGTTCCTACCCTTGGCTCCGCCGTGTGGCTGCTCGGCGCGTTGGCGCAGCCGGATCACCCGGACCTCAGGCGACATGCCTGTGCGCTCGGCGATCACCCGGGCGGCGTGGTTGGTCTCGATGTGCTGGACCTCGGCGATCCGCTGTTCGCACAGTCGCCAGAAGGCGTACAGGAAACGCAGTGTGAAGGTGTCGTCCGCGTCCTCGATTTGGCTGCCGGAGGCGTACTCGCCGATCACGCGGCTCTCATCCTGGCCCATGGCTTCGGCTGCGTCACGAACGGCGCCGTCGACAGCCTGGGCTGCACGCGCGAGCCGGGCCGGAGCCTGCGGGTCGGCCTCTGCGGCACGAAACGGCAGGCATCGGACTGCGTCAAGAATCAGCGGCGGCAGCGGCGTACCCGCCTGGCGGGCTTCGGCGGCGAGGTCCAGGAACGAGTCGGGACGTACCGGTCCGTGCGTATCGTGGTAGACCGACACCCGCACGGAGGGCTTCATCAGCATGGCGTCCCGGTTCGTAGGATCCGGGAGAGTGAAGTTGGCCGGAGTGTGCCAGCTGAATGCCCGATCGTCGCCGAGGTTGCCGCCGACGGTTCTGACCAGCACCGGGTACGGCAGCACCAAGAGGCCGGTCGGGCTGGGTAGGTCCTCCTCGTCGATCAGTTGCAGGTCCTCGACCCCGAGGCTTTGCGCTGCGGCAATGACTATGTCACACATTTGCGGCGTCACGACGTACAGTTCCGCCTCGGTGAGGTGGCGCGCCTCGTCACCAATCACCAGGTCTGCGGCCTCGTCCCAACCGGCCGGATACGGCGGCTGGTAGCCCAAACCGCCGAAAAGCATCAGCGTGGCTGCGTCACGGCTGCCAAAGTTGGCCCGGTGGATCTCGTACGCCCGCATCATCTTGACCTTGTGCCACCGGCGGGCGATCTCCGCAGTCCGCATGTGCGTGGCGGTACCTGTCCGCGCCTCCCGGGCGAACCGGGCGGCGCCGGCGAGTGACCACGTCTTGACTGTCACGGCTACCTCCCCAGGCCACCTACCACGGTGACGCTGGCAGCACGCTGCGTCAAGTCTGGAAGCGGGCAGCGGCCATGACCAGCGAGTCTGAGGCGACCGAGCGATGTCCACTCCGGGTGAACCTTGCGCCGCCCTGACGCCGCGAAGATCCTCGGCGAGACGAACGTCAGGAGGCAGCCTGCCCGAGAAGTGCCCGGAATCGACGGATAACACGACCACCTTCCCAAAAAAGGCAGTCGCGGTCGCTACCGTAGCCCCCAGCAGGGTGGAATCGACGTTACCCTCGGCTGGCAGTCGAGGTTACGCCCAGCGATCCCGCCATGCACCCCTCCATAGCCAGAGCCAGCGGATTTCACGCCTACAACCCCGCGAAGCCCATCCCCTCGCCAACAGCTCGACGCACACGATCCGCAGAGGGTGCCCAGGTCAGCCCCACTCCCAACACGTCCCGCTCAGTCCAGACAGTCCCGCAGATTAAGAGGCTGATCTTGATTGAGTCATTCAGGCCCAGCGGCACCCCTGAAGTCCACCTGTTCGCGATTATTGCCCTATTTCGTCGCGACAGCGTCCCCATGAGTCTAGCCAATCTCGGCCCGTCCACGGCAACCGAGCACCCGATGAGCGCCCATGCCCCTGGTTGCGCCGACGGGATGGCAATGAGGTTGCGAGTCACCCGTGCGGCTGCCGATGATTCGGCTTCGACCTCCGACGTGGGAGCAAAATGCGTAACTCGTTGATGGACCGTGCATCGGGCAATCAGATCGACGTAATCCTTACCCATCCGCGTCATCAGCAGGGCCTGCGGACCATGATCGAATTGATTGCTGACCTGCGTCGTTGTCGATTGGCTGCCGACCTGTACGAGTTCCAGGAGCGACTGTTCGGGTTAGTGCTGGAGATCGAGCAGCGCCGCAGCGAGATCAGCCGCGTCATGAAACGACTCAGGAAGCCAGGCGGCACCCTCCCTAGAGGCGCGCCCGACCTCGGCACCGACTTGGACCCGTCGGGCCTCGACTCGTGGATGCTGGAGGACGAGGTCTACGAACGGATCTGGCGGCAGCTGAAGTCGATCGGCGATGCCCTCGCGTGGCGATCGTTCGGGTACGACCGGCAGGTCATCATGGCCCTGTCCCGCAACGCCTCTCCAGGGATCATGCACGGCAAGGACGGTCTGACCAAAGAACGTGAGGTCATCGCGTCGGCCTGGCGCGACAACGGCGAGTTCGTGCTACACCACGACCTCACCGCCGCATTGCGGGTAGGCGACCTCAGCGTGTTCCGCGCCGACGGCAGCGTCCTACTGCACGAGGTCAAGATCAACAGCAAGCGCCGAATTAGGAAACAGGATCAGCTTCTGATCGACACCTCGACGGTTCTGGCCGATGAGGGGACACTGCCCAGCGGCATCACCCCCGTCCGCACCGAGATCCCACTTCTCACCAACCTGCGCGGGCTACGCGAGGTGCTTGGGCTGGCACACGAACGCAGCGGCATCCAGGCGGGTGTCGTGTCCCCCGGCCGGGCCGTCGTCGCCGCGAGCCAGTACACCGCCGCCCAGCACTACCGCGAGGACACCTTCGGTGCCCGTTTCTCAATCGACCTTGCTCGCTACCAACGCAGAATCGGCATACGGTCACCCGAACACACCCTCAAGATAACCAGTCTCGATTCGGCTGCGCGCTGGCCCGCTCGACCCCCGTGGGCGATCTACCCGCTTGCGCCAGACGTCGCCGCCAGCCTCATCGCCGACGCAATGTTCTTCTTCGTCTGCATGTCCCCAGACGCGATCATCCGTCAGCTCGCCGACGTCGGCGTACTCGCGGAGTGGATGCAGCCGCTCAACGGCACTGAGGATTGGACCAAGCCGCTGCTACGCGTCGCGGCCACCGCCAGGAACCGCCTGTGGTTCACATCGTTGAACCCAGAGGCCATCGCAAGCCTGATGCTGGAGTTCATCGACCTGCGCAGCTGGTCCCGCCAAGTAGCCCTGATGCTCAGCGGCGACGTACCGGCCGGTACCCGACCGTGGCCCTGCTTCTCCGACGAGTACAAGACATGGGTATGACCGGCCTTGGGCCACTGGCGCGGCCATTCGAGTCGAAGCTACAAGAGGACCTCACGACACAGCATCTGCGTGCTGCGGAAACTCACAATGTGGACGGAGCCACGCCCTGCCCTGGCTCAAAGCGGCGACTGACCTCATCGCTGGCTTCCTCGCCCAGACCGGCATGACTCTCAAGCCAAACCGCCATGATGATGCAGACGTCAGCCCTTCAACCTCTGTAGCTAGCTTGCGGCAGAATCGAGGCCATGCCAGGCAGCGTGTCCGGAGGGGCCAGCAGCGCAGTGGCGGCGTCCGCGCACGCCTCGTGCGCCCGATTCCGCGGGACAGACCCGCTGGTCACGGGCGTCACCCGCCGGAAGCTCGCTCAGGACATCGGCCACTCGAAGGGCCAGGAGAGCGCCATCCCGCTGCTGCGCTGGATGCGTGCGATGACGTTCGAAGGGCTTATTCAGGACAAACGATTCGCCTCCGAAGTTGTCACGATCGCCGTTGGCGGCCTCGGCCTAGCTCGCCCGACCGGCGTCGTCATCAGGGACGCCGGTGTCAACGTCATCAAGACCGCCGCCGTGCTCGACGCCGCTCACAAGGACGCTATCGTCCACGGCCGCGCCACTCTGATCTACCACCTCGCTGTCCCGTTCGTCGGGCTCGATGGCGTGGACGCCACCACCACCCGACCGGATTTCGCTGTCGTCGCCCCGCGCCACCCGAACGTCGATGGCGAGGTCGACTCTTCGTGGTTGATCGTCGGAGACGCGAAGGACTACCAGCGCGTGCGCGCAAAGATCGACGACGCGAAGCTTATGAAGGGATTCCTGCAGGTCGCCCTCGGCGCCGAATCCGCCGCCCAGTGGTCGCAGTTGCCGGCCGGTATGGAGGTCCACACCTCCGGCGTGCTCGCGGTGCCACGCAACACGTCCCTGAATCCGACCGCCGTCATCGAAGACCTCACCGACTACCGCGACGAAGTCCGTATGCGCGTCGTCGAACGGCAGAACGAGGTAGCGCGGTTCCCAGACCCGACGACGATTGACCCGCTCGAGCACCTCGCCCACCTCACGGCTCACTTCGACCCTGCCTCGTGCGCCGGATGTGACCTCTTCATCTTCTGCCGAAAGGAACTCCAGTCGTCGAAAGACCCCGCCGACCTGCTCATCGAACTTGGCGTGAAGCCGGAAATGCGTCAGCAGGCGATAGGCTTGATCGACAAGAGCACCCCTCTCGGCCCGATCTCGTCCTCCGCCCGGTCGATGATCGAGGCCACGCTTTCCGGCGTCGGCGTGAAGTCGCGGCAGCGGCGCCTCGACCCGATCGGGCAGTCCGGCACCGTCAACGTCGTTATGGCAAAGTCGGACGGTGCGACGCTCGGTGTGTACGGCATTGCTTTACAGTGCATCACCGCCCAGGGCGCCGGGGCGTGGGACGTCACCGTCTTCGACAACCCCGACTCCGATGCCACTCGCCGCCAGATCATGAAGCTGCTTGGCAAGCAGCTTTTCGACGCCCTGTCTGGTGCCATGAAAGCGAATACGACCAGCCCCGAACCGATCCACGTCGTCGTCCCCGACTCCGGCACCGCCGACCTGCTCGTCGGCATCGCGGACTCCATCGCCGGCTCCGAACTGTCCCGGCTGCGCTGGCAGCGCGACAAAGACCAAGACCGTCCGGCGCTGACCTTCGGCGGCGAGCCCGCCGTCATCCCGCCGCGGCTGCCGGAGAAAGATCGGACGGCCGTGTCGTTCCTGCTCGAACAGGACCGGGCCCGGACGATGAAGTGCCGAATCCCGATCGTCGACCTGCGCGCCACGCTGGCTGCCCTCGTCACCGCCGGCGGACCGTCCGTGAACTCGCTGCGTGTCGACTACCTGTACCCGTGGGCGACCTCCGGAAGAGCGCCGATCGACTTCCGCGCCCACAGCTCCCTGATCGAGAAGTCTCCGCACACCGTCGGCGCCCAACTGACCACCCCCCAGTCGAACGCGATCCACGAGGCGTTCACCGGCGACAAGCCCGGTCTGCCCCGCCCGGCCAACCCCGCCGCTTACGACTCACTCGTGCGCGACGAACTGGCGTACAAGACGGACGTGTTCGACAAGTGCGTGGCCACGCTCGAGTCGGAGTTTGCTGCATCCAAGCTGCGGTCCGCCGTCCGCCAGGTTGAGGGCGACTCGCAGATCGTGTGGCGCCGCCGTCTCGACCTGCACGCGTTCGACCTCGTACGGTTCTCTCGCACGTCGCGCTTCTGGCGCAACGACAACGTCCCGGTCCTAGAGGCGGACAAGCTGTTCGTCGACCAGCTCACGATCCTCACCAGCCCGCTCACTGCCCACGACGCCGCGGTCGACGCCGGTAACCAACGCGTCGCCATCGCCCGCGTGGTCGGCACCGCCCCGTACGTCCTCGAAGTTGACTCGCGGCGCATCGGGGACCAGTCGCGAGTCGTCGCGCTGCACGTCAACGGCGAACCGTGCGTGGAAGAGCCTGCCGTCACCGTGAAGATCCAGAAGGGCTCATTCAAGATCTCAAACATGGCGATCGGTCCGCTCGCCGAAGTCTCGGCCGACCCACGTCAGTTCCAGTGGGACCCGCACCACGACCCGGGCGTAGCCGTCGGCGACGAACTCATCGTCGCCGACTTCGCATGGTTCTCCACGAACACCGGCGACGCATTCCTGAACGTCCCACGGCCGAGCGTCGACCAGCGCTCCGCCCCGAAGCCGGACTGCACCCCCGATTCGTACGGCGACGACCCAGCGAGCCACCAGTACTGCTGCAAGCCGCACGAAGTCTCGGAAGCCGAGTGGTCAGACGAACTCGCCGCCCGACGAGCGTCCGGTCGGCTCAATCCACAAACCTGGCCGCCGATCGTCGACCCGGACGCCTTTGACGTCGCCGTCGTCGGCGACAACTTGCCCGACCCCGCAGCCGAACCGGCCGTCGCACCGCCGGAAGACCTCTCGATGGACGACGTGGAGTAGCCGTGACCATCGTCTTCACCCCGCCAAACGCTGTCGCCACGAGCGCTTACCACCACTCACGGGCCGCCGCCGAGAACGAAGCCGCCGCCAAGATCGCCAAAGGCCAGCTGCTCGACGCGCTCAACGGCTCGTCCGACATCACGACGATCCTGCTCAAGGCGGCCGCCGGGGCCGGCAAGTCGTACGTCCTCAAGCAACTCGTTCAGGACGCAACCGTCCAGCCGCAGTGCCTGCGGGTCGCCGTCACGGCGTTCCAGAACCGCCAGTTGTGGCCGCTCGCCGAGTCGCTCGGCACCGCCATCGGCAAAGACAAGGTCTACCTCTGGTCGTCGAAGGGCCGCTTCAACGACGTTCCCGACTCGGTGAAGGCGGCCGCCACCGTCGTCGACTCCGGCAACGCCATCCCGACCGACGCTCCCGTCGTGATCGCCACGTCGCACATGTTCGGCGAGATCGGGCCGCGCAAGATCGTCAGAGACCACTTCACCCCGTCGTTTCACGGCGACTACCGGTTCGACGTCCTATTCGTCGACGAAGCCTGGCAGCTGGCCAGCCATCGGTTCGACAAGCTGAACTACGTCGCCCCGATCCGCGTCGGCGTCGGCGACGTCGGGCAGCTGCCCCCGATCGAGATCGGCGAGAACCCCTGGCGAGGCGACTCCGGGTACAACCCGTACCGCGCATGGCCGAACAACCACTCTTCTGACGAGCACGCGTGGGCCACCGAACTGCCCGCCGTATGGCGCCCGACGGGAGAGCAGCTCGGGCTGTGGCGCGCCTTCTACCCCGAGTGGCGCTCCCTCAACTGCGTCGCCGCGCCCGGCGACCGGTCGATCAAGCTCGGCAAACTGACCGGCGTCGCGAAGGACGTGTGGGAGAGCGTCGCCTCTGGCGTCCCGACGCTGTTGGAAGTCGACGGGCTGCCGCCCGCCGAAGCACCGGACGTCGACTTCCCCCTCGTCCAGTTCGTCGAGCAACTTCTCGACGAACTGTTCTCCGCCCGATTCTCCCTCGCCGCCGCCGAGTACAACGGCGACGGCACACCGAGCGGGAAGACGATCACTACCGAACCCGGGGACGAGCCAGCCGATCCGCTCGTCGCCGTGCTCGCCACCCGCAACGCCACGGTGGACGACGCCGCCGACGCTGTCGAGCGGCTGCGCAAACGGCACGGTCTCACCGAAGCTGACCTGCTCACCTCCACCGTCGACTCGTGGCAAGGGCAGACCAATGGCATCACGGTCGCGGTCCATCCCCTCACCGGGGCCTCGAAACTCGACGAGTTCAACTCGTCGTTCGGTCGTCTGGCCGTCACGTGCACCCGCGCCACCCACGGGCTACTGATCGTCTCGCGTGTCGGGCTGGACCGTATGCTGCAGGAGGCGCCGGCCATGCCTGGCACTCCGTTCGGAGAGCCGGGCAACCGCACGCTGCCGCGGCAAACCCACCAACGTATCCTCGCCACGTTTGCCCGGGGCACCTACACCCTCTGATCCCTGACCTGAAAGCCTCGACTGACATGTCTCGCCTCTCCGAACTCCTGCGCCAAGTCGCGCTGAGGGACACGCGTCTCGCCGCAGACCTCAAGCGCGAGACGGATGCCCTCGCCGAACGGCGCTCCTTCGGCCTGAACTTCGAGCGGCATGTCCCCGAGGCCGTTGAACTGCCCGGTAGGCCGGTGCGCAAGAACGACAAGGTGCGGATTCTCCCGCCCCGCGGCGAGATGCCCACGGCCAAGAACGAGATCCTGTGGCGTGTCGCCGTCCTAGACCGGAAAGCCGGTACAGCGTCGCTCACCCGATCGGTGGTTAAAGGGGGCGAAGCCCGTCTCGAAGGCACTGAGGCCGCGATCGATGATCTCGTCGTCGTCGCCGAGTTCCGCGACCCGATCTACCCGGGTCTCGTGTCCACCGGCAAGGTCGGACGCGGCGGGCCGGACAAGCCTTACCACGCGGTGATCAACGCCGAGAACTACCACGCCCTCCAAGCGCTGCTGTTCACCCACCGCGGCAAGGTCGACGCCATCTACATCGACCCGCCGTACAACACCGGAGACAAGGACTGGAAGTACAACAACGACTACGTAGAGGGAGACGACCTCTATCGGCACTCGAAGTGGCTGGCGTTCATGGAACGGCGGCTGCTCCTGGCGCGCGAGTTGCTGAATCCTGATGACTCCGTGCTGATCGTCACGATTGACGAGAAAGAGTACTTGCGGTTGGGGCTGCTGCTAGCGCAGGTGTTTCCTGAAGGGGATATCCAGATGGTGAGCGCCGTCACAAACCGGGCCGGGACGCCGCGGGCGGGGCGATTCTCTAGGGTTGACGAATACCTCTTCTACGTGTTCATCGGCAGCGGGCGCGTGGTGCCGTGGACAGCGACGATGCTAGGCGATAACGAGATTTCTACTACCATGCCAACCGTCTGGTTTACCGCGATTAGGCGGGGCAGTGGCTCCGCCAGGGAGGACAAGAAGGCGGGTAAGGCGAGTTTCTATCCGGTCGTCATTGACGCAGTCACGGGTACGTTCATCCGCGTTGGTGACCCCCTTCCGCTTGGCATGCCTCGGTCCGACTTTCCCCTAGCCCCAGGCGAGACTGCTATCTGGCCACTGGCTAGCGATGGTCGCGAGAACCGGTGGCGGTTTTCGGCCGAGCAGATGCGGCGCCGCTTCGCGGAGGGCACGGTGCGCCTCGGACGCCGCGACCCTGTATCCGGCTTGCGCCCAGTCACCTACCTGCAGCCCGGGACGATCGCGAATATCGAGAATGGAACCTTCGTCGTTACCGGCAAGACGCCTGAGGGTGCGCTCGAACTTGCCTTGGGCGACGTAGCCAAACGGGTTGTGCCAAGGACCGTTTGGAGCAGATCCGGCCATTTCGCGCGTGATCATGGTTCTCACATGATCTCGGCCCTCCTTCCGGGTCGTCGCTTCCCATTTCCAAAGGCGCTCTACGCAGTTGAGGACGCCCTACGTTTCGTAGTGGCTGACAAGCGAGACGCTGTTGTCGTCGACTTCTTCGCCGGGTCCGGCACGACGGCTCACGCCGTCATGCGGCTCAACAAGCAAGACGGCGGGCGCCGGCACACCATCAGCGTCACCAATAACGAGGTGAGCGCGGAGGAGCAGAAGGAACTACAGGCCAAAGCCCTTCGACCTGGTGATGCCGAGTGGGAGAGGTCGGGTATCTGCGAATACGTGACGAAGCCACGCATCCGTTCTGCCATCACGGGGATCACGCCGGAGGGAAGGCCAATCAAGGGCGAGTACAAGATTACGGACGAGTTCCCGATGGCCGACGGCTTCGCCGAGAGCGTCGAGTTCTTTACGTTGACGTACGAGGCGCCCCTGCGGGTGTCCACGAACCGCGAGTTCGGGAAGATTGCTCCCTTCCTGTGGCTGAGGGCAGGCTCACGAGGGAGGCGGATCGACGAAATCTCGACTGGATGGGACGTGGCGGAGGCGTACGGCGTGATCGCTGACCTTGATCAGTCGGAGCAGTTCCTGAAGGCGATGGACGAAGCACCGAGCGTCGGCCACGCATTCATCGTCACCGACGAGGACCGGCTCTTTGAAGCGATGGTGCGCCGGCTTCCCGAGCACGTCGAGCCGGTTCGCTTGTACGAGGCGTACTTGCGCAATTTCGAGATCGAAGCGGGGCGGGCCGCGCGATGAAATTCACCCTCAAGCCGTACCAAGCCGACGCCGTCGCGGCGATGCTCAGCTCGCTGGAGCGGGCGAAGAACGTGTACGAGCGCGAGAACGTTCCGACGTCCGTGTCCCTGTCCGCGACGACCGGTGCTGGCAAAACCGTGATGGCCGCCGCGGTGATCGAAGCTCTGTTCTATGGCAACGAGACGTTCGATTTCGAGGCCGACCCGGGCGCCGTCGTCATCTGGTTCTCCTACAGCCCGGACCTGAACGAGCAGTCGCGGTTCCGGTTGATGGAGGCGTCCGACAAGATCGAGTCGTCCGATCTCGTCGTCATCGAACCGCCGTTCGCCAAGCCGCGGCTCGACCCGGGCAAGGTGTACTTCCTCAACACCGGCAAGCTGACGAAGAACTCGCTGCTCACCCGCGGTCACGTCGAGGTGGAGGAGGGTGAAGTTCTTCCCGGTCTGCATGACGCAGCCCAGCCGGACATGCAGGGGTGGACGATCTGGGAGACGATCGCCAACACGATCAGCGACCCGGACATGACCGTGTACATGATCCTTGACGAGGCGCACCGTGGGTTCCGCGCCGACCGCAGTGCGTCCGACAAACCGACCACCGTACGCAAGCTCGTCAACGGCCACTCCGGCTACCCACCGATCCCGATCGTCTGGGGCATCTCGGCGACGATCGAGCAATTCCGTAACGCGATGACTGAAGCGGACTCGTCCGACGCGCGCCGGGCGCTGCCGCCGATCGAGGTGGACGGGTTCCAAGTGCAGGAGTCCGGCCTCGTCAAAGACACGGTCGTCTTGGAGATCCCCGCCGAGGCTCAAGCGATCGACCTCGTCCTCGTGCGCCGAGCGGCGAAGAAGTTCCGCGAGGCGAGCGAGCGGTGGGAGAGGTACTGCACCGACCAGGGTCTGCCGGACATAGTTCGGCCGCTGCTGGTCCTGCAAGCGCCGGCCACGCCGGACCACGACAAGATCGGCGAGGCGATCGACGTCATCTTCGACGAGTTCCCGACACTGCCAGCCGGGTGTATCCGGCACGTGTTCGGCGAGCACACTCCCCAGCGGTTCGGTGCGCACGACGTCGACTGGGTCGAGCCCCAGACGGTCGAGGACAAGACGCATATTCGGATCCTGATCGCCAAGGACGCCATCTCGACCGGGTGGGACTGCCCGCGGGCCGAGGTGCTCGTGTCCTTCCGCCCGGCGCGCGAGCACACGCACATCACACAGTTGCTCGGCCGGATGGTACGCAACCCGCTCGCCCGCCGCGTGCCCGGCGATGAGGTGCTCAACTCGGTCGACTGCATCCTGCCGTTCTTCGACCGGACGATGGCCGGCAACGTCGTGAAGTACCTGACCGGCAAGATCGACGGAGTCCCGGACGGATCGGGCCGAAAGGCGATCATCGAAGAGTGCAAGCTGCTGCCGAACGCTTCGGTGGACTTCGTCTGGCCCGTGTGGGATTCGATCCCTACGATGACCGTCCCGCAGCGGGGTGCTGCCCCGGTGAAGCGGCTCGCCTCGCTCGCCCACGCGCTGGCCACCGACGGTGTGCGTCCCGGGGCGGTGAAGGAAGTCGCCGGGCTAATCCACGCGGCGCTCGATGGGGCGAACGTCGAGTTTGCGTCCAAGGTGAAGGCATCGATGGCGGAGGTGCTCGCTGTTCGGCTGCAGCAAATTTCCGGCCGACTCGGTAAAGGCAACATCGCGTACGCGGACATCTTCGAACAGGCCGACGAGCGGGCGATCCGAGCCGCGTTCCAGGACGCCCGCAAGGCGTTCGGCTCGGACATCGCGTCGATGTATGTGGACCACCTGGTGGGCGAAGACGGCGAGGACGACGACCTGCGCGACGCGTTCATCCGAGCCGCAGCGCTGGCGACCGTCCCGGAGATCCGCGAACGGATCGACGCGCGGGCGAACGAGATCGCGAACACGTTGTTCGCCGAGCACCGCGTGGACATCAAGAGCCTGCGTGACGACCGGCAATCCGAGTACGAGGACATCCGGGCGCTGGCGGTCGAGCCGCAAGTGACGTCGCTCGGGCGGCCGAAGACACGGATCGAGGACTACGTCGAGGTGGACGAAAAGACCGGGCAGTTGGCGCGGGCGCCGTTGGCGCCCAAGCACCTGATGTCCGACGAGCACGGGCAGGTGCCGATAACGAAGCTGAACGACTGGGAGCGCGAAGTGGTCTTCGCCGAGCTGAAGCGATCTGTCGCGTGGTACCGCAACCCGCCGCGTCAGGCGACGGACTCGCTTGGGATCGCGTACCGAGACGGCAGCGGCGACTGGCATTCGATGCACCCGGACTTCATCTTCTTCAGCGAAGTGAACGGCAAGGTCGTCCCGTCGATCGTCGACCCGCACGGTCACCACCTGGGCGACTCGACGGAGAAGCTGCAAGGGCTCGCGAAGTTCGCCGAGGACCACGGTGCGTCGTTCCACCGGATCGAAGCGCTGAGCAGAGTCAGCGGCAACATGCGCGTGCTCGACCTGACGAAGCCCGCCGTTCGCGAGGCGATCTACGCCGGAGGCAAGACGCCGATCGATTTCTACGAGTCCCCCATCGCCGACGACTACGACGGACCGGGCTTGTGACGGCGAGTTGACCTGGGAGGAAGCCGGCGTGCCCAAGCCCGGCCTTGCACGACTTGACGGCGCGGCCCTGGCCGGCGCGTCGTGGCAGCGCTGCCGGACCGGCGACCTGCACAACCTGGCTGACGAAGATGCCCAAGTCGGCGTAGTTGAGGATCGTCACCGTGGTACGCACGAGCGCGCCGCACACTGTGACGCCGCCCTTCGAGAGAGCCTGGAGAATCTGGATGATGAGCACATGCACGGGTCGTACCGGTCTACGCCGGCCTTGTCGTCGAGCCACCCCGTCGCGGGACGACTGACGCCGTTGCTTCAGCGGCGGCGTGAGATAGCTCGGGTAGGACATCGCCGTAAAACTTGGCGGTGAAGTGTGGGCTGGAGTGGCGGAGCCGGTTGGAGATGATCTTCATCTGGACGCCTGCGGCGAGGCCCATGATAGCGGCGCCGTGGCGGAGGTCGTGGAGCCGGATGGGTGGTAGCCCGGCCCGAGTGGCAAGGTGGTGGAAGTGGTCGGTGACGTCGGCCGGGTGGAGTCGATTACCGCTGGGCGTGGTGAACACGAGACCGGTAGCGGTCCAGGCGGCACCGGCGGCGAGGCGTTCGCGGTGCTGCCGGGCACGGTGGGCGCGTAGGACGGCGACGGTTTCGGTGTCGAGGGCGACGGCGGCTTCGCTGTCGGTGGTTTTGGGTGTGTCGATGGCGGTGGCCCAGCCGTGTTGGACGAGTTGCCAACGGACGGTGAGGGTGGCTGCGTCGAGGTCGAGGTCGTCCCAGTGCAGTCCGCAGGCTTCGCCTCGGCGTAGGCCGGTGAAGGTGATGAGGTGGTAGAGGGCGTAGAGCCGGTCGTTGGCGTCGTGGGTGTGGTCGAGGAATCGTCCGGTTTGTTCGGGAGTCAAGATCATGACGGGGCTGGGAATTTTGCCAGTGTCGCGCCAGGTCTTGACGCGCTGGTCGGTCCAGATGGTCGGCCTCGGTGGGCGGGCCGGGGGTAGTTCGACCATGAGGGCGGCGTTGGTGTCGATGAGCCGGTGGCGGCGCATCGCGTCGTTGAGGGCCTTGCGCAGCGTGGCGTGGATGCGGTGCTGAGTCGCCGGGCCGACGAGGCGCTGACCCTTGACCTGGTCTCGCTTGGCCTGGTCTCGACTGGCGCGAAGAGTGCCGATGGTGATGTTGCGTTCGCCGATGGCGTCGTACAGGGCGTCGATGTGGCCGGGGCGCAACCGGTCGATGCGCAGGTGCCCGAGGTACGGGATCAGGTACAGCCGAACATGGCCTTCGTAGGAACGCAGGGTGCCCTTCTTGATGTTCTTGCGTCCGGCAAGCCAGTCGGCCAGGTACTCCCCCACGGTGGGCAGTTCGGTCGGGGTGATGTCCAGGTGCAGCGCCCGGCGGATCTGGTCCGGCGTGGGTATGGGTGCGCCGGTCTTGGCGGCGGTTTCGATGAGGTCGCCGGTCTTGACGGTGGCGTGTGGGTCGGTGGGGTCGGGGACGGCGAGCGCGGCGCGGATGTGGTCCAGGACCGCGTCGGCGTCTACCTGGGTCGGGTACGGGCCGTGACGCAGCGGCCGACGGCTCCCGTCAGCCCGGGCGGGGACCTCGATCTGCCAGTGCCACTGGCCGTGGCTGCGGGACCAGCCACCGCCGGGCCGGCGAAGCTGGGGGCAGGAACGCCCCAGTCGCCGGCCCGACGTGGTGTCGCGGCAACCGCAGCGTTTGAAGGTGGATCCCTTCACTCATCGTCTCCTTGGTGCTCGACGCGGTGCCGCCAGCGGTGGCGGGCGGAGTCCGCTGGTGGCCTGGTCGTTGCATCCACGCTCGCCTCGCCGACGGGATCAAGTCGCCGATCGTCGGCGGCCAGGGCGGGGCTTTCGAGCAGCAGGAGCTGGAGCAGGCCGGCGACCGGGACGATGATGCGGGTGCCGGCCCGGATCAGTGGTATGGGGAAGGTGTCAGTGGCGGCGAGCCGGTACGCCTGGGATCGACTGATCCCAAGTACGGAGGCGGCGGTCGCGAGAGTGGTGGTCACGCCCAGGGCACGGAGGCGTTCCTCGGTCCACACCTCCGCAGCAGTAGACGCGGGTCCGGCGGCGGGGATGGTGGACGTGGCGGTGTTTGCCGTGGCGCGGTAAGGCTGCTCAGTTGGGTTTACGCGGGTGCTCATGATCGAGATGCTCCTGATCGTCTTGGGATGTTTCGGCCTCGCCGGATCGATGGCTGTCGTCCGTTTCGGGTAGATCGGTGGTGCCGGTCGCACGGTCGAGTGGGCTGGTGCCCGCCGACCACTGATCGGCTTTCCGCAGCGTCCCTGCCGGTAAAGTTCGGCTGCGCTTGGACCCAGTCGCTGGCAGGGACGACTCGGCTTTGAGGGTCTTGAGGAGATCGGAAGCCCGGGTGTTGGAGACGGTGTGCCCGCCGGACCGGAGAGCATCGGCGAGCGCTGCCCGGGTGAGCGGCTCCCCGTCCGCGGCGAGCCGGTCCCGGACGTGTCGTGCTGCAGGCAGCAGTCCGTCCGCGTCCGGTGAACGATGCGTGGACCACTCGCGATGTTTTGTGTTGCGGCGGCGGGTCCGTCCGTCCCGTCGATGGCTGGCGCCGGACGAGCGGACGGTCCGAGCGGTGGACCGCTCCCCCACCGGTCTGGCGGGCGGGGCTGTGTCGATCGGTCCGCAGGACGGCTCAACTTCTGAGGTCCGGTCCGGCTGGTGTGGTGCGGACGGGGTTGTGTTGGTCTGGGTCGCCGTGCCGGCGTAGCCGAGGGCGACCTTGACCATGACGAGGAACCCAAGCGCCGGCACAGCCGCGGCGATCCAGCCGATCGGCGAGGGCTCAGCCTCGACGACCTGCGCCGCGAGCGACAGTGTGACCGCACAGCCCAGTACGACCGCTGGGAATCTGGTCGAGACACGGGCGCGTTTGCGGCGGCGCAGTTCGAGTCCGGCTGCGATGGACATCAGTTCCAGGACGATGGCGTCCGCCCAGGCGAGCCATCCTGGTTGACCGTGTGCTGCGGCGACGTTGTGGACGTGGGTGAAGCTCGCCGCACCGGCGGCCCCGCCGATCGCGAGCATGATCAGAACCTGGACGGCTCCCTCAGCCCGGTCCGTCCGCCGGGGACCGTCCGCATCTTTCTGCGGCGTAGTCGTAGCGAATCACCTCCTCCGTCCGGGCCGCAGCGGCGTCGGCACCAAGGGGTGCCGAGATGGTCCGCATTGGGACGGGGATCATTTCCATACCTCTCAATCTGGTGATCACCGGGACGGTCGCGCATAGACGCGGGTACCGCCCGGGCGAAGACGCGGGACGATAACTCGGGAAGGGTGGTGTTGGAAGGGATCCGGATCTGTCACGGGACTGTCCGCGCTGGCAAGTCTCGCCGTGACAGCCGGGTGACAGATCCCCTCTCTTGCTGTCAGCGGAGCCCGCAAGGTATAGGCCGCCTCTTGGTAATCGGCCGGCACTGCTCATGCCGCCTCCGACAATTCGTGTCGCAGGTCGACGACGTACACGGCGAGGTCAACCAGCCGGTACCGCTGGCCGTCTCCGTGCGCGATGGCCCAGACTGCGTCAGCCGGAGAAAGCCCGGCCGAGGCGGCGTGATCGCGGGCGCCGGTGGCGATCGGCAGCGGCGGCGCCTCGGCGAGCAGACGTCGCAGGTTGCGTTCCCGGGCGGCGGAGTGCAACCAGCACAGCACCGGCCATGCCCGCCTGATCGTGGCGAACAGTTTCTGGTACCCGATCAGCTTGCCGAGCAGGACCGACAGCTGCTCACCGCCCGAGTCGTACTCGACGAAGATCGGCACCTCGGTGCCGTCCTCGGCCCACAGGCCGTATCCGTCCGGTCGTATTCGGGGTTGGTAGGCGCGCATCAGCCCTGGATCCTCGGGGCTGGTGAAGGCTCCGGCTCGGTCGCACGCCGACTCCGGCAACCAGCGGTGCAGCTCCGCTCCCGGATGGGTACGGGCGTAACCGGCCAGGTCAGTGAAGAAGCCGTTGATCCCGAGCCGGTGAGCCAGGCTGCGGCTGGAGGTCCAGCGCCGCCGCTCGACACGGGCGTGATCGCGCCGTGGTGGCCGCTCGTCGCGGGCTGCGGCGACAACCTCGGCGCCGAGCTGGTCGATGACGTAGTGGTACGGGTACGAGCCGCCGTCGGCGCGTTGGGGCCGGAACCGGGCTACGAGCCGTAGCCGGTGCAGCGTGCGCAGCCGGCGTTGGCAGAAGTCCAACGAGGGGAACAGGGCGTGGGCGATCTGGAACGAGGTCAGCACTCCGTGGTCGTACAACCAGCTCAGCAGCACCTGGTCGCGGTTGGTTAGCTGGGACTGGACGCGAAGGACGGGGTCATCCACCGGATCTCACCTCCGCGTCGGTCCTCATGAAGCGGGTCCCTGGGGAGAGACCCGAGACCATGCAGGGTCTCTCGCAGGACAAGCAGCAGGCGCTGACAGACGCCGTGACCTGCGGTGTGAGCGATAGTCGGGGGTCAGTTCGGGGGTCCGGCTGAAGACTGACCCCAACCCGGACGTCAACACGGACGCCCGGACCGAGGTCAAGCCGGAATCTGTCACCGCCATCGGCCGTAGGCCGAAGCGGCGGAATGAAGAAGTGGGAGAACAACGCAACTCCTTGGTTGAAGGTCTGGACGGCGCCGACAGCCACGACGTCGTCGTGAGATCGCCGGCCGTACTTCCCGCACGGCCTGATCGAGGCGTGCGGCAGGTAGCCGGCACCCTGCCGGGTCACGCCCGGCAGGGCGGGCCGCGCTATCGGCGGCCGAGAAGTGTCACTGTGGAGGTGTCAACGAACAGGTAGGCCGGGATACCGGCCAGCATGAAGCGGATAAGGGCAGCAGCGGTCAGCACGACCGCGAGCAGCACAGTCGCGCAGACGAAGATGGACAGCAATGGACAGGGCGGTTGACGGTCGCACCGGTGCCCGAATTCGTCACAGCCCGTGACAGGAGACTCCTACAGCCGCGCAACATCGCGGCGGCAGGGTAGGGCTTCGGTTCAACCCGCCGGGAGAAGATCCTTCATCTCAGCCCTCCTGTAGCTCGCTCGACACCCGTCGCCGACCTGCTCGCACGGACTCAGCACGAAAGCAAGCGCTCCCACGGAGCGCCCACCCATCGACCTCTGAAGCCCGGCGATCAAGGCCGTCGCACGGGGAACGTCCATCCAGTACCTCTCGGCCGAGCTTCCTTGTCAAGGCCATTCAGCTGCTGCGATACAGCTCACGAGCCTCGTCGGCAACGTTGATCGTGCAGGGCCGCATCGATCCGTCCGGGCGAGTACGCGATGGTCCGACGGCGGTGCCCAGAATCCGGGGAAACCAGATGTGCCAACTATTCCGCGATGCTCCGTCCGCTTGTCCTTCCGTCGTCGCGGGACGCCCGGCCATCTCGTCTGCGAACCGGTAACCTTCGCGCACCCCAGACCCCCGTAGATCACTCTGCGTGTCCAGGGGCACAATCGAGATGTGATCGCGAGCGTGTTCTTCGATGTGGGCGAGACGATCGTCGACGAGTCCCGGGAGTACGGGACCTGGGCGGACTGGCTCGGTGTACCGCGCCACACCTTCTCCGCTGTCTTCGGGGCGGTGATCGCTCGGGGCCTCGACTACCGGGAGACGTTCCAGGTGTTCCGGCCAGGGTTCGACCTGGCCGTGGAGCGGGAGCGCCGCACGGCGGCGGGACAGCCGGAGTCGTTCACCGAGGAGGACCTGTACCCGGATGCCCGACCCTGCCTCGCCGCGCTGGGCGAGTCGGGGCTGCGCGTCGGCCTGGCCGGCAACCAGACCGCACGAGCGGAGACGATCCTGCGTGCCCTGGGCCTGCCGGTCGACGTCATCGGCACCTCGGACGGGTGGGGTGTGGAGAAGCCGTCCGCTGCGTTCTTCGAACGGGTGGTGGCCGAGGCGGGCTGCCCGGCGGGTCAGGTGCTCTACGTCGGCGACCGGTTGGACAACGACATCCGACCGGCGCAGGAGGCGGGGATCGCGACCGCCCTGGTCCGTCGCGGCCCGTGGGGGTACATCCTCGACGACAGGGCGGTCAGCGACCGCTGCCTGTTCCAGCTCGACTCGCTGGCCGAGCTGCCCGACCTCGTTCGCAAGCACAATGAGTCGGCCGGCTAACTACCCGGAAGAGCCGCTCGACCGACGGTGAGAGCGGCGATGCGTTCGTCAAGCTGAGCACCGTGTCGGCTGTCGCCGAGTAGTGGCCGGACGGCGCGGACCCGGTCGAGCCCGGTGCCGTACCAGTCGATGTGCAGGGCGTCGACAGCCTGGTTGAGGTAGTCGGCGGCCCGGTCGCCATCACTGCCGTTAGCGGTGGCGAGGTCGGCAAGGACGACGCTGCGCTGCTTCGCGCTGGTGCCGGTGAGCCCGACGAGCGCCTGGTCGAGTTGGCCGGCGGCTTCGCGGTGGTCGCCGCTGGCGAGAGCGGCGTAGCCGGCGAAGGAGTGCAGGCGGCCGTTGTCGTAGAAGTCGAGCCATTCGGGCGGGGTGGAGTCGCCGTCGATCGCCCCTGCCGCCAGATCGATGTGACGACGGCTCGCGGCTGCCGCTCCGACCCGCGCCTCCACCTCCGAGGCGACGCAGTGCAGCCAGGAGCGGACCATGGGGCTGACACCGTGCCAGGTGTGTTGAATGGCTGCGTCGATCAGCGGGCGAGCGCTGGCTGGGTCGTGACCGAAGGCGGGAATGAAGGCGGTGTGGCCGAGAACAGCCACAGCCAGGGCGTGGTCGCCGGCCTCGCGGGTGGCGGCGAGGGCGACGTCGTAGCAGCGTTCGGCGATGGCGGGTTGGCTCAGATCGAAGAAGGCGAGCCGGGCGGTGAGCAGAGCGGATTCCGCGAGGGCGCTGGCGAGGCTGGCGCGGCTGGTGCCGGTGGCGGCGCGTAGGAGCCCGATGCCGAGCTGGGTGTGGGCGTAGGCGGCCTCGTAGAGCGGCCGGGCCGGGCTGGTCCAGTACAGCTCCCGCTGGCAGCGCACGATCTGCCGGTACGCGTCCGGGTCGACAGTCTTGCCGTCGGCGTGCGCGGCGTCGGGGTCGAGGGACAGCAGTGGCGCGACCAGGGGCAGCATGCTGGCGCCGACGAGCGCGCGTAGTACGGACGCGCGATCCCAACCGTTGCCGTTGTCGTCTCCGGTGAGCATGTCCCACAACCTCCTGAACTCGTGCAGTGTTTCCGCCTCCGGGCGTACGGCCAGCTCGTCGGGAGTGAGCAGGCCGAGGTCGCTCGCTGGCTTGCCGAGGATCGCGACGAGGTGTTTGCGGTAGCGCGGGTCCGGCCACCGCTCGCCGATCTCCCAGCGTCGGACAGTGTTGGCGTTCAGCCCAGTATCGGTCTCGCCGGCGCGGCTCATCTCACTACGGATTCGTTCAGTGATCTCCTCGTACGACCACCCGCGTTGGAGTCTCTCCCACGCGAGCCGCCGGTTCGGGGGATAGCGCCGCTCCGCCATCGGACACCTCCGGGCATCGCCAATCGACGTAGATCACGCTAGCCAGTCCGGCTACGGGTCGTCACTACCTGGTTGCGATTGGACGGGCAGTGGACGGTACCGGCCATTGGCCCAAGACGGTTCGCTATTGCCGAGCCTCGAACGGTGCCGCCCGACGGCGGCTACGCGGCCAGCCCGAATCGCCTACAGCTCAGGGGGTAGATCGTGGACACGTTGATCAACCTCGACAAGACGATCTCGGGCCCGCGCCTGGTTGCGGCGGTGATTCGTGGCTCCAATGTCGTGAGGCTGTCTCCTCGCCTGCGTACTGCCATGAGGGCTGCGCGGGCGGGTGACCGGCGGGTTGCTCCCACCCGCAGCCTTGCGGTGGCGGACCCGCTGTCCCCCCGGCGGGTCCGCCACATCGGCCGCGAGCGGATCGCCTCCGGCACGCACCGCCGGCACACCCCCTACCACCGAGCCGGCATGCAGGCGGCACGGCGATGACCGTCTACCTCTCCCGCAACGCCGCCATGACGGCTGCCAACGGCGCCGACGGACAGGAACGCAGGAGCCGCCGGACCGCGATCGGTCGGGCATGCGCTCCGACGGTCGACCCTCCCCTGCTCACCCACGCCTGGCGGCTGATCTTCGAACGCAGCACACGAAAGGAGGCGTGAGGATCCATGTTCCGAGTCCTGGTGACCGGGGCGGCTGGGTTCATCGGCTCGCATCTGGTCGACGCGCTACTAGCCCGAGGCTTGACGGTGATCGGCCTGGACCGTCGCCGGCTCGGCGAGCACGCCCTCGCGGACGAGAACCTCGCCGCCGCAATCTCCAACCCGTCGTTCACGCCATGCCACCTGGACCTGGCCACCGATCAACTCGATGACGTGGTGAAGGGCTGTGACACCGTCTTCCACCTCGCCGCCCGGCCCGGCGTCCGTCAATCCTGGGGCAGCGACTTCCTCGACTACGCCCAGACCAACGTCCTCGGCACCCATCGACTCCTCGACACGTGCGTCCGGCAGGGCGTACGACGGCTGGTCTTCGCATCGTCGTCCAGCGTCTACGGCCCGACGAACCGGCCGAGTCGGGAGGGCGACCCGACCTGTCCGATATCCCCGTACGGCGTGAGCAAGCTCGCCGCCGAACACCTCTGCCTGGCCTACGCCCGCCGTCCCGACAGCCAACTCAGCGTCGTCGCACTCCGCTACTTCACCGTGTACGGGCCTCGGCAGCGACCCGACATGGTGATCGGTCGGATTTTGTTCTCCGCATACACCGGTTTTCCGATGACCCTATTCGGCGACGGCAGTCAGCACCGTGAGTTCACCTATATCAGCGACGTCGTCACCGCGACCATCGCCGCGGCTCATCTCGACGTCCGGGCCGCCGTCGTCAACGTCGGCGGCGGCGCGAGCGTGTCCATGCGGGGCGTCATCGACGAAGCGTCAGCGGTCACCGGCCGGCAGGTACCGATCAAGGTGGTACCCGCGCAGCCGGGCGATGTTCCGGCGACCGCAGCCGACCTGACCCGCGCCGGCCGGCTGCTCGGCTACTGGCCCACCGTCGGCCTGCACGAGGGACTCGCCCGGCAGGCCGCCTGGCTGGTCGACCTGTCCCGCGACCGGCTCGCCACCTTCACCTCCTGAACCCCGCAACGGAGCCATTCATGATCGTTCTTACCGCCGACTCGGCCAGCGAACTCTTCACCGCCGCCTGCCAGGCCGTACTACTCAACGGTCGCGCCGCATCCCCACGCGACCACGCCACCACCGAGGTCATCGGCGCCCACCTCTGCCTGACGAATCCCCGACGACGCATCGTCCACGTACCACCAGCCCGCGTGATCAACCCGGCCTTCACCGTTGCCGAGGCGCTGTGGATCCTCTCCGGCTCCGACGACCCATGGATCTTCGACTACAACGACAACCTCCGCCAGTACGCAGACGACGGCGTGCTCCGCGGCGCCTACGGCCCACGACTGCGCCGGTGGGGCGGCCGGATCGACCAGCTCGACGCCACGATCGACCAACTCGACGCCGTACGACGCCAACTGCACGCCGACCGGAACTCCCGGCGAGCGGTCATCCAGCTCTACGACCCGTCCCGCGACCACCGGGGATACCGCGACGTGCCCTGCACCCTCGGCTACCGCTTCTTCATCCGCCAGGGCCGGCTCGCAATGCACACCAGCATGCGCAGCCAGGACCTGTGGCTCGGCTTCCCCTACGACATCTTCACCACGACCTTGATTCACGAGTTGATGGCCGGCTGGCTCGGCGTCGACCTGGGCGAATACCACCACCACGTCGACTCCCTGCACCTCTATGCCAACAACACCGAAGCGGCCGCCGCATGCCTGCACGGTCTGCCCGGCGACGCCGAACTGCCGCCGGTCACCGTGTCGTGGCCGGACCTGGACACCCTTCTCCAACGCGTGATCTCCGGCGCCACCGCCTCAACCGACGGGCCGACCTGGGACGCCTTCGGCCGGACCCTCAGCAGCTACCGATCCTGGAAGGCAGGCGACCGGGACCAGGCGCGGAAGCTGGCCGCCGCCACCCCCGACCCACTCGGCCACGCGCTCTCAAGCTGGTACGACCGCCTCGCCCCGACCGTCGCCACAGCCACGCAGGACGCACGAGGATGAGGGCGCGACCGGACAGCCGCCACGCCGACGTCGTGCTGGGCCTGTGCGCGTACACGCACGACTCGGCCGCCGCGCTCCTGGTCAACGGACACTTGATCGGCTTCGCCGAAGAGGAGCGACTCGACGGGGTCAAGCACAGCAAGGCATACCCAGCCAACGCCGTCGCCTGGCTTCTGGCCGAGGCTGGGCTGACCGCGGACCAGGTGACGACAGTCGCGTACAACTTCGACGGCCGCCGCTACCTGCCCGCTCTCGGTCAACTGCCCGCACATCTGGCCGCCTCCGTGACTCGCGCCCGGGCGGTGCCCCGTGCTCGCAGCTTCCTCACCGTCCGCCGCCGCTACCAGGCCAGGATGCGGGACCTGTCCCGACGGTTCCCGCACGCCCGGCTCCGCCCGATACAGCACCACCGCGCGCACGCCCTCTACGCCTTCCTCTCCGCCGGGGTGGACGACGCGGCCGTTCTGATCGTGGACAGCCTCGGCGAACTCCAGACCACCACCAGCTGGCACGCCGCACAGCACGACGCCCGACCCTTCCGACTCGCCCTGCACGATGCGGTCGACGACCCCGCATCGCTCGGCTACGCCTACGGCGCCGTCACCGAGCACCTGGGCTGGCGTCGGGGTGACGAGGAAGGCACAGTGATGGCACTGGCCGCGCTCGGCAACCCGGAACGCTTCCACGACCTGATGAGCCGAGCGATCCGCCTCACCGAGAACGCCTTCACCCTCGACCCGACCCTGCTGCCGCTGCGGGTGCTCTCCAGCCGGTACGGCCGGATCACACCGGCGTTTGCCGCCGCCACCTGCCCGCCCCGCCTGCCGGGCGCACCGGTCGAACTCGTGCACGCCGACCTGGCCGCCGCACTCCAGGAACGGACCGAGCAGGTGATGCTGCACCTGGCCCAGCGAGCCGCCCGGCTGACCGGGTCCGGCCTGCTCTGCCTCGGTGGCGGCGTGGCGATGAACTGCGTCGCCGCCGGACTCATCGCCCAGGCCGGCATCGTCGACGAGGTGCACGTACCGCCCGCGCCCGGAGACTCCGGCACCGCCATCGGCGCGGCAGCAGCCGCCTGGCTCGACACCACCGGCCGGCCACCCACCGGCGTCGAACAGCGCTGCTACCTCGGCCCGGCGTACCCGAAGCTGACCCTGCACACCGAACCGCGCCCCGGCCTGGCCGCCGAACGCCTGGACGATCCGGTCCACCACCTTGCCCAGCGGCTCGCCAGTGGGGCGATCGTCGGGCTCTTCGCCGGCCCGCTGGAGGCCGGGCCACGCGCGCTGGGCAACCGGTCCATCCTCGCCTCACCCCTCTCACCCGGCGTCGTGGACCGGCTCAACGCCACCGTGAAGTTCCGCGAACCGTTCCGGCCGTTCGCCCCGGTCATCCTCGCTGACAAGGCGGCCGACTACGTCCAGCTGCGTCAACCCTCGCCGTACATGTCCATCGCAGCCCCCGTCACCGACCTGACCCGCACCTACCTACCCGCGATCGTCCACGCCAACGGCACCGCCCGGGCGCAGACCGTCACCCACGCACAGCATCCGTTCCTCGCCGACGTCCTGACCGCGTTCGGCCAGATCACCGGACACCCCGTCCTGATCAACACGTCGCTGAACGTCAAGGGCAAACCAATCTGCGGTACTCCGGACATGGCGCTCGCCTGCCTCACCGCAACCGGCCTGGACGCTCTGCTCATCGAAGGCTGGTGGGTGACCAAGTGCTGATCGGCTACAGCTGCTGGGGATTCCTCGGCCCCGGCATCCTCGACACCCCCGACGGCGGACGCAGCCACCGCCGCACACTCATCGACGGCCTACGCCACACCGGCCACGAGATCCTGTTCCTCCAGCGCAACCGCGACCTGGACGAAGCCAGGAACGACCTCACCGAGCACTATCGGTGGAACATCGACCTGCCCGACATCGACGTCCTGTTCCTCGAATGGCGCTGGCCCATCCCCGGCCGCAACACCACCCCCTGCGGTCGGCCCGGCCACACCTGCGACCTACACCGGCAAGCCGAACTCCTCACCCACTACACCCACAAACTCGGCATCCCGACGATCATCTGGGACAAGGACCGACAGCTCGACCCGCACGACCCACTCCGCCAGCTCAACCACGTCACGGTCTGCGAGCCCGCGCTGCACCCGAGCCCAGGGGCGGTGCCGCTGCTCTTCCCCGTCGCCGACGCTGCCATCGACACCGCCAGTCCCGCCGCACTCGCAGCCCACCCCCGGCCGACCTCACTCGTATACGTCGGCAACCAGTACGACCGCGACGACGCCTTCGACACCTTCTTCGCGCCCGCCGCCGCGCAGCTACCCCACCTGATCGCCGGCAAGTGGCCCGAGACCAACCGCTGGCCCGGCCTCAACTTCATCGACCGGGTCCCGTTCCCGCAGGTCACCGAGATCCACACCAACGCCCTCGCCACCGTGCTGCTACTACCCGACCGCTACGCCCGTGTCGGCCAGATCACCCAACGAATCTTCGAAGCGATCCTCGCCGGCTGCGCCACACTCCTGCCCACCACCATCCGAAGCGCCGCCGGACTCGTACCGGCGAGCCTGCACGTCACCGACGCCACCGACGTACGGGACCGGGTCGGCTGGCTCGCCGAGATCGCCGGCACCAGCAACCACGCCGACCTGATCGCCGACTGCCTGCGCCGTCTCGCCCCGTTCCGGCTCTCCGCCCAACTCGACGTACTCAATCGTCTTCTGCACCGATCGGACCGGGTGCCGTCATGACCCGCCGTGTCCACCCGACCTCACCCCGTCCCGCCCCTACTCTGGAGGACCATGGACAGGATCGCCATCATCGGCTGCGGCGGCAGCGGCAAATCCACCGTCGCCCGGCAATTGGCCCACATCCTCGACGCGCCGCTGACCCACCTCGACTCGATCTACTACGACGAGCAGTGGAACCCGCTGCCCCAGGACGAGTTCGCTGCCCAGCAGGAGAAACTCGTGGCCAGCGAGCGGTGGGTCATCGAGGGCAACTACGCCGGCACCCTACCCATCCGGCTGGCCGCCGCCGACACCGTGATCTTCCTCGACCTACCCGCCCTGACCTGCCTCTGGGGCATCGCCCAACGACACTGGCGCTACCGAGGCGGCCAGCACCAGGCCGACGGCGTATACGACCGAATCACCTGGAACTTCGTCCGCTACATCCTCGGCTACCGACGCACCATGCGGCCCCGGGTCGAGACCCTCATCTGGGAACACGGGCCGCACGTCCGACTGATCTCACTGCGCAACCGCCGGCAAGCCAACCGACTGCTCGACCGGCTACGACAACAGGCCCAGCCGATGACGTAACCGGGCCGGGACGGGAGGCGACCGATGTCGGCTAACCCGTTCCTCGACCCCGCGCTGGTCCACGGCGACCTGTACTGCACCGACGACCGGCTCGCAGAACGCACCCGCGCGCTACGCCAAGCCAAGATCGCTGGGCGAAACGTCGCCCAAGTCGTCGTCGACCTACTCGCCCAGCGGACCTCGCCCGGTGCGGTCGTGCTCGACATCGGCTGCGGGCGAGGCACCACCACGCTCCGGATCGCTGCCAGTCTCCGCCCTCGACGGCTTATCGCGGTCGACGCCTCGGCCGCACTGCTGGACACCGTCCGTACCCGGCTGGCCCAGGCCGACGAGGTCGGCTCGGCGGTCTGCGCCGACTTCCACCACCTACCGTTGCCCGATTCGATGGCCGACGCGGCGGTAGCCGCGTTCTGTCTCTATCACTCGACCACGCCGGCCGCCGGAGTCGCGGAGATCGCCCGCTGCCTCCGTCCCGGGGGTGTCGCCGTCCTGGTGACCAAGTCGCTGGACAGTTACGCCGAGCTCGATCATCTCGTCCAAGCAGCGAACCTCGACCCCGACGCTGTCAGCCAGCCGAGCCTCTACGAGAGCTTCCACAGCGGCAACCTGGTCAACATCGCCGCCACTCATCTCGCCGTGCTCGATGTCCTGCACGAGCAGCACGTCTTCGAGTTCGCGGACGCCACGCACCTCGCCCGATACCTCGCCACGACCCCGAAATACCGAATCCACCCTGTGGGCGGGCCAGCCGACCTGGCCGCGATCCTCCGGAAACGGCTGCCCGTACCGCCGTATCCGACCCGGTCCACCGTCAGCTACGCCCTGGCGGCACGGCCATGACCAGCAACCTCTTCCTCAAGCGGTATGACGACCCACAACGTTGCTCGGCAGCGGCGGCCCATTACGCCTGGCTCACGTCGTTGGAGTCCGGGGTCCGCCTCCCGCACCTGGTCACACGGACGAGTCGTCACCTGGCCTTCGAGCGACTGCCGGGCCGGACACCCGAGGTGCCCGACCTGCCTCGCGTGGCGTCCGCGCTCGGTCGGCTGCACGACGGCGCGTACCGGAGAGAGCTGCACTCCGCACGCCTCGATCAACCGCACGCCACGCCGACCGGGCTGGTGCTTTCCGACTTCACCGGGCCGCGTCGGGAGGCGCTGCATCGGGCCGCCCGTGTCACCGGCGTAGACCTAGCCGCGCTGGACGCTCTTCTCGACCGGACTGGCCGGCCTGCGGCCTTCTACAAGGACCCGAACGTTCGCAACTACCTCGTTGAGGGAGAGAGCGTCGCCGTCGTCGACTTCGACGATCTCACCCTCGCCCCCTTCGGCTACGACCTGGCCGGCCTGCTAGTTACCGCCTCGATGACATTCGGCCGACTCCGCCAGCAGACCATCATGAACTGCGTCGATGCCTACCGAGCCGCAATCACGCCGAACGTCTGCGACCTTGACGAATTGCGGCAGTACGCCGAACTGCACCACCTCTTGACCCTCCGTTACCTCGGCACCAACGGATACCGGCACCCGTGGCCCACCGTCCGCCCGTGGCCCGATGCCTTCACGCCGACCTGACCGCCCTGAAGGAGCCCGGCCGATGGCCCCAACCACCGAACTCGTCATCGCCCGCCACGGCGAAGCCGCCTGCAACGTCGCCGGAATCGTCGGCGGCGAACGCGGCTGCACCGGACTGACCGACCGGGGGCGCCACCAGGTCACACGGCTCGCTGCCCGGCTGGCTGCCGAGCACGCAACCCGCCCGTATGCGGTCTTCTACTCCACCCCCCGACTCCGGGTAGTCCAGACCGCCGAGATCATCACGAAGGCTCTCCACCTACCGCCCACCGTTGAGGCGAAACTTCGCGGGCCTCACCACGGCGACGCCGATGGCCGCCCGTGGGCGGACGTCAAGACCACCTTTCAGGGCCCGCCCCAACACGCCCCCGACGCCCCATACGCCGACGGGTCCGAAACGTGGAACCAATACCTCGACCGGTCAACCAAAGCCCTACAGGAGATCCTCGCCCGGCACGAGGGCCAGCGAATCCTCATCGCCGCCCACGGCGAGACCATCGAGGCCGCCAACAACCTACTCTTCACACTCCCCCAGGACGCCTGCCTGCGGCTCGGCTTCGTCACCGACCACGCCTCGGTCACCCGGTGGCAGCGACCGACCAACCGGTTCGGCCGCACCATTTGGCAACTCGTCGCCCACAACGACACCCGCCACCTCGAACCCGGGCGATGAGCAGCACCGACCTCCTCCAACTCTGCCGGCGTCTTCTCGACACCGACGCGGTGCCCGTGACGTGGCACCCGGGCCATGCAGGTACTCAGTTGCTCCGCGCCTCGACCGCCGAGCACGGGGAGGTGATAGTCAAACCACACCGCAGCCAAGAACGGCACACGCAGGAGGTACATGCCTACCGGGCCTGGGTTCTGGCCCTCGGTGACCAAGCCCCCCGCCTACTCGCGACAGCCGACGATCCGCCCGCGATCATCATCACGGTCGTGCCAGGTGTACCGCTGAACCAGCGAAGACTTTGCCCCGAGGCCGAGCAGGATGCATACCGCCAAGCCGGGCGGCTACTCAAGACGCTTCACGCCGCCGGACCGCCGAGGCTGGAGCCGGATTGGACAGCCTGGCTCGCCGATCGATCCGAGTATTGGATTCACCGAGCCGGAGACCGGATAACGCCTAGCGACCGGGCCGAGGTACGCGCCCACATGCGAGCCCTCCAAGACCTCGCCCCGCTACCGGCCCTGCCGTGCCACCTCGACTTCATGCCCCGCAACATGATCTACGGTAACGACGGCATTGTTCGCCTGATCGACTTCGAGCACAGCCGGTACGACCTGCCCGCCCGCAACCTCGTACGCCTCGCCACCCGCGCCTGGCCCCTCCGCCCCGACCTACGCGACACCTTCCTCGACGAGTACGGCCACCTCACCGCAACGGACCACGAGGTGCTGGAACACTGTGCCTACCTCGACGCTATAACCTGCACTAGATAGAGTATCGCCGATAGGGCATCCGGCTCCACTTCGCCAAACCCTAGCGAAGTGAGCAGCACTCAACTCGCGGCAGCCGCGCCCTCGGCTCTTTCGGTCTGCCGATAGGCACAGCTGTTCTGCAACGCCAGGCCTCTGGTTAGCCTGCGTTTTCCGGGTCAGTGATGAAGGTTAAAAACTCGGTACCGAGCGGCGTGGTCGCTACTCCCCACAACCCCCCTTGGGTCATAATTCCCGACAGCGATTGACCGACTAGACCGGCGTTGGTTAGTGCTGCCGCGTACCGGTCTATCAAGTCCTGACGACCACCGAGCTCGGGCATGCCTGCCTCAATGATCGCCTTCTTCGACCCCATGGTGATGTTCGGTCGTGCGACTTGGTGGCGGTCGAACCAGCCTGGCGGATCAGAGAGCAGCTTCAACAGCCGCACATGCGTCGGGGTGAACTGATCGATCATGCCGAAGAAAAGCTGTTGAGTGTCGCCATCCGGAGCATCGGGAAGCACCGCGTTAACAACCGCGTTACGGAGTAGTGCCAGTTTCTCGGTTCGCGAGGTCCGGTCGGCGATCTGTGAGGCTGTAGTTAGCGCATCCATAAATGCATCGTTGCTCATGAGTTGTTCGAAGTCGCCCAACTTGTCGCCGAGACGGTGCACCTTCTCGGCGAGACCATTGAGCCACCGGCTACGCCGATCCGCGAGGCGCCGGCCGGCGGCTTCAGTGAATGCGATCTGCAGAGGCCCGCCGACGCCCGGCACGGCCGATATTGCCATCTCGGTGACTCTCGTCAGCCCCTGTCGACGGTCTGTGTCCTCAGGATACGGCTCCACGCACAGCATCATGCCTTACGGATAACAACTACGGCCTCCTGCGTTTGGACCAGTCCATATGTCATTTGGTCCGCTCCCGCTACTTGTACGACCACATGTTCGGCGCGGGGAGGTGAAGCCCCTGGTCGCAGAGGGCGACATCCGGGCCAACCGCAAATGCCTCGGACTGCTCTACACAGCAGCCAGGAGGGTCCACGTGTTCGCCCTGGGGCGTCCACTGGGAGCAATGAAGCCGCACCTGTGGCCGTCGCCGGAACTTCTTGGCCCGAGGCAGCCGGTCACGCTGCTCTCCGCTCGAGAAGATCATGCGCTCCCGGCCCTGCTCCACGCCGTCGCGCACGATGCCTACCAGCTTGCCGGTCGCTTCACGTATGACGGCTTTCTCGCCCAGGAGGTCGTTACTGAGAGCAATGACGCGGTGTGGACTAACCGGCCAGATAACGTATGGAGTGGCGACGAGGCTTGGGCGCAAGTTGTGTCGGTACGGGACCACCACCGGAGCATCACATGTCATGAACCGGCCCTTGACGTCGTGCCACACCTCGATCTGCCGAGTCGTAAGCACATCGGCGGCGTCCCACATTGCCGAGAACAACAACTCGGTGTGGATACCTGCTGCCGAGTACGGATTCTCGGGATCGTTCATCTCCTTGAACTCGTGCGGATTCTGCGCGACGAGCCATGCGTTATGCTGTTGACGAAGTCTTCGCTGTTGAGGCGTGCGCATGCGCTGGATAGCCATCGAGACTCCGAGCGCGATTAGATCATCGAACTCCAGCTCGTCCGGGTCTTGGAGCTGGCTGAACAAGGTCTGCACCCGTCGTAGCTCGGCGTCCGCGACGCCAAAAAGCAGCTCCACCCGATTGTGGGCAGCACCGTCGGGGCCGACGACGCGGTAGAAGTTCTCCTCGACGCAAATGTCAGCAAGACCGAGTGACCTCACCACACCTGTGACTGTATCGAGAGCCCGCACCCGTTTGCCATCAAATGACCACTCTCGAAGGTACGCCCTCGGGACGTAGTGGTGTCGGCGGCTGACTGGGTCCTCCGCCGTCTGCAGGCGCAGCAACTTGTCCATGTAGTCACGTGCACGTCCGCGCAGGGACCGGCCCCCCGCGGTGAGGGGCACCTGCCCCCAGGGGTTCCGAACTTGCTTGACGATTGCCCAATCGCCGAGGCCGGGAGGAGCCGAGTCAATTGCCACGTCGCCAGGGTAATCAGTTGCACCGACAGGTCGGTCGACCCATGGCGTGGATGAAACCGTAGCTATCAATGGATCAACGGGGGTGGGCACGCCGCAGCGGGATATGCAGTCTGTCGCTCTCAGTCGCCATCTGCACATCTACCTGCGATGACACGGCGCCAATGCCCGCCCCCCGACCCTCCCCCAGCCCAGGAGATGTCCACTGGCATAGCACCTGTCCCTGCAGACGCGGAGCGGTCCGACCGCTCCCGATCACCCGCCGAGCACCCATCCACCGACACGAACATGAAGAAGGCCCCGATCCGGCGTGAAGTGCCAGGTCAGGGCCTTGATCGTTGGTGCGCCGCCAGGGACTCGAACCCCGAACCCGCGGATTAAGAGTCCGCTGCTCTGCCAGTTGAGCTAGCGGCGCTCGCTGACAACGGGAGAAACCCTAACACGGCTGCGGGAGGAGCTTCCAACCAGTTCCCCTTCCTGCGACGAGGAGCCGGCCCGAGCCGGCAAAACGGGCATTCCTCCCATAGGTTTGGCGTCCGGGGTCAAAACTGTGGCCCCGATAGTGCACGATGTCTCCCGGGATTCGAGTGGACCGAGGTGGGGATGGGCAGGAGCACGCGCACCTGGGCGATGATCATCGCTCTGGTGGTCGGCGCGCCGCTGGGTTTGGCGGCGTGTGGCGGCGACGGAGACGAGAAGCCGCAGTTCGTGAGCGGTGACGGCGGGGCGGCCGGAGCGTCTGCGACCCCGACACCACCCGCCGAGCCGCTCGAGTTCGCGATCACCCCGGCCAGCGGCGCCAAGAAGCAGCCGGTGAGCATCGAGATCGGCACCAGCGTCAAGGGCGGGAAGATCAGCAACGTCAGCCTGACCCTCGCCGGAGGCGGCGCGGTCCGGGGCGCGATGCGGCCGGACGGCTCGTCCTGGGTGCCGGCGGCGCCGCTGAAGTACGCCAAGACCTACACCGCGCAGGTCACCGCGACCTCTCCCTCCGGCCAGACGGAGACCAAGACCACCTCGTTCACCACCATGGCCAAGCCGAGGTCGGTGATCGGCTCCGGCCTCTACCTCTTCGACGACAAGACCTACGGCGTCGCCATGCCGGTGGTGGTGGAGTTCTCCCCCGGCATCGCCAAGAAGGACCGGGCCAAGGTGCAGCAGCGGATGTTCGTCGACTCCGACCCGCCGCAGCCCGGCGCCTGGCACTGGGTCTCCAACGGGACCCAGGCCTACTACCGCGCGCCGGAGTACTGGCAGCCGGGGACGACGCTGAGCGTACGGATCGGGCTGGAGGGCATCCCGCTAAGCAACGGCCGGTACGGCAACGTCGACCGCAAGGCGACCGCCAAGATCGGCAACAGGTTCGAGATGAAGGTCGACAACAAGACCAAGAAGATGACCGTCATCGAGGACGGCAAGGTGGTCCGGACCATCCCGGTGAGCCTCGGGAAGAAGAGCACCCCGTCGTCGAGCGGCACCATGGTGGTGATGGAGAAGAAGGAGTCCACGGTCTTCGACACCCGCGACGACCCGGACCCGGCGAACCGGTACGTGACGGACATCGACTTCGCCCAGCGACTGACCTGGGGCGGGGAGTACATCCACGCCGCTCCGTGGTCGGTCGGCGACCAGGGGCGACGCAACGTCTCGCACGGCTGCGTCAACGTCTCCACCGCGAACGCCCGCTGGCTCTTCGAGAAGACCAAGACCGGCGACCCGGTGACGATCACCGGTACCGAGCGGAAGCTGGTCTCCGGGAACGGCTGGACCGCCTGGAACCTGCCCTGGCAGGAGTACGTCAAGGGCAGCGCCCTGCCGGTCCCCGCCGACCTGGGCGCCTGACCTGGGCCAGCACGGCGACGGACCGACGACCGACCGACGACCGACCGACGACCGACCGGCGACGGATCGAGGACGGATCGAGGACGACTTCGGTCGACATTGAGGTACCAACCGGTTGAATCGACCTGATCCGATGGTGTTCTACGGCACGGGAGGAAACGAAAACTTGCTCACGGACGTCTTTGGGAGAGGATGACCGTGGGGACCGAGTGGGTACAGCTGTGGAAAACAGCAGTGTGAGGGGATCATGCGACCAGGCCGGAATCAGATGACCCGTGGTACCTCCGACCGGGGTCCGGCGACGCGGGTACGACGACCCGCGCCGCTGCGTGCCCTCGCCTCGGTCCTGATCGCCGGGGCCCTGGCGGTCACCGCGACCGCCTGCACCGGCGACGGCGACAAGGGCGCCGGGCCCTCGTTCCAGGGCGGCAGCGAGGCCGAGCAGCAGCCGAAGGCCTCCGCGACGATCACCGCGCCGGCGGCCGACGCCAAGGACGTACCCGCCTCGGCGGAGATCGCCTTCAGCAGCAAGGACGCCGTCGAGACGACCGTCGAGGTCAAGAACGCGGCCGGTGAGGCCGTCAAGGGTGCGCTCACCGCCACCGGGACGTGGCTGCCGGAGAAGGCGCTCGAATACGGTACGACGTACACCGCGACCGTGACCGCGACCGGCGACGACGGCAAGCCGGCGACGACGACCAGCACCTTCACCACCATGGCCAAGCCCGGCAAGCAGATCCGGGTGACCAGTTTCCTCGGCGACGGCCAGACGGTCGGGGTCGGCATGCCGTTGATCGTCAAGTTCAGCCGGGCCGTACCGGAGGACTACCGGGACGACGTGCAGCGTCGGATGACCGTGCAGGCCACTCCGGCCCAGGAGGGGATCTGGCACTGGGTCAGCCCGACCGAGGTGCGCTACCGCCCGAAGACGTACTGGAAGGCCAACACCAAGATCTTTTACAAGATCCAGGCCGGCGGGCTGCCGATGGGCGACGGCTGGTACGGCCGGTCCGACCTCACCGTCGACATCAAGACCGGGCCTGCGGTGGTGATGACCGTCGACAACAAGACCAAGAAGATGACGGTCAAGAAGGACGGGAAGGTCATCAAGACCATCCCGGTCAGCCTCGGCAAGAAGAGCACCCCCTCCTCGAGCGGCACGATGGTGGTCATCGAGAAGCTGAAGAAGACCGTCTTCAACACCATGGACGATCCGAACCCGGCCAACCGCTACATCACCGACATCGAGTACGCCCAGCGGCTCACCTGGGGTGGCGAGTTCATCCACGCGGCGCCCTGGTCCGTCGCCTCGCAGGGGCGTACGAACGTGTCGCACGGCTGCGTCAACATGTCCACCGCCAACGCGAGCTGGCTGTTCAACCAGACCCGGGTCGGCGACCCGATCGTGGTGAAGGGCACCGAGCGCAAGCTGCAGAACGGCAACGGCTGGACCGACTGGAACATGAGCTGGGACGAGTACGTCAAGGGCAGCGCGATCCCGGTCGGCGAGACGGCGACCGCGCCGACCACCGAGCCGACCACCGGCACCGTCACGGGCTGAACCGGCGACAAGCCCGCCCCCACCGCCCACCGCCCACCGAAGACGCCCTAGCCCTCCCGGAACCGTCCGGAGCGGGCGAGGGCGTCTCGCGGAAGCAGGAGCGGGAGCGGGAGCGGGCCTCGGATCGATCGCGGTTACCTGCCCCAGAACGATCAAGACCCCCTCGGAGGAGGGGGTCTTGTCTCGACCTGCCGATCGCGAGATCCGGCATGAGGGTGACTGATGGGATTTGAACCCACGACACCCGGGACCACAACCCGGTGCTCTGCCAACTGAGCTACAGCCACCATGTTCAGTTTGATCAGGAACATCCGCCACAACCGGATCAGCGGATCCGGCAGGGCGACGACCAATGATAGCCACACCCCTCCCCCCGCCGTCGACCGGGTTGCACCCTGTCCGAGACGACGGCGGGAACGCCGGGCCGAGGCCCTCAGAGCTCGGCGGCGATGGCCTTGGCGGCGTCGACGTCCGGGCCGGGCAGCGGTACGAAGATCGTCCGGCGGTAGTACTCGAGCTCCCGGATGCTCTCCCGGACGTCGGCCAGGGCCCGGTGGGCCAGCCCCTTGGCCGGCTGCCCGAAGTAGACCCGGGGGTACCAGCGACGGCACAACTCCTTGATCGACGAGACGTCGATCATGCGGTAGTGCAGGTGCGCGTCGAGTCGCGGCATGTCGCGGGCCAGGAAGCCACGGTCGGTGGCGATCGAGTTGCCGCAGAGCGGTGCCGTACGCGGGTCCTTGACCAACGAGGTGACGTACTCCAGCACCAGGTCCTCGGCCTCGCGCAGGCTCACCGTCGAGCGGCGGGCCTCCTCGGTCAGGCCGGAGCGTTCGTGCATCGCCTGCACGATCTCCGGCATGCCGGCCAGCGCCTGCTCGTCGGCGTGGATCACCACGTCCACACCCTCACCGAGCACGTTGAGGTCACGGTCCGTGACCAGCGCGGCAACCTCGATCAAGGCATCCTTGCCGAGGTCGAGCCCGGTCATCTCACAGTCGACCCAGACGAGAAGATCAGCCACGACGATCAGACTACGCGTAGCCTCGGCAACCGCGCCTCAACGCTGTGGACAGAACGGACCGCTAGGGTTTTCCCGTGCCAGCCGATCCCCCCGTGCCATCCGCCACCGACGAGGACGATCCCGGCGGCCGCACCGCACGCCAGATCATCGTCGTGGTGCTGGTCGCCGCGGCGGTGCCGCTGCTCTATCTGCTCAGCACCCCGCACAACTTCTACGATCTCAAGATCTATATGAGCGCGATGCGGTGGTGGGCGGACGGGAACCCGCTGTACGACTACGTGCAGGCAGACGATCTGCAGGGCCAGCTGTACTTCACCTACCCGCCCTTCACGGCCCTGCTGCTGCGTCCCTTCGCCGGGCTGCGGATCGGGGCCACCGCCGCCATCTTCACCGTGTTGACCGTACTGGCCCTGCTGGTGACCACCTGGTGGCTCGTCTCGGCGGTCGCCGATCGGCGCGGGGTGTCCCGGTGGTTCGCGGCCGGACTCGCCGTACCACTCGCCTTCGCCGTGGAGAGCACCCGGGAGACCATCATCTTCGGGCAGATCAACATGCTGCTCGTGGTGCTGGTCCTGGCCGACCTGCTCTTCGCCGTACCCCGGAACTCGCGCTGGGCCGGCGTCGGGATCGGGCTGGCGACGGCGCTCAAGCTCTATCCGGGAATCTTCATCGTCTATCTGCTGGTCACCCGGCGGTGGCGGGCGGCGCTGGTCTCGTCCGCGACGGCGGCCGTCGCGACGCTGCTGGCGGCGGCCATCGCCCCGAGCGACTCCTGGCGGTTCTGGACCCACGAGCTCTGGCTGACCGACCGGGTGGGCCGGCCCGACTACACCGGCAACCAGTCGCTCTTCGGGCTGCTCAGCCGCTTCACCACGCCCGGAGAACCCAACCAGGTGCTCTGGCTGGTGCTGGTGGTCGCCGTCGCGGCGTACGGGCTGTGGCGGGCCGCCCGGGCTGCCCGGGCCGGTGACGAACTCGCCGGGTTGACCCTGACCGGTCTGGTCGCCGTCCTGGTGAGCCCGATCACCTGGACCCATCACGCGTACTGGTTCATTCCCGCCGTGGTGGTGCTGGTCGACGCCGGACTACGGTCCAGCGGAGCACAGCCGCCCGATCCGCCCGACGGCCGGGCCGGCCGCCGCCGCAGGTTCGCGCTGCTGGCGCTCGCCGCGCTGCTCACCGCCGCGATCGTGTACGGCGTGGTCTCGTACTACGACTGGGGACGCGCCTTCGACCGGACGGACGCGCCCGGCGAGTTCCTGCTGCGCAACCTCTACGTGCTCTTCGCGCTGCTGCTGCTCTTCGTGCTGCCGATCCGCCGGGCGTCACCGGGTACGGGCACGGAAGCCGACACCCCGAAACATGAACCAAGTAGCCGGCAGTAGCAGAAGTTGCGCCAAATGGACAGATCTATCTAGTACGCCTCGATGCGGTTAATCTAGGGACACATCTGAAACGTCCCTTCGGTACACCGATCCCCCGGTGAAGGTGGCCCCCCGTGTCGGCAGCGCGGGGGGCCACCCGCCGTTCGTTCCCTCGCGTCCCCTCGCGTTCCCTCGACAGGGTCACCCGGTCGGAGACACGCCAGCGGCGAAACCCACCTCGCGGTCGGCACAGCCCAACCCCCAGCCGACCCGCGATCAGTGAAGCCGACTCGCGACCAGCGTCCTCGGCCCTCAGCCCTCAGCCCTCGGCCCTCAGCCCTCGGCTCGCGACGAGCACCCGCAGCTCGCGATCGGCGCCCTCGGGATCGTGGGCAGCGCGCTCGGTCAGCCCGGCCCAGGCCCGCACAAGGTGGAACAGGGCCGCGGACTTGGGGTCAGCGGGGCGCCGGATTCGGACTGGACCGCCTGATGTCGTGCCCCAGGCCGGCCGGCTCGTTCTCCCGGACCGGATCCTGCGGGTAGGCCGGGGCGGCGTTGCCACCGTTCCGCCCTGTCGGGGCGTCCATCGCGGCCGATCTGGTCGCCGGCTCGTAGCCCCTCGGCCGGTTCAGCCCGGTACGCCCCGTACGCGGCTGGTCGGCATCGTAGGCTGCCGCTCCCGGGGTCGCCGGACGCAGCGCGACCCGCCGGACACGCTCCTCCTCGCCGGAGAGCAGCCCGGACAGGTCCTCAGCCTCCGGTACGGGCTGCACCGGAACCGGCCGGTCGTCCCGCGATCCCGCACGTACCGTGGTCGGCGCGCCGGCCTGTCTCGGGGCGACGCTGGCCGCTGGGACGGGGGCCGGCCTGGGCGGTGCCGGCATCGGCGGCGCCGGGGCCGGCAACGGCGGCGTCGGCGAGGGTGCCGGCACCGGTGCGGGCGGTGGCGTGGGTACCGGCGCGGGGGCCGGTGCCGGTGCTGGCGCGCGGGCGGACTGCGCCGCCACCACCGAGCCTGGCGACCCAACCGGCCCAGACGACCCAGCAGAATCCGAACACCCAGCCAGGCCCGACGACCGCACAGGTTCCGACAACTCCACACGGGCCGACGACTCCACACGGGCCGACGACTCCACAGAATCCGACGACCGCACAGGATCCGACGACGCCACACGGGCCGACGACGCCACACGGGCCGACGACGCCACAGGGGCCGACGACGCCACAGAATCCGACGACCGCACAGGGTCCGGCGGGTTCATCGGCGGCCAGACCAGGCGCGACGAGGCCCCTGGACCCGGCCACGCCACCGTGACGCCGCCGGCCGGCGTCACCACGTCCGCCAGCGTCGCGGGTCGCCTCGACGGCACCGGACGGCTCCGCGCCTCTTCCGGCCCACTGCCGACCTGGGCCGGCACTTCCGCTGGACGCTCCACTCTCCTCCGCTCGCTGCGGTGTCCGATCTCGTTAAGGGCGGCGATGCCGAGCCGGGCGGTGAGCGCCGGTATCTGGCTCGGTTCGACGACGAAGACCACCTCGCGGGGACGGATCGGCCGGGCCAGCAGGGCGATCCCGAAGAGCACCAGCAGGCCGCCGACGGCCAGGGAACTCCAGGCGACCGGGTCGAGCCAGCCGGGGCGTACCTCGGCGCGCAGGTCGGCGACGACGCCGGCTCCCGCGTCCGGGCGCATGACGACGAGGCTGAGCCGGGGTGCGCGTACGTCGTCGACGGTCAGGTCCAGTGTGCCCAGGCCGCTGCGGAGCCAGAGTCCCTGCTCGCCGGGGAGAGCGGGGGCGGCTGCCGTAGCCGGCTCGTCGGCCGGACCGACGCGTACCGGCAGGCTGCCCCGGGTCACGCTGACCCGGTCGAGCCGGGCGTACGGCGACTTGGCGAGGTAGGTGGCGACCTCGGCGGTGGGCGCGAGGCCGAGGAAGGCCGGCTCCGCCCCGGTACGCGCCACGACCCGCAGCCCCGTCCGGCCGGCGCGTACGAAGGGTGCGTCCCGGCGCAGCATCGCGGCCAGGTCGGGTACGACGACGGCGTGCCCGCCGGTCTCGATCCGGTCCAGGGTGCCGGCGAAGGCCCCGTCGCCGCCCCGCTGTTCAGAGAGTGTCCACAGTGCACCGCCGACGAGGAGCACCGGCAGTCCGATCGTGAGCAGGAGTATCCCGGCGATCAGCCGCACGAAGCGCATACCGTCTCGTTCCCTCCGGTCGCGGTACCGCCGATGACGTCGCACGACCGGCGGCAGGGGTCGCAGTACCCGACGACCATACCGAGCGAAATCGCTTCAACCCGGATTATTGACTTAAAACGCCGCTGGCCCGTCGGCAGTTCTGCCGACGGGCCAGCGAGGACACCGGTGGGTGCGGAGGTGCCGTGCGATCAGGCGGCGGGCGGCGTGGCCTCCCGTCGGGTACGCACGAATGCCAGCCCGCCCAGCGCCAGGCCGGCGAGGCCGGCGACCAGGCCCGCGATCGCCAGGCCCAGGGCGGCCCCGTCTCCGTCGTCCTCGTTCGACGATGCCGGCTGCTGCTGCACCACGGCCGGGCCGGCGCTCGCCGGAGTGCCGTTCCCGGCCGCCGGAAGCAGCTTCAGAACCGGGGCGGGGTCGTTCTCCGGCTCCGTACCGTCGGCGGCCGGCGGCTCGATCCAGCGCGCCGTGTTGCCGTCCGAGTAGTGCTGGACGACCCGGAACACGAGCTGCTTGACCTCGGGCAGCGGCCCCATCGAGACCGGGAACTCGTGGAACTCTCCCGGCTTGATCCCGGCGTTCGCCGCCGCCGTCCAGGTGATCTTCGAGACCACCTCGCTGACCTGGCTGCCGTGCACCTCCACCGGCGGGTCCACCTTGCGCTTCTCGACCGCCACGGTCCAGCCGGGCACCGGCATGGTGGAGACCGAGGCGAGCGGCGCGTCCTCGGGGAACGTCACCTCCAGCTTGACGGTCGACGCGGTGTCGCTCTCGGTCGGTACCCGGAACGCCACGCGACCGTAACCGCCCTGGGTCGCCTCTCTCGGGTTCACCGTGACGTGCGCGGAGGCCGACGAGGCCACCCCGAACACGCCGATCACGGCTGCTCCGAGGACGAGGGCGGCGGCGCGCGCGGCCCGACGGTGACGGATCATGATGTACCTCTCTAGGTGATGGGCACGGTGCTGGTCACCGTGGCCTGGTCGATGTCCGAAAGCCGGACCGTGAAGCTGAGCTGCCAGTTGCCCGCCGTCGGCAGGCTGATCTCGCCGGTGGCGTGGTTGTCGGTGAGCGGCAGCAGTGGGATCTCGATGGGTTCCACGCCCTGCTCCGGCAGTGCGGCCGTCGCCCTCCACTCGACCACCGGCAGCGGCTTGTTGTCCGGCGTGTACGCGTAGAGGTGCACCGAGTTGCTGCCGACCCCGGCCGGGTCCACCTCGACCTGCAACGAGTAGAGCGAACTGGTCAGCGTGGTGGTGTAGTAGCCGGGGCCACCGGCGTCGCCGTACTCGCCCGCGGTCCTGGCCGGCGGAGTCTGCACCAGTACGGCGGAGAGGGCCAGCACCACCGCGGTGATCGCGAGTTCGACCCAGACCGCCCGACGGATCCGTCTGGCCGACGCGGCGGGCCGGGGTGGGTCGGCGACGACCGTTCTGGCGGCGGTCGCCAGGAGGGCGCCCCGGGTCGCCCGCTCTGCGGCGGCCGATTCCTCGCCGCCGTCCGGGCCGGCCGGCTCGTCCCGGCCGTGGCCCGGGCCCTCCGGTGCGGAGTCCTCCGACGACCCCTGGCCGTCCCGCCCGGCCCCGTCCTCCCGCTCGGCGTCCCACTGGTCCGTCCCGCCGTCGGTCCGCCGATCCGGCGCGACGGCGTCGTCCACCTCGTCCACCTCGTCGGACGGGTCGGACGGGTCGGCTGGATAGGCCGGTCCGGTCGCTTCGGTCGGGTCGTCGGCCAGCAGGCGGCGCCGGACGAGTTGCCGCGAGTACGCGGCCACCGCGATCACCGCCGCGAAGAGCACCACCTTGGCGATGATCAGTCGGCCGTACGTGGTGGAGACGAGCGCGGACGGCGTACCCACCTCGATCAGGGCCTGGACGATCCCGGCGAGCAGCAGCGCGGAGACGGCGACGGTCGCCCAGCGGGACCAGACCGGCAGGATCGCGTCGAGTTCCCGGTCGTTCGCGCGGCGGAGCAGGAACCCGCCGAGCATGACCAGTCCACCGAGCCAGACCGCCATGCCGGCCAGGTGGACCGCGTCGACCACGACCGAGACCGCCGGCACCGGCGAGGCCGCCGCGTGCCCGGCGATCGGCCAGGTACCCAGACCTGCCACGCCGAGCACGGTGAGCAGGATGTGGTCGCCCCGGCCGGCCCGACCGCTGATCAACGGACGGAGCAGGATCGCCGCCGCGGCCAGGATGCCGAGCCTCACCAGGTGGGCCGCCCCGAAGGTGCTGCCGAGTACGTCGCCGAGCGCGGTGCCGTCGACCGCGAACGGCCCGCCACCGGTGGTGTACGGCACCTGGAGCCAGAGCCCGGCGAGGGTGGAGAGCACGATCAGCCCGATGCCGGTCCAGATCAGCCGGGCCGGGCCGCGCCGGTCGAGCCGACGGGGCCAGAGCAGGCTGAGCACCATCACCGGACCGATCAGCAGCAGCAGGCCGACGTAGCCGACGGCCTTGAAGATTCGTACCGCCGCGCCCACCGCCGGGTGGATGTCGTCGGCGTCGCTGTCGGACGGCGGCGTCGACGGGGCGCCGACGGAATAGGTGTACGCACCGGCCACCGGGTGGTTGTCCGCCGAGATCACCCGGTAGCTGACCAGGTAGCTGCCCTGGGCCCCGGACGCGTCGACCGGGACGGTGATCACGGCACCGTTGAAGGTCGGGTCGCCCCGGTCCACCCGGCTACCGTCCGGGCCGAGCACCCGGATCTTGTCCGGTACCTCGCGGACGCTCTCGCTGAAGGTGAGCACCACCTCGGCGGGCGAGTTGGAGAGCACCGCGTCGGCGGCCGGACTGCTGCTCACCAGTACCGCGTGCGCGCTGGCCGGGACGGCCGGACCCAGCAGCAGGGCGAGGGCGGCCAGCAGCAGGCCGAGACTGGCGCCGGCGCGGGCCAACCATCGACGATTCGCAGCAATCATGCCCGATATCGTGACCGACCACCCCGGCTGCGCGCGACCTCGGGTCACGCCGGGTCCGCCTCGATCACACCGTCCGACGACGGACGATCACCGACCGCCGGCCCCGGACCGCGACCGACCGCCGCCGGGTTCGACCCACGACCACCCGCCGCCGGCTCCGACCCACGACCACCCGCCGCCGGCTCCGACCCACGACCGACTGCGGCCGGCTCCGACCCACGCCCGACCGCCGCCGGGTCGCGCAGGGCCGCCCCATCCAGGAGAGCGGCCACGCCGAGCCGACGGTCATCGGCGGACGGCCGGCGACCGGCGGACGGCCGGCGACCGGCGCGCGGAACGGCGCACAGGTTTTCGGCTGCCCGGCGCGCGAGCCCGGTCCCGTCAGGTATCACGACCGATAGTCGGCGGCGGACCCGAAAAAGTTCCCGAACCCGCGACATCGGTCCCAGATTTGTGCAGCGGCCGGGATCGATCAGGGGCGGAGACCCCGCGAATCGGCTCGACCAACGAGCCAGAGCCGGGTGCCGGTCGGACGACGTTCTGCCCGGTAATGCCCACCTCTCACCGTAATGCCCCCTACCGTTGGTGAGCGTGATCTCACCCGGTACGGCGGCTCGGATGACCGACGCCACACCGGGGCCGGAAACCCGCACACCGACCAAGACGACTAATGACTGTGACTGAGCGGACCACAGCAAGCGCCCCGGCGCCCGGCCACCGCCGCTGGCGGGCCGCCCGGCCGTGGCTCGGCACGGCCGCCCGGCTAGGCCTCGCCGCCGTGTGGCTGGCCGCCGGCGCTACCAAGGTCGGTGACCTCGCCGGCTCCGGCCGGGCGGTCAGCGCATACAAGATCTTCCCGTACGACCTGGCGGTGGTGATCGGGGCGGCCCTGCCCTTCGTGGAGTTGGCCCTCGGGCTGATCCTGCTGGTCGGGCTCGCCACCCGGCTCGCGGCCGGGATCTCGGCGGCACTCCTGGTGATCTTCATCGCCGGGATCGCCTCGGCCTGGACCCGTGGCCTCTCCATCGACTGCGGATGTTTCGGCAGCGGCGGCGACCTCGCCGCCGGCCAGGACCCGACGTACGGGACGGAGGTCCTGCGCGACGTGGGCTTCCTGGTGCTCGCCGGCTTCCTGCTGGTCTGGCCGCGTACCCGGTTCTCGGTGGACGCGGCGCTGGGTCGGGACACCCGCGACGAGGAGAGCGACGATGAGTGACCGGAACCGCAAGGGGCAACGCCGACCCGCCCGGGTCGTACGCGAGCAGATGGCCCGGGAACGACGTCGCAAGCGCACCCTGTGGACCTCGGTCGGCGTGGTCGTCGTGCTGGTCATCGCCGGATTGATCGGCTGGGGCGTCTCGGCAAGCCAGGACTCGGGCGACTTCACCCCGCCGGGCGGGGCCAACCCGGAGGGCACCGGCATCGTGCTCGGCTCCGGACCGGTCAACGTCGACGTCTACGAGGACTTCATCTGCCCGATCTGCCGCACCTTCGAGCAGCAGGCCGGCGGCACGATCGACCAGCTCGTCGCCGAGGGCAAGATCCGGGTCACCTACCACCCGGTGGCCTTCCTCAACCGCTTCTCCAGCACCGAATATTCGACCCGGTCGTCCGCCGCCTCCGGATGCGCGGCGCAGAGCGGCAAGTTCCGGGAGTACGCGAGGGCGCTCTTCGACCGTCAGCCACCCGAGGGCGGCGCCGGACTCAGTGACGAACAACTCGTCGAGGTCGCCACCAGCATCGGGCTGGCCGGGGACAGTTTCCGCAACTGCGTCCGGGAGAATACCTTCGAGAAGTGGACCGAGCACGTGACCGACGAGGCTGCCCGGGCCGGAGTGACCGGCACCCCGACCGTGCTCGTCAACGGCAAGCAGGTGCAGGCCAGCGCCGAGGCGATCAGCGCGGCGGTGGCGGCGGCCGGCAGGTGACCCGCCCCGGACCCGGCTGCCGTCGCCTCGGCGGGCTGGCCCGCGCCGGGATCGCCCTGGCGGTGGGTCTGGTCGGCGTGTTCGGGTCCGCGACGCCGGCCGCCGCGCACGCCGCCGACACCCCGGACGGCACCGACTACCGGGCCGAGGTGACCTCGGTCACTCCGGCGCTGCCGGGGCTGCGGGTCCGGGTGGTGGAGGGCGGCGCCCGGCTCGAACTGGAGAACCGGACCGGTCGCACGGTCGAGGTGCTGGGCTACGCCGGGGAGCCGTACCTGGAGATCCGCCCCGACGGCGTCTACGAGAACACCGCCTCCCCGGCGACGTACCTGAACCGGACCCTCGCCGGGGACACGCCGCTGCCGGCCGGGACCGACCCCACCCGGCCGCCGTCCTGGCGACGGGTCGGCACCGAGCCCGTAGTCCGCTGGCACGACCAGCGCAGCCGCTGGTTGGAGGAGTCGCCGCCGCCCCAGGTCACCGCCGCCCCGGACCGGCCGCACCGGGTCCGCGACTGGGTGGTGCCGCTGCGCGACGGACTGCACCCCATCGAGGTACGCGGCACGCTCGACTGGCTGCCGCCACCCGACCCGCTCCCCTGGTGGAGCATGGGCCTGCTCGGTGCGCTGGCGATCGGGGCACTCGGGGTGCTGCCCCGCAACTCCCGACCCGGCCGCCGGGTCACCACCGCGCTGGCCGTACTCGCGGTCGTCGGTGGGGTGGCGGCGCTGGGCTTCGCGCTGGCCCGGGGCGCCGACGCCGGGTTCGGCGGGATACTGCTCGGACTCGTCACGGGGCAGCTCTGGCCCACCCTGACCGGCGCGGGCGCGCTGGCCGCCGGGGCGTACGCGCTGACCCGTCGACCGTCCGGCGACTTCGCGCTGGCGCTGGCCGGTACCTGTCTGGCGCTCTTCACCGGGGTGACGAACGCGGCCGTCCTCGTCCGCTCGGTGGTGCCGGTGCCGTGGCCGGCGGTGTGGGCCCGGGTCCTGATCGCGACGGTGATCGCGGTCGGCGGCGGGCTGGCCGTGGCCGGGACACTGCGGCTGCGCGCCACCGGCCGCTCGTCCGGCGTCGGTCCGGCCGGCCCGGGCGCCCCTCGACGGCCGACCCGCCGCTGGTCGGTGGCCCTGCCGGCAGAGGAACCCGACCCGACCGCCGCCGGCGACGGCAACGGCAACGGCAACGGCAACGGCAACGGCAACGGCAACGGCAACGGCAACGGCGGACGGTACGCCGACGAACCGGCGGTCAGCGGTTAGCCGTTGGCGGCGAGTTGCCGGGCGGCCACCGCCGGGTCGAAGCCGTACGGCAGTTCCAGGCGGTGCCGGGCGAGCAGCTCGGCGTCGGCGAGGATCTCGGCGGTCGGCCCGTCCGCGACGATCCGGCCGGTGTCCAGGATCACCGACCGGTCACAGAGTTCCAGCGCGTACGGCAGGTCGTGGGTGACCATCAGCAGCGTCACCGGCAGCCGGCGCAGGATGCCGGCCAGTTCGCGACGGGCGGCCGGGTCGAGGTTGGAGGAGGGCTCGTCCAGGACGAGGATCTCCGGGCGCATCGCCAGTACGGTCGCGACCGCCACCCGACGGCGCTGCCCGAAGGAGAGGTGCTGGGGCGCCCGGTCCCGGTGCTCGGCCATCCCGACCGCGTCCAGCGCCTCGGTCACCCGCTCGGCCAGCTCGGCGCCGCGCAGGCCGAGGTTGGCCGGGCCGAACGCCACGTCCTCGGCGACGGTGGGCAGGAAGAGCTGGTCGTCGGGGTCCTGGAAGACGATGCCGACCCGGCGGCGGATCTCGGCCAGGGTGGCCCGGTCCCGGTCCACGGTCAGCCCGCCGACGGTGACCGTGCCGGCACCGCCGCCGAGGATCCCGTTCAGGTGCAGCACCAGGGTGGTCTTGCCGGCGCCGTTCGGGCCGAGCAGGGCGATCCGTTCGCCGCGCGGGACGGTCAGGTCGACGCCGCGCAGCGCGACCTGACCGTCGGGATAGCTGAACCGCACGCCGCGGACGTCCAGGGACGGCGGGTCGGCGGCGGGAGTGCTGTGCACGTACCCGATCATCGCAGCACGACCGCGGCGGCGGCGATGCCGGTCGCGGCGAGCGGCACCGTCGCCGCGACCAGCCAGTGCCGGGTGCTGGCCGCACCCGTGCCGAGCCAGGCGGCCGGCATCCGCCCCTGGTAGCCCCGGGAGACCATCGCCAGATAGACCCGCTCGCCCCGCTCGAAGGCGCGCAGGAAGAGTGCGCCCACCCCCGCGCCGAAGCCGCGCAACTGCCAGAGGAACCGGGGGTCGTCACCCCGGGAGATCCGGGCGACCCGCATCCGCCGCGCCTCGCCGACCAGTACGTCCAGGTAGCGCAGCATGAAGGTGGCGATCTGGGTGAGGATCTGCGGGCAGTGCAGCCGGTCCAGCCCGAGGATCAGGTCCCGCATCGTGGTGGTGCCGGCGAGCAGCAGCGAGGCGAGCACCCCGAGGGTGCCCTTGGCCAGGATGTTCCAGCCGCCGTAGAGCCCGTCGACGGAGAGCTCCAGCCCCAGCCAGTTCACCCGCTCCCCGGTGCCGAGGAACGGCAGCGCGAACGCGAACACCACGAACGGCAGCTCGATCAGCGACCGGCTGGCCAGCCAGCGCAGCCCGACCCGGGACACTCCGGCGACCAGCAGTACGAGCGCGAGATAGCCGCCGAACGCCCAGAACGCCTCCCGGGGAGTCGCGACGACGGCGAGGGTGAAGACCACCATCGCCACGATCTTGACCTCGGGTGGCAGCCGGTGCACGGCCGACGTCCGCTCCCGGTAGAGCACGTGCGCGTGCCCGGCTCCCATCTGTGGCGCTCCTACTCGGTGCCGTCGGTACCGGTCCGACCGGCGGCGGGAGTCACGGTCGACCCGTCGCCGCCGCGCGGTGCCGGGGTACCCGTGCCGCGCGGTGCCGGCGTACCGCTCCCGGTGCCCGCTCCGGCGGCGGTGGCTGCCGCCGGGGCGGCGGTCGGGCGGCGCCGGGTCAGCCAGAACAGGCCACCGCCGACGGCGAAGGTGATCAGCACCCCGAGCACCCCGGAGAGCCCGGTGGAGAGGAACGTGTTGTCGATGCCCCGGACCCCGTAGTCGGCCAGCGGCGAGTCGGCCAGCTCGTGCTCCTCGGCCTCCTGGGCGGGACAACTGCCGCCGGTGATGTTGTCGTCCGCGTCGAAGGTGCAGCCCTCGCGCAGCGACGAGTCGAGCCCGTCCGGGTGGGCCGAGGCGAAGTTGCTGACCACCCCGGCGAGGAGGAGCGCGACCAGCAGGCCGCCGAGGATGAACGCGCCGGAGCGCTTCGAGATCCGGGTGCCTCCGGTCGTCATCGGGTACCTCCGGTCAGCGGCAGGTGGTCGGCGGTCGGGAGCGGACGCAGCGAGCGCAGCGCGTAGACCAGGTCGGGCCGGACCTTCGCCACGGTGACCACTGTGGTCGCGGTGATCAGACCCTCGCCGACGCCGATCAGCAGGTGCACCCCGGCCATCGTGCCGGCCAGCCCGCCGAGGCTGCTGCCGACGTCGGTGGTGCCGCCGAGCCAGTACTGGAGGACGAAGCCCTGCGAGGCGACCAGCACGCTCAGCACCGAGGCGACGAACGCGGTCACGCCCAGTCCGGTCACGGTACGGGGGAGGATCCGCAGCAGGAGCGCGATCAGCAGGTACGCGACCGCGACACCGATCAGCGCCATGTTGGTGATGTTGAGGCCGAGCATCGCCACCCCGCCGTCGCCGAAGATCAGCGACTGGACGATCAGCACCACCGCCACGCAGAGCGCCCCGACCCAGGGTCCGACCAGGACGGCGGCGAGTGCCCCGCCGAGCAGGTGGCCGCTGACCGCGCCGGTGAAGATCGGAAAGTTGAGCATCTGGACGGCGAAGATGAACGCGGCGACCAGCCCGGCCATCGGGGCGAGCCGGTCGTCGAGGTCCTGCCGACCGCGGAGCACGCACAGCGCGAGCGCCGCCAGGGCCAGCGCCCCGAACGCCGCCGCCACGGGACCGTTGATGATTCCGTTCGAGATGTGCATTGCCAGGCTGTCCACGCCACCTCCCAGGTGCCGGTGCGGGATCCGTCCCGCCGGCCGGCTCAGCCTAGGACTCGGCCGTCGCTATTGCCAAGATTTTGCAAGAGCTGTACACCAACCGCAATCTCCGGTCCACCTGGCGATAGAGTCGTGGCCATGACCTCGCCGATCCGCCTCGCCCCCGGGGACGCCGCGCCCGACTTCGCGCTGCCCACCGACACCGGAGAGACGCTCTCGCTCAAGGAACTGCGTGGCCGCAAGGTGGTGCTCTACGCCTACCCGAGGGCGATGACCCCGGGCTGCACCACGCAGGCCTGCGACTTCCGGGACTCGCTCGCCTCCCTCCAGGCCGCCGGCTACGAGGTGGTGGGCATCTCACCGGACACCCCCGCCGAGCTGGCGAAGTTCCGGGAGCGGGACGCCATCACCTTCCCGCTGGTCTCCGACCGGGACAGGGAGGTGCTCGTCGCGTACGGGGCGTACGGCGAGAAGCAGTCGTACGGGCGGACGATCACCGGCGTGATCCGGTCGACCTTCGTCATCGACGAGGAGGGCCGGATCGAGCGGGCGCTCTACAACGTCAAGGCCACCGGGCACGTCGCCAAACTCCGCCGGGACCTCGGCCTGGACTGAGCCCGCCAGCGGTCTAGACTTTGAGCGCGAGCGGGAGTGGTGTAATGGCAGCCACGCAGGATTTAGGTTCCTGTGCCTTCGGGCGTAGGGGTTCGACTCCCCTCTCCCGCACTTGTTAGCACCGTCACGCCCGGCGCGCGGGCCGGCGGGGCCTCCCGACGGGCCGGCGAGGATGACCCGGGTGGGCATCCGTTTCGTACTCGATCCGCCGCCGACCCCCGACCTGCGCGACGAGATAGTCCGACTCTGGACGGCGGTGACCAACGCCGGCGGGGCGGTCGGCTTCGTCGGCCCGGTCTCCGAGGACGACGTCCGGCCGTTCGCGCTGGCCACCCTCGGGGCGGCGGCCGAGGGGCCGGACCAGCTGCTCGTCGGCTACCGGGGCGACGAGTTGGTCGCGCTGCTCTTCCTCACCGACAACCGGTTCCACCTCAAGGCGCACTGGTGCGTGCTGAAGCGGGTGATGGTGCACCCCGACCACCAGGGGTACGGCTACGGCCAGGCCCTGCTGCGCGAGGCCGAGCAGGTGGCCCGGAACGCGGGCTGGGAGGCGCTGCACCTGACCGTCCGGGACGGCCGGGGCGTGGAGGAGTTCTACCGGCGGCTCGGCTACCGGGAGGTCGGCCGGCTGCCCGGGGCGCTCCGGGTCGGGCCGGGCGACGACCGCGACGAGATCCAGATGTGGCTGCCGCTGGACTGACCGTCCGGCGCCTTCCCGTCGGCGACGGGGAGAGGCCGGGGGCGGTTCTCCTGGCCGACCGCACGGTGGGGCTGAGGTGTCGGGTCAGCCGCAGGCGACCGGTGCCGGACCGCCGGCAGCGCCGGCCACCGCCTGTCCGGCCGGGTCGGCACCGGTCGGCGTACCCGGGGCGGGCGTCGGCGACGCGGTCGGGGCGGGGCTGGCGGGGGCGGGCGGGGCCGACGGGCTCGCCGAGCCGGCAGCGGCCGGGGTGGCCGGGTACATCCGTACCGTGCTGCGCTGCACCTGTCGGGGTGCCAGCCGGATTCCGGTGCCGACCGCCTCGTGGCCGTAGACGTCGACCACCCGGATCGAGTACGGCCCCGGGCCCATTCCGCCGTCGATCACCCAGTAGTTGTCGGAGCCGCGCTTCGCCGCCCGCCAACTCGACCCGGCGCGCTGCACCGCGACCGACTTCACCGGGTTCCCGTGGTTGCCCACCTGCACGGCGAACCAGTATCGCGACACGCCGCTCTTGAGCCGGAAGGTGAGCGGGCCGGGCAGCGGCGGGTCGACCACCGCCCGGTAACGCACCGGGACGATGCCTGCGGAGAGGTCGGCGATCTTCGCGAACGCCTGCCTGGACAGGTCGATCTTGTTGTTGGTGCAGCCCGCGCAGCGGTCCAGCACCATCACCCGGACGGTGCCCTTCGGGCCGGTGACGTCGAGGAAGCTGCCGCAGGCGGCCGAGCCGGCGTACTGGCTGGAGCCGAGCGCCGCGTAGAGCCGGTTGGCCGGCGGGCCGGGCAGCGAGCAGTTGCCGCCCGAGCTGCCCCCGTCGTAGTGCGACGCCTTTCCCTTGTAGACCGTCGCGCCGGACGGCGGCGCCGCACGGTCCAGCGGCGGCGCGGCCAGCGCGGCGGCACAGGCGGCCGAGTCGGAGAACTGCCAGACGAGCACCAGCCCGAGGACGGCGGCGAGCAGCGCGGCGGACCAGCCGGCCAGCCAGCGCCGGGACATCCTCCGCCGGACCGGCCGAGCGGGCGGAGCGGGATCGCCGCCGGGCGGCACGGCGGCTCCGGCGATTCCGGCGGGGCCGGTGGCGGTCCGGTCCGTACCGTTCGGATTGTCGGGAAGCTCCGGCTCGATCATCCGGGGCATGTTGCCCTAGCCGCCGCGCCTTTCGCAAGGCCCGGACCAGGGCGTTCGACCGATGCCGATGGCTACCGGAGTCAGCTCGCCAGTTCCACCGGGTCGCCGACGGTCAGCGTGCCGACCAACCCGTCCGGGCCGGGTGCCGAGACCGGGACCAGGTTCTGGCCGAAGACCAACTGCCGGTTGATCCGGCGGTACTTCGCCAGGGTGCGCAACGGTTCCCGGCCGCGTACCCCGGTCTCCTGGTCGGTGGTGGTGACCAGGCAGCGGCCGCAGGGCTTGGCCACCAGGAACGTCACCGGGCCGATCCGCAGCCGGCGGCCGGTCCAGCCGTCCTCGGCCCACGGGTCGGTGCCGCCGACCACCACGTTGGGGCGGAACCGGTTCATCGGCAGCGGCGCCTCGGCGTTGCCGGATTCGAGCAGGGACTCGTTGAGTGCGTCCAGCGAGGCGCGGTTGGCCAGCAGCAGCGGGTAGCCGTCGGCGAAGCTGACCCGGTCGGCCGGATCGACCAGGTCGGCGTCCGGGATCGGGCGTACCGTCGGATCGCCGAGCCAGACCAGCCGGACCTTGCGGTCGAGCAGCCGGGAGAGCCAGTCGTCGGCCGCCGACTCCGCCCGCCGGGCCGGCACGACCGGCATGTTCGAGAAGACGCGTACGGCGATCGGCTCGCCGTCGGTCGGCTCGGCGACCTCCAGGGCGGGCCGGCCGGCGGCGCGCAGCAGCAGGCCGCCGGGGCGGAGTTCCGGGCGGATGGCGACCAGCCCGGTCACCTGGCGCTGGGTGACCGCGGTGCCGTCGTCGCCCACGATCATCCAGCGTCGGTCGCCGGCCAGGCCCCACGGCTCGACCCGGGCCGCGTCGTGGTCGCGCCGGTAACAGCCCTTGACCGGGTACGTGTGCACGGAGACCAGCCGCATGGCGTTCACCCTGCCACAGCGCTCCCGGCGGCCGGTGTCTCGGGCCGTCGCGCCCGGAGTGCGAGCCCGCCGGCTACCAGGCGATGCCGATCCCGTCGCCCGGGTACCAGTGCTGGGCCGGGGTCTCCCGGTAGGCGAGGAACCGGCGGCCGGTCTTCTCGGCGTGTTCGGCGAGCACGTTGGTGACCGTGACGTTGTCGGTGAGCAGCCGGGCCCCGGGGGCCAGCTTCGCGGAGACGGCCTGGAACTCCCGGCGTTCGTGCCCGGTGCTGTGGTTGCTGTCGTGCAGGAAGAGGTCGACCGGGCGGTCCAGGGCCCTGATCGAGGCGAGCGAGTCGCCGATCACCAGGTCGACCACGCTGGCCCACGGCTCGGCCCTGGCCAGGTAACCGGCCTCCGGGTTGATGTCCAGCGAGGTGACCCGGCCGGGCTCGCCGTCGGCGGCGTTGCGCAGCAGGGCCGAGGCGAGCACGCAGGTGCCGAGCCCCTTGTCGACCCCGGTCTCGACGATGTGCCTCGGTCGGGTGGCCCGGACGATCGCGTACCAGCCGATCCGGCGGGCGTACCGGACGCGCCGGTCGGCCAGGCCGCGCCGGTCCGCGGCGGCGGTGGCCCGCTGGATGTGCTGCCGCAGCGGCTCGTCCTGTTCGATCTCGGTGAGGTACGTCCGCACCTGCTTGACCGGCACGTCACAGGTCACGCTGACGAACCAGGCGAGGTGTTCCCGGCTGAGCTTGGTCAGGTCGTAGGTGTAGTTGTGGTGCTCGCGGGAGGTGAGCAGCCACCTGGCCGAGACGCTGATCACCCGGGCGTCGTGCCTGGCCACCCGCATGAGCCGCTTGGGGAACGCCGCAACGGGCGCGAGGCGGGTGCGGGCGATCGCACGCCGGAAATTCGTACCGTCCACCCGGCGGGTTTCCCCACTTCGGGGTCTCCCATTGCCCTCTGAATTGTTTTATGCATAGAGTCTTCCTGTGAATGACAGTGCTGTCATCGGGGCGTCGCCGACGGACCGCGTGCTCGACCTCTTCCAGGGCATCCGGCTCACCCCGACGCAGCGCCGGATCGCGCACAGCCTGGTCCAGCACGCCGCCTCCGCCGCCTATCTCTCCGCAGCCGAGGTCGCCGAGCTGGCCAAGGTCAGCCAGCCCTCGGTGACCCGGTTCGCCATGGCGCTGGGCTACGACGGCTATCCGGCGCTGCGCCGCCGGCTCCGGGAGATCGCCGCCGTCGGCACCGGCCGGCTCGATCCCGGAGTCCCGGCCGGCAACGAGGCGCAGCGGGCGATCCGCGCCGAGGCCGACAACCTGGACCGGCTCGCCGAACAGCTCGCCGACCGGGACGCGGTGACCGCCGCCGGTACGCTGCTGGCCGGCAGCCGCCCGCTGGTCGTACTCGGGCTGCGCGCCGCCGCCCCGCTCGCCGGCTACTTCGCGTACTTCGCGGCGAAGGTGCATCCGGACGTACGGGTCCTCGACTCCGGCGGGACGCTGCTCACCGACCGGCTGGAGCAGGCGCGGGCGGCCGGGGCGGGGGCACTGCTCGGCATCGTGCTGCCCCGCTACCCCCGGGAGTCGCTGGAGGCGCTCCGGGAGGCCCGCGCGGCCGGGATGTCGGTGGTGGTGATCACCGACTCGGCGGTCAGCCCGGCCGCCGAGTACGCCGACATCGTGCTGCCGGCCGCGGTCGGCGCCCAGCTCGTCTTCGACCTGCACACCGCCCCGATGGCGCTGTCGATGGTGTTGCTCCAGGCGATCTGCGACGCCGCACCCGCCGACGCGCAGCGCCGGCTGGAGGAGTTCGAGCAGTCCGCCGCCCGCCGCCAGTTGTTCGTCGGATAGCCACCGACAGTTCACCGATCCGACCCCACCGCCCCGCACCGCAGAGCAGCATCGAACCGTTCCCACCGCAGGAGGAGTTGCCATGCCCGAGCCGATCCGCGCCGCCCGCGGCACCACCCGGACCGCCGTCGGGTGGCCGCAGGAGGCGGCGCTGCGGATGCTGATGAACAACCTCGACCCGGAGGTGGCCGAACGCCCCGACGACCTGGTCGTCTACGGCGGGACCGGCCGGGCGGCCCGGGACTGGCCGTCGTACCACGCGCTGGTCCGGACGCTCGGCTCGCTCGCCGACGACGAGACCATGCTGGTGCAGTCGGGCCGGCCGGTCGGGGTGCTCCGGACCCACGAGTGGGCGCCCCGGGTGCTGATCGCCAACTCGAACCTGGTCGGCGACTGGGCGAACTGGCCCGAGTTCCGCCGCCTCGAAGAGCTCGGCCTGACCATGTACGGCCAGATGACCGCCGGCTCCTGGATCTACATCGGCACCCAGGGCATCCTCCAGGGCACCTACGAGACCTTCGCCGCCGTGGCGACCAAGCGGTTCGGGGGCTCGCTGGCCGGCACCCTGACCCTGACCGCCGGCTGTGGCGGGATGGGCGGCGCGCAGCCGCTCGCGGTCACCATGAACGGCGGTGCCTGCCTGGTCGTCGACGTCGACCCGGAGCGGCTGGCCCGCCGGGTCGCCACCCGCTATCTCGACACGGTGGCCGGCTCGCTCGACGAGGCGGTCGACCAGGTGCTCGCCGCCAAGCGGGAGCGGCGGGCGCTCTCGGTCGGGGTGGTCGGCAACGCCGCGACCGTCTTCCCCGAGCTGCTCCGCCGGGGCGTCGAGATCGACGTCGTCACCGACCAGACCAGCGCGCACGACCCGCTCTCGTACGTCCCGGACGGGGTGGAGCTGGCCGACGCCGCCGAACTGGCCCGGACGAAGCCGGCCGAGTACACCGAGCGGGCCCGGGCCGCCATGGTCAAACACGTCGCCGCGATGGTCGGCTTCCTCGACGGCGGTGCCGAGGTCTTCGACTACGGCAACTCGATCCGGGGCGAGGCACAGCTCGGCGGGTACGACCGGGCGTTCGCGTTCCCCGGCTTCGTGCCGGCGTACATCCGGCCGCTCTTCAGCGAGGGCAGGGGGCCGTTCCGCTGGGCGGCGCTCAGCGGCGACCCGGCCGACATCGCCGCCACCGACCGGGCGGTGCTCGACCTCTTCCCCGAGAACGAGTCGCTGGCCCGGTGGATCCGGCTGGCCGGCGAGCGGGTCGCCTTCCAGGGCCTGCCGGCCCGGATCTGCTGGCTCGGCCACGGCGAGCGGGACCGGGCCGGGGTCCGGTTCAACGAGATGGTCGCCAGCGGCGAGCTGACCGCCCCGGTGGTGATCGGCCGGGACCACCTGGACGCCGGCTCGGTCGCCTCCCCCTACCGGGAGACCGAGGCGATGGCCGACGGCTCCGACGCGATCGCCGACTGGCCGCTGCTGAACGCGCTGGTCAACACCGCCAGCGGGGCCTCCTGGGTGAGCATCCACCACGGCGGCGGGGTCGGCATCGGCCGATCCATCCACGCCGGGCAGGTCTGCGTCGCCGACGGCAGCCCGCTGGCCGGGCAGAAGATCGAGCGGGTGTTGCGCAACGACCCGGCGATGGGCGTACTCCGGCACGTCGACGCCGGCTATCCGGAGGCGGCTGCGGCCGCCGCCCGGGGCGATCTGCGCATCCCGATGGCCGAAGGGTAGGCGGCGTTGACGTCGAACCCGTTCCCCGTGCACACCTGGTTTCCCCGGCTCTGGGCGGAGATCGCCCCGATCGGCCGCGACCCGGGCACCGGCGGCTACCTCCGGTACGGCTTCACCGAGCCGGTACGCGAGCTGGAGCGGTGGTTCCGCGGCGTCGCCGAGGCCGACGGGGCGCACGCGGTCGAGCCGGACGGCAACGGCAACCTGATCGCCTGGTACGGGCCGCCGCCCGAGCGGGGCGACGCCGTCCTGCTCGGCAGCCACTTCGACTCCGTCCCGTACGGCGGTGGCTACGACGGCCCGCTCGGCATCGTCAGCGCCCTGCTGGCGGTCCGGGCACTCCGACACGAGGGCCGGGAGTTCCGCCGGCCGGTCGGGGTGGTGGCGTTCGCCGAGGAGGAGGGGTCGCGGTTCGGCGTACCCTGTCTCGGCTCCCGGCTGCTCACCGGGGCGCTCGACCCGGCGCGGGCGGCGGCGCTGACCGACTCCGCCGGGGTCAGCCTGGCCGAGGCGATGGGCGGCCGGCCGGCGGGGGCCCGGCCGGAGCTGCTGGGCCGGATCGGCGCCTTCGTCGAGCTGCACGTCGAGCAGGGCCGGGCGCTGGTCGACCTCGGCGCGCCGGTCGGGGTGGCCAGCGGGATCTGGCCGCACGGCCGCTGGCGGCTCGACTTCGACGGCGAGGCCAACCACGCCGGCACCACCCGGATGGCGGACCGGCGCGACCCGATGCTCACCTACGCCTTCGCGGTGCTGGCCGCCAACAAGGAGGCCCGGCTGCGCGGCGCGCACGCCACGATCGGCCGGGTCGAGGTGGAGCCGAACGCCACCAACGCGATCCCGGCCCGGGTCCGCGGCTGGCTGGACGCCCGGGCCGCCGACGCCGGCACCCTGGAGGCACTGGTCGAGGGGGTACGCGCCAAGGCCGCCGACCGGGCCAGCCGGGACGGTACGAGCCTGACGGTCACCCGGGAGTCGCTCAGCCCGCCGGTCGAGTTCGACGGCGGACTGGTCAAGGCGTTCCGGCTCGCCGAGGGCGTACCGGTGCTGCCGACCGCCGCCGGGCACGACGCCGGAATCCTGGCCGAGCACGTGCCGACCGCGATGCTCTTCGTGCGGAACCCGACCGGGGTGTCGCACTCCCCCGCCGAGGCGGCCGAGGACGACGACTGCGCCGAGGGCGTACGCCGGCTGGCCGACCTGCTCGCCCAGCTGGCCGCCGGATGACCGGCACCGATCCGGCGCGCTACCACGCCGAGTACGCCTGGTTGCCGGACCGCCCCGAGCCCGACGCCGACGTGCTGATCGAGGTGCTCGACGGCCGGTTCGGCGCGGTCACGCCCGGGGTGCCGGTGCCGCCGCCGGACGCCCGCCGGCTGCCCGGGCTGACCCTGCCGGGGCTGGCCAACGCGCACTCGCACGCCTTCCACCGGGCGCTGCGCGGGCGCGGCCACGGCGGCCGGGGCGACTTCTGGACCTGGCGGGACACCATGTACGCGGTCGCCGACCGGCTCGACCCGGAGCGCTACCTCGCACTGGCCCGGGCCACGTACGCCGAGATGGCGCTCGCCGGGATCACCTGCGTCGGCGAGTTCCACTACCTGCACCACGCCCCGGGCGGCGTCCCGTACGCCGACCCGAACGTGCTGGGCGCGGCGCTGGTCGAGGCCGCCGCCCAGGCGGGGGTCCGGCTCACCCTGCTGGACACCTGCTATCTGACCGCCACTGTGGACGGTCAGCCGCTGGCCGGGCCGCAACGGCGGTTCGGCGACGGCGACGCGGCGCGCTGGGCCGGGCGGGTCGCCGAGTTCACCCCGGCCGGCGGGCACGCCCGGCTCGGTGCGGCGATCCACTCGGTCCGGGCGGTCCCGGCCGACCAGCTCGCCGAGGTGGCCGGCTGGGCCCGGGACCGGGCCGCCCCGCTGCACCTGCACCTCTCGGAGCAGCCGGCCGAGAACGAGGCGTGCCTGGCGTACCACGGGAAGAGCCCGACCGCGCTGCTGGCCGAGGCCGGCGTGCTCGGCCCGGCCACCACGGCGGTGCACGCCACCCACCTGTCCGAACCGGACGTCGGGGTGCTCGGGTCCAGCGGTACCGGGGTCTGCGCCTGCCCGACCACCGAGCGGGAGCTGGCCGACGGGGTGGGACCGTTCCGGAGGCTGGCCGACGAGGGCGTCGCGATCAGCCTCGGCAGCGACAGCCACGCCGTGCTGGATCTCTTCGAGGAGGCCCGGGCGGTGGAGCTGAACCTGCGGCTGGCCACCCTGACCCGGGGCCACTTCACCCCGGCCGAGCTGCTGCGCGCCGCGACCGAGACCGGGCACGCCGCGCTGGGCTGGCCGGACGCCGGCACCCTGGCGACCGGCGACCGGGCCGACCTGGTCACCGTCCGGCTGGACAGTGCCCGGACCGCCGGGGTGCCGCCGGTCGGGGTCTTCTTCGCGGCCGGCACGGCCGACGTGACCGACGTGCTGACCGACGGCCGGCCGGTGGTGCGGGAGGGCCGGCACGTCCGGCTCGACGTGCCGGCCGAACTGTCGGCGGCGATCGCGGCGGTGACGCCGTGAACCTGCTGATCGACAACATCGGGGAACTGGTCACCAACACCGGGATCGGCGAGGGTGGGCCGCTCGGCATCCGCCGCAAGGCGGCGCTGCTGGTCGAGGAGGGCGAGGTGGCCTGGATCGGCCCGGCCCGCTACGCCCCGGCCGCCGACCGGCGGATCGACGCCGACGGCCGCGCGGTGCTGCCGGGATTCGTGGACAGCCACGCCCACCTGGTCTTCGCCGGGGACCGGGCCACCGAGTTCGCCGCCCGGATGGCCGGCGAGCCGTACACCGGGGGCGGGATCCGGACCACCGTCGCCGCCACCCGCGCCGCCGACGACGACCGGCTCCGGGAGACCGTCGGGCGGCTGCGCGCCGAGGCGGTCCGGCAGGGCACCACCACGATCGAGATCAAGAGCGGGTACGGCCTCACCGTCGCCGACGAGGCCCGCTCGCTGCGGATCGCCGCCGAGTTCACCGCCGAGACGACATTCCTCGGTGCGCACGTGGTGCCGCCGGAGTACGCCGACCGCCCGGACGACTACGTCGGACTGGTCTGTGGGCCGATGCTCCGGGCCGCGCTGCCGTACGCGAAGTGGATCGACGTCTTCTGCGAGCGGGGTGCCTTCGACGCCGACCACGCGCGGGCGATCCTCACCGTCGGGCAGGCCGCCGGGCTGGGTGTGCGGGTGCACGCCAACCAGCTCGGTCCCGGGCCGGGGGTGCAGCTCGGGGTGGAGCTGGGCGCGGCCAGCGTCGACCACTGCACCCATCTCTCCGATGTGGACGTGGAGATGCTGGCGATGTCGGAGACGGTGGCGACCCTGCTGCCCGGCGCCGAGTTCTCCACCCGGTCGCCGTACCCGGACGCGCGGCGGCTGCTCGACGCGGGGGTGACCGTGGCGCTGGCGACGGACTGCAACCCGGGGTCGTCGTACACCTCGTCGATGCCGTTCTGCGTGGCGCTCGCGGTCCGGGAGATGGGCATGACCCCGGCGGAGGCGGTCTGGGCGGCCACCGCCGGTGGCGCGCGGGCCCTGCGCCGCGCGGACGCCGGGGTGCTCCGGCCGGGGGTACCGGCCGACCTGAGCATCCTCGACGCGCCCTCCTGTCTGCACCTGGCCTACCGGCCCGGTGTTCCACTGATCAGCCAGGTCCTGCACAACGGAGTACCGCAATGTCAACAGTGACCCGACCCGTCGTCACCGTCCAGCCCACCGGGATATCCCCGGCCGACGTGCTGGCGGTGGCCCGCGGGACCGCCACGGTCGTCCTCGATCCCTCCACACTGGACGCCATGGCGGCCAGCCGGGCGATCGTGGACCGGATCGAGCAGACCGGCCGCCCGGTCTACGGCGTCTCGACCGGGTTCGGGGCGCTCGCCAACACCTTCGTCACGCCGGATCGGCGGGCCGAGTTGCAGCACGCGCTGATCCGCTCGCACGCCGCCGGGGTGGGCGCCCCGATGCCCCGCGAGGTGGTCCGGGCGATGATGCTGCTCCGGATCCGCTCGCTCGCGCTCGGCCACTCCGGGGTACGCCCCGAGCTGGCGCAGGCGCTCGCGGACCTGCTCAACGCCGACATCACCCCGTGGGTGCCGGAACACGGCTCGCTCGGCGCCTCCGGCGACCTCGCCCCGCTGGCGCACTGCGCGCTGGTGCTGCTCGGCGAGGGCTGGGTGGTCGGCCCGGACGGCAGCCGGCAGGACGCGGCGGCGGCGCTGCGTGCCGCCGGGCTGCGCCCGGTGACGCTCGCCGCCAAGGAGGGGTTGGCGCTGGTCAACGGCACCGACGGAATGCTCGGGATGCTGCTGCTGGCGGTCGCCGACGCCGGTCACCTCTTCACCATGGCGGACGTGACGGCGGCACTCGCCATCGAGGCGATGCTCGGCTCGGAGCGCCCGTTCCTGCCGGAGCTGCACGCGATCCGCCCGCATCCGGGGCAGGCGCTCTCGGCGGCCAACATCCACCGGCTGCTCCAGGGATCGTCCATCATGGACTCGCACCGGGACGACCTGTCGCACGCCGTGCAGGACGCGTACTCGATGCGCTGTGCCCCGCAGGTCGCCGGGGCGGCCCGGGACACCCTCGCCTTCGTCGACCAGGTCGCCGGCCGGGAACTGCGCTCGGTGGTGGACAACCCGGTGGTACTGCCGGACGGCCGGGTCGAGTCGACCGGCAACTTCCACGGCGCCCCGCTCGGCTTCGCCGCCGACTTCCTGGCCATCGCCGCCGCCGAGGTCGGTGCGATCGCCGAACGCCGGGTCGACCGGCTGCTCGACGTCACCCGGTCCCGGGAACTGCCGGCGTTCCTCTCCCCCGACGCCGGGGTCAACTCCGGGCTGATGATCGCCCAGTACACCGCCGCCGGCATCGTCGCGGAGAACCGGCGGCTCGCCGCGCCCGCCTCGGTCGACTCGCTGCCGACCAGCGGCATGCAGGAGGACCACGTCTCGATGGGCTGGGCGGCGGCCAAGAAGCTGCGTACGGTGCTGGAGAACCTGACCAGCCTGCTCGCGGTGGAGCTGATCGCCGGGGTACGCGGATTGCAGTTGCGGGCCCCGCTCACCCCGTCCCCGGCCGGCCGGGCCGCGCTGGCGGCGTTGCGGGACGCCGTCGGCGAGCCGGGACCGGACATCTTCCTCGCCCCGGCGATGGAGGCGGCCCGTGCGGTGGTCGCCGGCCCCGAACTGCGGGCGGCGATCGAGGCGGAGGTCGGACCCCTGGGGTAGAAGACCGGCATCCGCCCACCGCCGGGCGTTATCGATCGCACCGTCCTGGGTAAGTCCGGTGTGGACATCCACATCGAGGAGGAGAGATGGCAGCGCAAACCACGGGCGGGGCGGCCGAGCAGGCCGGCGGGGCGGTTCGCGGCACCAATGTGATGGCGATCCTCTCCCTGGTCTTCGCCTTCATCTTCGCACCACTGGGCATCGTCTTCGGCGTCGTCGCGAAGCGGCAGATCCAGCAGACCGGCGAGCAGGGCAGCGGACTCGCGAAGGCGGGCTTCTGGCTCGGCATCGTCTTCACCGCACTCACCGTGCTCTGGTTCGTCCTCATCGTCGTCGTCGCGGGAGCCTCGAACGGAAGTTGAGCACAGCGCGGAGAACGCGGGGTGGTTCGTCCGGTCCGGTCGCGGGTCGGAGGACCACCCCGCTCCTTCGGCCCACCACGAAGGTACGGCCGGCTGCCCGGGTCGCCAGCGCCGACGGTCGTGCCGTCCCGGGCAGCAGGCGCCACATCCCGCAGTGGCACGACTGGTAGCTCACGATCCCGTCACTGGTCCGGTGACGTGACCGGGTCTGCCAGTGGTGCCCGTTCTCGTCGCTCATGGTCCGAGCCTGCTGTAATGGCGTTGTGCATCTCAACCCTTACGGACAGGACGCGGTACGACTCGCCGCCGACCTGGCCAACCAGCGCCCCCACTCCCTGCCCGACCTGGTACGCCGGTGCGCCGCCGCCGGGCTGGTGCTCGACATGCCGGTCGGGGAAGCGGACCTGTCCGTGGCGCTGGAACTGGTCGACCAGTGGACCGAGATCGTCGACGCCACCGATCCGACGCAGCGGGCCGCCCTGGTCAACCGGCTGCTGGCGGCCGCTTCGGCGTACCCCCGACTCACGGACCACGGCGGCACCGGATGGCACCTGCACTACCGCGACGACGGCGTACCGCTCGGCACGGTGCTGCGGGCCCTGGTCAGCGTCGGTACCGCCCTGCACCTCGCCGGGCGCGGCATGTCCCGGCTCGGCCGCTGCGCCGCCGACGACTGCCGGACCATCTACGTCGACACCTCCCGGGGTGGCCGGCAGCGCTACTGCTCGCCCCGCTGCGCCAACCGGGACGCCGTCCGCCGGCACCGGAGCAGCCGATAGGTCGGGCCGCTCGGGAAGCACCGGCTCGACGCCGTCCGGGACCGCACGCTTGCGCTGGCGCTGCCGGGCGTCAGAGGAACGTCGAGAGCAGCCAGCACAGCCCGACATTGAGTGCGACCACCGCGAGCAGAAACCGCCAGCCGGACCTCGGGAACGAGTCCTCCGCCGCGTCGGTGCCGGCGGCATCCGCTGCCTCGGTCCGTAGCACGCCGGAGGCGGTGGCGTCGGCCGGGGCTTCGTACTCCACGACCGTCTCGATGCCGTCGAGTACGGTCACCGTCGCGGTGACCCCGCCGATCACGGCGCCGTCCGGGAGCAGAGCGGACACCGCCACCCGGTGCTGTCCCGGCGCGACCGGAAAGCGGTGGGTGGACCAGTTGAGGACGTCGAGGTCGGTGCCGTCGACCGACAGCCTCGGTCGGCTCTGTTCGTAGACCGGTGCGAGCGGATCCGGGTACCGGAAACGGATCAGCAGCGAACCGGTTCCCGGGGCCATCCTGGCCAACGGCTCGTACGGCGAGTCGGCGGGTGACGGTTCAGGCGGCGGCGACTGCGGAGTCTGCGACTGCGGAGTCCGCTCCACGCTGGGTGACCGCCTGCCGAACCAGCGCACGGCACGGGTCGGGCCGAGCAGACCGATCAACAGGGCGGTGCCGCCGACAAACGCGGTGATCGCCAGCACCGCCAGCGACAGCAGTGTGGCGGCCCAGGCGAGAAGGCCGAGGAGCAGGTTACGGCCCTGCTGGGTGAACGAGCAGTCGTCCGGCTCCGTCCGGGAGCAGTAACCGACCAGGGTGGGGGGCCGGTCCCGGTCCTCGGGGGTGACGATCGACGGGCCGACGACCGACGACACGGTACGCCCGTCCGGCAGGGTGACGGTGACCTCGCAGTTCCACCAGTAGCCGAGTCCAGCGGTGCTGACCGGACCGACCCGGTCGCACGCGCCGACCTGGGCGGTGCCGGTCACCCGCTCGCCGGAGACACGGGGAGGCTCCCCGGCGTACAGGTTTCGTACGCCGAGGAGCATCCCGCAGACGACCAGACCGACGACGTAGACGACGATCGCGGCGAGGAGCGCCTGCCCGCGTGTCCGCACCGGACCGACGCTACCCTCGGGCGTTTCCGAGGAACCCGTTCAGCCCGTTCCACGGATTGAACTCGCCCAACTTTCCGAAGTCGTCGGCGTTCCCGGGCAGATAGCCACCGACCACACCACCGACGACCATGGAGTTCGGATCCGACGAGAGCACGTTCCTGGTGAACCCGGGAGACTTCCTGGTCGGAGCGAGCTTCGCCGATAGTTTGTTCAGGTCCCTCCGCATGGTGACAGCACGCTTCAGCTCGGACGGAGTGAACTGTTGCTTGACCTCCTTGAGCATCGCCCTCCCGGAAGGCAGGACCTTTCCTCGGCCGGCCTTCTCCCAACTACCGCTGACGACGCGTGACGCCCCGAGTTTGCCTGCCGTCTTGGCGACGCCCGCCTTCACGATTCCGCCTACCAGGCTGGTGGCTCCCGCACCGACCGCGCCCATGATGGCCCCGACACCCGTGTTCAACAGAACCTTTCCGAGGCTGTCGCCCTTGAGATAGGAGGACAGGCCCGAGCCGACCGCACCCGCGGCGGCGCCGCAGGCCAGCGTCGCCGTTCCGAGCGTCACCGCCGTGCAGGTCAGGCCGACGGCGACACCGGCGATGACCCCGACGAGGTCCGGGTGCTTCTTGGCCCAGCGGACGCTTGCGTCCCAGCCGCCCTTGGCCTTGCAGAGAAGGTTGCACTTCTTCTTCTTCGGCGGCGAGCCCTTGTCGTCGCCACCGCCACCACCGCTCCGCTTCGGCGGGCGAGGCGGAGCCTTCCAACCGTTGGCGGCGTTGTTGGTGGCGTTCTTGGTGGCGGTCGGCGACCTGTCGATGTTCTTCGGACCGCAGTTGTACTTCGCACACGGCGTCTGGCTGTCGTACGCGTTGGTGCCGCCGGGATCGGACCGGTTCACCGGATCGTCGCCCGCGTACGTGTATCCGCCGATCTGGTTCGGGTCCTCCGTGTTCAACAGCGGGTCGACGCTGACGAACCGCCCCGCCGCCGGATCGTAGTGCCGGGCGCCGAGCACGGTCAGCCCGGTCGTCGAGTCGGTCGGCTTGCCGAGGAAGCCCCGGCTGTTCGGCCAACTGGTCGGGGCCGTCCCGCGCGGTGCGCCGTACGGGGTGAACGCCCGCCACCTCGGGTTGGTGCCGTTGTTGTCCAGGGTCAGCGTGGCGGTACCCAGCCGGTCGTTGATCAGATAGCTGTACGCCCCGGCGGTCGTGCCGCTGCGGACGCAGGTGGTGCCGTCCGCTCCGGAGTAGTAGCGCCGGCCGCTGACCGTGCCGTTGGCCGTGTTGAGCGTCAGCTCCTGGCCGGGCAGGTAGAGGACGGCGTTCTTCTCCTTCAGGTTGCGCTGGATCAGCAGTTCGCCGTCGGCGTCGTAGACGTAGCTGGCATCGACGGTGCTCCCGGTGCGGACCTGGGCGAGCCGGCCGTCGATGCTCCAGTCGAGGGTCTGCGTGCCTCGCTCCGGAGTGGTCCGGCCGATGGTGTTGCCGAGGACGTCGTACTGGAAGGTCCGGGTGGTGGTGCCGGCCGGTCCGGTGGTCTGCTCGGAGCGGACGGCGTGCGGCTGGCTGCCGCCGGCCGCCGGGTAGCTGTACGTCGTGGTGGTGTCGCCACCGCCACCGGCCAGCCCGTGCTGGACCTGACCGGTCCGGTCACCGACGTCGTTGTACGTCCAGCTCGTCCAGTACGGGTTGATCCCGCCGACGGTGGCGTTGCTGCCGCCGCCGGAGAGGTCGACCGCGCAGGCGTCGGTCGCCGTCCACGCGGTGCTGAGCCGGCCGAGCAGGTCGTAGCGGAAGCACTGGGTCTCCTGCTGTGCCCCGGAGTTGCGGGCGTCGGTGACCCGGGTGACCTTGCCGGCCGCGTTGTGCTTGTAGACGACGTCGTTCATCCGCGAGTTGCCGGTGCCGTTGCGGTCGACGTACGTGTTGACCAGGCGCTTGCTGTGCTCGTCGTAGACGTAGGTCGTCCAGGCGGTGTTGGTGGTGCCGAAGCCGAACTTGCTCTGCGACACCTGCCCGAACGCGTTGTACCTGGTGGAGTCGACGTAGTTGCCGAGCGAGCTGCCGACTCCCGAGGGCAGGTCGAGGGCGGTGTAGGTGTGGTTCACCGTCTCCGCCGGCAGGCCACCACCGGTCGGGAAGATCGACTTCTTCAGCAGCCCGTTGGTCGGGCTGTACTCCCGGCCGAAGCTGTAGGTGCCGGCCAGGGTGCCGTTGGCCGGGTCGGCCGGGATGGTGACGTTGACCCCGACCTCCTCGCCCCAGACGTTGTAGCCGGTCGGCGCGGTGACGTACGCCTTTCCGTTGTCGTAGCTGGTCGAGCTGGCCACCTCGCCGATGCCGTTGGTGATGGTGGTCGAGTCGTAGGTCCAGGTCGCTATGGGTGGGGCCGTCGCGCTGGTGCCGTCGTACTCGCCGGTCTGCCGGTCCAGCGCGTCGTAGGTGGTGGTGACGGTCCGGCCGAGCGGGTTCTTCGCCGAGGTGACGTTGCCGTTCGCGTCGTAGCCCAGCTCACTGGTGCCGGAGTCCGGGTCCGTCTTCCGTACCGCCCGGCCCCGCAGGTCGAAGGTCGTGGTCCAGGAGTTGCCGTCGTCGTCGGTTACCCGGTCCTGGTTGCCCCGGCGGTCGTACCGGTAGCTGATCCTCACCGGGTTGCCGCCGCTGACCACCGAGCCGCTGACGGTGGGAACCGCCCGGTAGCTCAACCGCTCGACGGTGCGACCACGGCCGTCCGCCACCTCGGTCGTCGGGGTGCCACCCTCGGGCGGGATGGTGGTGATCCGGTCGCCGCCGTAGATCGACCGGGTCTGCCACTTCGTCTGGCCCTTCGACCTCGACACGATCAGCGTCTTGCGGCCCACCCCGTCGTAGCTGATCAGATCCTGGTTCGGGATCTGCTGGTCCTTGCCGACCATGTTCAGCATGGTGGTGTTCGGCGTGCTGGCGCTGTCGTGGTACTCGTTGTTCGCCATCCGCAGCCAGCCACGCGAGTCGTAGAACGAGTCGGTGACCAGCCGACCCCCGACCGGGGTCGAGGTCTGCTTCTGCCTCGGCCGGGCCATCGCGTCGAAGAACTCCACCTCGACCCGGTAGGACCCGTCGTCGTTCAGCGCCGAGGTGGTGACGGTCGACGGAACCGAGTTCGAGACCGCGTACGCGTACTTCTCGTTCGCGCCCTCGCTGAGGCTGCGACCGGGCAGCCACACCCCGACCAGCCGGCCCAGCGCGTCGTACCGCTGGGTCGTCTTCCGCTCGTTCTCGTCGACCTCCTCGACCTCCAGGCCACGGGTCGGTTCGAGGGTGGTCCGGGTGACGTGCCCCATCGGCCTGGTGGCCTTCACCCCCGTGGTCAGGCCGTTGGTCATCGTGTACTCGGTGATGGTCTTGTTGCCGTTCGCGTCGAACGACTCCACCGACCGGCCGTAGTCGTCGTTCTTCGTCCGGGCGGCGACGACGTAGCCGCCCTCGGTGTAGTGCTGGACGACGTTGACGGTTCCGACGGTCGGCGCCGGCTGCGGCCAGGTGGTGGCGTAGGTCGGGGTGTCGAAGAACGCCCGGGTGCTGGAGATGACGTCCGCCGGACGGCTCACCGAGGCGGGCGCGGTCTGCCCGTTGATCCCGGACCCGCCGCAGGGCAGCGCGAACGTCTCGGTCTGGGCGACCTTGTCGACGATGTGCGCCGTCGTGTTCGTCGGCGCGTAGGTGGTCACCGCGCAGGTGGCCTGGCTCGGCTGGCTGATGTCCCCGTGGTCGTACGTCACGGTCGGCAGGCCGGTCGAGGTGTGGTAGGTGGTGTCGACCCGGGTGGTCCGCCAGGTGGTGGGGCTGGTCGAGGTGATCGCCGTGGTGGTCCTCGTCGACGCGGTACGCACCATCTGCGCGGTCAGGTCGCCGACCGACCGCTTCCGGGTCGCGGTCGCCGGGCTGACCCAGTGGTCGGTGACCGTGCTGTCGTGCACCGCGCCACCGTCACCGTCGTACCGGACGACCTGCCGGACCGAACCGGCCAGGTGCCTGTTGTCCGGCACCTCGACCGCCGCTCCCGGCACGGTCACCGCGGTGGAGAGCTTCACCTTCGCACTGCGGCGGCCGTTGTTCGGCAGCCGGTCGCCGTCCATGCCCCGGTAGTAGATCTCCTCGGTCAGCGTCTTCTGGTCGACGCCGGCACCGGTCCGGGTCTGCACCCGGCCGAAGCCCCGCCACTGCCCGTAGCTGCGGTGCTTGTCCTTGACCACCTCGCTGTCGTCGTACGCCCACGCGCCGCCGTCGAGGTAGTCGTACCTCGTGTACACGGGTGTGCCGCCGCCGGTGGTGTCCTGGTCGGTGACCTCGGCGACCACGTACTTGTGGAACCAGTCGCGGGTCGGGTTCTCCTCGCCCTCCTTGGTCCAGTAGACCGGGTAGCAGAGCTTGGTGTTGCTCTCCGGCGCCAGGGTGACCGGTGCGGCGCACTCGGTGCGGTAGCCGATCCCGACCACCTCGCCGGTCTCGGTGGTGATGGTCGAGATGCGGTTGTGGTTCATCGCCGGGGCGCCGTCGAGTCCGTCGGCCCGGTTCGGCAGCTTGGTCGGCTCGAAGGTGACCGGGGGCAGGGCGACCGCGCTCGCGCCGGTGCCGCCGGTGTGCTGGATCGACGAGAGCCAGAGAGCCGGGGTGGTGCCGTCGCCCGGCGCCGGGAAGGTGTGGGTCAGCGTGTGGCTGTCCACTGTGGTGTAGCCGGTGCCGTTGTTGACCTGGGTGACGATGCCGGTGAGGCGCAGCCGGGTCCAGAAGGTGACGGAGTGCATGTAGCAGTCACCGGTGGGCTTGCAGTTCAGGTCGTACGGGGTGTCCGGCCACTTGCTCTTGTTCTTGTCGATGTTGGCCGGGGCGCAGACCGTCGCCGACTCCACGCACCGCTCGGAGTAGCTGAAGTCGACCCGGGCCGGGGCACGGCCGGTGTACGGGTTCGGGTCACGCAGCCCGTAGTCGATGTGGTCGAGGTATCCGCCCCGGATGTACTTGACCGGCGTGAAGCCCTTGTTCGGCCCGTAGTAGCCGGTCTCGGTGCCGTAGTAGTACGCGATCGCGTTCCTGTCCGGGTCGACGACGTAGTCGAGGTTCCACTTCCAGGCCATCTCGCAGTGCGAGTTGGCGAAGCCGGTCGACTTGTAGCACGGGTCGCCGGAGCGCGGGTGGTAGACCCGCTGCGTCCAGGTCGAGTTCGTGACGGGGTTGTTGCCGCTGTGCCCGGGGAGCTTGTTCTTCCCGAAGAAGTACTGGGTACCGTCCTGGGTGGTGATCTTCCAGTGCTCGCCGCCGTGGCTGCCGTTGTCGGCACCGGGCAGCAGCTCGACCCGGGCGCCGTTGTCGCTGGAGAGCCGCCACTTGGTCGGCACCGTCGCGTCGTAGACCAGGTCGCCGGAGCCGGCGCCGAAGGAGACGCTGACGATCGGGCCGGCCCAGCACGAGTCGTTGGTCTTCGGCGCCGCCGAGTCCTCGGAACATGTCCGGTAGGTCCGTTCCACCGCCCCCGGTGAATAGTCCCACCCGTCGCCGATCGCCGAGGACTGGTTGTTGGTGGAGACCTGCTGCCCGTCGACCGACTGGGACGAGTAGCCCAGCTCCACCGACGGCGCCAGGTCACCCGGCACCGGCGGCAGGTCGACCGGATAGCTGTAGCCGAAGTCGCCCGAGCTGCCGCCGGCCGTCCACGAGCCGGACGGCTTGAGCGGGGTAGCGCCGTAGTCGCCGGTGTCCCCGGCCGCTCCGGCCGCCACCGCGAAGACGGCGGTCGAGGCGGTCGGCGAGGTCCGGTCGGCACGCTGACCGGCCGGCAGCGCCAGCACCGCGCTGAGCTGGCCGTCCTCCCAGTGGGTGGACAGCGGGGTGCGCACCCGGCAGGCCGGCTCGGCCGGGGTGCTCGCCGCACACGCCGGCAACGAGACCAGGCGCAGCCGGCGGGCCCAGTCACCGCCGTACGCCCCGGCGATGCTCGACGGATCGACCCAGACCCGCACCTGGCCGGGCTTGCCGGCGCTCCCGCTGGGAGTGGCCTGGAGCAGCAGGCCGTCGATGCCGGCGCGCTGGGCGGTCGCCCGGTCCGCCAGGGTCAGCCGCAGCGCCGACGGGCCGTCCGGGGTCGCCCTCGCCACGCGTACCGGCAAGGTGCCGGCGGCCACCGCGGCGTCCGGGCCGGCGGATCGGCCGGCGGTCCCGGGGGCGTCATCCAGCTCGACCGTCGCGGTGCCACCTGCCGGCCAACCGACCTGTGGCGGCACCCAGCGCTCGCCGAAGTTCGGCGTCCGCTTCGGCGCCGGTGGCATCGGGGTGCCCCGGACGCTGGACCAACGCTGTTCGGCCGGCGGGGCGGCCGCGGCGGGGCCCGGGGGCAGTACCGCCAGGCCCAGCGTGGTCAGCAGCACCAGGCCGACGCCGGAGCCGACGTACCGCCGCTGCGATCCGTGCGGACGTCTGGCGGCCGGAAACCCGCTGCGTCCGGCTCTGCTGTGTCGATAGTGGACGGTTGACAAGAATCGATCGACTGGGCGCTGGACTGCTTTCGTCATCCTGACGACCCCCGTGGTCTGCGATGCGGTGGCCGGACTCTACCGCTCACAAATCCAAATACGTAACTCTCGACTTTTCCGCGACGGAGTCATATTGTGCGGCCCGCAGGGTCCACATCGTCCTGTCACATTTGTTGCCCTATTCGGACAGACGGCCGTAATCGATTTATGTCGGCACGCAACGGGGGATCGAATGGCTCACCATGCCTTCAAACGACGACTTCTTCGACCAGGAACCGTAGCGGCGCTGGCTCTGCTGCTGGCCGCCTCCGGGACGGTGGCGCTCGTACCGGCCGCCGCGCGGGCGGAGCCCGCACCGGCCCGCCCGGCGAACCGGATCGACCGGCTCGGCGACTCGGACCGCGCCGCCGCCGAGGCGAGACTGACCGGCCGGTCGGTCGAGGTCAGCTCGGCGACCACGGCCAGCTCCCGGACCGTCGCCAACCCGGACGGCACGTTCACCATGGACGTGAGCCCGCGACCCACCCGGGTCAAGCGGGACGGTGGCTGGGTGGCGCTCGACCCGACCCTGCGCCGCAACCCGGACGGCAGCTACAGCCCGGCCGCCGCCCCGTACGACCTGGTGCTCTCCGGCGGCGGCACCGACCCGTTCGCGCTGGTCAGCAATGGTGACAGCAAGCTGGGCCTACGGTTCCCGTCCCGGCTGCCGGCGCCGACGGTCTCCGGCGCGACCGCGACCTACCCGGCCGTGCTGCCCGGGGTCGACCTGGTGGTCACCGCCAACGAGCAGGGCGGCTTCGCGCACGCGCTGGTGATCAAGAACGCGGCGGCCGCCGCCGACCCGGCGGTACGGAACCTCACCCTCCCGCTCGTCACCCGCAACGCCACGGTCCGCACCATGCCGGACGGCGGCCTGGCCGCCGAGGACCAGTACGGCCGGACCGTGTTCAGCGCCCCGACCCCGGAGATCTGGGACTCCAGCCTCCCGACCGGCGAACAGGCGGCCGCGACCGGCAGCCCGCAGCGCTCCACCCCCACCGAGGCCAGCCCGGCGGCGAAACGCGCCACGGTCACCACCCGGGTCACCGGTGACGCGCTCACGCTCTCGCCGGACCCGGCCCTGCTCGGCGATCCGGACGTGCGCTACCCGCTCTATCTCGATCCGGCGTGGAACGCGAACTCGACCGCACCGGCCCGCAACGCCTGGACGTACGTCGACAGTGCCCGCAAGGACAACTCGTACTGGAACAACTCGGGGCGGGCCCGGTCCGGTTACAACGGCTGGGAGTCGCCGTACTACGTCGGCCGGTCGTACTTCCAGTTCCCGATGTCGAGCGCGCTCTGGGGCGCCAACATCATCAGCGCGACGCTACAGACCAAGTCGGTCTGGTCGGCCAACAACAGCAACGACTTCACCTTCAAGATCTTCCGGGTGGGTGTGATCAACAGCTCGACCACCTGGAACAAGCAACCCACCCGGTACGAGCAGATCGACTCCCAGAAGCTCGCCGGCAACTGGCGCAGCGACGGCAGCGAGAACCCGAAGCAGCACGACTTCAACGTGCTCGCGCTGATCCGCAGCGCCGCCGCCGGCAAGTGGCCCACCGCCACCCTCGGCCTGATCAACAACCACGAGGGCGACAAGTACGCCTGGCGCAAGTTCCAGAACAACCCGACCATCGCCATCACGTTCAACTCGATCCCGCGCACCCCGGACCGGTACGCCACCAGCCCCTCGGTGCCGTGCAACAGCAACCCGGTCGGGCAGATCGGCAACACCTCGGTGACCTTCTCGGCCAACCTCTCCGACCCGGACGGCACCCAGACGCAGCTCGAGGGCCAGTTCAGCGTCGTCAACGAGACCACCGGCGCCACGGTCGCGTCACCCAAGGTCACGGTCAGCAACAACAAGGTCGCCTCGGTCACCCTGCCCGCCAGCCAGTTCAGCAACGGGCAGCGGTACGCCTGGAACGTCCGGGCGTACGACGGCAAGGACACCAGCCCGGCGACGCCGACCTGCCGGTTCGTCTTCAACAGCGCGCAGCCGGCGCCGCCGACGGTGACCTCCACGACGTACCCGGACGGGACCACCGGAGCACCGGTCGGCACCCCCGGCACCTTCACCCTGACCCCGCCCGCCGGCAGCGACGCGCCGATCAGCTACGTCTACAGCCTGAACACCCCACCGCCGGCGACCGTGCCACAGTCCTACGGCCCGTTCCGGGGCGGCACCCTGCTGCCGGCCCAACCGGCGAACGCACCCACCAGCGTCACCATCACCCCCCGCCGGTTCGGCCCGAACATCCTGTACGTCTACGCCATCAACGGCGCGGGCAACCCCGGCCCGGTCAGCAGCTACCGGTTCAGCACCGACGCACCGAGCACGCCCGCCCCGCCGGGTGACTTCACCGGGGACGGCCGCCCCGACCACATCGCGATCGGCACCGTCTACCGCCCCGGCGCCTGGCTGTACGCCGCCACGGACGGCACCGGAAAGCTGGCCGCCGCGGTCCAGGTCGGCCTGGACGGCCCCGGCGGCGCCGGCAGCACCGGCGCGCTCACCGACTGGACCGGCGCCAAGGCCAGCCCGCTGGACCTCAACGGCGACGGCGCACAGGACCTGCTGGTACGGCTGCCGCGCAGTGACGCCGACGGCAACGTGCACGTGTTGCCCGGCAACGGAGACGGCAGCTCCTTCGACCCGGTCGACCGGATCCGGATCCAGCTCCCCCGGATCGACGGCGAGGCCGGCAACCAGACCGTCGACCAGATCGTCGCCTCGCCCTGGCCCAGCATCACCGGCTCGCCGCTGCCGGACCTGTACGTGATCGTCGGGGACGTCCTCTACCTCTACCCACCGGGCTTCCCGCCCGGGGCGTACGACGCGCCGATCCTGCTCAGCACCGGCTGGACCGGCCGGACCATCACCGCCGCCGCCGCCGGGGCCGACCCGGCGCTCTTCGCCCGGACCAACGGCACCGGCCGGCTGGAGCTGCTCACCGGGAACACCGCCACCGGCACCCCGGCCGGGGTCACCGGCGGCCCGGTCACCGTCTACGCCACCAGCGGCTTCGACTCGGCGTCCACCCCGGCGATCGACGGCACCGACGTCAACCGTGACGGCCGGCCGGACCTCTGGACCAACCGGGGCAACAGCTCCATCGACGGCCGGCTGAACACCGGCAGCAACACCCTGGCCGCGGCGGTGGCCAACCCGACCGGCGGCAAGGGCCTGCTCCGCTCGGCGGTCGCCGGCAGCTTCTGCCTGGACAACAAGAACGGCGGCACGGCCGACCGCAACATCATCTGGGCGTACGCGTGCAACGCCGGACCCCCGGCGCAGATCTGGCAGGTCGTCGACGACGGCAGCATCCGGATCGCCGGCAAGTGCCTGGACGTGACCGGCAACGGCACCGCGAACAAGACCCTGGTGCAGCTCTACACCTGTGCCGGCACCAGCGGACAGCGCTGGCAGCCCGGCGCGAACGGGTCGCTGGTGAACCCCTCCTCCGGCCGCTGCCTGGACGCGCCGACGCCGGTCGGCAACGGCGCGCAGATGTACATCCACGACTGCCACGGCGGACAGAACCAGGACTGGCGGCTCGACGAGAGTGGGGTCGGCCTGATCCGGTCGGCGTTCGCCGGCAAGTGCCTGGACAACGACCGGGGCGTCCTGGCGAACACCAACAAGGTGCAGATCTACGACTGCAACAGCGGCTCGTCGCAGATCTGGGCGATCCTCGGCGACGGCCGGGTCCGGATCGGCGGGACGTACTGCCTCGACGTCGCCAGCTATGCCACCGCCAACAACTCGCCCGTGCACCTCTACGCCTGCCAGGCGGGGGCGGCCACCAACCAGGAATGGCGGATCGGACCCAACTTCAGCCTGGTCAACCCGGTCTCGGGGCGGTGCCTCGACGTACCGGGATCCAACACCACCAACGGGACGGCGTTGCAGATCCACGACTGCAACGGCTCCAACGCCCAGCGCTGGATGCCGTCCTGACGCTGAGGCCAGGCCGACACCGGTCGGGCAGGTCCGGGGCGTACCCGGGCCGGCCCGGCCGGTCGGCAGCGTGCCGGTCGGCTCGCGCCGGCTAGTACCGCTCCGCGTAGCGGGTCGGCGGCTCGCCGAACATCTTCCGGAAGTCGCGGGCGAAGTGCGGCTGGTCGGCGTACCCGAGTTCGGCGGCGAGCGCGGCCCAGTCGACCGGCTCACCCCGGCCGAGCCGCTCGGTCACCTCGCGCAGCCGGTAGCGCCGGATCACCCACTTCGGCCCGACGCCGACGTACTCGGCGAAGAGCCGCTGCAACCCGCGCACGCTCATCCCGAGGTCGTCGGCGAGTACGTCCACCCGGTCGATCCCCGGATCGGCGGTGATCCGCGCGACGATCTCCGCCACCTCCTCCGCCCGGGGGTCGGGCTCGGGCGGCCGGCGGCGCAGGTACTCCTCCACCGTCGACACGTCGAGCGGATCGGGCAGGTCACCCGGAAAGACCTCTCCGGCCTCGATCGACCGGTCCGTGATCGTCGAGACCGGCGCGCCCAGGAAGGGCCGGAAGCAGCCCGGCCGGAACGCCACCCCGAAGACCCGGTCGACGCCGGCCAGCACCCTGACCTGGTGTGCGCTGCTGACCCCGGTCACGATCCCCCGGCCGTCGCGGAACGTCAGGTGCACGTTCGGGTACGGCACGATCAACTGCCGGTACGGCTCGGCGTAGTCCCAGGAGACGATCCAGTAGCGCTCGACGTACCGGGCGAGGTCGGCCGAGGGGGTCGCGAAGGCGTGCCGCTGGTGTCTCGCCCACGCCCCGCCGAGTTCGCGTACGTCCCTCGCCACGTCCGCCAGGCTATGTCGCGTTCGTTCAAGACGACCGCCGGACCTCGTGGTTTGCTTGCCGGCATGCCTGACGCACCATTCGTGGCCCGGGCGGCCGCACCGCTGACCGAGATCATCCGCCTCGTCAAGCCCGACCAGCTCGACAACGCCACCCCGTGCGCCGAGTACGACGTCCGGAGGCTGGTCAACCACCTCCTCTTCTGGGGTCCGTCGCTGGAGGGCGCCGGGCGGAAGGAGACCGTACCGCCGCCGGCCGGCAGCGAGACGGAGCTGGACCTGACCACGGGCGACTGGGCGGCCGAGCTGACGGCACAGCTGGAGCGGATCGCGGCCACCTGGGCCGAGCCGGCCGCCTGGGACGGCACCACCCACATGGGCGGCCCGACCGAGCTGCCGGCGGCGCTGGTCGGCGGGATGATCGTGACCGAGCTGGCGGTGCACGCCTGGGACCTGGCGCGGGCGACCGGGCAGCACCCGGGCTGGGACGACGACCTGCTCGGGTACGTGCACGACGAGGTGGTGAAGACCGCCGAGCAGGGCCGGCAGATGGGGGTCTACGGCCCCGAGGTGGCGGTCCCGGCCACCGCGCCGACCCTGGACCGGATCCTCGGAATCGTCGGCCGGGACCCCGACTGGAACGGCTGAGTCCGCAACCTGCCTGAACCTCCTCGACCTGCCCGACCGACCGTTTCCGACCGGTCTGTCGCGGCGTCGGCGACCCTGCCGGCCGCGGCAGACCCGGAAATCCGTTGCGGGGCCGGGCCGGCCGCGGATATGTTCGGGGTGATGTGAGCCGCTGACACCTTCCCGCGCCCGCGCCCGAGGCACCGCCCGGCGGGCGAAAGGCTCGATCCTTCTCGGTGGTGTCGCGATGTCCCAGTCAGCCCTGCTCGCCAACGACCTCGTCCGTACCCTCGGTAGCCGACGGGTGCTCGACGGTGTCTCCCTCACCGCCGCACCCGGGCACCGGATCGGTTTGATCGGTGAGAACGGTGCCGGCAAGTCGACCCTGCTCCGGCTGCTCGCCGGGGCGGACGAGCCGGACGGCGGCAGCGTCGTCCGCCCGCCCGACCTCGGCTTCCTGCACCAGGAGATGCCGTTCGAGCCGACGTCGACGATCACCGACGTACTCGACGACGCCCTGCGGGAGGCCCGCGAGGACCTCGCCGAACTCGACCGGCTCAGCCAGGCACTGGCGGACACCGCGGAGGACGCTCCCGGCTATCCGGAGCTGCTCACCGAGTACGGGGAACGGCTCGACCGCGCCGAGCAGCACGCGGCCTGGGACGCCGACCGGCGCGCCGGGATCGTTCTCGCCGGGCTCGGCCTCGGCGAGCTGCCGCACGACCGCACCCTCGCCTCGCTCTCCGGCGGGCAGCGCGGCCGGCTCGCCCTGGCGGCGCTGCTGGTCCGGCGCCCCGCCGCGCTGCTGCTCGACGAGCCCACCAACCACCTCGACGACACCGCCGCCACCTTCCTGGAGGAGCAGCTCCGCGAGCTGCCCGGAGTCGTGGTGCTGGCCAGTCACGACCGGGCGTTCCTGGACGCGGTCTGCACCGACCTGATCGACCTCGACCCGGCCGTCGAGGGCCCGACCCGGTACGGCGGCAACTACACCGCCTACCAGGCGGAGAAGCGGGCCGAGCGGGAACGCTGGCAGCGGCGCTTCGAGGAGGAGCAGGAGGAACTCGCCGAACTGCGGCACTCGGTCTCGGTGACCGCACACCAGGTCGCACCCGGCCGGGCGAAGCGGGACAGCGAGAAGATGGGCTACGGCCACACCACCGGGCGGGTGCAGCAGCAGATCTCCCGACGGGTACGCAACGCCACCCGTCGCCTGGACGAACTGGAACGCGACCAGGTCCGCAAGCCGCCGGAACCGCTGCGGTTCCGGGCCACCGGGCTGGCCAGCAAGTCCCCGGACGGGATCCTGCTGTCGCTGCGGGACGTCCGGGTGCCCGGCCGGCTCGCCCTCGACCGCCTCGACGTGCAGGCCAGCGACCGGCTGCTGGTCACCGGGCCGAACGGTGCCGGCAAGTCCACCCTGCTCGCGGTGCTGGCCGGCCGGCTGGAGGCCGAGGGCGAGGTGAACCGGCGCAGCGGGCTGACCGTGGGACTGCTGACCCAGGACACGGTCTTCGACCGGCCGGACCGTACCGTCCGGGACACCTACCAGCAGCTGCTCGGACCCCGGCGGGCCGAGGCCGTACCGCTGCGTTCGCTCGGCCTGCTCGCCCCGCGCGACCTGGCGCGGCCGGTCGGGGAACTCTCGGTCGGCCAGCGCCGCCGGCTCGCGCTGGCGTTGCTGGTGGCCGACCCGCCCGAGTTGCTGCTGCTCGACGAGCCGACCAACCACCTCTCGCCCCGGCTCGCCGACGAACTGGAGGAGGCGATGGGTGGTGGTCCGGGCGCGATCGTGGTGGCCAGCCACGACCGGTGGCTGCGCTCCCGCTGGCCGGGCCGGGAACTCCGGCTCTGACCGGCCCGGACCCGCGCCGTCGGGACGGGATCCCCCGCTACGGGCGGTTCGGTTCCGCCGGCAGCACCTTGGCGACCACCTTCGCCAACGCCCGCAACGCCTTGCCCCGGTGGCTGATCGCGTCCTTCTCCGCCGGGGAGAGTTCGGCGTTCGTCCGGTCCTGGCCGTCGGCGAGGAAGATCGGGTCGTAGCCGAACCCGCCCTCGCCCCGGGGCGCGCGCAGCAGCCGGCCGGTCTGCCTGCCGTCGACCAGGTGCTCCTTGCCGCCCGGCAGCACCAGGGCCGCCGCGCAGACGAAGGCGGCACCGCGGTGCTCGTCCGGTACGTCCGCGACCTGCGCGAGTACCAGTTCCAGGTTGGCCCGGTCGTCGCCGTGCCGGCCGGACCAGCGGGCGCTGAAGACGCCCGGCATGCCGTTCAGGGCGTCCACCGCCAGCCCGGAGTCGTCGGCGATCGTCGGCAGGTTGCTCCACTTGACGCCCTCACGCGCCTTGAGCAGCGCGTTCTCCCCGAACGTCAACCCGGTCTCCGGGACCTCCTGGTACTGCGCCACGTCGGCCAGCCCGACGAGCTGGACCCGCTGCGAACCGAGGGCGTGGTCGAGGATCCGCTGGAGTTCGGTCAGCTTCTTGGCGTTGCGGGTCGCCAGCAGCACCCGGGTCATTCGGCCAGCGCCTTCCGCTGGGCGTCGGTCAACTCGGCACAGCCGAGCACCCCCAGGTCGAGCAGCGCGTCGAGCTGCTCGCGGGCGAAGACGCCGGCCTCACCGGTCCCCTGCACCTCGACGAAGTCCCCGGTGCCGGTGCATACCACGTTCATGTCCACCTCGGCCGCCACGTCCTCAAGGTAGTTCAGGTCCAGCCTCGGCTCCCCCTCCACCACACCGACGCTGACCGCCGCCACCGACCGGTGCATCACCTTCGCCGGCTTGCCGGCCAACGCCTTCCGCTCGGCCAGCCAGTTCACCGCGTCGTGCAGCGCGACGTACGCGCCGGTGATCGCGGCGGTCCGGGTGCCGCCGTCGGCCTGCAAGACGTCACAGTCCAGCACGATCGAGTTCTCGCCGAGCGCCTTCAGGTCGATGCAGGCCCGCAGGCTCCGGCCGACCAGTCGGGAGATCTCGTGGGTACGGCCGCCGATCTTGCCTCGGACGCTCTCCCGGTCCGAGCGGGTGGTGGTGGAGCGGGGCAGCATCGAGTATTCGGCGGTGACCCAGCCCAGGCCGGAACCCTTGCGCCAGCGTGGCACCCCCTCGGTGACACTCGCCGTGCAGAGCACCCGGGTGTCACCGAACTCGACGAGGACGGATCCCTCCGGATGGATGCTCCAGCGTCGGGTCAGGCTCACCGGTCGAAGTTGGTCGGGCCGCCGCCCGTCAGGTCGCGCCATCCCCGCAGCCTATGTGCTCGCCCGATCGCCCCGCCCGAGGGTGCCCCGGGCGTCCGCGTTGCGGCCCGCCGGGGCGTACCCGCCGGCTCAGTCGGCCGAGGCCGTGGTGCGGAGCAGCCATTCCCGGTCACCGGCGTCCTGCCCGTCGGCACCCTTCCAGAACGCGTCCACGTCGACGCGCCAGCCGTTGCCCCGCCAGGTGAAGCGGCACAGCTCGGGGTCGGGCGCGGCCGCCCAACCCAGGCATGATTTGACGTGGTTCCGGTCGGCCGGGGCGTCGTTGTCGTGCAGCCACTCGTAGATCGCGCCCGCCGGGTCGAGCGGACAGACCGAGTCCCTACAGATGAGGTAGTACTCGGTGAAGGCGTTGGTGGTGCCGGCGTGCTCCCGGATCCGGGTGTCCTGAAAGCCCCTCGGGCCGCCGATCTCCTCGAGCAGGCGCTTGTGCCCGGCCAACTCCTGGCGCGGCTGCCACCAGCCCCCGTAGAGGGCACCGCCGCAGCAGAGCAGCGCCACCAGGGAGAGCAGGACCACCGCGACGAGGAAACCCCGGCGCTTCTTCGGCGGCGCCGCGCCGGGATGACCGGGCCAGGCCGGGCCGGGATAGCCGGGCGGTCCCGCCGGATAGGGACCGGGAGCGGCCGGGTAGGCAGCGGGAGGCGGGCCGGCGGGGGGCGGCGGGTAGGGGCCGGCGGGCGGGACCGGTGGAAATCCGCCGGGCGGGGTCGGCTGCCCTGGGAAACCGGACGGGGGTTGACCGGAGGGAGGGTGGACCATCCGAGGAATGCTAGGCGTCCGGCGCGCCGTCCGGGGGGCGGTGCGGCCCGAGGCTAGAGGTCGTAACGGGCGCCGGGGCGGACGACCTCGACCGGGCCGGCGAAGGCGCCCAGCGCCGCCTCGTGGGTCACCGCCTCGCTTCCCCAGGCGGCGACCAGATGGGTGAGCAGCAGCTTGCCCACCTCCGCCTTGGCGGCGATCTCGCCCGCCTCCCGCCCGGTCAGGTGCAGGTCGGGCGGGTTCTCCACCCCGTCCAGGTAACTCGCCTCGCAGAGGAACAGGTCGGCGCGGTGGGCCAGCCGGAGCAGGGACTCGCAGGGCGCGGTGTCCGAGGAGTAGCAGAGGGATCGGCCACCGTGCTCCAGCCGCACCCCGTAGGTCTCCACCGGATGGTTGACCCGGTCGACGGTCACCGCGAACGGGCCGATCGGGAACGTACCGGGTTGCAGGCCGTAGAAGGTGTAGACGTCGTCGAGCAGCCCCTCGTCCAGGCTGTACGCGTTGGCGAGCCGGTCCGGCGCGCCGCTCGGGGCGTAGACCGGCAGCGCCGGATAGGGGCCGTCCGGTGCGTACCGTCGCACCACGATGTACGGGACCGCGTCGAGGATGTGGTCCCCGTGCAGGTGGGTCAGCAGGATCGCGTCGACCGCCTTCAGCCCGGCATAGCGTTGCAGCGCGGAGAGCGAGCCCGAGCCGAAGTCGAGCAGCAACCGGAAGCCGTCGGCCTCGACCAGATAGGCCGAACAGGCCGCTTCGGGGCCCGGGAAACTCCCCGCGCAGCCGAGAATGGTCAATCGCATCAGGTCGCCCCGCCATTACTGATGGTCACGGACAGCCCGCCGACCAACGCGTGAACGATCAATGCCGGAAGGTCTGTCACGGTGCGCAGCCTACGCCGCGACACCTGGGCGCAAGAAAGATCTGGGTGCAGTTGTCGCCAACGTGACAACCGGTCTGGGCGACCCGGCCCGGTACGGGTTAGACGCCGCAAACGGCCCGACCGTTACGTTCCGTCACCTTAGGTGGGCATGTCGGTATCCCGTTCCCGCCGCCCCGGAACCACCCTCGGTGACCGCCGATCAGCGGAGCACCAGCGGTGGAGACGGTCGCCGGCAGCCCGCGCCGACCATCGGGGTACGCCAGCGGGCCGGGATCCCGCCGGCCGGGTCGGGTCGGTGCCCGTGCCCGGCCGGACGGGACTGCCGGTCAGGCCCAGAGCTGGCCGTCCAGGGCTTCCTCGGCGTCGGCCAGAGTGCCGCCGTAGGCACCCGTCGACAGGTATTTCCAGCCGCCGTCGGCGACCACGAACGCGACGTCTGCGCGGCGGCCGGCCTTGACCGCCTCGTGCGCCACGGCGAGCGCGGCGTGCAGGATCGCTCCGGTGGAGAAGCCGGCGAAGATTCCCTCCACCTCGACGAGCTGCCGGGTACGCAGCACCGCGTCCCGGGTACCGACCGAGAAGCGCCGGGTCAGCACGCTGGGGTCGTAGAGCTCCGGGACGTAGCCCTCGTCGATGTTGCGCAGCCCGTAGACCAGTTCGCCGTACCGGGGCTCGGCGGCGACGATCTCGATCTCGTCGACCTTCTCCCGCAGGTAGCGCCCGGTCCCCATCAGGGTCCCGGTGGTGCCCAGCCCGGCCACGAAGTGCGTGATGGTGGGCAGGTCGTGCAGCAGCTCCGGACCGGTGGTCTCGTAGTGCGCCTGCGCGTTGCCGGCGTTGCCGTACTGGTAGAGCATCACCCAGTCCGGGTGCTCGGCGGCGATCTGCTTGGCGGTCGCCACCGCCTGGTTGGAGCCGCCGGCGGCCGGCGAGAAGATGATCTCGGCACCGTACATCCGGAGCAGTTGGATCCGCTCCGCCGAGACGTTCTCCGGCATCACGCAGACCAGCCGGTAACCGCGCAGCTTCGCCACCATGGCCAGCGAGATGCCGGTGTTCCCACTGGTCGGTTCGAGGATGGTGTCACCGGGCCGGAGCCGGCCGGCCCGCTCGGCCTCGCGGACCATGAACATCGCCGGCCGGTCCTTGACGCTGCCGGTCGGGTTCCGGTCCTCCAGCTTCGCCCAGAGCCGCACCGGCGGTGCCCCGTCGGGCACCGTCGGCGACAGGCGGGGCAGCCCCACCAGCGGAGTACCGCCGCACGCGTCGAGCAGGCTCTCGTACCGCGTCATGGCGGCCGCCTCAGCGCGCGGCGGACGCGGCCGGCACCGACGTGCCGTGCCCGATGATCGCGGCGGTCGCCGCGCCGTGCCTGATGGTCGCGGCTGTCGCGGCGCTGTGTCCGATGATCGCGGCGGCCGCCGCGAAGCCGAACGCGCCGCCGGCCACGGCCGGCAGGATGGTGACGGTGTCCCCGTCGGAGAGCTTGGCGTCCAGCGCGCCGAGGAACCGGACGTCCTCGTCGTTGACGTAGACGTTGACGAAGCGGTGCAGGGCGCCCTGCTCGGTGACCAGCCGGCCGCGCAGGCCGGAGTACTTGCCGTCCAGGTCGGACAGGAGGTCGTTGAGCGAGTCGCCGGACCCCTCGACGACCTTGGCGCCGCCGGTGTAGCTGCGCAGGATGGTGGGAATGCGAACCTCGATGGCCATGACTGATGTGCTCCTTGAAACGACGGAGTTGGGGAACGGACTACGAAACGGCTGCTGAGCTGCGGAAGTCAGCGGCCGGAACACTCGTAGTCGACCGTCGCCGGGCTCTGCCCGAACATGTACGACTGCACGGCGTTCGGGTCCACCGTGGCGTCGACGACCCGGATCGGCTCCTCGGTCACCACCCCGTCCACGATCCGGAACGAACGGATCTCCTCGGTCTCCGGGTCACGGGTGGAGACCAGCAGATAGTGCGCCCCCGGCTCTCCGGCGAAGGAGATGTCGGTGCGGGACGGATAGGCCTCGGTCGCGGTGTGCGAGTGGTAGATCACCACCGGCTCCTCGTCGCGATCGTCCATCTCCCGCCAGACCCGCAACTGCTCCATCGAGTCGAACTCGTAGAACGTCATGGACCGTGCGGCGTTCACCATCGGGATGTGCCGGATCGGGGTGTCGGCGCCGGCCGGGCCGGCGACCACGCCGCACGCCTCGTCGGGGTGGTCCCGGCGGGCGTGCGCGACGATCGCCTCGACTATCGACCGGTCGATGCTCAGCACAGGGCCAGCCTACCGCCTGTCGGGCCGGCCGGGAGCGGTCGATCTCGGCCGGCGGGAGTGGCCGACCTCACGTGACCCCGCCGGGCGGGCGGTGCCAGCCTGTGACAGAAAGAGTGGATCGGAGATCCGGGCGCCGGGCGGCACGGACACCCGGCGGTGGGAAACGTCCCGGCGCCGGGCCGCCGGCCGGGTGCCCGAGTGGAGGAGACAGTGCGATGAACTCACGACGTATCGGCAACACCGAGGTGAGCGCCATCGGTCTGGGCGGCATGCCGATGTCGATCGAGGGACGGCCGGACGAGGAGCGCTCGATCCGGACCATCCACGCCGCGCTGGACGCCGGCGTGACCCTGATCGACACCGCCGACGCCTACCACCTGCACGCCGACGAGGTGGGGCACAACGAGTCGCTGATCGCCCGGGCGCTGGCCAGCTACGGCGGGGACACCTCCGGGGTACTGGTCGCCACCAAGGGTGGGCACCTGCGTCCCGGTGATGGAAGCTGGACCGTCAACAGCTCGCCGGAATACCTCAGGAGCGCCTGCGAGGCGTCGTGCAAGCGGCTCGGGGTGGAGGCGATCGGGCTCTACCAGCACCACCGCCCCGACCCCCGGGTGCCGTACGCCGACTCGATCGGCGCGATCCGGGACCTGGTCGACGCCGGCAAGGTACGGATGGCCGGCATCTCCAACGCCAACCCCGAGCAGATCCGGCAGGCCCGGGAGATCCTCGGCGACCGGCTGGTGTCGGTGCAGAACCAGTACTCCCCGGCGTTCCGCAGCTCGGAGCCGGAGTTGGCGCTCTGCGACGAGCTGGGACTGGCCTTCCTGCCCTGGTCCCCGCTGGGCGGGATCTCCCGGGCCGGCGAGCTGGGCAGCCGGTTCGCGCCGTTCGCCGAGGTCGCCGCCGCCCGGGGCGTCAGCCCGCAGCAGGTCTGCCTGGCCTGGCTGCTGGCCAGGTCGCCGCGGGTGATCCCGATCCCCGGATCGAGCCGGCCGGAGACGATCCGGGACTCGGTGGCCGCCACCGAACTCCAGCTCGACGAGGACGAACTGGCGGTTCTCGACCGGGCCTGACCGCCCAGGCCGGGCCGTCCGGCGCGCCGGACGGCCCGGACCGCAGCGGGCCGGTCCGCGGTCGACGCGGGGGTCCCGCCGCCGGGCGGGGCCCCGCACCCGGTCGGGCGGTCAGTCGGCGAGCCTGCCGTCGACGAGCGCCGTGAGCAGCGACTCCTGGAGATAACCCAGGTAGGCGTAGATGGAGAGCTGGAAGACCCGGGTCGAGGTCGGGTCGTGCAGCACCGCGTCGTCCAGCTCGTCGCCGAGGTCGGTGTCGGCGGAGATGCCCAGGCGTACCCCCATTGCCAGCCGGGCGTCGTTGAGGGCCCGCAGCCACGCCTCGGCCGCCTCCGCGTCGAGGCGTACCTCGCCGCCGCTGGGCGGGGGGAGCGCCGCGAGTACCGCACCCGCCTGGTCGATCTTGCCGGTCTTCAGATCGCCCTCGGTGTACTGCCGGAACTCGGCCGAGTCACCCGGGTTCTCCGGATAGGTGTCGGGGAACAGCCGCCCGACGACCGGGTCGGAGTGGTCGAAGCCGTCGGTGAGCAGGCCGACCACCTCGGAGGCGACCTTGCGGAGCACCCGGACCTCGTCGGCGGCGAACGTGGCGACGCAGTGCTCGCCCTGGCGGCGAAACGTACTCACGCCCGGTCCACCGTCGCCCACAGCCCGTACGCGTGCAGCTGGGACGCGTCGTGCTCCATCCGCTCGCGGGCGCCGCTGGACACCACCGCCTTGCCCTTGTTGTGCACGTCGAGCATCAGCTTCTCGGCCTTCTCGTGGCTGTAGCCGAAGAGTTTCTGGAACACCCAGGTCACGTATGACATCAGGTTGACCGGGTCGTCCCAGACGATCGTCACCCATGCCCCGTCGGCGACCGGCACCTCTTCGGTGTCCGGCGCGTGGACCGGTGCAACCTGTGGAGCCGCCATGCCCCCCATCGTGCCACCGTCGGCGGCGAACCGAGGAACCGGAACGCCGCCGGCCGCGAACCGGCCCGGTTCAGGCGAGCAGACGACCGTGCCGGACCGCCTCGGTCAGCACCTCGGTGAGCGAGTCGGCGACCGCCTCGAACCGCCGGGACACCTCGCGGCACAGCTCCACCTCGGTCTCCCGCAGCGCCCGCCCGAGCCAGGACCGGGCGAGGATCGGATCCACCCGGCAGGGGTTGCGCCAGTACTGGTAGCAGCCGCCGGAGAGGCCGACGCCGAGCGGCGGCAGGATGGCTCCGGCCGTACCGCCGGGATAGCCGGCGAGCGCGTTGACCGCGCCCAGCCCGTACACCGTCTCGACCTCGCCGCTCTCCCGGATCAGGAGTACCCGGTCGAAGTCCCGGGCGGCCCGCTCGGCGGCGAGCCCCCAGCCGACCGCGGCGGCGGCGCGCAGCCGTACGCCCTCGTCCGGCACCTCGCCGAAGACCCGGGCGAGCGACTCGTCGAGCATCTTGTCGACGCCCGCGTCGCAGGCCGCCACCACCTCCAGGGACAGCGCCTCGACCTCCCGGTCGAGCAGGGCGGGCAGCCCCGGCACGCCGGTACCGCCGACCACCTCGCGTACGCAGCGCAGGTGGATGGCGGCGATCTCCAGCGCGATGTCCCGGCGGAGCTGGTACGCGAGTTCCCGGGAGCGCCGCTCCAACCGGTCGGCCCAGTCCGAGGTCCGGGCGGTCGGCGCGACCGGAACCGTCCGGGTGGCCCCGGGCACGACCGGCGGGCTGAGGCTGGCCCGGCGCAGCCCCTCGGCGCTGGCCCAGTCGACCAGGGCCCGGCGCAGGTAGGCGGTGTCGGCGGCGACCGGGTCGAGGTCGATCCAGTCGACTCCGGCGAGCGCGGGCACCGCCGCGACCAGCGTGGCCCGGCGGGCGGTGAGCCAGCTCTCCGCCGACTCGTCGTCCTCGGCCGCCGGTTCCGCGTCGTCGACCGGAGCGCTGGCGACTTCCGACGGGACAGCGGTGGAGGTTTCCGGGCCGGCGGGCCAGCCGGGGTCGGCGCCCGGGGTGCCGACCAGGAAGACGGCGGCCTCCTCCGCCACCTCGGCGAGCAGGTCCAGTTCGGCGGCGGCGACCGGTTGGTCCTCCGGGAGTACGTAGAGCAGCGCGCCGCCCCGGCGCACGGCGTCGCGGACCACCCGGACGCCGGCCACACCGAGCGTGCCGGTGTCCGGCGCGTCGACCAGGGTGAAGTGCCGCAGCAGCGGGTCGGGCACGGTCAGCTCGACCCGGCGCGGCGGGCGGGCCAGGGCCGGACCCGCGCCGACCGGCGCCGGCCGGTACTCCCGGGAGGAGCGGAGCCCGGGCACGTAGGCGGCGCCGCCGACGGACGGCCCGTGGTCGACCACCAGGAAGCTGCCCGCCGGCACCCGCAGCGGCGGCGCGGCGGCGCCGAGCAGTCCGGCGAGGACGGCCCGGCGGTCCTCGGCGGACGGCCCGATCGTGATCACCGCGAGCGGTTCGTCGGGCGGGGCCTCGACCAGCGCCGGTTCGTCGCCCGCGCCTCGGCGGGGTGGCCGGGCGCCGGGCGGGCCCGGCGGTCCGGAGACGGGGAGCGACCGGAACTCCATCGCCGTCTGCACCTCCCAGCCGGCCGGAACGTTCCGGCCGGGCACCGCTGCCGTCGGCCTGCCCGGACCGGTGGTACCGGCCGAGGTCCGCCGAATATCGGAACGCTACGTGTCGATGCCCGTACGCTACGAGCACCAACGATACTCATGGATGCCCGGTCGGCTACTCAAATTCATTCAGTCACCAGGCGCGCGCGGATGGCACCCGGTCTATATGCTGCCCCGATGGGGCGGTGGAGCTTCGTTGGTCGTACGGATGAACTCAACCGGTTGGTGAGCGCCGCCACCAGCCCGGGCAGCCGAGGCATCTTCTTCAGCGGCATCGCCGGGGTCGGCAAGAGCCGCCTGCTCAGCGAGGGTCTGGCCGAACTGCCCGGACACGGCTGCGCCGTCTGGTCCGCCTCCGCCAACATCGCCACCGCCGGGATCCCGTTCGGCGGGCTCGCCCAGGTGCTCCCGGCCGACCAGCCCGCCGGCCTCTCCCCGGCCGGCATCATGCGCTGGGCCGTCGACGCGCTGCACCAGCAGGCGGCGGGGCGGCGGATCGTGATCGGCATCGACGACGCGCACCTGCTCGACGCCTCCTCGGCCGCCCTGGTCTATCTGATCGCCCGCTCCGACAACGCGACGGTGCTCGGCACGCTGCGCAGCGGCGAGCCGGTGCCGCTGCCGATCCGGGCGCTCTGGACCGACGACCTGGTCGACCATGCCGAGCTGGCGCCGCTGGACCCGGGCGACAGCAAGGAGCTGCTCACCGCGATGCTCGGCGATCCGGTGGACGGGCCGTCGGCGGACCGGCTCTACCGGCTCTCCGCCGGCAACGCCCTGATGCTCCGGGAGCTGATCATCGCGGCGCACGCCAGCGACGAACTGACCCGGACCTACGGCGTCTGGCAGTGGACCGGCCGCAGCCAGCTCTCGCCCAGCCTCGACGAGCTGATCGACGCCCGGATCGGCCAGCTCGACCCGGGCGTACGCGCGGTGGTCGAACTGGTCGCGATGGGCGAGCCGATCGGGCTGGCCCTGCTGCACCGGGCGACCGACAGCTCCAGCGTGGAGACTGCCGAGGAGCGCGGCCTGATCCGGGTCGACGTGCACGACCGCCGCTCGAACGTCCGGCTGGCCCACCCGCTCTACGGCGAGGTGGTCCGGCGGCGCTGCCCGGTCACCCGGGCCCGCCGGCTCAACGCCCACCTCGCCGAGCTGGTCGAGCGGGCCGGCAACCGGCGCCGCGACGACCTGCTCCGGGTGGCGGTCTGGCGGCTCGACTCCGGCACCGCGCAGGATCCGGCCCTGCTGCTGCGGGCCGGCGGGCAGGCGTTCAGCCAGTTCGACGTACCGCTCGCCGCCAGGCTGGCCCGGGCCGCGTTGGAGGCCGGCGGTGGCTACCAGGCCGCCGAACTGCTGGCCACCATCCTGATGTTCGGCGACCAGGCGGAGGAGGCGATCCGGGTACTCGACTCGGTCGCCGACCAGATCTCCTCCGACGAGCGGCGCAGCCGGTGGCTGACCGTACGCGGGATGGTCTCGTACTGGGGGCTCAACCGGGAGTCCACGGTGGCCGAGATCGCGGCTGACGCCCAGCGGCTGACCGACCCGGCCGACCGGGCCCGGGTGGTGGCCTTCGAGGCGATCATGCGGCTGCACCGGCTGGAGTGTGCCGAGGCGCTACGGCTGAGCCGCTCCGTACTGGACCGCCCGGCCGCCTCGGTGGCGGCCCGCGGCCTGGCCCGGTGCACGATCGCGCACCTACAGGCCGCCCGGGGCGAGTTGACGCTCAGCGGCCGGGCCGTCGACGGGGTGGCCGCCGAGGCGGCGCAGTGGCGCACCGAGATGCCCTACCTGCAACTCGCGCTGGAGCTGGCCCGGGGCACCCGGCTGGCGCTCGCCGGTGACCTGGCCGGGATCGACGCGATCGTCGCCGCCGAGTTCGCCGACCTGGCCGACGCGGGCGACTTCCGGCTCGGCTCCGGCTACCTCTCCATCCTGCGCGCCCAGGCGGCCCGGCTGCGCGGCCAGACCGGCGAGGCGTTGCGGACCAGCCTCGGCGCCTGTGCCGTCCTCGCCACCAGCCGGGTCTTCGCCGGGCTGGCGCACGCGGAACGGGCCCAGGCGGCGGCGATGCGCGGCGACGTCGACTCGGCCGTCGAGGCGATGGCCGAGTCCGACCGGTCGCAGACCTCCGGGATGGCCGTGCTCTACCCCTGGCTCGAACAGGCCCGGGCCACCGTGCAGGCCGCCACCGGCGACCTCGCCAGCGCGGTCGGCACGCTCCGCGAGCTGGTCAACCGGCTCCAGGCGGACGGTTTCGCCGGGCACGAGGTGCTGGCCCTGCACGATCTGGTCCGGTTCGGTCGGGCCGACATCGAGGTCGGTGAGCCGACCGTCACCGGCCGGCGGCGTACGGTGGCCCAGCGGCTGACCGAGCTGAGCGAGGCGGTGGACGGCCCGCTGCCGGCGCTGATGGCCCGACACGCCCGGGCCGAGTACGGCCACTCCGGCGACCAGCTGCTCGCCGTCGCGGAGGGCTTCGCCGAACTCGACCTCAACGTCTTCGCCGCCGAGGCGACCAGCCGGGCGGTGACCCGGCTGCGGGCGGCCCGGTCGAACCGGTCGCACGAGGCGAACCTGCGGCTCGCCGGGCTGCTCCGCCGCTGCGACGTACTCCGCACCCCCGCGCTGTCGGTGCGCCAGCCGGCGCTGACCGACCGGGAACGGCAGATCGCCCGGCTGGCCGCCCGGGGCCTGGCCAGCCGGAACATCGCCGAGCAGCTCTACATCTCGACCCGGACCGTGGAGAACCATCTCCAGCGGGTCTACAACAAGCTCGGCGTGGCCGGTCGGGGCGAGCTGTGGCCCGCGTTGAAGGCGATCCCGGAGCAGGAGGGCGAGCCGGACCGTTGACCGGCGACGGGCGGCGACCCGACACGCTTAGGCTGGCGTGGTGCACAGTTCCCGCCCCGCGCTGCTCACCGACCACTACGAGCTGACCATGGTCAGCGCCGCCCTCCGGGACGGCACCGCCGACCGGCACTGCGTCTTCGAGGTCTTCACCCGCCGGCTGCCGACCGGCCGCCGCTACGGGGTGGTCGCCGGCACCGCCCGGCTGGTCGACCTGCTGGCGGACTTCCGGTTCGACGAGGCGGACGTCGCCTTCCTCCGGGACACCGGGGTGGTCGACGACCCGACCGCGCGGTGGCTGTCGAGTTACCGGTTCAGCGGTGACATCGACGGCTACGCCGAGGGCGAACTCTATTTCCCCGGCTCGCCGATCCTGACCGTCTCCGGCACCTTCGCCGAGTGCGTACTGCTGGAGACGCTGACGCTCTCGGTGCTCAACCACGACTCGGCGATCGCGGCGGCGGCGGCCCGGATGGTGACCGCGGCGCGCGGCCGTACGCTGATCGAGATGGGTGCCCGGCGGGCCAACGAGGAGGCGGCGGTGGCCGCGGCCCGGGCCAGCTACCTGGCCGGGTTCGGCTACACCTCCAACCTGGCCGCCGGGCAGCGCTACCGGATACCGACCGCCGGCACCGCCGCGCACGCCTTCACGCTGCTGCACGACGACGAGCCGACCGCGTTCGCCTCGCAGGTCGCGGCGCAGGGCAAGAGCACCACGCTGCTGGTCGACACCTACGACATCGCCCAGGGCATCCGGAACGCGATCGCGGTCGCCGGGCCGGACCTGCGGGCGGTACGGATCGACTCCGGCGACCTCGCGGTGCTGGCCCAGCACTCGCGGGAACTCCTCGACTCGCTCGGCGCCACCGAGACGAAGATCATCGTTTCCGGTGACCTCGACGAGTACGCCATCGCCGCGCTCGCCGCCGAACCGGTCGACATGTACGGCGCCGGCACCGCCGTGGTGACCGGCTCCGGCGCACCCACCGCCGGGCTGGTCTACAAGCTGGTCGAGGTGGAGGGCCGCTCGGTGGTGAAGCGCTCCGAGCACAAGGCGACCGTCGGCGGGCGCAAGGTGGCCGTCCGGCGGCACAAGCCCAGCGGTACGGCGACCGAGGAGGTCGTCGTCTCGCAGGGCGTACCCGAGCCGCGGCCCGGCGACCGGGCGTTGCAGCGGCGGTACGTCACCGGCGGCGAGCCGCAGCCGCTGCCGAGCCTCACCGAGTCGCGGGAGCACCTGCGGCAGTGCCTGATCTCCATCCCCTGGGAGGGACTCAAGCTCTCGGCGGGCGACCCGACCATCCCGGTCACCGTCGTCCCCGCCGACCAGCCGGAAGGGTAGCCATGAGCCGAGCACTGATCATCGTCGACGTACAGAACGACTTCTGCGAGGGCGGGTCCCTCGCGGTGGCCGGCGGCGCCTCGGTGGCGGCCGGGATCTCCCGGCTGCTCGCCGCCGAGCCGGACCGCTGGGAGCACGTGGTGGCGACCAAGGACTACCACGTGGATCCGGGCGCGCACTTCGCCGACGTCCCCGACTACGCCGACTCCTGGCCCCGGCACTGCGTGGTCGGCACCGAAGGCGCCCAGTTCCATCCGGAGCTGGCCACCGACCGGGTCGAGGCGGTGTTCCACAAGGGCGAGTTCGCGGCGGCGTACTCCGGCTTCGAGGGGACGACCGAGGGGTCCGAGGGGCTGGCCGACTGGCTCCGGCAGCGGTCGGTCGACCGGGTCGAGGTGGTCGGGATCGCCACCGACCACTGTGTCCGGGCCACCGCGCTGGACGCCGCCCGGGAGGGCTTCGCCACCACCGTACTGCTCGACCTGACCGCCGGGGTCGACGCGGGGACCACCGACGCGGCGCTGGCCATGCTCCGGGATGCCGGCGTGGCCCTGCGCGGCACGCCGGTGGTGAAGTGAGCCGGAGAGCCTGAGGCAGGCGCCGCAGCCCGCGCTGCGGCGCCTGCGGCCCGGCCCCGAGCGGCGCGCCCGGTCTCTCCGACCGGGGAAACGTTCGCGGCCGGTACCCGGAGGAGTTCCCCCCGGGTACCGGCCGCGAGATCGAAAGCCGGCTGGACTACTTCTGGTCGATGTTGCTGGCGGTGTCCTCGGTGTAACTGGCGCCGTGGTCGGACTCGCTGGTCAGCGGCTTGGCGCCACCCTCGGGTGGGCCGGCCAGCGACTGCCCACCGGCGGCCAGTTCCGGGAACTTCGCGTCGAAGGCGGGCCGCTCGGAGCGGATCCGGGGCATCCGGTCGAAGTTGCGCAGCGGCGGCGGCGAGCTGGTGGCCCACTCCAGGGAGTTGCCGTGACCCCACGGGTCGTCGACCTCCACCACCGGACCGGCCTTGTACGACTTCCAGACGTTGTAGAGGAACGGCAGCGTCGAGATGCCGGTGATGAACGACCCGATCGTGGAGATCATGTTCAGCGTGGTGAAGCCGTCCAGCGGCTGGTAGTCGGCGTACCGCCGGGGCATGCCCTCGTTGCCGAGCCAGTGCTGCACGAGGAACGTGGTGTGGAAGCCGATGAAGGTCAGCCAGAAGTGCACCTTGCCGAGGCGCTCGTCCAGCATCCGGCCGAACATCTTCGGGAACCAGAAGTAGATGCCGGCGTAGACCGCGAAGACGATGGTGCCGAAGAGCACGTAGTGGAAGTGCGCCACCACGAAGTAGGAGTCCGAGACGTGGAAGTCGAGCGGCGGGCTGGCCAGCAGTACGCCGGTGAGGCCACCGAAGAGGAAGGTGACCATGAAGCCGATCGACCAGAGCATCGGGGTCTCGAAGCTGATCTGGCCCCGCCACATCGTGCCGATCCAGTTGAAGAACTTCATGCCGGTCGGCACCGCGATCAGGAAGCTCAGGAACGAGAAGAACGGCAGCAGCACCTGGCCGGTGGCGAACATGTGGTGCGCCCACACGCTCATCGAGAGCGCGGCGATCGCGATGGTGGCGCCGACCAGGCCCTTGTAGCCGAAGATCGGCTTGCGGGAGAAGACCGGGATGACCTCGCTGACGATGCCGAAGAACGGCAGCGCGACGATGTAGACCTCGGGGTGCCCGAAGAACCAGAAGAGGTGCTGCCAGAGCATCGGGCCGCCGGTGGCGGCGTCGAAGACGTGCGCGCCGATGATCCGGTCCGCGGCGAGTGCGAAGAGGGCCGCGGCGAGCAGCGGGAAGACCATGATCACCAGCAGGCTGGTGACCAGGATGTTCCAGGTGAAGATCGGCATCCGGAACATCGTCATGCCGGGCGCCCGCAGCGTCAGGATCGTGGTGATCATGTTGACGCCACCGAGGATCGTGCCCAGGCCCGAGATGGCCAGACCCATGATCCACATGTTCGCGCCGACCCCGGGCGAGTGCTCGACGTTGCTCAGCGGGGTGTACGCGAACCAGCCGAAGTCGGCCGCGCCGCCGGGGGTGAGGAAGCCACCCATCGCCAGCGTGCCGCCGAAGAGATAGAGCCAGTACGCGAAGCTGTTCAGCCGGGGGAACGACACGTCCGGCGCGCCGATCTGGATCGGCACCACGAAGTTCGCGAACGCGAAGACGATCGGCGTCGCGAAGAAGAGCAGCATGATCGTGCCGTGCATGGTGAAGAGCTGGTTGTACTGCTCCGGCGACAGGAACTGGAGTCCCGGCCGGGCCAGCTCGGCGCGCATCAGCAGCGCCATCAGGCCACCGATCATGAAGAACGCGAACGCGGTGACCATATACATGATCCCGATCTGCTTCGCGTCCGTCGTACGCAGCAGCCGCGTGAGTGCCGAGCCCTTGACCGGCTGGCGGACCGGCCACGGCCGGGTCACGATCGGCTTGGGTGCGACGGTGGTCACGAGTGGCCTCCGGTTCTCGTTAGTCCCACTCGGCACGCGCTGTTGATCTGCGAGCCGTACCTCGCAGGCAGAATAGTCCCCGCCAGCGGCGGGTCCCTCCTCGGGTACGCCCCGACCCGCCGACACCGTCCCACCAGGCCGCTCGTCGTCGGTCGCTGCGCCGCCCTCCGTACCCCTGGGTCGGGGGACCGTCACGCGGGGTCGACGAGGAGCCGATAGTGCTCCTGGAAGATCCGGTTGCCCCGCACCCGCAACAGCGGGTCGCGCAGCGGCGGGGGTACGTTCCGGGTCCGGTCCCGGTCGCGGGTCCGGTCCAGCACCCACTTGATCCGGGGGCGGCGCCGGTTCTCGTAGCCGTACAGCGCCTCGGGCACGCTCGCCGACCGGCGCAGCGACCGGGCCAGCACCAACGCGTCCTCGCACGCCATCGCCGCGCCCTGGCCCAGCGTCGGCGCGGTGGCGTGTGCGGCGTCACCGACCAGCACCACCCGGCCCCGGGACCACGCGCCCAACTCCACCTCGTCGGTCCGGGCCGCCCGCACCTGGTCCATCGCCTCCAGGATCGCCGGCACCGGGCCGCCGTAGCCGCCGAAGAGTTCCCGTACCCGGGCCAGCGGATCGGCCGGCGGAGCGCTGCCCACCTCGTCGGCGTAGCAGTGCAGCCGGCCGCCGCCCATCGGCACGGCCACGAACCCGGCCCGCTCGCCGAGCAGCCCGGTCCACTCGGTCAACGGCGGCCCGCCGCTGACCACGGCGGAATAGCCGACATGCCCAGTCGGACGGGCCGGGCCGCCGAGCGCGGCCAGCGCGCGGACCGTCGAGCGCCGCCCGTCGGCACCGACCACCAGGTCGTACTCCGCCCGGCTGCCGTCGCCGAAGGTGACCGTGACGGCCTCCCGGTGCAGCTCCAGAGCCTGGATCTCGGTGTCGTACCTCACCTCGCCGCCGGCCCCGCTCAGCAGTACCCGGTGCAGGTCGGACCCGGGCAGCGCCCGGCTCTCGCCCACGCCCGACCAGAGTTTGTCGAGGTCGACCTCGCAGAGTTCCCGGCCGTCGGCGTCCAGGAACCGCTGGCAGCGGATGACCTGGCCGAGCGGTCGCACCGGATCGTCCAGACCCATCTCCCGCAGCGCCCGTTCGGCGTTGCCGGGCAGGTAGAGACCGACCTCGGGGGCGCCCGTCCCGGACGTCCGCTCGGTCACCTCCGGCCGGAATCCGGCGAGCCGGAGGGTACGCGCGACCGCGAGGCCGGCGATCCCCGCGCCGACGACGAGAACGCGCAGGTGGGATGCGGCCATCTGGTGACGCCTCCGGAGGGATCGGCACGCGTTGAAGGCAAGACACTACTCCGCGCTATCACCCCAACGGAAGATCCGATCGGATGTCCCCAGGTCACGGCCGGGTCACCGGGATCGGCCGCAGGATCGGCGGCATCCACCCGATGACCAGGCGATCCCGCCGTCGGACGATGCCGGGTCACCGGCCGAGCCAGCCGCCCCGGACTCCGGGGCGGTCACCGCCTCACCGCTGTACCCGGGCACCCGCCCCCCGGACGAGCGCCTCGACCTCCTTCAGGCTGGCCATCGAGGTGTCGCCGGGGGTGGTCATCGCCAGCGCGCCGTGCGCCGCGCCGTACTCCACCGCGCTGGCCAGGTCGCCGCCGGTCAGCAGCCGGTAGATCAGCCCGGAGGCAAAACTGTCGCCGCCGCCGACCCGGTCGAGGATCTCCAGGTTCGCCCGGTGGGTCGCCTGCACGAAACCGCTGCCGGCGGACCAGGCGATCGCGCCCCAGTCGTTGACGGTCGCGCTGCGTACCGTGCGCAGCGTCGTCGCCACCACCTGGAAGTTGTCGTACTCCTTGGTGACCGCCTCGATCATCCGCTGGAAGTTCGCCACCTCCAGCTCGGTGAGGGACTCGTCGGTGTCCGGCACCTCGAAGCCGAGCGAGGCGGTGAAGTCCTCCTCGTTGCCGATCATCACGTCGACGTACCGGGCGAGCCGCCGGTTCACCTCCTGCGCCCGGGCCTGGCCGCCGACCGCCTTCCAGAGGCTGGGCCGGTAGTTCAGGTCGTACGAGATCAGCGTGCCGTTGCGGCGGGCGGCGGTCATCGCGGCCTCGATGGTCTCCGGGGCGATCTCGGAGAGCGCAGCGTAGATGCCTCCGGTGTGCAGCCAGCGCACGCCGAGGGTGCCGAAGAGGTGGTCCCAGTCGACGTCGTCCGGGCGGAGCTGGCTGGCCGCGGTGTGGCCCCGGTCCGAGGTGCCGACGGCGCCGCGCACCCCGAAGCCCCGCTCGGTGAAGTTGAGCCCGTTGCGGACGCTGCGGCCGATGCCGTCGTAGGGCACCCACTTGACGAACGAGGTGTCCACCCCGCCGGTGAGGATCAGGTCCTCCAGCAGCCGTCCCACCTCGTTGTCGGCGAACGCGCTGACCAGGGCGGTACGCAGCCCGAAGCAGCGGCGCAGCCCGCGCGCCACGTTGTACTCGCCGCCGCCCTCGAAGGCCCGGAACGTCCGCGCGGTGCGTACCCGGCCCTCACCCGGGTCGAGCCGGAGCATCACCTCGCCGAGCGAGACCAGGTCGAAGCGGCAGTCGTCGGCGGGACGGAGCGTCAGCATGGGCGGACCTTTCGGGCGGGCCGGGCGGCGCGGGAACGGCGGTGTCGGACGGGTGCGGGAAGGGGGTGTCAGCCGGCGGGGCGGCTGGCCGCGACGGCGGCGGCGGTCAGCCGGGTGACCTCGTCCCAGCGACCCTCGGCGAGCAGGGCGGGGGCGACCATCCAGGTGCCGCCGACCGCGAGCACGGCGGGCAGCGCGAGATAGTCGGCGAGGTTGCCGGTGTTGACCCCGCCGGTCGGGACGAACCGGACCGACCGGAACGGGGCGGCCAGCGCCTTGACCATGCCGACCCCGCCGAGCTGCTCGGCCGGGAAGAACTTGACCGTGTCGAGGCCGGCGTCCAGCGCCATCTGGATCTCGGTGGCGGTGGCGGCGCCGGGAAAGACCGGCAGGCCACGCTCCTGGCAGTGCCGGACCACCGACGGCGAGAAGCCGGGGCTGACCACGAACCGGGCGCCCGCGTCGGCGGCCTGGTCGACCTGGGCCGGCGTGAGCACGGTACCGGCGCCCACCAGCAGGTCGGGTCGCTCCGCCATCAGCCGGATGGCCTCGGCGGCGGCCGCCGTCCGGAAGGTCACCTCGATGGCCCGCAGGCCGCCCTCGGTGAGCGCGGCGGCCAGCGCCGGCGCCGAGGCCGCGTCCTCCAGGACCACGACCGGCAGGATCCGGGTCGCGGCGATCGTTTCGGTTACACCGGCAGTCTGTTCATCATCTTGAACGCTGGTCACGTATGCGACCCTACTGCGCTCCCCGGCACTGTCAAGCCGGCTAGAGTGGCCGCCATGACGACGGGTACGACCAGCGGCGCCGGGCTGGCGGCGGTCGAGGCGTTCCAGCCGGTGAAGTCGGCCGGCCGCACCCTCGACGTGCTGGAGGCGCTGGCCGAGGCGCCGCAGCGCCGCTCGCTGGTCGAGCTGGCCCGGGCACTGGGCATTCCGAAGAGCAGCCTGCACGGCCTGCTGCGCACGATGATCCAGCGTGGCTGGGTGGAGGCGGACGCCACCGGCACCCGGTTCGGGCTGGGCGTACGCGCCCTCCAGGTCGGTGCCGCCTACCTGGAGGCGGACGACGCCACCGGCCTGCTGGCCGGGGTACTCGACGACCTCGCCGGCCAGTTCGGCGAGACCGTGCACCTGGGCCGGCTGGACGGTCCGCACGTGGTCTACCTGGCCAAGCGCGAGTCGGTGCACCGGCTGCGGCTCTACAGCGCGATCGGCCGGCACCTGCCGGCGCACGCGACCGCGCTCGGCAAGGTGCTGCTCGCGCAGCGCACCGACGAGGCGGTGGACCGGCTGCTGAGCTGGCCGCTGCCGGCGCTGACCCGGCACACCGTCACCGACCCGGAGCTGCTGCACGCGGAGCTGGCCAGGGTGCGGGACCGGGGCTACGCGGTGGACCGCGAGGAGAACACCGAGGGCATCGTCTGCTTCGCGATGGCGGTGCCGCTGCACTCCCCGGCCATGGACGCGATCAGCCTCTCCGTGCCGGCGACCAGGCTGGACGCGCAGAGCGAGGAACGGATCGTCGCCGCGCTGCACGCCGCGGTCCGACAGGTGCGGGCGGCCCGCAGCCTGCTGGCCGGCGCCTGACCTTTCCCGGTACGCCGTTCAGCCCGGCGACGCAACCGCCATAACCGGCTCATCGGCATGAACAACCCCGGCCGACGCTCCCCCGGTTGCTTTCCGATTTCAAGCATGTAAATGTGTCCCTAGCTGCCATGGGAGCGCTCCCCCCGCACCACCCTGCCGCACGCCCGGTACCACGCGGCACCGCACCACTCCACGGACACCCCACCCCCAAGGAGCATCATGAGACGTTCCGTCCCCGTCTTCGCGGCCGTCGCCGGCCTGCTGGCCAGCGCCGCCATCGCCGTACTCAGCGCCGCCGGCCCGGCACAGGCCGACGTCCAGATCTGCGAGCAGTACGGCTCGACCACCATCCAGGGCAGGTACGTGGTCCAGAACAACCGCTGGGGCACCACCGCCCAGCAGTGCATCAACGTCACCGACACCGGGTTCTCCATCACCCGGCAGGACGGCCAGGGCAGCACCAGCGGCGCGCCGGTGTCGTACCCGTCGGTCTTCCTCGGCTGCCACTACACCAACTGCTCGCCCGGGACCAACCTGCCGATGCAGGTGAGCCAGATCAGCAGCGCGAGCAGCAGCATCAACTACAACTTCGTCAGCGGCGCCACCTACAACGCCTCGTACGACATCTGGTTGGACCCGACCCCGAAGCGGGACGGCGTCAACCAGATGGAGATCATGATCTGGTTCAACCGGCAGGGCTCGATCCAGCCGATCGGTTCCTCGGTCGGCACCGCCACCGTCGGCGGGCGCACCTGGGACGTGTGGCGCGGCAACAACGGCGGCAACAACGTCATCTCGTACCTCGCGCCGTCCCCGATCACCAGCTGGAACTTCAGCGTGCTGGACTTCATCAACGACGTCCGCAACCGGGGTGCCATCACCAACTCGTGGTACCTGACCAGCATCCAGGCCGGCTTCGAGCCGTGGATCGGCGGCACCGGCCTCGCGGTGAACTCGTTCTCCGCGTCGGTGAACGGCGGCGGCAACCCGCAGCCGACCGGCCAGCCGACCGGCCAGCCGAGCAACCCGCCGACCAACCCGCCGGGCGGCAGCTCCTGCCGGGTCGCCTACACGGCGAACACCTGGAACAACGGGTACAGCGCGTCGGTCACCATCACCAACACCGGCTCCAGCGCCATCAACAACTGGTCGCTGACCTACAACCTGCCCTCCGGGCAGCAGGTCGGCAACGCCTGGAACGCCACCGTCACGCAGAGCGGATCGGCGGTGACCGCCCGGAACATCAGTTGGAACGGCAACATCCCGCCGGGCGGCACGGCCTCCTTCGGCTACCAGGGCTCGTACAGCGGCACGTACTCGTCGCCGACCTCGTTCAGCCTGAACGGCTCTCCGTGTAGCCGGGCCTGACCCGTCCCTGACGCACTCCCATCCGGCTCCGGCCGGGCCGGCACAGCTCCGATCGGCGCTCCCGCCACCCGCGAACAGGGGTGGCGGGAGTGTCCGGTCCGGCGCCCGGTCGACGGCTCAGCGGGCGGCGAGCCCCGGGCCGAGTTCGAGGCGTTGCCCGGGAAGCTGCCGCTGCACCGTGCGGGCGTCGGCGAAGACCACCCGGCTCAGGTCGTGCCCGCCGGGGTCGCCGGCCAGCACCCCCGGCACCGCCGAGAGCATCGCCGAGCCGGCCGGCGGCACCGTCGGCAGCGCCACCGGCTGCCCCGGGGGCAACACCGGCGCCAGGGCGCGGAACACCCCGCGTACCCGGTCGGCGCGGTAGTCGGCCGGATCGTCCGTCGCCCGGAGCAGCGCGCCGCCGTGCCGCAGCGGCCGTACCTCGGCGAAGGCGCCGGTCGCCCGGAGCCGCTCCGCCCCGCCAAGCTCGGCGACCAGCTCCCGAGGGCAGACCGTCACCCACTCGTAGCCGCGCAGGTGGGTACGGCTCTGCTCGGCCGAGGACTCCGCCGAGCGGCCGAGCGCCGCGTCCAGCATCGTCGCCGGGGAGAGCAGCCCGGCGTTGACCACGATCTCGCCGTACGCCGGATCCGTCGCGTCGCCGACCAGCCGGGCCAGCTCGACCAGGGCCGGCAGCACCAACGGCAGTCCACCGGACCGCCCCTCGAAGCCGATCGAGATCTGTAGCCGGACGTGCCGCCGGCCCGCGAACCGGGCCAGGAAGACGTCCAGCTCGGAGGCGATCGCGGTCGGCGCGACGTCGAACCACCGGGCCGAGAGCTGGGCGCAGTCGGCGGTGATCCCGTCCACCCAGCGCGCCGGCCGGCGGCGCCGCCCGCGCCCGGTGGCGTCCTGCTCGAACGCGGTCAGCGAGGTGGCCGGCGCGGCGGCGCCGGCCGGCTGGACGAACGGCAGCAGCAACCGGCACACCTCGTCGTGCCACCAGCGGGCCAGCGATCCCAACCAGTTCGGGTCCTCGGCCCGGTCGAGATAGAGCAGCCAGGTGACGAAGTCCGGCTCCGGCCCGTTCTCCTCCGGCCCGGGGTGACCGAGGCCGCCGCCGAGCAGTTGGTCGTACATCCCGCGCACCTTCCCCTCGCACCGCCACGGCCAGGTCGACGGCCCCGTGGGCCGGACGGCGCGGTACGCGCGGTGCCCCGGCTGGCGGTTGCCGGCCAGGGTAGCCGCTCGGCGACCCGACGGCGCGACGGCCAGCGCCTCGGCGGGACGCGACGGCTCGGCGGTCTGCCGGACGCGACGGCCTGCCGGACGCGACGGCTCAGCGGCCCATCGCGTCCAGCTGGCGCAGCTCGCTCTCGTCCAGCGCGAAGCCGAAGAGGTCGAAGTTCTCCCGGATCCGGGCCGGGGTACCGGACTTCGGGATCACCACCACGCCGTGGTCGATGTGCCAGCGCAGCACCACCTGCCCCGGGGTGACACCGTGCGACCGGGCGATCTCTGCGAGTACCGGGTCGTCCAGGTCGGTCGTCTTCAACGGGCTGTACCCCTCCAGCACCACGCCCCGCTCCCGGTGCTCGTCGAGCCGGCGCGGGTCGTGCAGCGCCGGACCCCAGCGGATCTGGTTCACCGCCGGAGCCTCCTCGGTCGCCTCGATCAGCATGTCGAGCTGGCCGGTGCTGTAGTTGCTCACCCCGACCGTACGGACCAGTCCCTCGTCCCGGACCGCCAGCAGCTCCCGCCAGCTCGCGATGCTGGCCCGGTCCTGCGAGGGCGGCCAGTGGATCAGCCACAGGTCGACGTACCCGGTGTCCAGGGCGGCGAGGCTGGCCGCGATGGTCTCCCGCTCCCGACCCGCCTGCTCCGGCGGAAGCTTGGTGGTGACGAAGATGTCCTCCCGGGGCACTCCGCTGTCCCGGATCGCCCGGCCCACCTCGTCCTCGTTGCCGTACATGGTGGCGGTGTCGAGGTGCCGGTAGCCGACGTCCAGCGCCTCCCGGACGGCGTCGTACGCGCGGCGACCGTGCAACTGCCAGGTGCCGAAGCCGAGCATCGGCATCCGGACCTCGCTCGGCAACAGGACGGTGGGCTGGTCGATCGCAGACGTCATGGTGGTTTTTCTACCCGGGTACGCCCTCGGCATGCATCCCGGGCGTCCGGGGCCGGATCGGCGGAGAATGGCCGGCATGGGTGACCGGCTGGACGAGTACCGGCGCAGGCGCGACCGGGCGCGCACCCCGGAACCGGTGCCGGAGCCGGAGCCGGACGCGGAGCCGACCGTCGTGCGGGCCGGGAACCGGTTCGTCATCCAGCAGCACCACGCCCGGGCGCTGCACTGGGACCTGCGGCTGGAGCGGGACGGGGTGCTCGCCTCCTGGGCGGTACCGCGCGGGCTGCCGCGCGAGCCCGGACGCAGCCACCTCGCGGTGCACACCGAGGACCACCCGCTGGAGTACCTCGAATTCTCCGGCGAGATCCCGGCCGGCGAGTACGGCGGCGGCCGGATGACCGTCTTCGACCGGGGCGACTACACCTGCGAGAAGTGGCGCGACGACGAGGTGCTGGTGGTGCTGCGCGGCGGGCGGGTCTCCGGCCGCTACGTGCTGTTCCGGGCGGCCCGGGGCGGCGGGTCGGACCGGGCCGGCGCCCGGGGCGGCACCGGGCGCGGCGAGCGGGACTGGATGGTCCGCCGGCTCGACCCGGCGCCGCCGGGCTGGCAGTCGATGCCGGAACGGGTCCGCCCGATGCTCGCCGCGACCGCGGCGAAGCTGCCCGCCGACGACGCGGACTGGGGTTACGAGATGCGCTGGGACGGCCTGCGGGCCATCGGGTACGTCTCCGGCGGCCGGCTCCGGCTCCGCTCCGCCGACGACGACGACCTCGGCTCGGCGTACCCGCAGTTGCGGGAGCTGGCCGAGCGGCTGGCTCCCACCGAGGCGGTACTCGACGGCGAGCTGGTCGACTTCGACCGGGCCGGCCGGGTACGCCGGGCGGCGCCCCGCCCCGGCGGCCAGCGCAGCCCGGGGCGGGACGGCAGCCAGTACCTGATCTTCGATCTGCTCTGGCTGGAGGGGACGAGCTGCCTCGACCTGCCGTACGCCCAGCGCCGGGAACTCCTCGACGGGCTGGCTCTCGCCGGCCCGCACTGGCAGACGCCGCCGTACTTCCCCGGCGGTGGCCGGTACGCCCTCGACGCCAGCCGCGAGCAGGGGCTGGCCGGCGTGCTGGCCAAGCGGCTGGACGCCGGCTACCTGCCGGGGCGGCGCGGCCGGCAGTGGCTCGCCGTCGACAACTGATCACGCGGCCGTTACCACCCGGGCCGGCGGCCCGGGAGGGATCATGGAACGACCGAGCTACCGGAGGCCGCCGTGTACCTGACGCACCTGCACTGCCCGCGCTGCGACGCCGAGCACGCCGCGGACCGCCCGCAGAACCTCTGCTCGTGCGGCTCACCGCTGCTGGCCCGGTACGACCTCGCCGAGGTACGCAGCGCGGTCGACCCGGCCGCGCTGGCGAGGCGTCCGGCCGACCTGTGGCGCTACCGGGAACTGCTGCCGGTCGCCGAGGACCGGCACGTCACCACCTTCGGCGAGGGCTGGACCCCGCTGCTGCCGGCGCCCCGCTACGGCGAGTCGGTCGGCGTACCGGAGCTGCTGGTCAAGGACGAGGGGCTGGTGCCGACCGGCTCGTTCAAGGCCCGTGGTGCGGCGGTCGGGGTGTCCCGGGCGCGTGAGCTGGGCATCCGGCACGTGGCGATGCCGACCAACGGGAACGCGGGTGCCGCCTGGGCCACCTACGCCGCCCGGGCCGGGCTGCGGGCCACCATCGCCATGCCGCTCGGCGCCCCCACCATCACCCGCCGGGAGTGCGTGGCCGCCGGTGCCGAGCTGCACCTGATCGACGGCCTGATCAGCGACGCCGGCCGGTACGTCGCAGCGTTGATCGCCGAGGCGGCCGGCTCACCGGACGGCGGGATCTTCGACGTGAGCACCCTCAAGGAGCCGTACCGGCTGGAGGGGAAGAAGACCATGGGGTACGAGATCGTCGAGCAGCTCGGCTGGCAGGTACCGGACGTCATCGTCTATCCGACCGGCGGCGGGGTGGGGCTGATCGGCATCCACAAGGCACTGCACGAGATGCGGGAACTCGGCTGGATCGGCGAGACCCTGCCCCGGCTGGTCGCCGTACAGTCCACCGGCTGCGCCCCGATCGTGCGCGCCTTCGGCGCCGGTGCGAACCGGGCCGAGCCGTGGGCCGACGCCTGGACGATCGCCTTCGGCATCAACGTGCCGGCGCCGCTCGGCGACGAACTCATCCTCGACGCGCTCCGGGACACCTCCGGCACGGCGGTCGCCGTCGACGACGAGGCGATCCTCGCCGACCTGCACGACTTCGGCGCCCGGGAGGGGCTGCTGCTCTGTCCGGAGGGCGCCGCCTGCCTCACCGCCGTCCGGCAACTGCGGGCCGGCGGCTGGCTCCGCGCCGACGAGCGGGTGGTGGTGCTGAACACCGGCGCGGGACTGAAATATCCGGAGACCGTCGACGTGGACAGCCTGCCGGTGGTGGGCTGAGGTCGACGCGGTGCACCGGACGCCTGGATCGGCGGCGGCGGGGTGGACCGAAATTTGACAACGACGGCGTACCGGTACCAGGCGTTGAGTGGTTATGTCCCACGCCGCGAAGCATGTCCGGGCCACCGGACCGAGCGAACCAGTTGACGTACCGGAGCATCTCGACGCGGCCGACGCGGAGACCTGGCGGGGCGCGGCGGCGATCCTGGCCGCCAACTGGACCGGCACCCACACGGTGCCGTCCCGGACCCTCTATCCGCACCAGTGGAGCTGGGACGCCGGGTTCATCAGCATCGGGCTGGCCCACGTGGCGCCGGACCGGGCCTGGCGCGACCTGCGCAGCCTCTTCGCCGCGCAGTGGCCGGACGGGCGGGTGCCGCACATCGTCTTCGACCCGGGGGTCACCGAGCGCGACTACTTCCCCGGTCCGAGTTTCTGGAGCGGCGGCCCGCCCGGTCCCGACGGCGGCCCGGGACACGGCGGCGGCGCCACGGGGAACGGCGTCGAGCCGGCCAGGCCGACCAGCGGGATTGTCCAGCCACCGGTACACGCGCTCGGCGCCTGGCAGGTCTACCGGCACGCGCCGGACGAGCGGGCCGTCGCGGAACTGCGCTGGCTCTATCCCCGACTCGTCGCCCAGCAGGACTACCTGGCCACCGCCCGGGACGTCGGCGGTGCCGGGCTCGCCGCCATCGTGCACCCGTGGGAGTCCGGGCTCGACAACAGCCCGGCCTGGGACGAGGCGCTCGCCGCCGTACCGGTGGCGGTGGAGGTGCTGCGCCGGTACGCCCGGCGGGACAACCAGGTGGTCTCCTCCGACCACCGCCCCACCGACGACGACTACGCCCGCTACCTGAGCGTCGCGCTGTCGTACCGGGAGGGCGGTTACCAGGACGCGGCCCTGGCGGCACGGCATCCCTTCCTGGTCGAGTGCCCCGGCTTCAACGCGCTGCACGGCGCGGCCGAACTGGCGCTGGCCCGGATCGCCGAGCTGGTCGGCGCCGACCCGGCACCGCACCGGGACCGGGGCGCCGCGATCACCAGGCGCCTGGTGGAGCGGCTCTTCGTCCCGGAGACCGGGATGTTCCACGCCCTGGACGTCCGGACCGGACGGCACAGTCCGGCCCGCTGCGTCAACGGACTTCTGCCGCTGGTCCTGCCGGAGTTGCCGGCCGGCCAGGTGGCGAGCCTGGTGGCCGAGCTGGAGTCGGCCCGGTTCGGGGTCGATCCCCGGATGCCGGCACCCAGCTACGACCGCTCCGCCGTCGACTTCGACCCGTTCCGGTACTGGCGCGGCCCGGTCTGGTTCAACATCAACTGGCTGCTCCGGGCCGGGCTGCGTACGCACCGCCGGGACGATCTCGCCGACACGCTGCGCCGGGGCCTGCTCGACCTGGCCCGGCGCTCCGGCTACTACGAGTACTTCCACCCGGACAGCGGTGCCGGGATCGGCTCTCCGGCGTTCAGCTGGACGGCCGCGCTCACCCTGGACCTTCTCGCGGATCCGGTCGGGTGAGGCGGCCGTACCCCGGTCAGCTCGTCGGCGGCTCGTCCTTGCCGGCCTCCTCCATCGCGTCGGCCTCCTCCTTGGTGTGGTGCACCGCCTGGTCGGCGTGCTCCGGCGGGCCGTAGATGGTGTAGAGCACCAGCGGGTTCGGGCCGGTGTTGACGAAGTTGTGCTTACGTCCGGCCGGTACGACCACCAGGTCGCCCTGGGTCACCTTGCGGGTCTGGCCGCTGACCCGGGCCTCTCCGGTACCGCTGACGAACGTGAGGATCTGGTCGATGTCCTCGTGCACCTCTTCGCCGATCTCGCCGCCCGGCGGGATCGTCATGATGACCAACTGGGTGTGCTTGCCGGTCCACAACACCCGGCGGAAGTCCGGGCTCTCCTCGGCGACGGTAGCGATAGTGAAGTGCTCCATGGCCCCTTCCTTACCCAGGAAGCGGGGCGTTGATTCCGGGCTTTCTGGGACTGTTGTGGCCGCTGGGGCCGTCCCTGACCCGCCCGGGTGACTCCTACCAGTTCCGCCGGGGCGCCGGGTTTGCTTCCGGCGAGGGTGGGAAACCCCACATGTAGCCGGAACGCCCCCGAACGAGGCGGACCGGTCGAGCCAGGTCCTCGCCGGCGTACCGCCGTTGGGCTGCGCGGGCGGGAGACGGCCAGAGCGCGGCGACGCCACGTGCCACCGGCGGCGCCGCGCGCTCGTGGTCGGCGCCGTTTCGACCGCGCCCCACACTCGACCGCCGGACCGGATCCTGTTCCGGCGGCATCGTGCGCCGCAGGGCGGGCCGGTCCCCGCAGCGCCGGGCCGCGCCGCGGGGACCGGGGGCCAGGCGCTTCCGCCTGGCCCGGGACGCCCGGCCGGTGGCGCGCCGGCCGGGCATCCGTGTGTGGCGGTTCAGGAGGATGTGCGGTTCAGGAGGAGACGTGCAGGTGGAAGGCGCGGTCGGCGGGCACGCCGGAGCTGTTCCAGGTCTGCACGAAGACCCCGGCCGGGATGCCGGCCCGACCGACCACGGCGATCTCGCCGGGCGGTGACGCGCCGACGCTGCCGGTCAGCCCGATGGTGGCGGTGAAGGCCGAGGAGGCCACGTTCTGGATGAAGACCACCTGGTACTGGCCGACCGCGAGCCGGGTCGACGAGACGGCACCGAAGCCCCGGGCGAGGGTGCCGTTGGCGTTCACCACGGCGAAGTGGCCCTGGGCGGTGGCCGGCAGTCCGGCGAGGGTGGCGGGTACGGCCGCGACGCCGATCCCGTCCTCCTCGATGCCCTCGGCGGGTGGTTGTTCGTCGATGGCGACGGCGGGCTGTTCGTCGGTCGCGGCGTGCTTGGCCTCGCTGCTTTCGGACATGGTGGTACTCCTTGCTGGTCGGACCGTTCCCGGCCCGTCGACGAGGGATCGCGGGCGTGGCCACGGCGAGTGGTGACCCCGGCCCCAGGGCGGTACCTGCCCGCACCTGAGATTACTCTCCGTAAACATATGACCACACTTAGTACGCCTGTCCGATCGAGGACAGCGGCCCTGGACAGGCGGCGAGTCGACATAGTTTGATGGATGTCGATCCCCTGTCGGCGCTGGGAGCGGCCGTACCCGCAGAGAGGCTCTCGTCATGCCCGGACGCAAGCTGCCCGCCCTGCTGCACGCCGCCCTGCTCGCCCTGGCCCTCGCCCTGGCCCTGCTGGCCCTGCCCGCCGCCCCCGCCCGGGCCGACCCGCTGATCCCGCTGCCGCCGCCCGGCCAACCGGTGGCCACCGACGTCACCCCGACCGGCGCGACACTGACCTGGACGCGGTCCGCCGGCCCGGTCTTCCGCTATTCGATGCAGCGGCTGGTGGACGGCGAGTGGCAGGGCTTCTCCTCGATGCCGTTCAACACCGTCACCTTCGTCGCGCTGACCCCGGACACCGAGTACACCGTGGCGGTCCGGGCCGCCGCGCTGGTCGGCTCGGGTTACACGATGAGTCCGCTCTCGGAGCCGCTCACCTTCCGTACTCCGCCGGCCGAGCCCCCACCCGGCGGACACCGCACCAGCGACCCCGGCATCGGCGACGCCGTCCTGCGGTGACCCGCCTCACCGTCGCCGGTCCGCACGTCCGGGGCACCCGTTAGCCGCGGCGGCACGGTCGAGGCAGCATGGAGGGGTGCAGAACCGCAGCGCCGAACGCTACGCCGCACTGGCGCGACTCCTGGCCGGCGGCGACGTCGTGGTGCTCAGCGGCGCCGGCCTGTCGACCGACTCCGGCATCCCGGACTACCGGGGGCCGAGCGGGGCGCTGCGCCGGCACACCCCGATGACGTACCAGACCTTCGTCGGCGACCCGCTGGCCCGGCGCCGGTACTGGGCGCGCAGCCACCTCGGCTGGCGGACGATCGCCCGGGCCGCGCCGAACGCCGGGCACCGGGCGGTCGCCGAACTCGACCGGCGCGGGCTGCTGGCCGGCATCCTCACCCAGAACGTCGACGGCCTGCACCAGGCGGGCGGGGCCCGCTCCGTGGTCGAACTGCACGGCAGCCTGGCCCGGGTGACCTGCCTGGGCTGTGGCGAGAACACCGACCGCGAGACGCTGGACCAGCGGCTGCGGGCCGCCAACCCCCGCTTCGCGGCCCGCGCCGACACCGTCAACCCGGACGGTGACGTCGAGCTGCCGGACGAACTGGTCGAGGACTTCCGGACCGTCGACTGCCAGGCGTGCCCCGGCGGCATGCTCAAGCCGGACGTGGTCTTCTTCGGCGAGTCCGTGCCACCGGACCGGGTCCGGACCTGCTTCGACCTGGTCGAGCGGGCCCGGCTGCTGCTGGTGCTCGGCTCCTCCCTGACGGTGATGTCCGGGCGCCGGTTCGTGATCCGGGCGGCGAAGCGCGACATCCCGGTGGTGATCGTCAACCAGGGACCGACCCGGGGCGACGACTACGCCGAGCTGACCGTCGACGCGCCGCTCGGTGAGGTGCTGCCGGAGTTGGTCCGGCTGGCCGGCCCGGCCCGCGTCACCGCTGCGGCGGGCGCGACCCCGCACCGCACCGGTCAGCCGCGTCCCGGCACGGTCCCGGGCGGGGAGGAGCCGGGTCGCACCGGGTCGGCCCCGCTCAGCGGTGCCGGCACCGTCAGCCGGTAACCCCGCATCCGGTACGGCCCGATGCGCGGATCGTCCGGCCGGCGGCAGCCGTCGTCCAGCCAGCCGTTGCGGGCGTAGAAGCGGCGGGCCCGCTCGTTGAAGTCCCACACGAAGAGCCGGGCCGAGACGACCCCGGCCGCCCGCCACCGGTCGACGCAGCGGCCGAGCAGCCGCCCGGCGATCCCCCGACCCCACAGCTCGGGATCGACGTGGATCTTGTAGAGCTCGTCGGTCGTACCGGGGGACGGGTCCGGATGCGAGACCGGACCGGCGAGGGTGAAGCCGACCACCCGATCGCCGCGCACCGCGCAGCAGCCGTCGACCTCCGGCGCGGCGAGCATCGCGGCGTAGTAGCTGTCCCGGCGACCCCGCAGCACCGCCGCCGACGCGGCCAGCTCCGTCTCGGGGCGGACCGCCCGCTGGTACGCGGCACGGCTGCGCAGGTGCAGCTCCAGCACCGCGTCGGTGTCGGCCGGTGTGGCGGGGCGAAGCTCGATCGGCGGCTCGGTCATCCGGCGTCCCCCTCCCCCGTCCCCTGCCCGGCGAGATCCCGGAGCGGGGACGGGGGCGGTGGACGTCCGGTCCGCGACTCTACGCCGCCGCGACCGGTGACCGGGCGGCCAGCACCACGGCCGTGCCGAGCAGCGCCGCGCCGAGCAGCCCGGCCGGGCCGAGCCGGTCCCCGAGCAGCAGCGCGGCGAGCAGCGCACCGACCAGCGGTTCCAGCAGTGCCAACAGGGCCGCGGTGCCGGGCCGGACGGTACGCAGCCCCCGGAAGTAGAGCAGGTACGCCACCGCGGTCGGCCCGGTGCCCAGCGCGATCAGCAGTCCGAGGGCGGCGGGACCGGGCTGGAAGCCGAGCCCCACCGTGCCGGCGGCCAGTGGTGCCACCAGCAGCCCGCCGAGGGTGAAGCCGTACCCGGTGCCGGCGAGTTCGTCGAGTCCCGGCACCGGCCTGGCGCCGACCAGGGTGATCGCGGCGAACCCGGCGGCGGAGACCAGCGCGAGCAGCGCGCTGGAGAGGACCGCGAGTGCCCCGAAGCCACCGGCCGGCAACCCGACCAGCAGCACCAGCCCGGCCACCGCCAGCCCGCAGGTGGCGGCGGTCTCCCGGTCGACCCGCCGCCGGCCGGTGACCGCCTCGGCGGCGAGCACCAGCAGCGGTGCGGCGCCGATGGTGACCAGGGTGGCGAGGCTGACCGAGGTGAGCGACACCGCGCCGAAGTAACAGACCTGGTAGAGCGCGGCCAGTACCCCGAAGACGGCGATCCGGGTCCAGGCCGCCCGGCCGCGCGGCGGGCGACGTCCGGTGAGGGTGAGGAAGGCGACGATCAGGGTCCCGCCGACGGCGAGCCGGTATCCGGCGACCGCGACCGGGGAGAGCCCGGTGTGCTGACCCAGCAGGCTGCCGGTGATGCCACCGGTGCCCCAGAGCGTGCCGGAGATGACCAGAAACCACAGGCCGGTACGGGACCGGCGGCGCACGGCGACGAGCGGTGCGGAAGAGGTGTGCATGAGGGTTCGCGCTCCTGCGACGAGAGGGAAAGTGGTCGCGGAAGCGGGGCGAGCCCAGGATCACCCGAGAACGGACAGCGCATCGGCCGGTTCGGCACGATGCGCTGGGGTTGTCGCCCCGCTCAGGAGCGCGGGGGCGGGGTGATGGGGAAGCAACGATGCACGGATGGACTGTACTGGACCGGGACCGGGCCTCCCACCGTCGATCCCAGCCGGCGGGAGGCCCGACCCGTGGGTCGCGGTGCCGACGTCAGGTCGTCGGACCCTGCTCCGCGAAGCCGAACTGCACCGCGCCCTGCGCGTCGACGGCGGCGTCCAGGGCCTTGTCGTCGAGGATCTGCGCGGCCTGCGGGTCGAGGAAGACCCGGGCTCCGTCGCTGTCCACCACCTGGTCGCCCTGGGCGGGGCTCTCCGCCAGGGTGAGGTTGAGCGAGCCGGCGGAGAGGTCGCTGGCGATGCGCAGGCCGGCGCCCTCCGGCACCTCCTGCTGCGCGGTCAGGTCGCGGATCACGAGTACGGCGTTCTCGGTCATGGTGAGCATGCGGACTCCTCGTGGATTTCGTGAGCTCGGCCCGTGCACCCGTCCGGCGGGCGTGCCCCGGGCACCCGCGTGCGGCCAACTGGGCCTTGCGACGCGGCGGCCATCGGTCATGTAGCCAGCCCGTTCGTCTGGTCCACACCCTGCGGCGGACCGGGCTGACGCCTGGGTACGGCCGGTGCACGTCGCGCCGAGCCCCAGCCCGGGGCGACAGGCCGTACTTGCCCTACGTTGCCGCTTCCAACCCGATTCGTCAAATGCGGTGAGCCGTCCGGCGGGGCGTGTTAGGGGGTCCCCGGCACCGGCCAGGCGGGACGTTTCAGCAGGTCAGCGCGGTGTTCCGGCGGGCGTCGACGCGCGGTCGAGCAGTTGCCGGATCTCCCGTACGGCGCTGCGGCCGGCCCGGTTCGCCCCGATGGTGCTCGCCGACGGTCCGTACCCGATCAGGTGCACCCGGTCGTCGGCGACCACCCGCGTCCCGTCCATCACGATTCCGCCGCCCGGCCCGCGCAGTTTCAGCGGGGCGAGATGGTCGAGTACGGCCCGGAAGCCGGTGCACCAGAGGATGACGTCGGCGGCGAAGCTGCTGCCGTCGGGCCAGACGACGCCGTCCGGGGTGATCCGGGCGAACATCGGCAGCCGGTGCAGCAGACCCCGCGCCCGCATCCGGCGCAGTTGCTCGGTCCACACCAGACCGGTGGCCGCGACGACGCTGGCCGGCGGCAGCCCGGCGCGGACCCGGGCGTCGACCCGGGCCACGGCGGCGCGGCCCCATTCCGGGGTGTACTCGCCGTCGAGGATCACCGGCGGCCGGCGGGTGACCCAGCGGGTCTCGGCGGCGACCGTGGCGACCTCGTCGAGCAGTTGGAGGGCGGAGGTGCCGCCGCCGACCACCACCACCCGGCGGCCGGCGAACTCGGCCGGTCCCCGGTAGTCGGCGGTGTGCAACTGCCGGCCGGCGAAGGATTCCTGGCCGGGGTAGTACGGCCAGAACGGGCGCCGCCAGGTGCCGGTCGCGTTGACCAGTGCCCGGGTGCGCCACCGCCCGGCGTCGGTGTGCACGTCGAGCCGGCCGTCGTCCCGGTCGTGCACCGCGGTCACGTTCACCGGGCGGTGCACCGGAAGGCCGAACTCCCGCTCGTACGCGGCGAAGTAGCCGGCGACCACCTCGGCGGCCGGCCGGTCCGGGTCGACGTCGCCGAGCGGTCGGCCGGGCAGGTCGTGCACGCCGTGTACGGCGGACATCCGCAGCGTCGGCCAGCGGTCCCGCCAGGCGCCGCCCGGTCCGGCGCCGCCGTCGAGCAGCACGTAACCGGTCTCCGGCGCGAATCCGCTCCGGCCGAGGAAGTAGCCGGCGGAGAGTCCGGCCTGCCCGGCCCCGATCACCACCACGTCCACGTCGCGCCCGTTCATCTTCGGCACAACGGTGCCGGGCAACCGATCCGTACCGGGAACGGAGGTTCCGTCGGTCACAATCTGGTGCAATCATCTAGCCATGCGGATACGTAAATTTTCGCCACGGTTGGCGGCTCGGTCGGCACTCGTCTTCATCGTCGCCGCCGGCACGCTCCCGGTGCTGGGCGCCGGACCGGCCAGCGCCGCCGAGCCGGACCCGACGATGAACGACGCCGTCTTCAACCGGCCGACCGGCTCGGCCGCCCAGCAGAACGCGATCTTCATGCAGCTCGCCCGGATCATCGACCGGGTACCGGCCGGCGGCGAGATCCAGATGTCCTGGTTCGGCTTCGGCGTCACCGACGTCACCGACTCGGAGACCACCCCCGACCTGCCCGGACGCCTGCTGAACGCGCACCGGCGCGGGGTCCGGGTCAAAATCATCCTCGACCACGAGCAGGTGAGCCAGCGGCCGTACCAGCGGCTGCTGCCGGTGCTCGGCAGCAACGACACCGCCGGGTCGTACATCGTGCACTGCGCCGACAAGTTCCCGAGCGCCGACCGGGGCTGCATCGGCACCCGGCGGATCGACTACACCGACTCGTCGGTCACCGCCTACAACCACAACAAGTTCCTGACCGCGTCGAGCATCGTGCTCAACAACGGTTCCACGGTGTCCAACGTGGTCTTCCAGGGCTCGGCGAACCTCGGCTGGTGGGACGCGAACGAGGCGTACAACAACGGGCTCACCTTCAGCGACGCCACGACGTACCAGGCGTACCGGCAGTACTTCGCGGACCTGCGGTCGTACCGCTACAACTCGGCCGGGAACAACAACTACTACTGGGGCACCCCGACCGGCACCACGTACCGGGCGTACTTCTTCCCCCGGCGGGAGCGCTCCGGGCAGCCGGTCAGCGACCCGGCCACCGACACCGTCGTCAGCGTCCTCGACTCGGTCGCCTCCTGCTCCTACGACGACAACGGCACCCGCCGGCAGACCGACGTACGGGTCAACATGTTCTCGTTCAACCGACCCGAGGTGGCCAAGAAGCTCACCGCGCTGCGCAACGCCGGCTGCTGGGTCGACGTCGTCTACAGCGAGGCGAACGCCGGGGTGCTGAACGCGCTCGGCAGCAACGTCCAGCTCACCCAGTGCAACTACAACGTCGGGCCGGGCCGGGACATCCGGACGCACAACAAATACATGATCATCGACGGTGCGTACGACGACGACATCGTGCCCCGGGTCTTCACCGGCAGCCACAACTACAACGTCTCCGCGCTGCGCCAGGCCGACGAGGCGATGCTGCGGGTGATGGGCCGGGGCATCCACGACGACTACCTCAGCGACTTCTGGCACGTCCGGGACACCTGCCGGGCCAACGGCGGCGCGATCCGCTGAGCCGGTACGCCGCCGCGATCCCCGTGATCCGGCAGCGGTCGGGCCGGGCCGGAACGCCCGGAGCGCCGTAGGCTGATCACGGGGATCACCTAGGAGGAGGACAGCGATGAAGCTGCCGCAGGGCGTCCAGGTCACCGGACCGATGAACGACCGCTACCAGGAGATACTCACTGGCGAGGCGCTCGACTTCGTCGCCCGGCTGCACCGGTCGTTCGACGGCCGCCGCCGGGAACTGCTGGCCCGCCGCGACGAGCGGGCGGCGGCGCTGGCGGCGGGCGGCACCCTCGACTTCCTGCCCGAGACCGCGGAGATCCGGGCCGGCGACTGGCGGGTCGCCGAACCGGCACCCGGGCTGGTCGACCGGCGGGTCGAGATCACCGGGCCGACCGACGCCAAGATGACCATCAACGCCCTCAACTCCGGGGCGAAGGTCTGGCTCGCCGACCACGAGGACGCCAACACCCCGCTCTGGCAGAACGTGATCGAGGGGCAGCTCAACCTCCGGGACGCGATCGCCCGCAAGCTGGAACTGCACACCCCGGAGGGGAAGCACTACCGGCTGCGCGACGGCGAGCTGGCCACCATCGTGGTCCGGCCGCGCGGCTGGCACCTGCCGGAGAAGCACATCCTGGTCGACGGCGAGCGCACCTCCGGCAGCCTGGTCGACTTCGGCCTCTACTTCTTCCACTGCGCCCGGCCGCAGCTCGACGCCGGCAGCGGCCCCTACTTCTACCTGCCCAAACTGGAGAGCCACCTGGAGGCGCGGCTCTGGAACGACGTCTTCGCCGCCGCCCAGGAGTGGCTCGGCATCCCGCACGGCACGATCCGGGCCACCGTGCTGATCGAGACCTTCCCGGCCGCCTTCGAGATGGACGAGATCCTCTACGAGCTGCGCGAGCACTCCGCCGGGCTGAACGCCGGCCGCTGGGACTACATGTTCAGCGTGATCAAGAAGTTCCGTACCCGGGGCGCCGACTTCCTGTTGCCGGACCGGAACGCGGTGACGATGACCGCGCCGTTCATGCGGGCGTACACCGAACTGCTGGTCCGGACCTGTCACCGGCGCGGCGCGCACGCCATCGGCGGGATGGCCGCCTTCATCCCCAGCCGGCGCGACCCGCAGGTCAACGAGACCGCGCTGGCCAAGGTCCGCGACGACAAGACCCGGGAGGCGAACGACGGCTTCGACGGCTCCTGGGTCGCCCACCCCGACCTGGTGCCGGTCTGCCGCGAGGTCTTCGACCGGGTGCTCGGCGACCGGCCGCACCAGCTCGACCGCACCCGCGAGGAGGTACGGGTCAGCGCCGCCGACCTGCTCGACGTGGCGGCCACCCCCGGCGCGCCGACCGAGGCGGGACTGCGCAACGACATCAGCGTCGGCATCCAATATTTGGCGAGCTGGCTGGCCGGCTCGGGAGCGGTCGCCATCTTCAACCTGATGGAGGACGCGGCGACCGCCGAGATCTCCCGCTCCCAGGTCTGGCAGTGGCTGCACAACGACGTCACGCTGGAGGGCGGTGCCCGGGTCACCCGGGAGCTGGTCGAACGGATCGCCGACGAGGAGATCGCCAAGCTCGGCGACGACCCCGGCCGGTACGCCGAGGCACGTGCCCTGTTCATGGAGGTCGCCGTGGCGGACGAGTTCGTGGACTTCCTCACCCTGCCCGCGTACGAACGGATGCCGTGACCGGAAACGAACCGATGCCCTGACCGGGGCGGAGACCGGAGGTCGACGGATGGCCCGAGCCGAGATCGAGAGGGTGGCCGTCGAACTGCGCGCCGTCCTCGGTGAGCAGCAGGTGATCGACGACCGGGCCCGGCTGCGGACCTACGAGTGCGACGGGCTCGCCCAGTATCGCGTGGTGCCGGCGCTGGTGGTGCTGCCCCGGACCGCCCAGGAATGCGCCCAGGTGGTCCGGGCCTGCGTGGCCGCGCGGGTGCCGTTCGTGGCCCGGGGTTCCGGCACCGGCCTCTCCGGCGGCGCCCTGCCGCACGCCGACGGGGTGCTGATCGTCACCTCCCAACTGCGCGCCATCCGGGAGGTGTCGCCGGCCGACGAACGGGCCGTGGTCGAGCCGGGCGTGATCAACCTGGCGGTCACCCGGGCCGCCACCCCGTACGGCTACTACTACGCCCCCGACCCGTCCAGCCAGCAGATCTGCTCGATCGGCGGGAACGTGGCGGAGAACTCCGGCGGGGCACACTGCCTGAAGTACGGCTTCACCACGAACCACGTACTCGGACTACAGGTGGTCACCCCGGACGGCGACCTCGTCCGGCTCGGCGGGGCGGCACCGGACAGCCCCGGTTACGACCTCGTCGGCGCCTTCGTCGGCTCGGAGGGCACCCTCGGGATCGCCACCGAGGTCACCGTACGGCTGGTCCGGCTGCCGGAGTCGGTGCGTACCCTGCTCGCCGCCTTCGCCACCACCGACGCCGCCGGGGCGGCGACCTCGGCGATCATCGCCGCCGGGGTGGTGCCGGCGGCGGTGGAGATGATGGACGCGCTCGCCATCGAGGCGGCCGAGGCGGCCGTGCACTGCGGCTACCCGGCCGGTGCGGGCGCGGTGCTGATCGTCGAGCTGGACGGCCCGGCCGCCGAGGTCGAGGCGCAGTTCGCCGAAGTGACGCGGCTCTGCCGGGCCAACGCCGCGTTCGAGATCCGGATCGCCGCCGACGACGCCGAGCGGGCGCTCTTCTGGAAGGGTCGCAAGTCGGCCTTCGCCGCCGTCGGCCGGATCAGCCCGGACTACATCGTGCAGGACGGGGTGATCCCGCGTACCGCCCTGCCGGAGGTGCTGCGTCGGATCGGTGAACTCGCCGCCGAACGCGGCATCCGGGTGGCGAACGTCTTCCACGCCGGGGACGGCAACCTGCATCCGCTGGTCCTCTTCGACGATTCCGTCGACGGGCAGGCCGAACGGGCCGAGGAACTCTCCGGCGCCATCCTCGACCTCTGCGTCGCGTACGGCGGGTCGATCACCGGGGAGCACGGCGTCGGGATGGACAAGGCGAAGTACCTGCCCCGGATGTACACCGACGACGACCTGGACACCATGCAGTTGCTGCGCTGCGCCTTCGACCCGCGCTCGCTGGCCAACCCCGGCAAGATCTTCCCCACTCCCCGGCTCTGCGGCGAGGTGCCCGGCCGGCGCAGGGGGGCGCACCCGCTCCAGGAGGCCGGTCTCGCGGAGGTGTTCTGACCCATGCCCCAGCAGCTCGACACCACGGCCAGCGAGATGGACACGCTCCGGGCCGCGATCGCCGAAGCCGTCGACGACGAGCCGGTTGCCGACGGCGCGGACATCGAGGTGGTCCGGCCGGCCGGGCCGGCGGACGCGGTCGGCGGGGTACCCGCGCGGATCGTCGCGGCGCCCGGCTCGACCGCGCAGGCGGCGGCGCTGCTGCGGGCCGCCGCCGGCCTCGGGCTCAGCGTGGTCTTCCGGGGCGCCGGCAGCAGGTCCGACTGGGGCAACCCGCCGCGCAGCCTCGACCTGCTGGTGCAGACCCGTCGACTCACCGGCGTGGTCGAGCACGCCGCCGGTGACCTGATCGTGGCGGTCCGGGCCGGCACCCCGCTGACCGAACTCCGCGACGCGCTCGCCCCGGCCGGTCAGCAGCTCGGGCTCGACGACCCGACCGGCGGCGCCAGCGTCGGCGGGATGGTCGCGGTGAACGGCAGCGGGCCGCGCCGGATGCTCTACGGCACCGTCCGGGACCTGCTGATCGGGGTCACCCTGGTCCGCGCCGACGGGGTGGTGGCGCACGCCGGGGGCAAGGTGGTGAAGAACGTCGCCGGCTACGACCTGGGCAAGCTCGTCACCGGGGCGTACGGCACCCTCGGCCTGGTCACCGAGTGCGTGTTCCGGCTGCACCCGGTGCCGGCCGCCCGGGCGTACCTCCGCTGCCGCACGCCCGGCGTCGGGGCACCCGCCGTCGAGCGGATCCGCCGGCTGCTCGGCACCGTGCTCGGGGCCCAACTGGTGCCGAGCGCCCTGGAGGTCGACGCGCCACCCGACGGCGGTTACGAGACGGTGCTGCTGTTGGAGGGAACCCCCGCCGGGGTGGCCGGCCGAGCCGAGGCCGCCGCCCGGCTGCTCGGCGCCGAAGCGGTACCCGAGACGGAGCCGCCGCCCTGGTGGTCGCGGTATCCGTGGCGGCCCGGCGACACCGGGCTCAAGCTCACGGCGGTGCTCTCCGGGGTACCCGATCTGCTGGCCGCGGCTCGGGCGACGGCCGACCGGCACGACGTGCCGATCGGGGTACGCGGCTCGGCCGGCACCGGGGTGCTCTACGCCGGACTGCCGGCGGGGGCCCGACCGGAGCGGGTGGCCCGGGTCGTCGAGGAGCTGCGCGGCGCGGCCACCGAGGCCGGCGGACACGCCGTGGTGCTGACCGCGCCGGACCCGGTCCGGGCCCGGGTCGACCTCTGGGGCCCGGTGGAGGGACTGGAGCTGATGCGCCGGGTCAAGCAGCGGTTCGATCCCGACGCGCGGCTCGCGCCCGGACGCTTCGTGGGAGGAATCTGATGCCGTCACCCGACCCGCTCCCGCCCGGCCCGCCGTCGCCCGGCGGTACCCGGCCGGCCAGCGCGCCCCGGGACGTCCTCGGGCTGCTCGGGCCGACCTCCGGCGAGCCGGCCTTCGACGCGCACCGGCCACCCCCGGCCGACCTCGTCGCCGACTGTGTGCACTGTGGATTCTGCCTGCCCACCTGCCCCACGTACGTGTTGTGGGGCGAGGAGATGGACTCGCCCCGGGGGCGGATCCACCTGATGCGGCAGGGCCTGGAGGGCGAACCGCTGGGCGAGGCGATGGTGGGGCACTTCGACGCCTGCCTCGGCTGCATGGCCTGCGTCACGGCCTGCCCCTCGGGGGTACGCTACGACACCCTGATCGAGCGCACCCGGCAGCAGGTGGAGCGCCGGCACCGCCGGCCGGTCCGGGAACGGGCACTCCGGGCGGCGGTCTTCGCGCTCTTCCCGTACCCGAAGCGGTTGCGGTTGCTGCGCGGGCCGCTGCGGGCGTACCAGGCCAGCGGGTTGCGCGCCCTGGTGGCCGGGAGCGGGCTGCTGCCCCGGCTGGCGCCGACGCTGGCCGCCCTGGAGTCGCTGGCTCCCCGGCTGACCCGGGCACCCAAGCCCCCGGACCGGGTGCCCGCGTACGGGCGACGCCGGGCGGTGGTGGGAATGCTGACCGGGTGCGTGCAGAGCGCCTTCTTCCCCGGCGTGAACGCGGCCACCGCCCGGGTGCTGGCCGCCGAGGGCTGCGAGGTGGTGCTCAATCCCGGCCGGCAGGGCTGCTGCGGCGCGTTGAGTGTGCACAATGGGCGCGAGGAGGAGGCGCGCCGGTTCGCCCGGGACCTGATCGACGCCTTCGCCGACACCGGCATCGACTACTTCGTGGTCAACGCCGCCGGCTGCGGCTCGTCGCTGAAGGAGTACGGCGACCTGCTCGCCGACGACCCGGCGTACGCGCGGCGGGCCGCCGAGTTCGCCGCCCGGGTACGCGACCTCTCCGAACTCCTCGTCGAACTCGGCCCGGTCGCCCGCCGGCACCCGTTGCCGGTCAGCGTCGCCTATCACGACGCCTGCCATCTCGGGCACGCCCAGGGGATCCGCAGTCAGCCCCGGGAGCTGCTCCGGGCGATCCCCGAGCTGGAGTTGCGGGAGATCGCCGACCCGGAGCTGTGCTGCGGCTCGGCCGGGGTGTGGAACATCCTCAACCCGGAGCCGGCGGCCCGGCTCGGCGAGCGCAAGGCCCGGGACGTACTCGACACCGGGGCGCGGCTGCTGGTGACCGCCAACCCGGGCTGCCTGATGCAGATCACCGCCGCGCTCCCCCGGGTGGGCGGCGCGACCTCAGCCCGATCCGGCGGAGGCGGCGGGATCGCCCTGGCGCACACGGCGCAGGTGCTGGACGCCTCCATCCGGCGGCTACCGGTCGAGCGGCTGCTGAACTGAGCTGACCCCGGCCGCACCGGCCCAGGTCGGACGGCGCGGCCCCCCAGGCCACCGTGCGGTTACGGCTCGCCAGGCCACCGTGCGGTTACGGCTTCCGGGCCGCCGTGCGGTTACGGCGGGGCGGCGTGCGGTTACGGCTCGCCAGGCCACCGTGCGATTACGGCTTCCGGGCCGCCGTGCGGTTACGGCGGGGTGGCGTGCCGATGCGTCCTCCTCGGCCCGGCGGATCTGCCGGCCCCGCCGGACGGAGCTGCGCGTCGGTCAGCTCGACCGGGGCGGTACCGGGTCGACGACCCGGGCGACCCGGCGCAGTCCCCGGGCCGCGAAGCGCCGCCCCCGGGCCGCTGTCCCGGCGAGGATCCGGGACGGGGCGGACTGTGGAGGCACCGGCGACCGCAGTACCCGGTCGGCGCTCTGCTCGCCGTTCACCTCGGCGAGATAGTCCGCGAAGACGGCCCGCCAGAGCACCCGGTGCATCAGCCGCTCGTCACCCGGCCCGCCCCGCCCGGCGACCAGCCGGTGCCAGGCGGCGGCGACGGCGGCCGGTCGGTGCGCGTCGGCCCAGGACTCCTGTTCGGCCACCACCGCGGTGATGAGGTCACGGTCCGGGGCGGTGCCGAGCCGTGGTGCGTAGACCGGCGGCACCAGGCCGGGCGGGCGGGCATAATACGGCTCGCCCCGCCACTGTGGAATGAGCCGCTCGGTGACCGCCCGGTGCAACGCGTTGTCGCGCCGCTGCGCCGGGGTGATGCCGAAGGCCGCCCGGACGAACTCGGGAACCAGCAACGGGATGATCGTGCCGGTCCGGTCGGCGGCGGTCCCCCACCGGCGGACCCGCTCCGACACGAGGAAGTAGTCGAGGACCTTGGCGTCGCTCAGCCCGGCGGTGAACGCCGCCGCCAGGGTGCGGTGCAGCTGTGCCGTCGAGGTGGCCCGGGCCGCGGCCGAGAGCCCCGACTTGCGGACGACCTGGGCCGCCAGCCGGTCGGTGAAGGCGTCGAGCCGGTCCGGGTACGCCAGCCGGGAGATCTCGACGTGGTCCGGTGGGTAGTAGTGGCCGTGTGCGATCCCTCCGGCGGCGCCGCTGACGGTCAGATAGCTCGCCGGAACGAACCGGCTCGGTGCGGCCGACGGCAGGTAGCTCTCCGGCCGGAGTCCCTCCTGCACCCGGTGCCAGGCCAGCACGTTCGGCAGTACCGGGGCGGTCATCGCCAGGCCGTGGGTCTGGGCCGGGCCGCCCGGCTTCGGACGGTCGATCCGGTGGCTGACCCGCCTGGCCAGCTCGCCCGGCAGTACCGCGACGAGCCGTTCCGCGACGTCGGCCTCGCCCGGCTCGGCGGCGTTGGTGTGGAACTGCACCTCCAGGCCGGCGGTGAGCGCCGCCGCCGCGCACAGCCGGGAGTCGCGGCCGCCGCTGAGTCCGATGTTCACCTTGCCCGACCAGAGCGGGTCGAGCGCGAGCATCGCACCGCGCAACGCCTCCGCCACCTCGTCGACCCGGTCGGCCGAGAGCGCGTCGCCCCCGCCGTCCGCCGCCCAGGTCGCGAGCGCGTCGATCCGGCTCCGGACCGGGGCCGACCCGGTCGCGTCGTAGTCGATGGTCGTCCCGCCCGGTACGGCGAAGACATTGCTGAACGGCGTCCGGTCGCCCTGGAACCAGCCGGTGGCCGCGAAGGTGCGCCAGCCGTCCCGGTCCGGCTCGGCGCGTATCCCGGCGAACCGGCACGCGGCGGCCGGCCGGTTGGACCAGACCCAGCCGCCGGGGAAGCGGAGTTGGTAGAGCCGGCCGAGCCCGACCGCGTCGGTGTGCAGCCGCAGCCGGCCCTGTCCGGGGGCCAGTGACGCCAGCACGAACGGTGCGGTCAGCTCCAGCACGGAGCGCGGACGGTCGGCCAGCGCCCTGGCCAGCGGCACCGCCGCCCGTTCCGCCGGGACGCCGCCGACCACCCGTCGGTAGTCGACCGGCAGGTAGAGCGTGGCGACCGCCAGGTCCGGCTCCTGCTGCCAGGCGGGCCAGCGCCACGGTGACGGCGCCACGTCCCAGATGTGCAGCCCGAGCCGACCGACGTCCATGCCGCAGCGGCGCGTTCCCTCGGGCCAGATCGTCGCGTAGTGGCCGGTCATCCGGTCGATTCTGGACGGCAGATCGGACGTCGCCTCGTCGCGATCGAATGCGTAGGCCAGGAGTAGCTGCACGAAGAGGCTCCCACAAGACGAGATCGCCGCGACTCGAAACAGCGCGGTGATGGCCCGCCATCATTACACGCGGCGACCACTGTGGAGGGGCCGTCCGGACATTCATCCCAATTTCAGGATCCGAACCGCGAGATCAATTATCGTTCGCCCACTCGGACGGAATGGGAAAAGCGCGGAAAATTGCTCCGGGCCGCCGGGGTGGGATCTTCCGGTACGCTTACCGGGACCGATCGTTCGCCGGAGGTACGGGTCAGCCCTGGTAGAGCTGGCGGGCGTACTCGGGGCCGAAGTAGCGCTCCAGTTCCTCCAGCGACTGCTCGGTCCGCTGGACCCGCTTGATGATCTGCGGCTGGGGCGGCAGCGCCTCCGGGCGCCAGCTCTCCGGATGCCACAGTAACGACCGCATGAACGCCCTGGCACAGTGGAAGAAGATCTGTTCGATCTCGACCACCAGCGCCAGGATCGGACGGTGCCCCTTGACGATCATCTGGTCGAAGAACGGCGCCTCCCGGACCAGCCGGGCCCGGCCGTTGATCCGCAGCGTCTCGCCCCGGCCGGGAATCAGATAGACCAGTCCGACGTGCGGGTTCGCCAGGATGTTGCGGAAACCGTCCGCGCGCCGGTTTCCCGGGCGTTCCGGAATGGCGATCGTGGTGTCGTCGAGCACCACGGTGAAGCCGGGCGGGTCGCCCTTGGGCGAGACGTCGCAGTTGCCGGCGGGGTCGGCCGTGGCCACCAGGCAGAACGGCGAGGCGGCGAGCCACTCGCGGTCGATCTCGTGCAGTCGTACCCGCTCCTTGGTCACCGCCAGGGGTTTCGGCTCGCCGAGCAGCTCGCGCAGCTCCGCCTCGGACGTGATCTCGACCAGACCGGCCGGTGCGACCATCTCGACCTCCCCGTCAGACGCCGCCCTCCAAGCTACGCGCATGTCACCTCGGCGGTAAACGGGTTTCGGGGAGGGCACGTCCGCCGAACGCGGCCGGTCCCTCCCCGACGGTCAGCTCCGCCGACGGCTCAGAACGTGATCAGCGGGTCACCGACGAAGTCGGCGATGAAGTTGACGAAGAAGAAGCCGAAGAACAGTACGTTCAGCACCAGCAGTACGTAGTGCCACGGGCGCGGCCGGGCCGGTCGGGGCAGCCGGCTGTTCAGATAGATCAGCAGGAACGGATAGAGCAGCGCGCCGAGGTTGGACATGTTCGCCGACCACTGCACCAGGTTGACCGGCACCGCCAGGTGCAGCACCACCGAGATGACCACGAGCAGCAGCAGCATGAACGGGTAGTAGAACTTGCGCGGGTCGCCCTCCAGCAGCCGGCGCAGCCGGGGACTGGTCGCGTGCGCGGCGTCGGTGCTGACCCGCACCATTCCCTCGAAGATGCCGAGCTGGGTGCTGAACAGCACCAGTACGCCGATCAGCAGCATGCCGTAGAACATCAGCGGCCCGTAGTCGGGTTCCAGGGCGGTGGCCACGAAGGTCGGTACGTTCGACGCGGTCGGCGCCTCTCCGGAGAGCTGCACCGCCTGCGCCATCAGGATGGTGGGGAGCAGCATGCCGAGCATCGCGCCGACGAAGAAGATCCCCCACATGTCGATCAGCAGCAGCCGGTACCAGCGCCGCCACCGGGCCGCGTTCGTCGGGTCGTCCGGGAAGGTGACCCCGTTGGCCAGCAGTTCCCGGCGGTCGCCGCGCAGCCCCGAGATGTAGCCGGTGCGGAAGCCCATCCCGTAGCCCTTGTCCCGGTAGTGGCCCATCACATACCAGTTGAGCCCGGAGACGAGTGCGGTGAAGCCGGCCAGCCCGCCGAGCTGGGTGGCGGTGATCCCCTCCGGCGGCGCGGCCGGGGTGACGAACCCACGGATCCCCTCCCACCAGATGTCCCAGGGCACCACGAAGAGCGCCACCAGCAACAGGGCCAGCAGGACGACGCTGACCATCACCCAGTTGGCGAGTTCGAGGGCCCGGCTGATCCGCTTCGCCCCGGCGGCGATCAGGAAGACCAGCACCAGCAGCGCGATCGCCCAGAGTCGGGGCTCCTCCGCCCCGGCCGGCGGGGCCTCGCCGTGCACCAACGCGTACATGCCCTGGCCGGCCGAGGCCGCCCACCCCCCGGCGATGAACGCGAAGATCACCAGGAACACCGACACCGGTACCCAGAGCAGGTAACCGGGCGGCACCCGCCCCCAGCCGACCACCGGAGCCTCGCCGGTGGCCATCACGTACCGGGAGCACTCGATGTTGTAGAAGGTCTGCAACACCGCCGAGATCAGGATGACCCAGCCGACGCCGACGAAGCCGAACTGGCCGACCGCCTGCGGGCCGAGCAGCCACTCGCCGCTGCCGATCGAGATGCCCAGCGCGATCAGGCTGGGGCCGAGGGCGTACTTGACCAGCTCGCGGGGGCCGAGCCTGCGGACCTTGAAGACCTCTTCGGGCTCGGGCAGGTCGGCCACCGCGAGCGGGGGACGGCTGGCGCCGAGTGGATAGGAGTGGACATCCGGGACCTCTGTTGCTTCCGCCATGAGATGCCTCCTTGGGAAGATCCCCCCGGGCATCAATCGTCATCCATCGGAAACCAGTACGCAATGATTGATCTCCATCAGCGCCCGGCCGGCGGCGGACCCACGGCCCGGCACCGGGATCCCGGTTGCACCCGATCGGGTCGGCGACGGTGCCGTGTCGGGGAACCGACCGGAACCGTTGACCAGACCGGAGCACGGTTGAGGTGTCAGGTTCCGTTCCCGTTCCGGGTGCCCCGAGGTTCGCCGGCCAGGCCGGCGAGCGGGCGCACCACCTGCCGCGGACCCTAGAAACCCAGGTGGTACGCCATGCCGCTGCAGCGCTACGACACGTCCCCGATCCCGCGTCCGTCCGGGCTCGTCCCGCCGGCCGCCGACCTGACGGGGATCACCGAACTCCGGTTGCACGGGGTGGGCGGGACCACGCCGGAAGACCTGCTCGCCGACGCGGCGCCGCAGCACGTCTCCGGCGACCGGATCGCCGGCTTCTACCGCACCGCCGACCTGCCCGGCCGGCACGTCGAGGCGTACTCCTGGGGTGGGATGACCTCGCGCAGCGGTGCCCGGGTGCTCTGGCTGCTGCTCTTCCCGTTCGCGCTGGCGAACGTGGCCGGCTGGATGTGCAGCCCGCAGACCCACCGCCGGCCGGCGCTGTTCCGGCTGCACCGGGCCGCGGTCCGCTGGGCGGCCCTCGGCCTGACCCTCAACCTGCTGCTCGTCGCCGCGATGACCGGGATGGAACTGCTCGGCTACCAGTGCGGCGGGCAGTCCGGCTGCGCCGACGACGCCTGGCCGGTACGCCTGCTGCACGACCCGCTGCTCGCCGGTCACCCGGCCCGGCGGATCCTGGCCGGCGCCCTGGTGCCGCTCGCCATGGTGGTCCTGCTGGCGGTTCTCGCGTTACGCACGATCAGCCGCTACGAGGCGGCCAGCCCCGGTGCGCCCGCCACCGGCCCGGCCAGCAGCGAGGGGGCGACGGCCGGACCGTCGACCGCCGAACCGGGGCCGAAGGTCCGGGGTGCGGCGCGCTGCGGGATCGGGCTGGGCGATCCGGGCTTCTGGGACGGCCGGCGCGGCGCACTGGAACAGGGCTACCTGCACATCGCCGCCGGGCTCGCCTTCGTCGCGCTGGTGCTCGGGCACACCGTACGGGAGACGGCGCGGCTGGCCGGGGCGCCGGTACACGCCCCGGTGCTGGCCCGGGTGGCGCTGGCACTCGCCGTACTCGTCCTGGTCGGTGCGCTGGTCTTCGTGGCCGCGCAACGCTGCCCGGCACCCGTCGCGGCGGTACTGCTCGGTGCGGCCGGTTCGGCGGTCTGCTGCGCCGGCTGGTTCGCCGCCGTGCAGCCGGCGTACCCGCAGTCGTTCGGCTACCTGCCCGGCATGCGCGCGGTGGCCGGACTGACCCTCGGCGGGGTACTCGGCACCCTGCTGCTGGTGCTCGCGGCGGTGCTGCCCGGCGGCTGGCGCCGGGGCACCTTCGTGATCTTCGGCCCGTTCGTCGCGCTCACCCTCAGCGTCTTCGCGCTCAACGTGGTGCTGATCAGCCTGATGACCCGGATCGCCGCCGTCACCGCCGAGGTGTCGACCCGGGTGCACCTGCCGGACGCGCCGCCCGAGCGGGTCGAGTTGTATCTCTATCCGGTCCTCGGCCGGCTGGTCCACTACCTGACCCTCTTCCCGCTGGCGCTGATCCTGCTCTTCGCCGCCTACGAGCTGGTCAGCTACTGGCGGGCCGGGGCGGACCGGGCCGAGCGGGAACGGATCCGGGCGTGGTACCGGGAGCACTCGCCCCGGCCGCGGACCGAGCCGCGCTGGCAGCGCAGCTCCCTCACCGACGAGGCCCGCCGGCGGCAGCGCACCGTCCGGCTCTGGCAGGCGATGCTCGGCCGGGGCTGGGAGGCGCGGATCGCCCGGGCCCGCCGGTTCGCCCGGATGCCGCACGACGTCGACAAGCTGCTCACCGCCATCGCGGCGATCGGCACGGTCCTGCTGGTCGTGCTCCAGGTGCGGTACTGGGTCTTCGGCAAGCTGCCCTGGGGGACACAGTGGACGTTCACCCTCGGCAGCTACCTGGCGGCCGGCATCCCCGTCCTGATCATCCTGGTACTCCGCCGGGGCTGGCGGGACCTGCACAGCCGGCGCCGGATCGGGGTGCTCTGGGACGTGCTCACCTTCTGGCCGCGCGCCTACCACCCGCTGGCGCCGCCGTCGTACGCCGAGCGGGCCGTTCCGGAGTTGCAGCAGCGGCTGTGGCGGATCCACGACAGCGGCGGGCGGGTGGTGCTGGCCGCGCACAGCCAGGGCACCGTACTGGCCGCCGCCGCACTGCTACAGCGGGACAACCGGCCGGACGACGACGTGGTCGCCCTGGTCACCTTCGGCTCGCCACTGTCCACACTCTACGGCTGGGCCTTCCCCGCCTATTTCGGCGAACGGGTGCTGGGCCGGCTCGCCCCGACCGGCGGCGCTCCCGGGGTGGCCCTGCACGCCTGGCGGAACTTCTACTACCGGACCGACTACATCGGCGGCCGGATCTTCACCGCCGGACGGCCACCGGCCGAGGTCGACGTGGAGCTGCCCGACCCGGTCAGCAACTGGTACGTGCACGGGCAGCCGGCCCCGGCGGCGGCCCGGCACTCCGGGTACTGGGTCGACCCCGCCGTCTGGCGGGCCGTGGACGACCTCGCCGAGGCGGTCGGCGCGGTACGCAGGGTGCCCCGGCAGGGCCGGTCCGCGCTGCACGAGGAGGCCTAACCAGCAGGAGGCACAGCCACGAGGCACAGCCCCGGATCAGGGGGCGATGCGGAGCCGCCGGATCGCCGTGTCGTCGTACTCCTCGAAGCGGAAGCGGAGCCCGGCGAAGGGGCTGCCCGGGAAGTCGCCGGTGATGGTGGCGGTCACCACCGTCCCGGCCGGCGTCTGCGCGACGTCGGTGATCTCGTAGCTGACCAGCGGCACCGCAGCGCGCCAGCGGCGGATCTCGGCGACGCCGTGGTAGGTCTGCCCCTCGTCCTCGACCACGGCGTCCTCCGCGAACAGCCCGAGGTACGCCTCGGTGTCCGGTCGTGAGGCGTACTCGAAGTATCGCCGGATGATCTCGGGTGTGGGGTTTCCGCTGGTCATGCTGCCCCTCCTGACGCGGACGGCCGGCGGATGCCGGACATCGCCGATCCTGCACCACGGCTACGACAGCCACCGTCGGTATCCGCGGATCCACGGTCGGTCGGCCGTCACCGTCGGGTCTGCCGCGAGTACGCCAGCGCCGCCACCGTCAGCCCCAGCCCCCAGAGCAGGTACGCCGGCATCGAGACCCAGAAGAACCAGAGCGGGTACGTCCCGACGCCCGGATCCCAGCTCCCGGTCACGGTCTCCACCGCCAACTGTCCGGTGCCGACGCCGAAGTAGACGACCAGCAGCAGGCCGAGCCCGAAGCCCGGGCCGAGCAGCAGCCAGCGGGGCACCGGCCGCCCGCCCCGCAGCGGCACCCAGCGCGGGAAGACCCGCCCCCAGGAGTGCGCCAGAGCCAGCGGCAGCAGTACTCCGGCGAGCAGGAACCCGACCTCGAAGGCGAGTACGGCCGGCCCGTCGGCGAACGGGATCTCCGCCGTCCCGGCGGCGTACTGCGCGGCGAGCCGGGCCAGGCACCCGGCCACCGCCAGATACGCCGCCGCGAAGGCCCACCGGGGCGTACCGGCGATGCGGCCGCCGAAGAGCGGGCGGTCGCCCCGGACCCGTCGCCGGTACCCGTTGGTGGCGACCGCCAGCAGCACCCCGCCGGTCAGGCAGCCGAGCCGGCCGGCGATCCCGGCCGGGTCGACGGTGAGACCCAGCCCGGGGATGAGCACGGCGACGACGTCCAGCAGGAGCAGCGGGCAGAGCGTCACCAGCGCCGCGCTCACCCCCCAGCCCGCCCCGGCCAGCGGCCACCGCCAGCGGTCCGCCCGATGGAGCGCGACCGCCAGCGGTGCCGCCGCGCCGACCAGGGCGACCGCGCCCCAGCCGGCGACCGGGAAGAGATCGGTGCCCAGCGGCGGGAACTCCGGCGCGTCACCCGACGCCCAGTGGACCCGCAACCCCCCGTACCCGATCGCCCAGAGCAGCACCGCGCACGGTGCCCAGGCCGGCGCGGTCCGGCCCGGCCAGCCCCGCCGTCGCCGTGCCCGTACGTCGATTCCGTGCCGCTCCCCGGTCATGTCCCCAGCCTCGCCGCCGCCGGTCCCGGCCGGATCCCCCACCCGACGGGCCGGCCTCCCCCGTCGGAGGGACGCCGGGTCGGCGACGGAACCACTGGTACGGCAGGGACGGCAGCACCCCAACGAGGCAGGCGAGAACGGGCATTCCGGGCCGCAGCCGTTACCACGATCTCTAGCCTGGAGGTGCGGATTCGTCACGAAAGGGGACCGAACCGAGAACCATCGGTGGCCGAGATGCCTCATCGAGCAAAAAGAACGTCGCACGGTATCCAGCGGTCCGAGCAGTGGGAGCAGCCAGCGCCCCGGCGGATCGGCAGAGAATCCCGGGCCGCGCCCGCCGCGCTGCCGATGCCCCGGCCCGGGCGGGCCCTCGGCTGGCAACTCCTCAGCACCGGAGCCCTGCTCGCCGCGCTGGTCTGGATCGGCCGGACGCACCTGCGGGCCGGTCGCCCCGACACCTGGCTACTCAGCCCGCTCGACGGTCTCGCGATCACCATCGGCGGCGACGGGCCGCACCCGATGCGGCACCGGCTCGGACTGCTCGTGCTGGCCGTGGTCTGCTTCGCCGCCTGGCGGCACCGCCGCCGGGTCCGGCTCGCCTACCGGCCCGGACCGGTCGACGTGCACGAGTTCACCGACGCCACCCCGGACCGCAGCGCCCCGGTCGACGACCTGAAGAGCCAGTTCTGCCAGCGGCTCTCCGAGACGCACATCTATCCGCCGTACGCCGGACCCGCCGACCCGCCGCCGGAGACCTTCCTCGACGTGGCCAGCGGGGTCGACCCGCGCAGCGGCAACCCGCTGGTCATGCTGCTCCAGATGCTGCCCCGGCTCTGGCCGAAGATCGGCTACCGGGTGACCGGGGTGTTGCAGGTACGCGCCCAGGAGCCCTGCTACGGCGTCTGCGCCACCGTCACCTCGTTCCTCGGCGGCGGCCGCAGCGCGATGACCACCCAGTGGGGCGGCACCTGGGAGGAGGCGACCCGGCGGACCGCGTACTGGGTGCTGGCCACGATCCTGCCGGTGACCCGGCTCGGCCGGGCCGCCCCGTGGCGCAACTGGTGCGGTCGGGAACTGCCGGCGGCGCTCTTCGCCGCCTACAACAAGGGCAAGGAGTTGCAGGACCGGCGGCAGTTCGACGAGGCGCTCCGCTACTACGGCGTGGCGCTCGGGCTCGACCCGTTCAACGCCGACCTGCGGGTGATGGTGGCCAGCGTGCAGGAGGAGATGGGACTCTTCCTGGACGCGCTCGACACGTACCAGTCGGCACTGGTGCTGCGCGAGCAGGGCGGCTGGTACGACGACCACATCTGGACCACCCGCGCCGACCGGCTCCGCGACCTGCCCCGGCACCTGCTCGGTACGCTGCGCCACCTGCGCCGCCGCCCGGATTCGATCAAGCTGCGCTACCAGTACGCCTGCACCCTCGCCTACACCGAGCGGACCGTGCACCAGTGGTTCAAGCAGGACGGGATCGGCGACCGGGAGAAGGTACGCCGGCAGATGCGACAACGCCTGGAGAAGGCGTTCGTCGACCGGTACTGGCCGGTGGTGGTGACCTTCGCCGACGCGCCCGGAGAGCCGGCCGCCAAGGAGTGGCTGCGCCGGGTGCTGCGGGAGTTTCCCGAGGCGACCCGGGTGGTGTTCCAGATCGCCGCCGCCCAGGAGCTGTACCGGCTGCGCGAGGACACCGTGCTCGCCTGGTTCGTCCGGGCCAGCCGCTCCGAGGTGACCCACTCGGCGCTGCTGCTGCTCCGGGACGTCTGGGCGCCGCTGCGGCTGGCCCGGGCGTGGCACGACTGGGCCGCCACCGGCTGGCAGCCGGTGCACCGGCCCGGCACGTCCGGGATCGACGGGCCGGCGCACCAACCCGCCGCGCCCGGAATCGACGGGCCGTCCGCCGACGGCGGGGAGCCGCCCGAACCGGTCGGACCCTTCGACGACGGGGGCTGCCTCGCCGGCTGGTGGCGGCGCGGCCCGCGCACCCGGGCCCGGGCGCTGAGCCGGGAGTGGCCGTGCGGCGGGGTACTGCTGGACCGGGCCATCCGGCGGGCCCAGCGCCGCCGGTGGCCGAGGCGCCCGCTGCGGTCGTTCGACTTCTACAACGCGGCCTGCACCTACGCCTTCGCGCTCAAGGGGTACTTCCCGGAGTTGGAGCGGTCCGCCCCGGCGTACCTCTCGGCGGCCGGCCGGGCGCTGTGGCGGGGCCGCCGGCTGATCGCCGACGCGCTGCCGCTGGCGTACCCGCCCCGCTGGCACCGCCGGCCGGCCACCCCGCCGCTCGCTCCGGCCGGTCCGGCGGCCCCGGAGCCGACCCCGACCCCGCACCCGCTGCCGCCACCGGTGGCGCCGCTGGTGGCGAAGGCCGTGGAGCAGCTCCGGGCCGCGCTGGCCTGCGCCGAGAGCGGGGTCGCCGCCGACCGGCTGCGGCGGTGGATCCTGAGCAGCGAGCCCGATCTCGCGCCGCTGCGCCGGTTGCAGGACTTCGGGTACTTCGAGGAGGAGGTGTACCCGAGCCTCAAGGTGGTGCTGCCGCGCCCGGACAAGGTGATCAACTCCCGGATGTCGGCGTACGCCAAGGAGTTGCTCCGGCAGGGTGCCGTACTCCTCGAACAGACCTGGCACGACCGGGCCCTGCCACCCCGGACCGCCGACCCGCACCAGCTGATCCGCTGGCTCGACCTGGACGCGGAGACCTGGGACACGCTCTGCCGGATCGCCCTGGACCACGCCCGGTACTGGCGGGACCGGGCCGAGTTCATCCGGCTGCTGCGCGAGGCGGTCGACCCGATCCGGCTCGCCGAGGCCCGGTTCCCGCCGGCGATTCCGCGCTACGACGACCTCTGCCTGGCCGGGGCCGACCGGCTGGTCGGGGACGGCAGCCGGACCGAGGAGAACATCGAGCGGCTGGCCCGGCACAACATCGCGCTGGTGGACCGCCGGCTCAACGCCATCTACCAGACCGTCGCCGAGCACGCCGGGGACGGCAGCCTGCGCGCCCGGCGCCGGCTGGCCGAGCTGGACTACCGGGGCGAGCCGCTGCGCGGTGACGAGGCGCAGAGCATCTGCACCCGCCAGGCGGGGCGGTGGCACCAGGTCGCCGAGCGGATGCGCGAGACCGGCCCGGTGGTCGACACCAGCGGCCTGGAGCCGCTGCGCCCACGGGACCGCTGACCCGTCGCCCGCACAGTCAGACCAGCTCGGCGTCGTGCACGAGCAGGGCCACCTGGACCCGGTTGGTCAACTCCAGCTTGGTCAGCAGCCGGGAGACGTACGCCTTCACGGTCGCGACGCTCATGAAGAGCGCGGCGGAGATCTCGGCGTTGGACCAGCCCCGGCCGATCGCGACCGCGACCTCCCGCTCCCGGGCGCTGAGCGCGTCGAGCAGCCGTACCGCGCGCTCCCGCCGCAGGTCTGCGTCGCGCCGGGCGGTCGTACCCGCGCCGGTCACGTGTGCGATCAGCTTTCGGGTGACCGTCGGGGAGAGCGTCGCCTCGCCGGCCGCGACCCGGCCGATCGCCGCGACGATCTCGGCCGGCGGGGTGTCCTTGAGCAGGAAGCCGCTGGCCCCGGCCCGCAGCGCCCGCAGCACGTACTCGTCGACGTCGAAGGTGGTCAGCACCAGCACCTCCGGCGGCTGCGGCAGCCGGCGCAGCGCCTCGGTGGCGGCCAGCCCGTCCATCCGGGGCATCCGGATGTCCATCAGCACCACGTCGGGGCGGTGTGCGGCGACCGCCGCCAGCACCCCGCTGCCGTCGGCCACCTCGCCGACCACCCGCAGCTCCGGCACCCCGCCGAGGATCATCGACAGCCCGGCCCGGACCAGCGCGTCGTCGTCGACGATCAGCACCCGTACCGGCCCGGCAACCTCCTGCCCGCTCACGCCGGCCACGGTAGCCAGGCCGCCAGCCGGAAGTCACCCGAGTCGGTACGCCCGTGCTCCAGCCACCCGCCGAGCAGCGCGGTACGTTCGCCGAGTCCGACCAGCCCGGTGCCGGTACCCGGGATCAGCGGCAGGGCCGACTGGCCGACCGGCCACGGATTGCGTACCTCGACGCTGAGCCCCAGCCCCGGCCGTCCCCGCGCGGTCACCAGCACACTCGCCCCCGGGGCGTGCTTGCGGGCGTTGGTCAGCCCCTCCTGCACGATCCGGTACGCCCCCCGCCCGACCCCGGCCGGCGCGGTCTCCGTCGAGGTCAACTCGGTACGCAGGTCCACCCGCATCCCCGCCTCCCGGGACTCGGCCACCAGCGCCGGCAGGTCGTCCAGGGTCGGCTGCGGCCGCTCGGGTGCCCGGTCCGGCCCGACCGGCGGCGGCCCCGACCGCCCGGTCACCGGCACCGGCGGGTACGGCGGATCCGGTGGGTACGCCTTCGGTCCGGACCCCCAGCCGCCGGAGATCGGCGCCGGCTCGACCGCCCGCTCCCGCTCTCCCCCGACCACCTGCTCCGCCCCGAGCACCTGCTCAGCTCCGCCCACCTGCTCCGCCCCGCCCACCTGCTCCGTCCCGCCCTCCGGCGGGTCCTCCCGGAGCACACTGATCACCTCGCGCAGGTCCTGCAACGCCTGGTGCGCACTGGTCCGGATCACCCCGGCCGCCCGGGCGATCTCCTCCGGCGGCGCGTCGGGGCGGAACTCCAGCGCCCCGGCGTGCAGGCTGAGCAGCGAGATCCGGTGCGCGAGTACGTCGTGCATCTCGCCCGCGATCCGGGTCCGCTCCAGCCGCCGGGCCGCCTCGACCCGCAACCGCTGTTCCGCCTCGGCCCGGTACGCCCGGTCCCGCCAGGAGAGCACGAGCTGCCGCCGGGCCCGGATGAACATCCCCCAGGCCAGCACCGAGGCGGTCAGGACCACGCTGAGCACCATCCCCACCCACGGCCCGTCGGACGGGTCGGGATTGCGGTACTCGTAGAGCACCGCGGCCCCGAGGTGTGCCACCAGCAGCGGGCCGGCCACCGAGAGCGGCCGGTGCACCACCAGGGTCAGCAGGATGATCAGGATGGCGATCCCGGACGGGGTGGAGAAGAGCGCCACCGGCAGGGCGGCGGCGGCCAGCGCGACCGGCCAGCGGCGGCGTACCCAGAGCGCCAGGCAGAGCGCGATGGTCAGTACCGCGTCGATCGCGACCGCGAGCCGCGAGTCGGCCCGGTCCGCCACCAGGGCCGGCTGCGGTCGCATCACGTCCCAGAAGGCGGCGAACGCGTAGCCGGAGGCGATCAGGAAGCAGAGCGTGTCGACGACCCAGTCCCGGGTCGACCGGCGCGGGCGGCGCCGGCCGGTGGCCGGGTCGGCGGTCAGGGTGGCCGGCAGCAGCCAGGGATGCTCGGGCCGAGCCGCCACACCAGTCATCAGCCAACTGTACGAACCGGCGCCGGGACCGGACACCAACCAAAGTCGACGTCCGGAAGTAGCCGAAGGTCGCCGGGGATGGACTCCGGGCCGCAGCGCCCGGCCGGCCGGACCCGGCAGGCTCGACCGCATGATCAGTGTCGAACACCTGACGAAACGGTACGGCCGGCACACCGTCGTCGACGACGTCTCGTTCCGGTGCGAACCGGGCACGGTGACCGGGTTCCTCGGCCCGAACGGTGCCGGCAAGTCCACCACGATGCGGATGATCTGCGGTTTCACCCCGCCGAGTGCCGGCACCGCCACCGTCGAGTCGGTCGACTACCGCCGGCTGCCGAACCCGGGGCGCCGGGTCGGGCTGTTGCTCGACGCCGGTGCCCAGCACCCGGGCCGGACCGGGCTGGAGACGCTGATCCTCTCGGCCCGCACCATCGGGGTCTCCCGGCGCCGGGTCGACGAGTGCCTCGACCAGGTCGGGTTGAACGCGGTCGCCGCCCGGCGGCGGGTCCGGGCGTACTCGTTGGGGATGCGTCAGCGGCTCGGCCTGGCGCAGGCGCTGCTCGGCGACCCCCGGGTGCTGATCCTGGACGAGCCGGCGAACGGCCTCGACCCGGAGGGGATCTTCTGGATGCGCGGCCTGCTGCGCGACTTCGCCGACCGGGGCGGAACCGTGCTGCTCTCCTCGCACCTGCTCCGCGAGGTCGAGGCGGTGGCCGACCGGCTGGTGGTGATCGGCGGCGGCCGGGTCGTGGCGCAGGGCAGCAAGGACGAACTGCTGGCCGACGCGGGCGCGCTGGTCCGGGCCCGAGACCCGGAGGCGCTGCGCGCCGCCCTGGACCGGGCCGGGCTGCCGGTGCGGTCCGGCACCGACGGCGGGCTGCTGGTCGGGGCCGACCCCGGCGCCGTCGGGCAGGCCGCCGCCGACTCCGGCGTGGCGCTGCTGGAACTCCGGCCGGCCGAGAGCGCCGGCCTGGAGCAGATCTTCCTGACCCTGACCGCTGGCGACTCCGTCCGGGAGGCCGTGAAATGACCACCGACACCACTGGGCGCACCGACACCAGGTCCGCCGGCCCGGCGGACCGACCCGGCGGGTACGACAGCGTCGGCCGGCCGACGCTGCTCCGGTTGACCCTGGTCGAGCTGCGCAAACTCGCCGACACCCGGGCCGGCTACTGGCTGCTGATCACCATCGGCCTGATCGCGGCGATCATCGTGGCCGTGCTGCTCTTCACCGCTCCCGACCCCGACCAGCGGTTCGAGTACTTCTTCGCGCTCTCCCAGATCCCGGTCGGCGTCCTGCTGCCGATCCTCGGCATCCTGCTGGTGACCACCGAGTTCTCCCAGCGCACCGTGCTGACCACCTTCGCGCTGGTGCCGCAGCGGCACCGGGTGGTCGTCGCCAAGCTCGGCGCCGGGGTGGTCGCGGCGCTGATCTCCGTACTGGCCAGCCTGGCGACGGCGGCCCTCGGTACCGTGATCGCCGGGCTGACCGGCGACGGCGGCTCCTGGTCCACCGACCTGTCGGCGTTCGTCGGCGCGGCGGTCTTCCAGACGGTCAACGTGCTGCTCGGCATCGCGTTCGGCCTGCTGCTCCAGAGCACTCCGCTGGCGATCGTGCTCTCCCTGGTGCTCCCGATCGCCTGGTCCATGCTCGGCGGGATGATCGAGCGGCTGCGCTCCGCCGCCGAGTGGCTGGACACCGGGCTCACCACGGCCGCCCTGGTCGAGCCGCCGGACCCCGGACACCTGGACGGCGGGCAGTGGGCCCGGCTCGGCGTCTCGGTCGCGGTCTGGGTGCTGCTGCCGCTGCTCGCCGGGCTGGTCCGGACGGTACGCCGGGAGGTGTCCTGAGGTGACCGCCGAGGCGACCCCGCCGGACCGTACCCGGGCGTCCCTGCCCGGCGAGCCGATCGTGGTGGCCGAGCCGGCCAGCCTGGTGGCGCTGGTCTGGATCCTCTTCCCGCCGCTCGGCGCCGCCCTGCTCTGGCTGGTACAGGCGTCGGCGGGCTGGGTGGCGTCGCTGCGCTGGATGCCGATGCGCGGCCCGTTCATGCTGATCGACGCGGTCGACGAGCCCTGGGCCACCGGCGGCGCGCTGCTCCTCGGCACCCTGGGCGGACTGCTGGTGGCCGGGATCGCCGCCGCCGAGCGGCTGACCGTCACCGTCGCCCGGGACGGGGTGACGCTGGTCCGGGGCACCGCCACCCGGCGGGTCGGCCGGGCCGAGATCACCGGGGCGTTCCGGGAGGGGAAGCGGCTCGTCCTGCTCGGGCCCGCCGCCGAGGAACTCGCCCGGGAGTCGTCGGACCTCTCGGCCGACCGGCTCCGGGCCGCCTTCGAGGCGCACGGCTACCGCTGGTACCCCGACGGCGACCCGTACCGGGCGGAGTTCCGGCGCTGGGCCGATGCCGACCCGGAGCTTCCTGCCGGAGCGAACTCGCTGCTCAAGGCGCGGCAGCGGGCGTTGGACAGCGGCGACAAGGCGGATGTGGCCGAGTTGCGGGTCGAGCTGACCCGGCTCGGCGTGGTGGTCCGGGACGAGGGCAAGCGGCAGTACTGGCGCCGGACGCGGCCGCCCGGAGCGCACCCGGACGGGTCGGCCGGTCGGCCGGTGGGGCCCGGCTGACCCGGTGGCCGGACGTACCGGCCCGGGTGCGGGGGTGTGCCGGGACCGACGGCCGACGGTCGTTGCCGCCCTTTCCGGGGCGGCAGTATGGTTCGGCGAATGAGCCTCCAGCGCAGCGTCGACCCTGACCAGGTCGGCTTCGACCCGACGAGGCTGGCCCGAGTCGACGAGCACTTCGCCCGGTACGTCGACGCGGGGCAGTTGGCCGGCTGGCAGATCGTGGTGACCCGGCGGGGCGAGATCGCGCACTCTTCGACCTACGGGATGCGGGACCGCGAGGCGGGGCTGCCGGTCGAGTCCGACACCCTCTGGCGGATCTACTCGATGACCAAGCCGGTCACCTCGGTCGCCGCGATGATCCTCTGGGAGGAGGGCCGGCTCCAGCTCACCGACGAGATCAGCCGCTGGCTGCCGGAGTTCGCCGACGTCCGGGTCTACGACCGGGGGTCCGCGCTGAAGCCCTACACGGTGCCGGCGGTCGAGCCGATCCGGGTCTGGCACCTGCTCACCCACACCGCCGGGCTGACCTACGGCTTCCTACAGACCTCGGTGGTCGACGGGCTCTACCGGGCCGCCGGATTCGACCTCTATCCCCCGCCGGGCTTCGACCTGGCCAGCGCCACCGAGGGCCTGGCCCGGCTGCCGCTGCTCTTCCAGCCCGGCACGGCCTGGGGCTACTCGGTCGGCACCGACGTGCTCGGCCGGCTGGTCGAGGTGGTCTCCGGCCAGTCGCTGGACGCCTTCTTCACCGACCGCATCCTCGGCCCGCTGGGCATGACCGACACCGGCTGGTGGGCCGAGGGCGCCGACGCGGACCGGCTGGCCGCCTGCTACGCCGCGCACCCCGGCACCGGCCAGGCGATCCGGTACGACCAGGTCGGCGCGCTGGCGCTCAAGAAGCCACCGCTGCTCTCCGGCGGTGGTGGGCTGCTCTCCACGGCGGCCGACTACCACCGGTTCACCCAGTTCCTGCTGCGCGGCGGCGAGCTGGACGGGGTACGCCTGCTCGCGCCGCGTACGGTCCGGTTCATGACCCGCAACCACCTGCCGGAGGGGCAGGACCTGGGGCGGCTCTCCACCGGCGGCTTCGCCGAGACGTCCTTCGACGGGATCGGCTTCGGGCTCGGCTTCGCGGTGGTACTCGATCCGGTGCCGAGCCGCACCCCGAGCAACGCGGGCGAGTACTACTGGGGCGGCATGGCGAGTACGGCGTTCTGGGTCGACCCGGTCGACGAGGTCACCGCGCTGCTCTTCACCCAGCTCGTCCCCTCCAGCACCTATCCGCTCCGGGCCGAACTGCGTCAGCTCGTCTACGCGGCCCTGGTCGACTGACCCGGGCCGCCGGCCGGTTCGGTGCGTCGCCGCCCGGCCGGCGGGGCTGGCGCGGCAGGGGTAGCGTGTTGATCGCATCCGGGGGAGGTTCGCCATGGCGATGAGGGCGAAGCGGGTGAGTCTGCTCGACATCGGACTCGACTCGTCGTTCGACGCGGCGATGACGTTCGTGCAGTCCACCTTGCAGAACATCAACGCCGAGCACCAGCAGCCGATCGTCGACATCGACTTCGTCCGCTCCCGCGACCCGGACACGGTGCTGACCGCCTTCACCGCCTCCTGCGACGTACTGCACGTGATGGCGCACGGCGACCACAGCAGTACCCCGACCTTTGCCAGCAGCGACGGCCGGACGAAGATCTCGCTGGAGGCGCTGGGCGAGGAGGCGGCCGCCCGGGGGCGGGGCATCTCGGCGCACGCGATCCTCGCCGACGGCTGCCGCACCGGCACCGGCGCCTGGCAGAAGGCGGTCCGGGACTGCCTCCAGGACGAGGTCACCTACATCGGCACCTCGGCACAGATCGGCTGGCACGAGAGCGGCGTCTTCTGCTCCGCCTTCTACGGCGCGCTGTTCCGCAACCGGGGCCGGGGGATGACCCCGGCCGAGCAGGCGCAGGACGCGGCCGAGCGGGCGATCGAGGCGTACACGCTGCTCACCGACCGGCACTGCCCGTTCCGGGTGCTCACGCTGAGCCCGAGCCGCTGGGCCCGGATGGCGCTGGCCTGACTCCGGACGCCCGGCGCCACCGAATGTCCAGACGGTCCACCGTCGGGGAGATTTCCGCAGGTCAGGCCGCTGATCGGGGGGTCGTCGCCCGGGAGAACCGGGTCGACCCGCCGGGCCGGCGCCCTGCCGGTGCGGGCAGTCGGGAGGTGCTCGGCGGTGCGATCGCCTGCTGCCAGTGGTTCAACATCGGCAGCAGGTCCCAGCCCACCTCGCGCCGCCGGGACGCGGCGGCGACACAGCGGGCCCGCCAGCTCCACTCGTTGAGCTGATTGGCCGGCCCGGTCAGCTCGGCGCGCAGGTCGAGCAGGACGTCGACGGAGTGCCGGAAGGCGGTACGGCTCCGCTCGCCGTCCGGCCTGTCCAGCAGCCAGCCCAGGCCCCGGCCGGCACAGGTGGCGCAGTCGCAGTGCCACATCCCGTTGTCGGGGTGGCGGCGCATGGTGGCCTCGATCTCCGGCAGCGGCGCGTACGACAGGCACTGCCGGACCACCGCCGACGGCCGGGGCACCCCGGTGGGTGGGCCGGAGCCGGCGGGCCGGCGCGGATCGAGCCGGCGCAGCGCGGGTTCGGTGCCGATCGCCACCGCGGTCGCCCCGGAGCAGAGCACCCCGAGCACCGGCAGGTCGGCCCGGAGCACCAGCACCGGCACCCCGCAGCCGAGCAACTGGAGCAGCCCGCGCACCGTACTGGCCGGGGTGAACGGGTTCGCCGACTCCTCCACCACGACCGCCACCGGTACGCCGACCGCCGCCACGTAGCGGAGCAGGGTCTGCCGGGCGATCCGGTCGGCGAGCCAGGACGGGTGCATCGGCAGCAGCGCGATGGCGTCACCGAGCCGGGCGGCCCGTTCGAGGATCCCGGCCAGGCCGGCGCTGTCGTCCCGGTCCAGGTAACCGGAGTCGGTGAGTACCGGAAGCCCGAGTTCCCGCTGGCAGTCGATCCAGCGCGGGTCGAAGGGCGCGGCGGCGGGCAACCGGCCGTCGCCGGCGTACCGGGCCGCGTCGAGCAGCACGGGACGGCGGTAGTGGTCGACCTCCCGCAGGTGCCGTGCCCGGCCCAGGCAACCGCGCAGGTTGCCCCGGTCGGCGGTGACGACCAGGCCGCCGCCACTCCGGTCGGCCACCTCGGCCGCCAGGGTGACCTGGCTGGTCCGGCAGTGCAGCAGCAGGCTGCGGTCGAGATCCCCGATCCGCCGCCCTGTGCCACCCGATCGCCCGTCAAGGTCCCGCGCCACGAACCCTCACCCCGCTGATCGTCGTCAAGACATTGATCACCATGAGTGCTTAAATGGTAACTCGACGCAACCGAGTGGGGTAACGGGGTGCGATTCCTTTGGCAGATCGCGGAAAGTGGCTTGGCCACCGCGACCGGTTCCGGTAACGGAACCTCACGCCGGCCGGCCGGACACGCAACTCCACGTCGACAGGTGACTCTCACCCGTCGACGTGGGCCCACCTCTCGAATCTGGGAAGATATCGAGCCGCGAGACGCTCTGCGCGACCAGCCGGACGGCGGTCGGCTCAGAGCACCATCTCTCGCCAGCCCGGGCGCCCACCTAGCCAGGCGTCCGCGAGGATGCGCGCGGACGCCTCACCGGGGCACTGCTGCACCTTCGAGCGCCCTTGGGCGCCCCCGACCTGGGCCTCGACTTCCCATCGCTGCCCATCCGTACGAATGTAGACGTCGCGCCGTGCGCGCGGACCCCGATCGCCGTTCCACCAGTGCCGCTCGACTCTCACCCAATCACGGTATAGCACGGACGGACCTGCTGGATATCCTCAATAACCAAACCTTGACCTCCCGGTTATCGTCCGCGCTCCGCGAACGCCCGGCAGCCCCGGTCCGATCCGGTTGCCGAACCGTCGGACCGGGCACCCGGACATCGACCGGAACGGGGATGTCCGATTCGGCGGGCGGGGTGCCGGGGCGTCACCCGGGAAGGCGGCTACCGGGCGCGGATCTCGATCGAAGGTCCGGGCCGGCCGGTGCCGTGCTCGGCGTACCCGGCGGAGAACCGCAGGTGGCGGAGGGATCGGCACCGGGGCGGGCTGGGCCGGCCGTCAACTACGGGGGAAGGTGACGGTCGGGCTGCGGGCACCCGCCCCGGGGCCTGTCCGGGGTCGGCCGACGACGTCACGCCGGTGGCCGACCCTCCACCGGTCCGCCGCCACGTCGGCGGAGGGCGGCCCGCCGGCGTCGGGTCGCGCGGCGGACCGACCAGGGAAGCATGTCGTCGTCCCGGACCCCGATGTCGGACAATCCGTCCGCTCAGCCCGAAACCGCCGACGGCCCCGACCCGGCACCGCGCCCGGACGTCTCCCGGAGCCGGTCCCGCACCCGGGCGGCCCGGGCGTCCAGCACCTGCCGGGCGTCGAGGTCCAGGCTCTCGATGGCGACCAGGGCGCTGAGCGCGACGTCGGCCAGCTCGGCGGCCACGTCGTCGAGGCTGTGCGTGACGCCCTTGCGCGGATTCTGGCCGGTCAGCCCGATCCAGGCCCCGGCCGCCTCGCCGGCCTCCTCGGTGACCTTGAGGATCCGGCAGGTCAGCTCGGCCCGGTCGGTTCCGTTCGCCCGGTCCAGCCAGGCACGGGCGGCGCGGACCGTCGCCCAGGTGGGGTCGCTCACCGCCCCACGGTAGCGGTGCCGCCCGGCCGGACCCGGGCACCGCCGCCCGGCCCGCCGGCTCGACCGTGTCGGGGACCGTCCGGGCGGCGCCGTCATCCGTCGGTCGTGCGGAGGATCTCGGTACGCCCCACCGGCGCCGGCCAGACCTGCAACAGATAGTCCTCCGGCCGGTCGGCGACGGGCCGGCCCAGGCAGGGGTGCCGTCCCCGGGCGTGCACCCGGACCCGATAGCTGCCCGCCCCCCGGAAGCTGATCCGGGGGAAGTCGGTACCGCCGCCGCGCGCCGACCGGACGTGCGACTGGCCGACCGCCGTCCGGTACGAGATTTCGACCGCGTCGTCCCAGCCGGCCGTCTCCGCCGCCGGCCGTTCGACGTGCAGCTCGACGGTGAGGTTGGCCCAGCCGCCACCGCAGCCGGTACGCACCAGCAGCGCCCCCTCGGTCACCCCGACCAGGCCGTTGTCCCGGGTGTTCGCCTGCCAGTGCCAGCGTGGCGGCGGGTCGGGATCGGTCAGGCAGAAGAAGGACCGGGCGACGCGTACGACCCCGGCGCAGACCCACGTCGCGTCGGTCACCCGGTATTCGAGCAGCGACCCCGCCCCGAGCGGTATCAAGGTCGCTCACCCGTTCCACGTCGGGCGGTGATGGGCAACACCGCGCTTCTCCCCGCGTCAGCGCATCGGACAGTTGTGTTCGTGAATGTCCTCCCTTGCACTCTGACACAGCGCCTCGATGCCGTCCACTCGCATCCGGCGATGACCTGGGAAGCGCACGTGCATTTGCGGTTTGCAGACGCCACGTGCAGTCACACTCCGTTTTGGTCACTGTGCGCAGTGGCGCGGTGCGTAGAACGACCCCCCATGCCGCGCAACATCGGTCGTATCGCCCTGTTCCATCGCGGACGGGTCAACAGTAAGTTAGCTGCACAGACAAATACCTGTCTCGCGAGATGCAACTTGCACCAAGGCATGCCACTCTCCCCGGAGGAGCAACTCGCGCGTCAGACCGGCCGCCGCCCACCTCGCCGTTCAGCGGTGACGGCACTACGGGCAGTGACGTTCACACCAAGAATGGAGGCGCTGTCAGTGGCGAACCACCAGCCGATCAGGCCGCTGAGCTCCCGCGCGGGCAAGGAATCCGTCCGTCCTGCTGCTCCGGCCTGCCCCCAGGTTGACCTCGCATCCGTGTGCCACCCGCGACCGGCCGAGGAGCGGTGATGACCGTGACGCAGTTCCAGGACGCCAGAGGGGACCTGTTCGACAGCCCGCTGCCCCGGCGTTCTCCAGGGGCCCAACTGGACAGTGGCGGCGAGGAAGACCTCCCCGAGGGCGCTCTCGACCAACTGGGTGCCGGCACCGCCGGCCGGCACCGTCCCGGCCAGTCGGCCCTGCACGCCGAGTTGGGTGTGCTCCGGGACCGGGTGCCCGGGGTACGCGGCGCCGTCCTCGCGGGCATCGACGGGCGACTGCTCGGACACGACCTCACCGCCGGCCCCGAGCCGCTCGACCTCGCCGCGCTCGCGGCGACCACGTTCGGGCTCGGTCGGCAGTGCGGCATGACACTCCAACAGGGTCCGCTGCGCGAACTGACGGTCCACAGCCACCAGGGCTACTTCACGGTGTACGGGGTGAGCGACCACGTCCTGCTCGCCGTCCTCGGCGACGACCGGTTGAACGTGTCGTGGCTGCACCTGGAGGCCGGACCGGTCGCCGAACGGATCGCTGACCTGCTGCACGTCGGCGGCACCACGTAGCAGCATGGGCTGGGGCCGGCGTCGGGTTCGCCCGACGCCGGCCACCCGCCAACCCCGCCAACTCCACTCCACCCGCCGGAGTCCGCTCCGTCCCCTCGGACAGCCCGGCGGGTCAGCCGATCATCAGGTAGCGGGTCACCACCCCGGCGGCGGCGGTGACCGCCTGGCGTAGCGTCGCGGCGGCGTCCACGATGCCGGCGTCCAGCGCGGTGACGTACGAGCCGCCGACCACGTCGAAGGTGACCCCCGGGCCACGGCGGCGCAGGTCGGCCGGCCCGGCGGCCGGGTTCCGCCCGGCGTTGCGCATCAACTCCTCGTACGGCGCGGCCAGCGCCTCGACCACCACCGCGTAGCCGAGCGCCTCGTCGCCGCCGCGCGGCACCCGGGGACCGATCCGCCCGGCGACGGTCAGCAGCGCCGCCCCGCCACCGGGTACGAGTCCCCACTCGACGGCCGCCTTCGCGTTGCGTACCGCGTCGTCGATCTGCCGTTTGCGCTTCTTGAGCTGCCCCTCGGTGGACTCGCCGACCCGGATCACCGCCACCCCGCCGCCCAGCCGGGCCAGCCGCTCCCGCAGCAGCTCCCGATCGTGCCCGTCCGGGCGCCGGGCCAGCTCCGCCCGCAGCCCCCGCACCCGGCGCCGGGCCAGGTCCGGGTCGCCGGCCCCGTCCACCAGGGTGGTGTCCCGGCGGGTGGTGATCACCTTGCGGGCGCCGCCCAGCACCTGACCGGTGGCGGCGGCGAGCCCACCCTCGGCGTCGCCGACCACCTGCGCCCCGGTGAGCAGCGCCAGGTCCGCCATCATGGTGCACCGCTCCTCGTCCGGCCAGGGCAGCCGCACCGCCACCGCGTCGAGGGTGTGCCGCATCTTCCCGACGATCAGCGCGGTGAGGGCGGCGTCCCGGATGTCCCGGGCGAAGACCGCCAGCGGCCGGCCGGAGCGGCCGACCTCGTCCAGCAGCGGCTGCAACTCCGGTACCCCGGAGAGCCGCTGGTCGACGATGAGGATCGACGGGTCGTCGAGTACCGCCTCCGCCTCCTCCGGATCGGTCACGAAGTACGGCGAGACGTGCCCGGCCGGCACCCGGATGCCCCGGGTGAGTTCGAGTTCGAGGCCGAAGAGGTTGCTCTCCTCGACGATCACCACGCCGTCCTTGCCGACCCGCTCCATCGCGGTGGCCAGCAGGTCGCCGACCACCTCGTCGCCGGAGGCGATCGTGGAGACCATCTGGAGCTGTTCCTTCGTCTCCACCGGCACGGCCAGGTCGCCCAGTTCGGCGAGGACCGCCAGCGCGGCGGACTCGATCCCCCGGCACAGCGCCACCGGGTTGGCGCCGGCCCGCAGCGCCACCGAGGCACCGTCCAGCATGGCCTGGGCGAGTACCACAGTGGTGGTGGCGCCGTCGCCGACCCGGTGCCGTACCCCCTCGACCAGTTCCCGGACGTAGCTGGCGCCGATCGCGTCCCGGCTGTCGTACGCGGTGAAGAGCCGCACCACGCTCGCCGCGTCGGCCAGTTCGTGGTACGCCCCGGAGGCGTCCTCGACCAGCACCCGCCGGCCGAGCGGCCCGAAGGTGCGCCGCACCAGGTCGGCGCCGGCCCGGAAGCCCCGGGCGACGATCGCCTGGTGCCGGTTGTAGTTGCTAGGCCGGGGCACCGCCGCGGCGCTCGCCTCGACCACCCCGCCCGGCCGGTTCTCGCCGCTCCCCGGCGGGTCGGCCGTCGGCGGGACGGTGGCGAGATAGATGTGCGGCTCGGCGTTGTAGGCGCTCCACTTCGGCTTCTGGTCCGGCCGGCGGCGGACCACCCCGTCGTGGACATACCGGAACAGCTCGTCGACGCCGACCCGCCCGTCGCCGTCCAGGTCGGCACCGCCGGTGGCCAGCCCCTCCAGCAGTACGTCGGTGAAGATCGAGCCACGGGGCGCGGACTCCACCAGCCCGTCGGACTCGAAGGCGTACTCGTAGCTGTCGCAGGCACTGATCACCACGTACCCCCGGCCGACCTGGCCGTCCAGCGCACCCTGCGGCGCCGCCTTGAAGCCCTCGGCGAACGCACCGGCGAAACAGCAGTCCAGCACCAGGACCTTGGCGGCGGCCCGGCACGCCTCCAGTTGCTCGTTGACGAAGGAGCGGGAGATGGCGGTGCTGGCCGGTCGGGTCCGTACGGTGTTGGCGGCCGCGAAGTAGAGCCGGTGGAACGGGTCGACGATGCCGTGGCAGGAAAAGTAGAGCAGTACGAGGTCGTCGTTGACCCGGTCGGTGAGCAGGTCCTCGATCTCCCGGCGTACCTCCTGTTCGGCGGCGTCCTGCAAGGTACGGACGGTGAAGTTGCCGACCGACGGGTCCTCCAGCACCGCCGCCAGCCGTTCCACGTCCTGCTCGGGGGCGCGGAGCTGGTCCAGCGACGGGTCGTCGTACTCGCCGACCGCGACCAGCAGCGCGTAACGGCCGGTCGGCGGGTTAATCGGCACCGGAGGAGCCGGTACCGCTCTGTGTCGGTGGCACGCCGAGCCACTCGACCACCATCTGCTCGGTGTCCTCGCCGGGGGCGCTGATCGTCAGGGTGCGTCGTCCGTCCCGCAGGACGATCCGGCGGGCGGCGCCGCGCTCCAGGAAGGCGACGGCGACCTGGGCCAGCGCCGCGACGGTGGTGGCCGAGAAGAGGCCGGTGACCACGAGTTCGGCGAGTGATCCGGCGGCGCCGCCCTTGCGGACGGCCGGGCCGGTGCCGCCGTGGCCGCCGCCGGGCAGGTCGCCGAGGTCGGGCGGGGAGTCCGGTTCCTGCGGCGAGGGGTCGGGCGGGACCGGCGGATCGTCGACACCGGGCCGGACGACGTGCAGGATCGTCCGGGTGTGCAGCTCCCGAGCCAGCGCGGAGGCGGATTCGGCGTCGCCGCGCGTGCTACCGGGGACCGGCCCGGAAACCAGCAGAGTGAGCACACCACCATTCATAGAGTAATGGTGTCGTAACAATAAGTAACCACGTGTCGGGTTGCCGACACTCTCCCGTCAGCCTGCCGACACCGGCGCCCCGGCTCGGTCGGCGAGTGGGGTGGCGGGCGCGGCGGGCGCGTCCGGCCCGGCGGTTCCGGCGGGACGGCGGCGCAGCAGCATCGAGAAGACCGCGGCGGCGGCACAGAGCGCCCCGGCGACGTACCAGGCCAGGGTGTAGCTGCCGAGCTGGTCCCGGATCAGCCCCGCGCCGGTCGCCGCGACCGCCGCGCCGACCTGGTGGGCGGCGAAGACCCAGCCGAACACCACGGCACCGGCGGCCCCGAAGTACTCCCGGCAGAGCGCGACCGTCGGCGGCACGGTGGCCACCCAGTCCAGCCCGTAGAAGATCACGAAGACCAGCATGCTCGGCCGGGCCGAGTCGCCGAAGAGGCTCGGCAGCACCAGCAGCGACAGCCCGCGCAGCGCGTAGTAGCCGGCGAGGAGTACCCGGCTGTCGAACCGGTCGGTGAGCCAGCCCGACGCGATGGTGCCGGCGATGTCGAAGAGCCCGACCAGGGCGAGCAGGCCGGCGGCGGCGGTCTCGGTCATCCCGTGGTCGTGCGCGGCCGGGATGAAGTGCGTGCCGACCAGCCCGTTCGTCGAGGCGCCGCAGATCGCGAAGCCGCCGGCGAGCAGCCAGAACGCCGGGGTCCGGGCGGCGGTGCGCAGCGCACGGATCGCCCGGGACGCCGCCCCGCCGGTCCGGGCCGGCGGGGGCACGACCTCGGTCGCACCGTAGGGCGGCAGGCCCAGATCCGCCGGGTGGTCGCGCAGCAGCCACCCCACCAGGGGTACGACGGCCAGCGCCGACCCGGCCACCACCAGCGCCGCCGCCCGCCACCCGTACGCCGCGACCAGGTTCGCCAGCAGCGGCAGGAAGACGAGCTGTCCGGCGGCCCCTCCGGCGGTGAGTACCCCGGTGACCAGTCCCCGGCGCCGGACGAACCACCGCCCGGTCACGGTGGCCACGAAGGCGAGCGCCATCGACCCGGTACCCAGCCCGACGAGTACGCCCCAGCAGAGGATCAGTTCGGCGCTGGTCCGCATGAAGACGGTCAGCCCGCTGCCGGCGGCGACCAGGGTCAGCGCGGCGGCGACCACCCGCCGGATGCCGAACCGGTCCATCAGGGCGGCGGCGAACGGTGCGGTCAGCCCGAAGAGCAGCAGGTTGACCGAGACCGCGGCCGAGATGGTCGCCAGTGGCCAGCCGAACTCCTGGTGCAGCGGGTGCAGCAGGACAGACGGCGTGGCCCGGAACCCGGCGGCGCCGACCAGCGCGACGAAGGCGACGGCGGCGACCACCCAGGCGGGGTGCAGGCGGCGGGAACTCACCCGACGAGTCTGCGGGCCGGCGGGGACCCGGACGAGTGGCTGGACAGCCAGGATGCGCAAGAATTGGGCCAACACGACGGAGAGCGGAGCAGCGGTGACCACCAGCACGCCAGCGGGTACCCCGGTGGAGAGCGCCCCGAGCCCGGACGGGCCCGGTCCGGGCCGGCCCGGCCAACCACGGAGGCCGACGCCGCACCGGGTGGTGGTGCTCGCCCTGGACGGGGTGGTCGGGCTCGACCTCGGCACCCCGGCCCAGGTCTTCGGCACCGCCCGGGACGCCGACGGCGAGCCGCTCTACACCGTCACCACCTGCACCGCCGGCGGCCGGCCGGTGCGCAGCACCGCCGGGTTCCGGGTGCTGCCCGACCACGGGCTGGAGATCCTGGCCGACGCCGACACCGTCGTGCTGCCCGGCATCCACGACGGCCCGCCGCTGGTCGACGGGACCGTCGACCCGGAGATCCGGGCGGCGCTGCGCGAGGCGCACGACCGGGGCGTACGGATCATGTCCATCTGCACCGGCGCCTTCGTACTCGCCGCCGCCGGGCTGCTGGACGACCGGCCGGCCACCACGCACTGGGCGTACGCCAACCGGTTCCGCCGGTTCCACCCGAGGGTACGGCTCGATCCCGAGGTGCTCTTCGTCGACGACGGTGACCTGCTCAGCTCGGCCGGGGTGGCGGCCGGCATCGACCTGTGCCTGCACGTGATCCGGACCGACCACGGCAGTCGGGTCGCCAACCGGTCGGCCCGGCGCTGCGTGGTGCCGTCGTGGCGGGACGGCGGGCAGGCCCAGTACATCGAACGGCCGCTGCCGGAGGTGGCGGCGGCCGGCACCGGGCGGACCAGGGAGTGGATCCAGCACCGGCTGCACGAACCGCTGACCCTGCCGCGGATGGCCGCGCACGCCAGCATGAGCGTCCGGACCTTCACCCGGCGGTTCCGCGAGGAGACCGGACTCAGCCCGGCACAGTGGCTGCTGCGGCAGCGCACCGAGCATGCCCGGCTGCTGCTGGAGACCACCGACCTCGGCGTCGACCAGGTGGCCCGGCGGTCCGGCTTCGGCACCGCCGCCGCGCTGCGGCAGCAGTTGCACCAGCGGATCGGGGTACCGCCGACCGCCTACCGGCGTACCTTCCGAGCACCCAGCGGGTGAGGAAGGGACCCCCGCAGATCGTGCTCCGTCGTAGCGGGGGCCCTTCCGCACACACCTCAGGCGCAGGTGTTGCCGTTCAGGGTGAAGGCGGTCGGCGCCGGGTTCGGGCCGGTGTTCGAGGCGAGGAAGCTGAACTGGACCGTGCCGCCCGGCGGGATGTTCGCGTTCCAGTTGGCGTTCTGCGCGGTCACCACCGCGCCGGACTGGCTGCCCCGGGCGTTGTAGAACGAGCCGGCGCGCTGCGCGCCGGGCCAGGTCCAGCTCACCGTCCAGCCGCTGACCGGCTGGGTGCCGGTGTTGGTGACGGTCACGGTGGCGTTGAAGCCGGTCCCCCACTGCTGGTCGACCCGGTAGGCGATCCGGCAGGCGGCCGGCGGGGCGGTGGTGCCGAACTCGATCCTGTGCAGTTGGCCCGGCAGGTCGTTGACCAGATACAGCTCGCCGTCGGCGTCCTGGCCGAGGCTGGTCGGCTGGATGGTCAGCTCGGTGAGCGCCCGGGTGGCGTACGCCCCGCCGGGGGCGGCCGGGGGCCGGACCACGAACGCCGTACCGGAGCAGTAGTCGGTGGCCAGGTAGGTGCCGGCGGCGATGTCGGCGTACTCCTCGCCCCGGTAGACGTACCCGCCGATCACGGCGCAGCCGTCGGTCGAGGTGCGGTACGAGTAGATCGGCTCGACGTACTGCGCGCCGGCCTGGCAGCGGTCGGGGTCGAAGACCTGCGGTCCCTCCCGGCAGGACCAGCCGAGGTTGGCGCCGGCCTGGTTCGCCCGCAGGTGGTCGATCTCCTCGAAGGTGCCCTGCCCGACGTCGGCGATCCAGAGCGAGCCGTCCCCGCCGAGGTCGTGCGAGAACTTCCACGGGTTGCGCAGCCCGTACGTCCAGATTTCCGGCCGGGCGTTGGCGGTGCCGACGAACGGGTTGTCCGCCGGTACGCAGTACGGCCGCCCGTCGCAGGAGCGGCTCACGTCCAGCCGGAGGATCTTGCCGAGCAGCGTGTTGAGGTTCTGCCCCGAGTTGAGTACGTCGTCGGAGCCGCCGCCGTCGCCGATGCTCCAGTAGAGGTGGCCGTCCGGGCCGAAGGCGACGTGCCCGCCGTTGTGGTTGGAGTATTCGGCGTGTGGCTGGGTCAGGATCACCTGCTCGCCGGCCGGCGGGATCGGCGTCTGGCCGGCGGTGGCGAGGGTGAATCGGGAGAGCGTGACGGTGCCCTCCGGCAGTGCGGTGTAGCTGACGTAGAGGGTCCGGCTCTGGCTGAAGTTCGGCGTGGTGACCAGGCCGAGCAGCCCGCGCTCGTTGCCGGAGGTGTCGACCCGGTCCCGGATGTCGAGCAGCGGGTCGGCGGCCAGCCCGGTCTCCGGGTGGTAGACCCGGATCGTCCCCTGCTTCTCGGCGATCAGCAGCCGGCCGCTGCCGTCGTCGGGGGCGAAGATCGCGGTCGGCCGCTGGAGTCCGAAGGCGACCTGGGTGGTGCTGACGGTGAGCTGGTCCAGGGGTGGCACCGCGGCCGCCGCCGCGTGCTCCGGGGCGGGCTGGCCGGAGGCGGGCGGCGCGCCGAAGGCGACGAGCGGGGCGATCAGGGCGGTCACGCCGACCAGGCAGAGCCGCCCGACGGATTGACGTCGCAGCATATTCACTCCCATCGGTTAACAGGAAGGTAATGCTGCGGACGATGCCTAGATCACCACGTCCCGGATGATGGGAACGCTCCCATGCGCGACTACCGCAGATCCGTACGCATGGCGCGCAACTGTTCGAGGTGCGCCGGCAGGTGGAGCCGGCCGTGGATGTCGAGCATCCGTCCCCACGGCAGCGACTCCTCGATGTGCAGCTCGAAGCCCTCCCGCAGGTGCGAGTCGACCGGCGTCTCCGCCTCCGGCCCCAGCCGGTCCACCAGGGCGCAGAGCCGCTCGCTGGTGGACCGCAGCCGCTCGGCCAGCTCGGGCAGCCCGCCGTCGCGCGGCACCATCGCGTCCACCTGCGGGCGCAGCGTCGACTGCCCGTCGTAGTACGCCCACGGCGAGCCGGCCAGCACCGCCTCGGTCGCCTCGATCAGCAACTCGTCGTTGGCGGCGAGGTGCACCAGCACCTCCTCCACGGCCAACTCCCCCGGCGGCGGTGGCCCGAAGGAGCCCCCGTCGACCTCGGCGAGCAGGTCCGCGTACGCCCGGCGCAGCTCGGCCGTCTCCACCCGACCGAGTCTAGGAAGAGTTCGCCCGACCTGCCCGGTTATCGCCCGACCGCCCCGACCCGGGCCGCCCGGGAACCGGGCCACCGGTGCTCAGCGACCGCGCCGGCCACGCCGCGCCCGCAGGTAGTCGGAGACGACGTACTCCCCCAGGTCGTCCAGTTCCGGGGTGAAGACCCGGCCGCCGCAGCGCCGCGCCACCGCGTCCACGAACCGGCGCAGCCCGGGGTCCTCGCCGAGCATGAAGAGGTTCATCGTGGCGCCGTACCGGGTCAGCTTGTCCACCTCGGCGACCGTCAACTGGATCGTCTCCGGCAGCGACGGCCAGTTGAAGACCCCGCCGCCAAGCTCCGGATCGAGGTGCGCGGTCGGCTCGCCGTCGGTGACCACCAGCACCACCGGCTCGGAGCCGGGGTGCCGGCGCAGGTGCCGGCCGGCCAGCATCAGCGCGTGTTGCAGGTTGGTGCCCTGCACCATCTCCGGCTCCACCCCGGCCAGCTCCTGCTGGGTCAGCGGCATCGCCTCCCGGCCGAAACCGATGATCTGCAACGCGTCCTGCGGGAAGCGGGTGGCGACCAGGTGCGACAGCGCCAGCGCGGTCTGCTTCATCGGCCCCCAGCGCCCCTCCGAGATCATCGAGAAGGAGAGGTCGACACAGAGCGCCACCGCCGCCGAGGCACGCCGCTCGGTCTCCACCACCTCGAAGTCCTCGACCGCCAGCGCCACCGGCACCCCGGCACCGCCGCGCCGGACCGCCCGGGCGAGCGTACGGACCACGTCGAGCGGCTGCTCGTCGCCGTACTCCCAGGGGCGGGAGGCACCGGTCACCTCACCGGCGGCACCGGCCGAGCGCAGGTCGTGCTGCCCCCGCCGGCCGCCGGAGAGTTCGGCGAAGATCCGGCGCAGCGCCGTACCGCCGAGCCGGCGAAGTGCCTTCGGGCTCAGGGTCAGCCCGTCGGCGCCCCGGGTCACCCAGCCCTGCCGGCGCAGCTCCCGCTCCAGTTCACGCAGCCGGCGTACGTCGTCGGCGGCGTCCCGGCCCAGGTTGCGCTGCACCGACTCCACGTCGATGTCGTCCAGGGTCGCCCCCGGATGCTCCTGGCCGAGCTGGTCCAGCAGGTCGTCCAGGTCGGCGATCTCGCCGAGCGCCCCGGCCGCCTCGCCGTAGCCGAGCGGCTGGTCGCCGCGGACCCGCTCCCGGCGGTCCCAGGCCAGGTCGGGGCGGAGCGAGCGCAGGTTGGCGTCGAGTGCGGAGAGCTGCCCGGCCAGTTCCGGGCCGAGCGAGGACTCCATCAGCCGGGACAGCTCCTCCCGCTGGGCCGGGGAGAGCGAGCGCATCAGCCGTTCCCCGGCGGCGGCCCGCCGGGCCAGCGCGTCGACCAGCTCCTCGACCGTCTCCGGGTTCTCCGGGAAGAACTCGCCGTGCCGCCGCATGAACTCGGCGAACGCGTCGGTGGTCTCCTCGCCCCGGTCGTGCCGGGCCAGCAGGTCGTTGAGGTCGCGCAGCATCTCGGCGAGCTGGCGCTGCGCGGCCGGGTTCGCGGCACCCTGCATCGCGTCCCGCAGCCCGCTGAACCGCTGCTCCAGCACGTCCCGGCGCAGCCCGTCCAGAATCTGCTGGTAGGCGGCCCGGGCCTCGTCACTGGCCCACTCGTAGCCGGAGAGTTCCTCGACCGCCCGCGCCGTCGAGGAGGGCAGGTTGTCCAACACCGCCTCGGCGAACCGGGCGTCGTCGTCGTTCCGGCCGCGCAGCTCGTCGCGCTCGGCGGCGAGCGCCTGGTCGAGCAGGGCCCGGGCCCGGGTCACCGCGCCGTCCAGGTCACCCCGGCGCAGCGCCTCGCGGCGCATCCGCCGGGCCCGGGCGACCAGGTCCTCCAGGCCGCCCCGGCCCTGCGGGCCGCGCCGGAGCAGGTTGCGCAGCGCCTCGCGCAGGCTGCCGCCGGCCAGCACCTCGGCGCCGACCGAGTCGACCGCCGCCCGCACGTCGTAGGGCGGGGCGAGCGGGTCGGGGCCGCCGCGCCAGGAGCCGTACCGGTAGCGGTTTCCGCCGGCCACGATCAGGCCCAGTCGTCGTCGCGGGCCGACCGCTCGCCGGGGCCCCGGCCGCCGTCGGGGCTGCGCCCGCCATATCGGGTACGGCCCTCGTCGGTGACGTCCTTGGCGAGCCGCCGGGTCAGGTGCAGCCCTTCGAGTACGAACTCGATCCCGGCCGCCGCCTCGGCCGGGGTGGGTGCGTCGCCGAGCCCGAGCCGGTCCAGCGCCTTGGCCAGCCCCGGTACGGTGCCGACCTGCCGGAGCAGCTCGGTCGGGCCGACCAGCTCGCCGGTCTCGATGATCGCGCCGTCGGCGACCAGCGCGGTGAAGCCGGAGACGTCCAGCCCGGCCAGCCGGGCCCGGAACGTGTCGGCGGTGGCGGTCCGGAGCAGGTGACCGAGGATCTCGATCTCCCGGCCCTCCTCGCCGCTCTCGAACTCGACCTTGCCGCGCAGGGTGCTGGTCACCGAGACCGCGTCACCGACCCGGGCCACCGGTTCGGTGTCGGCCGGTGCGGCGGGCTGCCCGTCCGGGCCGCCGGCGCCGAGCAGGCCGGCCCGGCGCAGCGCGGCGGCCGAGACGGTCTCGGCGGCGGCGATGGCGAACCGGGCCGAGACACCGGAGCGCGGGTCGACGGCCGGGGACTCCCGCACCGCCCGGGCGAACCGGGCCAGCACCTCCAGCACGTGCTCCGGTACGGCGGCGACCAGCGCCGCCTCCTGCCGGATCAGCGCCAGCTCCAGTTCGAGGTCGAGCGGGTAGTGGGTACGGATCTCGGCGCCGAACCGGTCCTTGAGCGGGGTGATGATCCGCCCCCGGTTGGTGTAGTCCTCGGGGTTGGCGCTCGCCACCAGCAGCAGGTCCAGCGGCAGCCGGAGCTGGTAGCCGCGTACCTGGATGTCCCGCTCCTCCAGCACGTTGAGCAGGGCCACCTGGATCCGCTCGGCCAGGTCGGGCAGCTCGTTGACGGCGAAGATGCCCCGGTTGGTCCGGGGTACCAGCCCGAAGTGGATCGTCTCCGGGTCGCCGAGGGTACGCCCCTGGGCCACTCGGATCGGGTCCACGTCGCCGATCAGGTCGCCGACGCTGGTGTCCGGGGTGGCGAGCTTCTCGCCGTACCGCATCGACCGGTGCAGCCAGCCGATCGGCAGCTCGTCGCCGGCCTCCTCGACGGCCCGGCGGGAGGCCGGGGTCAGCGGGTGCAGCGGGTGCTCGTTCAGCTCGGAGCCACGGATCACCGGGGTCCACTCGTCGAGGAGCTGGCCCAGGGCGCGGATCAGTCGGGTCTTGCCCTGGCCGCGCTCGCCGAGCAGCACCATGTCGTGCCCGGCCAGCAGGGCCCGCTCGACCTCGGGGAGCACGGTCTCGTCGTAGCCGACGATGCCGGGGAAGCGGGGTTCGCCGGACCGGAGCCGGGCCAGCAGGTTGTCCCGGAGTTCCTGCTTGACCGTCCGGTACCGGTGCCCGGCGGCGCGCAGTGCGCCGAGGGTGCCGGGAAGCTCGGCCGGCGGGGTCGGTGGGACCTGGGAAATTTCCGTCACGCACCTACGCTAGCTCTCGATCGTGGCGATCGCGGTGCGCGAAGGGACCAGTCAAGATCCAGCCGGTACCGTCAAGATCCAAGCGGTACCGGCGGATCCGCGAGAACGGGGAGGATGAATGAGTACACCGAGTGAAACCGGGACGAAGCTCGGCATTGCGATCGGCCTGGGGGTCTCCTTCGGCGTGCTCCTCGGCCTCCTGATCGACAACATCGGGCTGGGGATCGCGTTCGGCGTGCTCGGCGGTGTGATCGTCGGCACGTTCCGCTCCCGCCCGAAGGACTGACCCGGAGCACTGACCCGAACCACTGATCGGTCAGCAGCGGGCGCAGCCGCCCCGGCGGCGCAGGTGGTAGGCGAGGGTGGCGGCGCCGAGCGCGACACCCCAGACCGGCCAGAGCAGCATCGGGACGACCATCAGGGTGCTGTCGCGCAACTCGTCGAGGAGTTCCGGCTGCCCGTAGAGGGCCAGGCCGGCGGCGGTGATCGCGACCGCGACCCCGGTGGCGGGGACGACGGCGAGCGTGATCGGCACCCGCCTGCCGGCCAACCCGATCATCCAGCGCGGGAACCGCTCGCCCCACCGCTGCACCAGGCCGAGGGTGAGCACCGCACCGACCAGCCCGAACGCGGCCAGCCCGGCGCCGGCCCAGACCAGACCGGTCCGGTGCAGCTCGCGCAGGAACTCGTCGGTGATGCCGAGCGGGATGCCGACCGCCCAGGCGAGCCGGACGACCGCGTACAGCACCGGGATCACCGCCGCCACCCCGACCGCCCGGCGCCCCCAGCGGGCCGCCGACTCCGCCGAGGTCCACCCCTCGGCGCCCGGCCGGCGCCCGCACCGGCCACAGGCTCCGGCGGTACGGAACTGCCAGGACAGTATCGTCCGGGCCAGCAGCAGCCCGGCGGCGACCGAGAACACCTTGTAGCCGAGCGCGAGGGTGAAGAGTTCGGAATACTCCACCGGTGGCCAGCCGAACGGCAGCCCGCCGATCAGCATCGGCGCGTACCCGAGATAGGTGAGCACCTGCACGTCCGGCACGACCAGCAGCAGTCCGGTCACCACCAGCCAGCCGTAGCCGAGCAGCACGAGCCGGGCCGCGCCGCGCAGGCGTACCGCGTGCGGACCGGTCATGGCGAGCGCGGTGACCGCCGCGCCGAGCAGCAGCACCGCGAAGACCGGCGCCCCGACTTCGGCCGGTACCCGCCAGAGCAGGCTGCCGGAGCCGTCCGGGTCGGCGGCGCCGAACGGGTAGCCGCGACCGGTGACGCTCCACACCAGCGCCAGCAGGCCGAACAGCGCGGTCGCGCCGACGGCCAGCCAACCGACCCGGTGCCGGTGCTGGTACGGCTCCGGCGCGGTCCGGGTGGCCGTCCGGTCGATCGGTTCGGTACGGGGCATCGTCGTTGCCTCCTCGACGTGTCGGGCCGGCGAACCTGCCGCGCCCGCTTCCCCACACCATCCGCGCTCGCGGCGGCGCAGACCTCACGTCCCGGGGTGAGCCGGTTCCCCTGGCAGAGGGAGGCTTGACCTCAACCAACAGGGCGTACCTCTCCGGGCAGCCCGGCACGGGCGCCGGCGCGTACGGCGCCCGGTTCGACGCGGCTTCAGCCCACTGAACCGGCCCATTTCTGCCGGCGCACGGCGCAGCTACTGCTCGTCGAACACGTCATCAAGAACCAGCCTCGCCCGGCCCGGAACCTCTTCCTCGGGAAAAATCTCCCCGCATAGCCTGAGTACCTGCTCGGCGCTGGTCAGCCCGAGGCGCTCGACCAGGAATCGAATGTCTTCGGCGTCCCGACGCCGCGCCGCAAGCACTTTCATCGCCAGAAGATGCTCGGGAGACGCCGCCGCAACCCGCAGCCCAGGGTGATCGAAGACACGAGGAGCCGTCGCATCGCCGCCGGGCGCTACATAAGCACTCGCCTGCTCGTTGAGCCACCAGTGCGGAAGGCCCAGTTCGTCGGCGACCGCTCGGGCCTCGTCGAGCACTATGCCATGCGGCTGGAACACGGCGTCGATGTCACGGGTCGCCCGACGGGCATCGTAGGCCAGGGCCATGGCCGCGCCACCGAAAACGTAAAGATCTGCGATCACCCCACGCCGGGCCAGCCGATCTCCCAGCCGGCGAAAGGCATCCTCGATCGCGGCGCGGTCCAACAGCGGGTCGGCGGCGCTCACGCGACGTTCAGCTCGTGGGCGGCAACATAGACACCGCGACGTCGGAACGCGGCTGGTGCGTGCACCATCGCATCGACCCGAGCCGCACGGGTATTGAAGGGGAACCAGAACCGCCGCAACGAACGGGACTCAACCCACTGCGGCGCACCACGTCCGTCTTTCGCCGACAGATGCTCCGCCAGAGCCGCGAGAAACACGTCCCAGTGTTCGTCGCCGGTGGGAACCGGTTCCGCACTCAACAGATCTATCCGCGAGTCAACGGGTTCCCAGCGATACTCCTCCAGGAACTCCGCCACGAGCCGCCACCGTCGCGCCTCGTCGGCCCCCGCAAGCAGTGCCCCGAGGCGCTCCAGCGTCAGGGGCTCGTACGGCGAAACACGATCTGTCACAGCTCTGACGCTAATACAAGGCCGGCGAGAACGGCGCCCAGCTCTGGCGGTCAATCGAAGCCTGGTTCCGACCCTGCTCTCGGTCGCTGAGTCAGTCGACAAGATCCTTCGTCGGTGCCGGCTTGGTGGCCTCGAAGAGGGCGACGCAGCCGCGTACGGTGAGCTGGATGTCGGTGAAGCGCTGGTCGAGTTGCCAGCGCAGCCCGGCCAGGTCGTCGTCGGTGTTGTGGAAGATCCCCCGCGCGTTGTAGAGCCTCATCAGCCGCCGTGCGGTCGCGTTGACCGGCACCCCCGAGGCGAGGATCGTGCTGCCGAAGATCCGGCCGCCGGGGCGGAGCGCCGCAGCCGCGTTGTCGAAGACGGCGGCCTTCTCCGACCAGGAGCCGGGCAGACAGTGCAGCAGGAAGTTCGCCCCGACCGAGTCGTGGTGGCCGCTGCGGAGCTTGCCGTCGTCGAAGGGAATCGGCTGGAGCACGTCGGCCTGCACCACCGCCGGACGGTAGCGGGCCACCCGGGCCGCGCTGACCCGCAGCACGGTCGGGTTGAGGTCGACCAGGGTCAGTTCGGGGGCCACGGTCGGGAAGCGGCACCGGTCCAGGAAGTACGCGGTGCCGGCGCCGAACTCCACGTGCCGAGCGCCGATGTTGCGCTGGTAGTTGTCCAGCATGTGCCGCTTGGCGCACCGCCAGACGAGTCGGCAGGAGAAGCCGAGCACGAACGTGTCGTAGCCGGCGAGCACCAGCCGGTTGTAGACGGCCTGGCCGGCGATGACCTCCTCGGGCGGCGGTGGCACGGCGGCGTTCCTCCCACGTATTGCCTGGTTACTGCCTCGCACCCCCAGCTAACCGGCTCGCGGACGGCCTGACCAGCCCGAAGTCGCGGTTGTTCACCCACTGCCGAACCGGATTCGCGGGCGTCCTACCTGCTCATGGTGTAGCTTCGTCCCCCGAGATGATCGATCTGTCGTCCGCCGTCGTCGTGCTGACCGGGGCCATGGCCGCCGGCAAGTCCACGGTGGCACAACGCCTCGCCGAGCGGCTGCCCCGGGCGGCGCACGTCCGGGGCGACCTCTTCCGCCGCATGATCGTGTCGGGTCGCCGCGGCTTCACACCCGAGGAGACGGACGAGGCGGCGGCGCAACTCCGGCTGCGGTACCAGCTCGCGGCGGCGACCGCCGACGGCTACGCCCGGGCCGGCTTCACCGCCGTACTCCAGGATGTCGTCCTCGGCCCCGTCTGGGCCGACTACCTGGACCTGGTCGCCACCCGCCCGCGCTACGCGGTCGTGCTCGTGCCGCGCCCGGAGGTGATCCATCGGCGTGAGCGGGGCCGGGCCAAGCGGGGCTACGGCGAGTGGACGGTCGAGTCGCTCGACTCGGCGGTACGCGACGACACTCCCCGGTTGGGCCTCTGGCTGGACAACTCCGACCAGACGCCGGACGAGACAGTCGACGAGATCCTGGCCAAGCTGTCCCTCGCCCGACTGCCCGACTGACCGGAACGCCCGGGCCGGCTCGGCCGCCGGTCCGGGCGGCGGGTCCGGCGGGCACACGGACCGGCAGCGCTACCTCATTCGCGGGACTTCGGAGACCTCCCGGTTCACGACCGGCCCGCACCTCGGCGACCCCGGGCCAACGACCAGCCGGCCGGGACGCAGACACAGACGCAGAGCAGCACGACCACGAGCCGGACCACGCGCTCGGCGGTACCGTCGACGCCGGTCAGCAGCGGTACTCCCACCGCGACGGCGATGAAGAACGGCAGCAGGGTGGCGAGCCAGAGGTTCGCCGTACGCATGTCGAGTTTCTTGGGTTGCATGGCAACTCCAGGGAACGGGCCGCCACAGGGGCGGCAAGGGGTTGACGTGCCGTTCCCAATTACGGCCGAGCCCTAACCTGCGTCAGATCCTCGGTGGACACCTGCGGGTCGAAACGAACCGTCGGCTCCGGCCGCTCGGCGCGGACCGGCTCGGTCACCGTCGAACCCGCGTCGGCACGTTCAGGTCACGCAGGTAGCCACCACGGTTCGCCGGGCGTACCCGGCCGCGCACCGACGGTCTCGGCGAGGGCGGCTGCGGCATCGGCGGCTCCGCCGTCGGCACGGTCGGCGGAAGGGTGCCGAGACAACCCCACGGGTGCCCGCACCGGCAGTACCGCCAGAGCCGTCGCCAGTCCCGGCGGTGGATTCTCGGCGTACGTCGAAACCAGCTCACAGCTACCTCCTCGGCTTGGATGCGGGGGCCGCCTCGGGCGGGGAAGGGAGACCGACGGCCCCCGCGCGGTTCCGCCCGTCCTTTCCGAGGCCATGGCTCCGAGCGGTTCCGCTAGTGACACTCTGCTGTGGATGGCACTACGCTGAGGAGCTTCTCGATCGGTACGACCCGTGCGTATCCGCGTTTATCCCGCCTGTACGCCCTTCGTCATGGAGGAGTCATATGGAACGGTCTCCGATGCTCGAACACTTCGCCGAGGAGCTGCGGCTCGCCCGGTCCGCCGCGAGCATGTCCCAGACGGCGCTGGCCGAGGCGATCAACTACTCCCAGCCGATGGTCGCCAAGGTGGAGAGCTGCGAACGCCGGCCCAGTCTCGACTTCGCCCGGCGCTGCGACACGGTCTTCAACACCGACGGCCGCTTCGTACGCATCCAGAAGCGGATCAGCCGGGAGATCGTCGTGCAGTACTTCCGGGAGTGGGCCGGCGTCGAACAGGAAGCGAAAGCGCTGCGGTCATTCGAGCCGGCCTACGTGCCGGGGCTGTTGCAGACCGAGGCATATTCCCGGGCGGTCTTCTCCGGGCCAGGGCTGCTCTCAGGCGAGGAAATCGAGGAGCAGGTGACCACCCGGTTGGACCGGCAGGAAATCCTGGCTCGGCCGAAGCCGCCCCTGCTCACCTTCGTCCTGGACGAGTTCGTGCTCCGCCGGGAGATCGGTGACCGGACAGTGATGCGGGAACAACTGCTGCACCTGGTCAAAGTTGGCACCACCGTGCCACAGGTAAGGATCCACGTGGTGCCGGCCTCGGTCGGGTCATACGCCGGGCTGGACGGCCCGTTCGTGCTCGCCACCCCGCCGGCTGGCGAACCGGCCGTCTACTTCGAGGGGCACTGGCACGGCCACATGGACGACCGGTCGGACTTCGTGCGTCATATGATCGATATTTGGGAGACCATCCGCAGCGTGGCGCTGCCGCAGCAGCAGTCGCTCGACCTGATCGCAGAGGTGGCCGAGACATGGACCTGACCGGAGCCCGCTGGCGCAGAAGCAGCCGAAGCAACAGCAGCGGCGGCAACTGTGTGGAGGTCGCCGACACCCTGGCCGGCGTCGTCGCGGTGCGGGACAGCAAGGACCCGGGTGGACCGGCGCTGACCTTCGGGCCGGACGCCTGGCGGGCCTTCCTCGGAGACCTGTCCCGGCGATAGCTCAGGTGCGGTGGCGTACCCAGACGTTGGGTTCGACGTAGACGGCGTAGTCGTGGGCGAGGGCGCAGCGTACCGGCACCAGCCCGCCGGGGATCTCGATGTCGCCGTCGCGGTCGAAGGGCAGCCCGGTCCACTCCCGCCACTGGGCCAATGACCCGGCGACCGTCATCGACGCCGGGGCGACCTTCTCGATCGTGCCGCCGGCCCGGACGTGCACCCGCAGCCACGGGTCGGTCGGCAGGCCGTCGTCGCGCCGCTGACGGATGTAGTCGCTCATCGGCAGCTGCGGTTGCAGGTGCTTGGCGGTCGGGCGGACCGGGGCGAGCAGCACCTCGTGGCCCTGCCGGCCGGCCGCGTCGCGCAGCGCGGCGACCATGCGATGCGAGAGGCCACGGCCGAGGTAGTCGACGTCGATCGTGATCTCCAACGCGCTGGCGATGGTCGGTACGTTGCCCCGGCGCAGGTCGTTGAACGCCCACACCAGTACCACGTCCCAGCCCTGCGCCGGCATCTCCTCCCGGCCCCGCAGGGTGGCGTTGAACGGGACGGCGAACCCTCGCGCGACGACCCGGTCGCCGTCGGTGGCCACCACGCAGTACTCCGGGAACTCCCCGGGCACCCGCAGGTGCAGTGCGCTCGCGATCAGGTCCTCGCTGCTGAAGACCGGCCAGGTGTCGGTGATCTCGTAGATCCGGCCCGTCAGCTCGGGCCGCTGCGCGAGCGTGGTGATCTGGATGGCGTCGAGGTCTGTCACGACCGGGCATACTGCCATGACCAGGCAATTCGGGCCAGGAATTTGGCCGGCACGCCGACCTCCGACGAGTCCCCGCCGGACGACCCGGGTGGTGATCGACCCCGATCGGTAGGCTGACCCGGTGAGCCAGCCCCCCGCCGAACCCCCGCCGTCCGGGCAACCACCGTACGGGCCGCCACCACAAGGACCGTACGGGCAAGCGCCGCAGCCACCGTACGGGCCGCCGCCCGGCGCGATGCCCCCGGGTGCCGTCCCGCCCGGTGCGCCGTACCAGACGCAGGCGCAACCGGCACGCGGCCGGCGCCCGCTGGTGATCGGCTTGGTCGCCGCGGCCGTTGCGATCGTGCTCTGCCTCGGCGTCGGCTGCGCCGGCCTGGTGGTCTACTACGTGCGGCCCGGCAACGACAGCGGCTCGGAGGCGGGCGGCGACGGCCCGGGGGCCACGCCGAGCCCGGGGACGCGCACCGCGTCGGCGCAGTGCGCGGGCAGCATCACCCCGGCGCACGCCCAGACCAGGGCGGTCGGGCTGCCCGACTTCGACGCGGCACCCCGGACCGGCACCGCCACGATGCGGCTGAGCACCAACCTCGGCGAGATCGCGATCAGCATGGACCGGTCCCGCACCCCGTGCACGGTGGCGAGCTTCCAGCACCTCGCCGGGCAGAAGTTCTTCGACGGCAGCCGGTGCCACCGGCTCGTCACCGAGGGGATCTTCGTGCTCCAGTGCGGCGACCCGAGCGGCACCGGGATGGGCGGGCCGGACTACAGGTTCGCCGACGAGAACCTGGGCGGCGCGCAGTACGGCCGGGGTGTGGTGGCGATGGCGAACACCGGCGAGCCGGGCACCAACGGCAGCCAGTTCTTCATCATCTTCCAGGACAGTACGAGCGGGCTCCAGCCCCTCTACACCCCGTTCGGCACCGTCACCACCGGTCTCGACGTGGTGGACCGGGTGGCCGCCGGTGGCCACGACAACTCCATCCCCGCCGGTGGCGGGGCGCCGAAGGTCGGGATCACCATCCAGACCCTCGCCGTGAACTGACTGACCCGACCCAACGCCGCACCCCCGCCCCCGCTTTCCGGAACAGCCGGGGCGGGGACGGGGGTGCGGTGTGCTCAGCGCCGGTTCAGCGGTACCCAGGTCCAGCCGTCGGCCGAGCCGTAGCTGACGTCACCGTCGCCCCGGGCGTAGAGCCAGCCGTCCCGGGCCCGCAGCACCGGGCTGAACATCCGGGGCAGCCCCGGCAGTTCGACCTGCTGATAGCCCTCCCCGCCCCGCCGGGCGGCCCAGAACCGGTACGTGCTGATCGAGTCGCCCCGACCCTCGGTCGCCTGGTAGACGACGTGGCTGCCGTCCGGGGTGACGAACGACCCCGGATCGGCCGGCTCGAACGGGATCTGGTCGGCGCCGGGTCGCCGCTGCCAGCCCCCGGCCGAGGTGTGCCGGTAGACGGCCCGGCGCTGCGCGTCGGTGACGACGGCGTAGTCGACCCCGTCCGGGCCGACCGAGATCTGCACCAGTGGACAACTCTCGGCCCCGCAGGCCGACATCTCCGCGAAGGTGTGACTGGACCAGCTCCGCCCGCCGTCGGTACTCGTCGCGACCGCCGGCCGGGCCGACTCCCGGTCGAAGCCCGGCGCCCAGAGCCGACCGTTCGACTCCGCGATCACCTGCCGGTCGACCAGGATCTGCGCAGGCTGTTCAGCCAGCGGCGAGACCCGGTTCGCGACCGGGTCGAAGGCGTGCACCCGGCACGGCTCCGAGCCGGGGGTCGCCGTACCGCCGGGTTCGGCGTCCGGGTCGGGCCGGCAGACGGCGAAGCTGCCGGGTGCCACCGCCGGCACCGTCGGACCGGTACCGGTGGGCTGCCAGCTCCGCCCGCCGTCCCGGCTGGCCTCCAGCGTCCACCGCCCGCCCCCCGGCGGGGCCGGCGGCCGGTCGACGAGCAGCAGGTCGGGACCGAGCACCAGCGCCTCGGCGAACTGGGCCGGCGCACCGCGCTCGGTCCAGGTCCGCCCGCCGTCGTCCGAGCCGACGAGCTGCCAGACGGTCTTGCAGGGCCCGCCCGAGCAGGTCGACAGCGCCAGGTAGAGATGCTGCGAGTCGGCGGCCCGCATCCACTGGATCCGCCCCGGATGCGGCAACACCCCGGGCGTACCGGTCGCCGCCGCGCCCGCCATCCGGTCGTCGACCGGCGCCGGGCCCGCACCGCTGCCGGGCAGCGCCACCACCGAGGCGGCGGCGACCGCGCAGGCGGTCACGGCGAGCGCCGCGCCGGCCATCGCGGTACGACGTCGCCGCAGTCGACGCCGGCCGGCCGCGAACACCTCGTCGGCGAGCAACCGGGTGGGCGGTGGTGCCTGCGCCGCGTCCTCGAAGAGTTCGCGCAGGTCGGTCATCTCGTCGTCTCCTCTTCTCCACTCGGTCACGTCTCTGACTCCGTCACCGAGACCAGCCTCCGCGTGGGTACGGCGTCGCCGAGCACCCGGCGCAGCGTGGCGAGGCCCCGGGCGGTCTGGCTCTTCACCGTCCCCTCCGAGCAACCCAGCACCGCCGCCGTCTCGGCGACGTCGAGCTGGTGGTAGTAACGGCAGATCAGCGTCACCCGCTGCCGGGGCGGCACCTCCCGGAGTGCCCGGGCGAAGACCACCCGCCGGGTGACGCTCTCGGCGTCGTCGTCCGGCCCGGCCCACTCGGGCGGCTCGGCGACCGCCCGTTCCCGGCGCCGCCACACCCGGCGGGTCTCCGCCAGGTACGACCGGACCAGGCAGGTACGCACGAACGCGTCCAGCGCCTGCTGGTCGCGTACCCGGTGCCACGCCGACGCGAGCCGGATGAACGCGGCCTGGGCCAGGTCGTCGGCCCAGTGCCAGTCCCCGCACATCAGGTACGCCGACCGCCGGACCACGTCCCGCCGCGCCGCGAAGTACTCGCTGAACTGGCGTCGATCCTCGTCGCGTCGATCCTCGTCGTCGCTTCGCATCCCGCTCCTCTCACCGGATAGGTGCGCACCGGATCCGGGGCGGGTTGCGCATGGGAGCGGAGAATTTTCAGCCGTTCGACGACGGCACCACGAAACCCGCCTCGTACGCGGCGATCACCGCCTGGGTGCGGTCCCGGGCGCCGAGCTTGGCCAGTACGTTGCCGACGTGCGTCTTGACGGTCTCGACGCCGAGTACCAGTTCGGTGGCGATCTCCGAATTGGAGAGCCCGGTCGCCATCAGCCGCAGCACCTCGCCCTCCCGCTCGGTCAGCCGGGCCCGATCGAGCCGGTCGCCGGCCGGGTTGCCGGGGGCGTACGCCGCGACGAGTCGGCGCAGCGCCGCCGGGAAGAGCAGCGACTCGCCCTTGGCGACCACCCTGATCGCGTCCACCACCTCGGCCGGGCGGGCCCGCTTGAGCAGGAAGCCGTGCGCGCCGGCCCGGAGCGCCTGGTAGACGTACTCGTCGTTCTCGAACGTGGTGACCACCAGGATCCGGGGCGGTTCGGCCGAGGTGGCGAGCAGGTGCCGGGTGGCCTGGATGCCGTCGATGGCCGGCATCCGGACGTCCATCAGCACCACGTCGGGCCGCAGCTTGCCGACCAGCGGCGGCACCTCGGCCCCGTCGGCGGCCTCGCCGACGACGGTCAGGTCCGGCTGTGCGTCGACGATGGCCCGCAGGCCGACCCGGATCAGCTCCTCGTCGTCGACGATCAGCACCCTGATGGTCATGTCCGCTCCGTTCCGCTGGTCATGTCCGCTCCGTTCCCGGGCCGCCCGTCCGTCGTGGTCGGCAGCCAGACCGCGATCCGCCAGTCGCCGTCTTCCGGACCGGCGCTGACCCGGCCGCCGAGCAGGACCACCCGCTCCCGGATGCCGGCCAGCCCGCGCCCCCGCCGCTGTCCCGGCGGGCGTCCCGGGCCAAGCCGGCTCCGGGCCGCCCCGGCCGGCTCGTCGAGCGCGTTGACCAGCTCGATCTCCAGGGCGTCGTCCCGGGCCGCGACGCGCAGGGTCACCGGTCGCCGGCCGGCGTGCCGGGCCGCGTTCGTCAGTCCCTCCTGGACGATCCGGTAGCCCTCCCGGGCCACCACCGCCGGCACCGCGCCGAGGTCGCCGGCCAGCTCGACGGTGACCGCGAGCCCGGTCGCCCGGGTGTCGGCGACGAGCCGGTCCAGCTCGTCGAGGGTACGCTGCGGCGCCCGGCCGCCGTCCCCCGCCGGGCCGTCGTCTTCCATCGGTCCGGCGCCGCCGGACCGTTCGGCGTCGCCCTCGCGGAGCAGTCCGAGTACGTGGTCCAGGTCGGCCATCGCCGCCCGGCCGGTCTCCTCGATCGCCCGCAGCGCCCGCCGGACGAACTCGCGGTCGGTCTCCAGCACCTCTCCGGCGGCCGCCGCCTGGAGGGTGGCGACGGTGAGCGCGTGACCGACCGAGTCGTGCAGTTCCCGGGCCAACCGGTTCCGCTCGGCGAGCCGGCTGGCCTGCCGCTCCAGCCCGGCGATCCGCTCGGTCTGGGAGGGGCCGAGCAGCACCGGGGCCATCAGCCTGGCCAGGGCGCCGAGTCCGGCGACGGCGTAGCCGAGCAGCACCAGCAGGCCGACGCCGACGAGGCTGAGGAAGCCCCGGTGCCAGTCGCCGAGCGGACCGATCTGCAACCCGTCGATCGCCTCGGTGCCGATGCCGAGCTGCACGAAGAGGAAGAGCAGCGCCATCGGCAGGGCCGCGATCAGCGCGAACCCGACCAGCCCGCCGGAGACCAGGTGGACAGCGATCCAGAGGGCGCAGCGCAGCCGGGTCTCCCGGTCGATCCCGCCGTCGGCGGCCGGCTCGGGAAGCTCGACGTCGAGCAGGGTACGCGCGGCGGCGATCTCCAGCGCCCGGGTACCGCGCAGGAAGAGGGGTACGGCGGCGATCGCCGCCGCCACCGCGACCAGCAGCAGTACGGCCGCCCGGGGTACCTCGTCGGTACGCAGCATCTCGACGAAGACCGTGACGAGCAGCAGGTACGGCAACAGCAGTACCCCGCCGAGCAGCAGGAAGACCCCTCGGCGGTAGGTGGCGCCGCTGGTCAGCGGTGCCAGGGCGGCCCGGATCGTCACCCGGCCCATTCTGCCCGGCGAAGGCTCGCAGGGTCGTACCGGGCCAGTCCGATAAGCACGGAAACTCCGATTTTGCGGACTACTAGCAAAAGTATCGTCATAAAGGACAGAATTCCCCGCATGGCTGTTGGAGAGTTCCAGACGCAGGTCGTCCGGCGTGCCCGGGGGATCAGCGCCGCCCTCAGCACACCGCCGTACGTGAAACCCGGGCACTTCTACTCGCCGGCCACCTCGCTGGCCGACCGGGCCACCGCGATCGGCTGGCGTGAACTGACCCCGGTCGGCGTCGACCTGCGAGAACGGGACCAGCTCGGACTGGCCGCCGAACTCGGCCCGCTGATGCGCGAACTCCCCAGCGACCGCTGGCACGACCACAACGGGATGTACGGCCGCGCCGACGCCGCCGTACTGCACGCGATGCTCCGGCATCACCGGCCGGCCCGGCTGATCGAGGTCGGCTCCGGGTACTCCACCGCGGTCGCCCTCGACGTCGCCGAGCGGTACCTGCCGGACCTGCGGATCACCTGCGTCGAACCGCATCCGGAGCGGCTGCGCTCCCGGCTGCGTCCCGGTGACCGGGTCGACCTGATCCAGCGCCGGGTCCAGGACGTCGAACGGTCCAGTTTCGCCCGGCTCGACTCCGGCGACATCCTCCTGATCGACTCGACACACGTGGCCAAGGCCGGCTCGGACGTCGTCTGGCTGCTGCTGCACGTCCTGCCGACGCTGCGTCCCGGGGTGATCGTGCACGTCCACGACATCCACTGGCCGTTCGAATATCCGGAGCGGTGGCTCCGGGAGGGCCGGGACTGGACCGAGGTCTATCTGCTGCGGGCCTTCCTCACCGACAACGCGGCGTGGCGGGTACTCCTCTTCACCTCGTGGCTCTGGTCCCGCCACCCGGAGGCGCTACCGGCGGAATTCCGCGGGTTGCCGACCGGCGCGTTCTGGATGCGCCGGGCCGAGCAACCGACCGGCACCGCCTGACGGCTCCTCGTCACCAGACGAGGTCGGCGTCCCGTTCCGCTCGGTCGACCGGCAGGATCGGCCGGGGGCCGCGCGGCGGTCGCGGCCGGCGCTGCCACTCCCGGGGATAGCCGAGCGACACCTCGTCGAAGCGGACCCCGTCGAACCAGTTCGCCCTCGGGATGTGCAGGTGCCCGTAGACCACGGCGGCGGCCCGGTAGCGCCGGTGCCAGTCGGCGGTGTGCACGGTGCCGCACCACTGCGCGAAGACCGGATAGCGCAGGATGTCGGTGACCTCCCGGACCAGCGGGAAGTGGTTAACCAGCACCGTCCGGGTCTCCGGCGCCAACTCGGCCAGCCGGCCCTCGGTGAGCGCGAGCCGGGCCGCACACCACTCCTCCCGGCTCGGGTGCGGGTCGGGGTGCAGGAAGAACTCGTCGGTGCAGACCACCCCGGCCTCGTGCGCCAGCGCCAGACCGTCCTCCTTGGTCTGCGCGCCCGCCGGCCGGAAGGTGTAGTCGTAGAGCAGGAAGAGCGGCACCACGGTGACCGGCCCGTCCGGCCCCTCCCACACCGGGTACGGATCCTCCGGGGTGATCACCCCGATCCGCCGGCACATCTCGACCAGCAGCTCGTAGCGGGCGACGCCGCGCAACTGCACCGTGTCCTGCCGGGGCGTCCACAGCTCGTGGTTGCCGGGCACCCAGACCACGGTGGAGAAGCGCTCCTTCAGCAGCCGCAGCGCCCAGTAGATCTCCTCGACCCGGTCGGCGACGTCGCCGGCCACCAGCAGCCAGTCGTCGTCCGAGTCCGGCCGGAAACCCTCGACCAGCTTGCGGTTCTCCGGATAACCGACGTGCAGGTCGCTGACGGCCAGCAGGGCACCGGTACGCGAGGGGGCCACCGCGCGATCCTATCGGGCCGAGGTGCGGGACCGATCGACCGCGCTCAGGACTCGACCCAGCCGTGCGACCGGGCCAAGCCCACCAGGTGCTGCCGGATCGCGCCGATCTGGGCCCCGGTCAGCGACGGTACCTTCTCGATCAACAGCTCGGTGATCTCACCGCTGAACTCGGCTCCGGAGAGTACGTCGCACAGCTCGTCGTCGCCGGCCGCCCGGCTCGGGCGCGGCTTGACCACCGGCCGGTCGGTGATCCGGATGGCGGCCGCCTTCAGCCCCCGCTCCCCCTGCTCGACCTCGTATTCCAGCCGCATCCCCGGCTGGATCAGGTGCTTGTCCTCGCCGAAGTCGTTGGCGTGCACGAAGACGTCCTCACCTCCGCTGTCGGGGGCGATGAACCCGTAACCACGCACCTCGTCGAACCTGAGCAACTTCCCGGACGCCACGACAACCACCGCCACCCTCGCCTGACCGACCACCGAGCACACGGGGTCGCCCCGGCTCGGCACCACCCGCCGGACCGGCTGGGCCACCCCTGGCGACACACTAGCGAGCGGGCGGCCGGCGAGCAGCCCCGCGCCCGCGCCGCCCGCACCCGCTCCGGTCACGACGTGATCGCCCGCGCCCACGGTACGACGAGCCGCTCGACCGCCACGACCAGATAGAACAGCAGCGCACCCATCAGCGCCAGCAGGGTCAGCGCGGCGAACGCGAGCGGGGTGTCGGCGGAGTTCCCGGAGCTGACGATGACCGCGCCGAGCCCCCGGTCGGGGTTGACCACCTCGCCGATGATCGCGCCGATGATCGCCAACGAGATCGCCACCTTCAGCCCGACGAAGATCTGCGGCAGCGCCCAGGAGAGTCGTACCTTGACGAAGGTCTGCCACCACGAGGCGGAGAGCGAGTGCACCAGTTCCCGCAGGTCGCTCGGGGTCGAGGTCAGCCCCGACATGGTGGCGACCACGATCGGGAAGAAGCAGACCAGGATCACCATGACGATCTTGGGTTCCGGTCCGAAGCCCATCCAGACCAGCAGCAGCGGCGCGAGCGCCACCTTCGGTACGGCGTTGACCGCCGCCATCAGCGGCATGGTCATCCGCTCGACCACCCGCGAGGCCGCCAGCAGCAACGCGACCAGCAGCCCGGCGCTGGCGGCGATGCCGAACCCGACCACCGTCTCCAGCAGGGTCACCCAGGTCTCCGCGAGGAGATAGCCGGGCAGCCGGAGGAACGCGTCGACCACGTCCGGCGGTGCCGGCAGGAAGAACGTCGAGATGTCGAAGAGTACGGTGGCCAGCCACCAGAGGCCGATCGCCAGCGCGCCACCCAGCGCGGGCAGCCCGGCGTCGGTCCAGAGTCGGGTCAGGCGGGTCTTCGTCGGTGAACTGGTCATCACGGCCTCCGGGTGGGGTGACGCGGCGACGGCAGGGTGGCCGGCGGCGCCCGCTCGGCGCGCGCGGCCCGGCGACGGTGCGGACGATACCGGGACGACGGTCGATGCGACCGCCGTCCCGGTCCGGGTCCGCTACCCGGCCGACCTCTCGGATCTGCGGATCGTCAGGGCTTCGGTACGAACCCGAAGTCGACGACCTTCTCCGGGGTGAGCCCGGCGGGGATCAGACCGGCGCCCTGCATCACCGCGATGGTCCGCATCACCCGCTGCTCGTCCATGAAGCCGATCGGCGCACCACCGACCGGTGCCACGTACGGCGTCATCGCCTTGATCTCGCCGACCCCGGACGGCACCGCGTAGCTCGGCTCCGCCTTGTTGAGGATCTGCGCCGCCTCCTCGGGGTGGTCGATCGAGTACTGCAAGCCCTTCAGCAGCGCGCCCGTGAACCGGCGGACCAGCTCCGGGTTCTTCTCGATCAGGCCGGGGGTGGTGATGATGGCGTTGCCGAACAGGTCCCGCAGGTAGTCGCTGTACGGCAGCACCACCACGTCCTTCTTGGCGGCGTTGCCGAGCGCGGTGCGGCTGAGCAGGAAGGTACCGAGCGCGTCGACCTGCCGGGACGCCATCAGCCCGTTCAGCGCGGTGGCCTGCGCCGGCTGGATCTTCACCTTCCCCGAGTCGATGCCGGCCAGCCGGGCGTACGCCGGGAAGAGCAGTTCGGTGACCGAGCCCTTGCCGGTCGCCATGGTCTTGCCTTCCAGGTCCTTCGGGGTGCTGATGTTGGTGTCCTTCGTGGTCATCACCGCGACCAGCGTCTGCTGGTGTACGGCGGCGACGGCCCGCCAGTCGGTGAACTCGCCCTTCCCGGCCTGGATCACCGCACCGGTGAAGTCGAGCGCGGCGAACTGCACCTTGCCGGACTTCAGCGCCGTCAGGTTCGGGACGTTGCCCGCGCCCTTCTGGATGTCCACCTCGATGCCGGCCTCGGCGAAGTAGCCCTTCTCCTTGGCCACCCAGGCGAACGCGTCCCGGCCGACCGCCCCGAAGGCGGTGATGTACCCGACCTTGTCGGGGTCCTTCTTGGACGCTTCGGCCTCCGACCCGGAGTCGCCGCCGCACCCGCTCGTGACCGCCAGCGCCGCCGCCAGTAACGCCGCGGCGAGCAGGCGAGAACGTCTGATCATGTGTGCCTCCCGCTTGTGGAATGGACCCGAGGGCGGGCAATCGACGCCTCCCGCGCGAACAGCACGCCGCGACCCCTCGGCACGTGTCCGGCCTGCCGGCCCTCGTTCGGTCGAGAATCGTAAATGAGTAGTGTCCGAAATGTCATCGACAAGATCCGGTCAAGATTCAGGCAAGCTGCGGAGTGGACGTTTCCCGCACCTCGGATAACGGCAGGTCAGGATCATTGACATCCGGCATCGACAGCAGACAACCTGTCGGCAATATTGTTGATAATTCTGGAGACAACGTTGCGGTCAGCCGTACTGAGCTGGGAGTTGGCGGGGCGTCCGCGCCCGACCGACCGGCGCGACGCCGGCCGCGCCGAGCCGGCGTACCGCCCGGTGTGCGGGCGCACTCCGGCTAAGGTCCGACGCGTGCATATCCCCGTCGACACGGTGGACCCCGCGGACCCGACGTACCAGTCTCACCGGCCCGATCGATTCCGTCGCGACCGCCGCCGAAATCGCCCGAATGTTGACCGACGTTGGACGTCGGACAGATTTCCGCCCGGGTCGACCCGACACGGATCGTTCCGGTGACCAGATCATGACCGAATCCGCACAGCGACCACCGACCGCCGAACCAACGTCCTCGGCTGCCGAACCAACGTCCTCGGCCGCCGAGCCCACGTCCTCGGCCGGCGGACCGCAGTCGTCGGCGAGCGGCCGGCGGGCTCCGGCCCGGTCCGCCGAGGAGGCGTACGACCAGCTCCGGCAGGAGATCTACCGGGGCGAGCTGATGCCCAACGAGCGACTGATCGAGATCGAACTTGCGACCCGGCTACAGGTCAGCCGCGCGGTGGTCCGGACCGTACTGGTCCGGCTCGGTCAGGACGGGCTGGTCGTGCTCACCCCGAACCGGGGCGCACACGTCCGGCTGGTCAGCGAGGAGGAGGCGGTGGAGATCCTCCAGGTGCGTGCCGTACTCGAGGCACTCACCGCCCGGCAGGCGGCGCAGCACGCCACCGCCCGGGAGATCGCCGCGATCCGCCGGCTGCTCGGCCGGATGGCCCGGAAACTGGACGCCGACGACCTGCTCGGCTACTCCGAGGGGAACGCCAAGCTGCACGCCGCGATCATCGCGGCGGCCCGGCACGAGACCGCGGCCCGGCTCATCACCGGGCTGCGAGCCCAACTCGTCCGCTTCCAGTACCGCACCATCCTGGTGCCCGGCCGGCCGGCCAAGTCCTTCGAGGAGCACACCGCGATCGTCGACGCGATCGCCGCCCGGGACCCGGACGCCGCCGAGGCGGCGATGCGCCGGCACCTCGGGTACGTCGAATCCACCCTGGCCAGGACCGCGACGGCGATCCGCCGCCGGGGCGGCCGACCCGACCCCACCCGTCCGGGCTGACCGGCGTACGGTCCGCCCCACCCCTGAGGAGCGTCATGTCCGAGCACCCCGTCCCGTCCGCCCGCGCCCGTGCCCTGGTCGCCGGGGCGTACGACACGCACGTGCACGTCGCCCCCGACGTGATGGAACGGCGGATCGACGACCTCGACCTGGCCGACCGGTTCGCCGAGGTCGGGCTCGCCGGCTTCGTACTCAAGTCGCACTACGTGGCGACCGCCGAGCGGGCGATGGTGGTCCGCAGGGTACGCCCCGAGGTCGACGTGCTCGGCGCGGTCACCCTGAACGGTGCGATGGGCGGAATGAACCCGGCGGCGGTCGAGATCGCCGGCCGGCAGCGGGCCCGGGTGGTCTGGATGCCCACCGTCGACTCCGGAAACCAGCGCCGGAGCAGCGCCACCGACCTGCCCGGGGCGAAGCCGGCGATGTGGGGGGCGCTCCAGGCGGACCTGCACGCCCAGGGCATCGTCCCGGACGTCGTCGAGGTGGTCGACGCCGACGGGCAGGTGCTGGAGCGGGTCCGCCAGGTGCTCCGGGTGATCGCCCGCTACGACATGGTGCTCGCCACCGGGCACCTCTCCGGCCCGGAGATCCTGGCCGTGGTCCGGGCGGCCGGGGCGGAGGGGGTACGCCGGATCGTCGTCACCCACCCCGAGTTCACCTCGCAGCGGCTGCCCGTCGCCCAGCAGCGGGAACTCGCCGAGGCGGGCGCGCTGCTGGAACGCTGCTTCACCACGCCGTACACCGGAAAGGTCTCCTGGCCGGACCTGTTCGGCAACATCCGGGCGGTCGGGGTCGCGCACTCGGTGCTCTCCAGCGACCTCGGGCAGCCGTTCAACCCGCCGGTCGAGGACGGGCTCGCGCTCTTCGCCGACCGGCTGCTGGAGGCCGGCTTCACCGAGCGGGAGATCCGGACGATGGCGGTGGAGAACTCCCGCCGGCTCGCCGTGACCTCCGGCGACCGGGTCCCGGCCTGACCCCGGCACCCCGGCTCAGGCGCCGGTCGCGACCTCGACGACGGGCTCGTGGCGTACCGGGAAGTTGACCGAACTGGCGATGAAGCAGAGCTTGTGCGCCTGCTCGTGCAGTTCGGTCGCCCGGTCCACCATCTCCGGCGCGGCCACGGTCACCCGGGGCCGGAGTACGACCTCGGTGAAGGCGCCGCCACCGTCCCCGCTCTCGACCATCGTCCCGACGGCGTCGTCGACGTACCCGGTGACCACCACCCGGCCCCGGGCGCAGAGGCTGAGGTACGAGAGCATGTGACACTGGGCCAGCGCGGCGACCAGCAGTTGTTCCGGGTTCCACCGTGCCGGGTCGCCCCGGAAGGTCGGGTCGGCGGAGCCGAGCAGCGGTGCCGGGCCGTCGGCGGTGACCCGGTGGTCCCGGCCGTAGTCGCGGTAGTTGACCGTGCCGGCCTCGCCGGCGCCGGTCCAGGTGACGGTCAACTGGTAGTCGTGGGTCCTCGGCACTGGTCTCCTCCTCGGCTCGCTGCCGCGAGTATCGACCAGCGGGGCGGTGGTCCGTTACTAGCTCGGCCGGGTCAGTAACGGATCACACAGTCGCGCCGGCGCCCGGCCGACCGTCGATGTCGGTCCGGCGGCGGGGCGACCGGGTACTGGTGACCGCCGCCCGCCGGTCCCGCCGACGGGCGCTCTCCCGGTCGGGCCGGGTCGGATCGACGGCTAGCGGCTGGGCCGGCTCTCCGGATCCATCGGGTCGAACTCCTCGTCCTCCTCGATCGCCCGGACGATCTCGTCCCGGTGTTCCGCGACCATCCGGTCGAGATGCCCGCGCAGCAACTCGGCGTTGGACGACTCGCCGGAGTAGATCCGGTCCCAGTCGTCCTCGCCGGCCTCCACCAGCCGGGCCAGGGTACGCATATCGTCGCCGAGGTCACCGCGCAGCGCCGCCTCGTGGAGGGCCCGGCGTTCCTCCTCGGTCGGCCTGTTGTTCCGCTGGAACCGGAGCATCTCCTGCAACGCGGACTCCATCGCCGCGTTCAGCTCGGCCGTGGCGGCCCGCATCTGCTGCTCGATGTAGGCGAAGTCGGGGGAAGTCATACCGCGCCCATCGCCGGGACCGGGCCGGTCACCGGGGCGGGCGGCAGCTTCGCGACGCTGAAGTAGTCGACGCATAGCTCGATGGTGCTGATCAGCATGGTCAGCGCGTTCAGGAAGACCTGGACGACCTTGATGGCCTTCCAGACCATCGTGATCCCCTCCTTGACCGTCTGGATCAGCTTCCACTGCCCGTAGGCGGGGATCGCGGCGTTCGACAGCGCCGCGCTGACGAGGCTGACCAGGGTCCTGATGATGTCGACCACCACCTGGGCCATCTTCACCGCATGGTCGATCATGTCCCAGAGGTGGTCGCCCATCTTCCGCATCGCACCCGCCTGCTCGGTCAGGCTGGCAGTCCACCGGTCCACGTGGGCGGTCGCCGCGTTGGCCGCGTCCCCGCTCCAGGTCCTGGTGATCGCCTGCCGTCCCGAGGCGAGGTTGGCCTGCGCCAGATCGAGGCAGTGGGCCACCGCCCGCCACGCCTCGACGTGTCGGGCGGCCTTGTCGATATCACCGGCGAGCCAGCGGGTTACCTTCTCGCGCGGGTCCGGACCGCCGACCCAGACGACGAGGTCGCAGACCTTGTCGAAGACGAAGCCGAAGGAGACCTCCGGCAGGTCCGGCATGCCGGCGCCACCGCCCCCCGGTGCGACCAGAGCACCGGCCGGCGAACCGGGATCGCTGAACCCGTTGGCCTCGCCGTCGTCGGTGACGAGGCCGGTCTGCCCACCGGCCAGCCTGGTCAGCCGGCCACTCGACCGTTCGTCGGCCTCCCGGTACGCGGTGGCGGAGGAGTCGAGCCCGTCCCGGGTCTTGCCGAGCCGGAGGCCGTCCTCGGCGAGTACGTTGTGGAACTTCGGGATCATGCCGGCGTACGGGCCGGTGATGAGTTCGAGGATCCGGCCGAAGTCGGCGTCGGCGATCTGCCCGGCGGCGTAGTCCCGGGCCGAGCCCATGTCCGTGGAGACCCGCCCCACCTGCTGGGCCCAGCCTCGCAGGTCGGAAAGTTCAACTGAGACAGCCGTCACGACAGACCCCCCGATCTTCACGTATCCGCCCCGGGTACCACCCGCCCCGCGATCGGCCATCGTGGATTGTGCCACCGGGTCCGCAGCGCTACAACCCGTCGCCGGACCTCGTTGGCAGGCGCGTCAGTGGGTCCGCCAGAACGTCACGATGAGGACGATCTGGACGGCGACGACGCTCAGCAGGACAAGCCACTGGCGACCGAACGACCAGTGCCGGGCGATCGACCAGAACACCAGCCCGACACCGGCGACCCCGGAAGCGATCATCGGAACCATCCAGGCGACGTCCCCGCCGGTCGCTCCGAACACGGCGGCCAGCAGAGAGAAGAGGACCGCACCCCAGACGAAGGTCTCCCGGAGAAATCCCTCGGCCAGCGCGACCGCGGCGGCCCGGAGAAAGCCGCCCCACCCCCGCCGGCGCCCGGCGGAGTCCGACGCGTCGTCGATCTCACCCGCCCGCTCGTACGCCGCCCGGAACAGCGGGCCGTCCGCCTCGGTCGGCTCACGCCTCTGCTCGGACACACCGACACAGTAGTCGACCCGGGCGACCGTCAGAAGTCGTCCGGAGTGCGGATCCGGTCCCGGATCCAGAGCCCCGCCTCCTTCAGCCGGGCGGTGCCGCCGAAGGCGCCGGCCGCGCAGGTGCCTTCGGTGAAGACCGCACCGGAGCGGAAGTCGTCGGAGAAGTTCCAGTTCACCCAACTGATCTTCCGGCTGGCGAAGAGGTCCAGGTAGCGCTGGGCCATCACGAAGTCGTTCGGGCCGTCGCCGGAGTAGTCCTGGGTGCCGAACTCGGTGACGAAGAGCGGCAGCAGCTCCGCCGCCCGGCTCACCGTGTCCAGGTAGTAGTCGTCGTGCGAGGCGGCGTAGAAGTGGAAGACGTACATGACGTTGCCGGCGCTGACCGGGTTGGCGGCGATGACGTCCGCGCCGCCGCCGCTGCCGGAGGCGCCCAGCGACGACCAGTCGGGGGTGCCGACCAGCACCACCGCGTCGGCGTCCCGGGTACGGATCACCGGGATGATCTGGTCGGCGTAGCCCTTGATGGTGCTCCAGGTCACCCCGGCCCCGTTCGGCTCGTTCGCGATCTCGTAGATCACGTTGTTCTTCGCCCGGTGCCGGTCGGCGATCTCGGCGAAGAAGGTACGCGCCCGTTCAAGGTTGTGGTTCGGGTCGCCGGGGGTGAGCATGTGCCAGTCCACGATGGCGTACATGCCCCGGGCGGTGGCCAGCTCGATGTAGTCGTGCACCATGTCGGTGAAGCGACGCGGGTCGGTCTCGTAGCCACCCTCCTGGATGTACATCGAGATCCGCAGTACGTCGGCCTGCCACTCCCGGGCGAGTACGTCCAGCGAGGCCGGGGTGGCGCAGTTGGCGTACCACTGGATGCCGTGCGTGCTCATCCCGCGCAACTGGATCGCCTTGCCGGCGGCGTTGCAGAGCTGCCGCCCGCAGACCCGGAGCTGCCCGTTCGCCGCCACCGGGGTGCGCCCGCCCGGCGGAACCGTCGGCGGGACGCCGGTCGGGGTCGCCGTCGGGGTCGGGGTGGGCCCGGTGCCGCCGCCGCAGGGCTGGCCGTTGAGCTGGCAGCCGTTGGGGGCGCCGGGGCCCGCGCCGATGAAGCCGAAGGTCACCGAGGCGCCGGGGGCGATCCGGCCGTTCCAGGAGAGGTTGCCGAAGGTGTGCCGCTGGCCGCTGCTGCTCAGCGTGGCGTTCCAGTGCGAGCCGACCGTCGTCCCGGCCGGCAGGTCGAACTGCACCCGCCACGAGGTGAGCGCCGTGCCGCCGCCGTTGGTGATGGTGTAGCGGCCCTCCCAGCCCGAGCCCCAGTCGGAGACCTTGGCGAACGAGGCGGTCGGGGTGGCGGCGGCCGGGGCCACCGCCGCCTGGGCGACCACCGTCGCGGGTACGGCCGCGACCGCCGCGACGAGCCCGGCCAGCAGCAGCAGTCTGCGGGTACGCCTCACGATTCCTCCGGCATTCGACGGCGGGCGGCCCGACCGGCACACGTCGAGCCATCAACTTCTGTCGAACTATAAGGAGAACTAACTATCCCCGCAACAGGACCCGGCAGCGACGCCCTGCCGGTCCAGGGCCGCCGGATCGCCCCGGTGCGGCCGACCCGGCCACCAGAACCGCTCCCCGAAGAGCGTCGCGATCGCCGGAACGAGCAGGGTACGCACCAGCAGCGTGTCCAGCAGTACGCCGACCCCGACGATGATGCCGATCTCGGTGAGGGTGACCAGGGGCAGCACGCCCAGCACCGCGAAGACCGCGGCGAGCAGGATCCCGGCGCTGGTGATCACCCCGCCGGTGGCCGCGAGCGCGGTCAGCACACCCCGGCGGGTCCCCTGGTCCACCGCCTCCTCCCGGGCCCGGGTGGAGAGGAAGATGTTGTAGTCCACCCCGAGGGCGACCAGGAAGAGGAAGGAGAGCAGCGGGACCTCGGTGTCCAGCGCCGCGTAGTCGAGCACGTGCACGAAGAGCAGGTTGCCGACGCCCAGCGCCGCGAAGTACGTCGCCACGACCGTGCCGACCAGCACGAGCGGCGCGACGAGGGCCCGCAGCAGCAGTACCAGGATCACCGAGACCACGCCGATGACGAGCGGTACGACCGTGCGCAGCCCGTCGATCGACGCCGTACGGGTGTCCAGGTTCGCCGCGACCGCCCCGCCGACCAGCGCGTCGGCGCCCGGTACGGCGTGCACCGCCGTACGCAGCGCCTCGATCGTGTCGTAGCTCGCCCGGCTGTCCGGCTCGGCGGCGAGTACGACGTCGATCGCGGCCAGTCCGTCCCCCTGTTCGGACGGGCGGGCCTGGGCCACCCCCGGGGTACCGGTGACGGCGGCGAGCACCTCCGCCTGCCGGTCGGCCCGGGCGACCACCACGGTCGGGTCGGCGGCACCGGCCGGGAAGTGCCGGCTCAGGGTCTCCAGCGCCTCGATCGACTCGGCCTGCACCCGGAACTGTTCGGACCGGCTGAGCCCGAGCCGCGCGTCCGCGATCCCGGCCGCCAGGACGGCGAGGAAGACCAGCGAGAGGGCGGTGATCGTCCGGGGCCGACGGGCGACCAGGGAGCCGGCGCGGGCCCAGATCCCCTGGTGCTTGACCGGTTGCCCGGGGCGCGGCACGAACGGCCAGAAGAGCCCGCGGCCGCAGACGACCAGGGCGGCGGGGAGCACGACGAGCCCGAAGAGGGCGGCGATGGAGATGCCGATCGCGCCGGCCACCCCGAGGCTGCGGTTGGTGGTCAGCGGCGCGGCGAGCAGGCAGAGCAGGCTCAGCACCACCGTCGTCGCGCTGGCGGCGATGGCCGGCCCGGCCGAGCGCAGACTCCGGCGCATCGCCTCGCGCCGGTCGTCGTGCCGGCGCAGCTCCTCCCGGTAACGGGCGATGAGCAGCAGCGCGTAGTTGGTGCCGGCGCCGAAGACGAGGACGTCGACGATGCCGATCGTGGACGGGTCCAGCCGCAGTCCGGCTTCGCGGCTGAGCAGTGCGAGTACGGAGTTGGTCACCAGGTCGGCCAGCCCGACGACGCCGAGCGGGACGAGCCAGAGCCACGGGCTGCGGTACGTGACGAGCAGCAGCGCGGCCACCACCAGCACGGTGATCGCCAGCAGTGTGACGTTCGCCCCGGAGAAGGAGGAGGCGATGTCGGCCTGGAACCCGGCTCCGCCGGTGACCTGTGCGGTGAGCCCGGCGGGCAGCCCGTCGGCGGCGATGCTCCGTACCTCGGTGACTCGGTCGATGGTCTCCTCCACCGGCCGTTCGGCGGCCAGCGGTACGGCGACCAGCGCCGCCCGCCCGTCCGGGGCCGTCACCGGCGGTCCCACCCGGCCGCCCTCGGCGAGGGCCGCGAACCGGGTCGACTGGGTCGCGATCGCCTGCCGGTCCGCCTCGGTCAGCGCGGCGTCGTCCCGGGCGTAGACGACGAGGGCGGGGTTGAGCTGTCCGCTGGGCAGCCGCTCCCGCAGCGCCTCGACCCGTGCGGACTCGGCGTCGGCGGGCAACCCGCCGGCCGGATCGTCGTCGGTGCTGGCGCTGCCGCCGAGGCCGATCAGCACGGCCGAGGCGAGCACCGCCACGGACAGCACCAGCCAGGCACCGAGCCGGCCGGTGATGGTCCTCAGGATCGTGCTGGTCAACCGCGCTGCGCCGCCCACGAGGCCCCTCCCGACCGATAATCTCGCCAGGAAAGCATCTTGCCATAGGATTATCTCGGCTGCCGAGATACTCGGTGAGGGAGCTGATCGTCCGGCGGTATAGTGTCGACGGCCGGAGAGGGGGCAGGTGTTGGCGGACAGCGTCTTCCGGCGACCCGACGAGCCCCGTGCCCGGCTGATCAGCTCGATCGTGAGCCAACTGCGCCTCTACGTCGCGCACGCCCAGCACATCGGCGAATCCTTCGCCGCCCGCAACGCGCTGGGCCACGCCGACCTGCACGCCCTGCTGGTGGTCATGGAGGCCGAACTCGCCGGCCGGCCGCTCACCCCCAGCGACCTGCGCGCCGAACTCAACTTCTCCTCCGGCTCGGTGACCGGGGTCGTCGACCGCCTCGAAGCCGCCGGCCACGTCTACCGGGACCGCGACACCGCCGACCGCCGCAAGATCTTCCTCCGGTACGCCGAGCCGGGTGTCGCCGTCGCCCGGGAGTTCTTCGCCCCGCTCGCCCGGCGTACCGCCCAGGTGATGCGGGGCTTCGACGACGCGGAGCTGGAGATCGTGCAGCGCTTCCTGACCGCCATGGTGGAGAGCGCCCGGGAGCACCGGGACGAGTTGCGGGCCGAAGCGTCGACGGCACAGCGCAGCCGCGTACGTCGCCCGAAGGATGCCTCGGGGACCGGTTCGGGGCAAACGTGAACCCGTCGACACGGGGTATCCAGCTACCCGGCGATGTCCGCGAGGATGCTCGGCCCGGCTTGCCGGTGACCGAGCACACGGTGCGTCCGACGATCGGGAGGGGTGCAATCAGGTGTGTGAGCAAACGGTTCGGCGAGTGACGTCGTGATCTGCCTGCTGCCAACCCGTGCCCAGGATCTCGTCGCCGGCGACGCCGTGCCGTTGCCGGACGCGTCGCCCGGGGTCCCGGCGGCGGCCTACCGGCAGCGGTGGGCGGTCCGGACGATGGGAGTGCTCCCGCACGACCGCCTGTTGGAGATCGGCTGCGGTCGCGGCGTCGCCGTCTCCCTCGTCGCCAGCCGGCTCCGTGGTGGGCGGATCGTCGCGATCGACCGGATGGCGTCGATGGCCCGGCTCGCGGCCGAACGCAACGCGAGCCACGTCGACTCCGGCACGGCGGAGATCCGGCGTGCCGACTTCGGCTCGGTCGACCTCCCGACCCGATACTTCAGCAAGATCTTCGCCGTGAACGTCAACCTCTTCTGGCTCGGCGCCGCGACGCAGCAGATCGATCGGGTCCGGGACCTGCTCGCTCCGGGAGGGCGGCTCTACGTCTTCGGCGAGCGGCCCACGTCCGTGCACGCCACGGCGAACCTCGTCTCGACCGAGCGGCTGCTCCGGGCACACGGCTTCGCCACCACCAGGTCGATCGAGGTCCGCAGGCAGGGCCGGGTGCTCACCTGCGTCACCGCCCGGCCGACGCCCTGAGCCCGGAAGGTCGTGCGTCACTTGGCTGCGCGGGGCGACACGTCGATGGCCACCGCCGCTGACCGGGATCGTGGCCGCCGAACCCGCCCTGGCATGGTTTGCAGGCTGAACAGTGTCGCGTTCTCGCCCAGCCCCGGCAGGTACTTCTGGATCAGCGCGGTCATGGTTGTCAGGCGGTCCAGGGAGGCGCGCTTGTAGCGCGCCACGACCTCGACGGAGACGTTGTGTTCCAGGACGCTGCCCTGTGCGCCGAAGGGGTCGCACAGCACCACCCGGTCGGAGAGTGAGCGGCTGAGGATCTCAGCCACCGCTGCCGCCCGCTCGGCCATGGGCAGCTTCTCGTCGATGCCGGCGGCCAACTCGCCGGCCAGTTCGGTCAGCCACTCCCGCAGGAAGTGGTCCAGCAGCTCCAGCAGCACCGCCTCGCGAGACTCGAAGTAGCGCAGCACGTTCGGCTTCGCCAGCCCCACCCGGCGGCTGAGTTCGTTCAGGGTGACCGCCGCCACGGGCATCTCGTCGAGCATCGCCGACGCCGCGTCGAGGATCGCCCGTCGGCGGATCTCCCGCTGCTCTTCGGTCCGCGCCCGCTGGTACGACACACCGAGACCGTGCAGGTGACCACCCGGCCGGGTACAGCGAACGTAGCACCGGCGGCGGTTTCGTCATCTCGGGCTCGCCCAGTACCCGGAACGTGCTCGCCAACCTGTATCTGGACGAGGATTCGGTCGACCCGGAGGACCTCGGCCACGTCGGCGTCGTGCTCAACTACGTGATGGCGAACGAGGACCTGAAGGCGCGGCGCTTCGACCGTGCCTGGATCGTCTCCGACTTCAACGGCTGATGCCTCGGCAGGGTCTGGCCCAGGTGTTCTGATGGATTGATCGGGGCTGTCGTCTCGGTGGCGCTGCGTTTCACGGCCTGGCCGTGACAACGACGTCAGGGGTAGAGGTAGGTACACCTCTCCGGGTAGGAAACCTCATTCCGGCCGCCGCTGGTCGGATGACACCTTGAGCACATGCGAATCCTGACGACAATCGCGACCGTCGTCGCGCTGCTGGCCCTGCCGGCGCCCACGCCCGCGCCGGCGGCCGCCGGGCCCGGCAATGTGCGCACCGATGCGGGCTGGATAGCCGGTACGGTGCGTCATGATCATCGGCTCTTCCAGGGCATTCCCTACGCCGCCGCACCCGTCGGCGAGCTGCGCTGGCGCTCGCCGCAACCCGTCGAGCGGTGGGCCGGCGTCCGTGCTGCGACACGGCCTGGCAACCGGTGCGCCCAGACGGCTGACAGTTGGGGCCTGCCGGCCAGCGACAGCGAGGATTGTCTCTATCTCAACGTGACCGCTCCGCGCGGCGCCTCATCCCACCGCCGCAAGCCGGTGCTGGTCTGGCTGCATGGCGGCAGTCTGACGAAGGGTGCCGGCAGCGACTACGACGCCACCCGCCTCGCCACGCGCGGCGACGTCGTCGTGGTTACCCTCAACTACCGGCTCGGGATCTTCGGCTTCTTCGGTCACCCGGGGCTGTCCAACGGCGGCGCGTTCGGCCTGGAGGACCAGCAGGCGGCGCTGCGGTGGGTACGGCGCAACGTGTCCGCGTTCGGCGGTGATCCGAACAACGTCACGCTCGCTGGCGAGTCAGCGGGCGCGCACTCGGTATGCGCCCAGCTCACCTCCCCGGCCTCGGCCGGCCTGTTCCACCGCGCGATCACGCAGAGTACCCCGTGTTGGAGCCAGGGCGACCTGCCGCCGGTCCTGAACGTGCCACTCTGGGTCCCTACCTCGGCGCACGAGGGGTACGGGCAGATGATCGCCGACCAGGTCTCCTGCCCTGATGTCTCCTGCCTCAGGGGTAAGTCGGTTCTGGAACTCCTCGCCCAGCCCTCACTTCCGCTCCCCGGATACGGCAACACCGTGCTACCAGAAGACCCGGCAACAGTCTTCGCCGAGGGACGCTTCCACCGGGTGCCGATCCTGTCCGGCATCACCCGGGACGAGGGCACCATGTTCGCGTCGATGATGTTTCCGAACCTCACCGCCGCGCAGTACGTCGATGGCATCACCCAGATCTTCGGGGAACGGGCACCGGCCGTCCTGGCCGCCTACCCGCCCGGCGACGTACCCACCCAGAGCGCTGCCGCCGTGATGAGCGACCTCGACTGGGCGAGGCAGGCGCGGGACACCGACCGACTGCTGGCCCGGCACGTACCGGTCTACTCCTACGAGTTCCTCGACCGGACCGCGCCGCAACTGTTCCCGTACCCCGACGACCAGGTGGAGCCGATGGCTTCACACGGCTCAGAGCTGCCGTTCCTCTTCGACCCGTCGTGGGAGTCCGCCCCGCTCACCAAGAAGCAGCGTCGACTCGGCGACCGAATGATCGGCTACTGGGCACGGTTTGCCGCCACGGGTAACCCGAACGCCCACGGACTACCGGCATGGCGGCTTCACCCGTACGTCCAGGGCCTGGACCTCGACCGGGTAGGCCGGTTCGACCGGACCGCCGCGCACCGGTTGACCTTCTGGGATGGGCTCTGACCCGCATCAGCGGCCGTACGGATACCGCCCTGCGCCCCGCCGCCGCGCTGTCAGCGTCGTACGCGCCGACAGCGCGGCTGGCGGGCCGACCCAGATTGTGAACGGCCGGCGGCTGCCGGTCGCCGGATTTCAGGGCACGAGCAGGCGTTCAAGACGCTCGACCGCGCGCAGTGCCTCGCCCCGGTGCTTGGCCTGTTTGAGCCAGCCGGGCAGTCGGGACACCACCGAGGCGTTGGCCGTGCCGTGCCGTTCTCGGAGGCCGGCCCGCAGAAACTCCTTCAGGTAAGCGAGGTGGCGCGGATTGAAGGCCCACAACGTGTGACCGGCGCACGGGGTCTGTAGCCACAGTGGTAGACCGAAGCAGTTGTCCACCAGGGCTGCGGGCACCATCACCGGACGCAGCCCATAGCTCGCGTTGGTCGCCGTACCGCAGCCGTCGCAGTGCAGAGTGACGAAGCGGTGCTGCGGCGCCGCTTTCGCCCGGCGTTCGACGTACATCCGGCGGCCGCAATGGCCGCACCGCTGCCGCACGCTGATGACCACCGGCCCCGCCCAACTGTGGGGGAGGTGACGTCGGCAACGGCCACATTCACAGCCGGCCGACCTGTGCTGTCGGCGGGAGAACCCACAGGTCACGCAGGCAACTGTCGCCGGCCTCCAGGTCCGTCCGACACCGTCCCATTCCCGCGAGACCTTCGCCGCCGCGCCGCACCGGGCGCATCGCACGACGAACTCACCGGAGAAACCGGCCAACCACCGTCCGTCGTCAACGAAGCGCCCCTTCATCACCGGCTGAGTGTAGGCAGCAGAATCTGGCAGAGCCTCGGGAATTTCCTCGCGAGGGTTCGTATCCAGCCGAACAGTGCCGGCGTCCTGGCGCCCGCACCCTCTGATGACGTGACGGTCGGCTGTAGTTGTCACTCCTCAGCGCAGCAGTGGGCCATCTCATCCTCAGCGCGCTCGGCGGACTGCTCGCCAACGCCACCAGCCCGCGCAGGGCCATCACGGTCGCGGGACCGCTCATCCTCACTAGCCCGCTGCCGCTACCCCGCCGCCCGGGTCCCGGGGTTGACCAGGACGACGAAGTCCCGCTGCACGCAGTCGGCTTCGTCCTCGGGAAACCACGTGAACGCCAGCCGGCCCGGCGACATCGCTTTGGGCCGTTGCGCCGTCGCCCGGTACCGACCGCCGGTAGCTGCGAGCACCGCCTCGTTCGTGGTCACGATCGAGGTATTCAGGTACTGGACGAGAGGCCCGACGGTGTCGCCGTCACGGCCGAGCAGCCGCAGGAACGCCTGCGTGCGGTTGTGCCGCAGCGCAGCCGGCAACGAGTCGTGCAGCCTGACGGTCCGGGCTCGCTGGTCGTGGGTCTCCCATCGCCCGAGGTCGGCGATCGCGGATGCCAGCGAGCACGGATGCTTCTCGATCGCGGGCGCCGAGCGGCGGGAGTCTGGGAACGTTTACGGCAGGGTGTCGGATCTGCCGCAGGACGTTCGTAGAACAGGTGGGCGCAGTCGGTGTGGCCTCCCGGGACAGGGGAGTCATGAGACGGCCCGAAACTTGATCTGGTTCGATCGACCATCGAGAGGTAACGGCATGGGCAAGCTCATCTACGTGACGAACGTGTCGCTTGACGGCTACATCGAGGACGAGCGGGGTGTGTTCGCCTGGTTCCCCCTCGACGAGGAGGTGTTCGCGTTCACCACCGACCTCCTGCGGTCTGTGGGCACGTTCCTCTACGGCCGGCGCCTGTACGAGGCGATGGCCGTCTGGGAGACCGACGCCACTCTGGCCGCGCAGTCCGACCTCATGGCCGACTTCGCGAGCGCCTGGCAGGCGGCGAGCAAAGTCGTGTACTCCACGACTCTCACCACGGTGTCAACGGCCGACACCCGACTCGAACGCCGTTTCGACCCCGCCGCAGTACACGAACTGAAGGCCACGGCCAGCAGCGACCTCACCGTAGGAGGCGCCAACCTCGCGACGCAGGCTTTCCAGGCCGGGCTGGTCGACGAATGCCAGCTGTTCGTCCTGCCGATTGTCGTCGGCGGGGGTAAGCCAGGGCTGCCGACCGGCATGCGCGCAGACCTCGAACTCCTCGATGAGCGCCGATTCCGCAACGGCGTCGTACACCTCCGCTACCGCGTGCTCGGACGGCGACCGACAACCCCGTCCGACGCGCCGGCGCTTGGCTGACCCGGGCAGCGCTGACGACTGACTCGGCCGGACGAGCCCGCCCATCACGAACTCGGGTTGCGTCAAGGTCGCACTATGCGCGGGCGTCAACGGCCGGGTGCGGACGACGGTGGCGACAGCGACCCTCCGTCCGGGGAAGGCCCCGCTGCGGATCAGGGCTGGGACGCCACGGTGAGCTTTGCCAGGTCGGGGGCATAGACGGTCATCCAGTGCGGATGCAACCGGTAGTAGACCACTTCGTTGTCCCAGTCGAAGAGGTCGTCGCCGTAGAAGTCCTTCAAGTAGGCGAGCACGTCCGGCCAGTCCGTGGCCCGATCGCCGTTCTGGGGGTTGAGGATCTCCACCTTGCCGTGCGTGAAGACGCCGAGGTCCTCACCGCGCATATGCGCGGCGCTGACGGCGGGCCGCGCCGCGAGGTGGCGCGCCTTGGCCGCGTCGCGCGCCGTGCCGAAGTACCACTTGCCGCGCAGGAAGTGCCCGTCCACACCACTGATCCGCGGCTCGCCCTTCGCCGTCACGGTGGACAGAGCGAGGGTGCACATGCCGGTGAGGACCTGGGTGAGCTGTTCCGCGTTCAGCGTGCGCGCGGTGTTGATGATCGAGCGGAGGTGGGAGGTGGAGCGGGCGAGGGAGGCGTCAAGGAGGGCTTGGAGCTCTTCGAGATCTTCCGGGGTTTCGCGCATGGAGGTCCTTGTCTTTCCGTATCTATCCGTGCCGCTGCCCGCGCCTGTCACCGGCGCCGACCGATGAACCTATGCTCCACCCAAAACCTGACACCTTGCGTCATATTTCTTCAACTGGCTTGCGGATGCCAGCGGGCCGCCGAGCCGCCGGTGTGAGAGGCCGGCGGTGCGACGTGACGGCTCCCGGCCGGGCGACGCGCACGAGTGGCGGCACGAGAGCGTGTCCCGTGCGATGACGGCTTATGGCTAGACCGTCGGCCACCCTGCCGGGTTGCTGACTGACTCCCGTGTGATGCCCGAGCCGGTCTCCGGCCAGACGCCGAACCGTTTCTCGTGCAGATGCGCGAAGAGGTAGCACAGTCCCTCGCAGTCGGCGTCGAGCACGGCCATCGCCGGGTTCGCCTGGACCGCCTCGTAGAACTCCCGCCCCATCGCTACGATGAAGCCACGGGCGTATAGAAAGCCGTCGTCGGAGCCATCCGTGACCTCGTGAATGTCAGCGCGGTCGATGTCGTACAGCTTTCGCTCGACGACCCGGTCGAGGGCAACCAACTCGGGGCCCGTGAGCCCGGCGCAAATTTCGCGCAGCGCGGCGAGGAACGGGTCGAGCCACGCGTCGATCGCATACAGGTCGTCGTCCCCGTCGCTGCCCGGATCCCGTTGGAGCAGGGCGCGGCGCAGCGCCGCCGGCTCCGGACCCAGCTGAGCCCACGCCTGTTCCACCAGCAGCCAGAAACGGGCTTCCTCCTCGGCCAAGGGCAACAAGGAGGAAGCAGCAAGCTCGGTGCCGGTCATGGGCGGACGCTAGCCGAACCCACCGACAATCGGAGGACCCGCTGGGGAGGCGGATGTCGAATCCTCACCGATTGTCTGACGGTGCTGGTATGTTCGCCCCGCTCATCGCCGGACGAGGGTTGGGGGTACTTGGTGGCTGACGTGGCACTGCGGCCGATCGAAGACTCCGACCTCGATGCCCTGTTCGAACAGATGCGGGATCCCGAGTCGGTCCGGATGGCCGCCTTCGTTGCCGAAGATCCCGATGACCGCACCGCATTCGATGTCCACATGGCAAAGGTCCGGACGTCGCCTGAGGTGACCACTCGTGCGGTCACCGTCGATGGACGGCTCGTCGGCAGCATCGCCAGCTTCGTCGTTAATGGCGATACCGAGGTCACATACTGGATCGACAGGTCCTTCTGGGGGCAGGGCATCGCCGGCCGAGCGCTCGCTCTGCTCCTGGAGTCGGTTCGCGCGCGGCCCCTGTTCGCCCGCGCCGCGAGCGACAATGTGAAGTCGATCAAGGTGCTGCGGAGAGCTGGGTTCGAGGTCATAGGCACGGAAATCTCGTTCGCCAACGGGCGGAAAGCGAAGATCGAGGAAACGATCCTGCGCCTCGACGAGCCCGCTGATCTTGGTCTGTGACCACCAATGTGACCACGCTCAGTGCGGGAGGCTTCGTGCCACCCCGTCCGGCCGCCACTGCCCGCACCAGATCGATTAACCCCCAGGGATGCAGTTGGGAAACAGATTGTCTTCGCGATGCTCGAACCAGCGAAGCTGTTCACTACGCCCGGAGGCCCCAGACCCGAGCCACCGGAGAATTGAGAGAGGGCGGCCTTGGGCAGGTTAGGCCGAGCTGTCACTGTTCCCCTGGACGTATTCAACCCGTTGCCCCTGACCGACTCCGGTGTTCGTGACTCCGGGAACAACCGAGCGCCGTGAAGTGAGATCGATCGTCGTATGCGAGGCGACGATGCCGGTGGGGATGTCGTTGTCGGCGACGATGATCTGAATCCTCCTGCCGTAGATTTCTGCAAGTGTTACTAGTCGGGCGTATAGGCGCCGGCCAAGTGCCACGTCTGGTTCCCGGTTTCCGATTGCCTTACGTGGCGGATCGATGATCAGAAGGTCAGGTAGAAGGACGCCGGGGTGGGTCGATGGCTGTCGCGAATAGGGTCAGGTGGTAGGCGACGTTCAGGGCGGTACTGGCTCCGCCTGCGCCCGAGGCAGCTGCGCACACCGTTCGAGCGACGCGTCACCGGCCGGAGCTGTCACGTCGAGGGAAGGCGGTCAACCGCGCGCACGAAAGAATCCGAGCCCGCGGCGAACCGCCATCGCCACGCCCAAACCTGGAAGATCCTGACCAAGCTGCGCTGCTGCCCGCGCCGCGCCACCGCGATCCTGCAGGCCATCCTCGTCCTACACTAGGTCGAAGCGAACCATTAAGCAGGATGAAAGGCTCAGTCACCGATGAAGACGAAACGTCGCTGCGGCTTTGCGCGACCAACCCTACATAGTCGAACGAGTTCCACAAGGAAGTCGCTAGAGACACCCGCCGCCTCAATACCGACGCGCATTGGATTAAACCTCTGATCGGCAACCACCTGTTCCACGACTTCTCCATCCTCTTCCAGGACCCTAAGCAAGAAGCCCAACGACGCCTCCCTCCATGACATTCCGAGCACACTTATAGATGCCGAGCCCTACGGAGCTCCAGGGTGCATCGTTACCAGATAACCCAGTTCAAGAAAATCATTCTCGCAGAATTCGCGACCACTAGAAGCGCGGCGAGGCCTGGCGGCGGGGGCGGCCAGCCCGACCACGCTCGACCCGGACGGCACGCCGGACGTCGCCGTACCTAACCGCCAGACGGATCCCGGTGGCCGCTCGCGATCGGGACGGGAGACCAGGCCGCCGGACAAAACCCCGCCACGCCCCGACCCGGCCGGCTTCCCCATCATTTTGTGCGGCCCTGCCAGTGGTCGAGGGCGAGGAGCCCTGCGCCGAGACAGCCTGCTTCGTCACCGAATGACGCGCGCAGGATCTGCGGTTCGCGGTACGAGGTCAGCCGGTCGAGGACTTCGGCCCGTACCGGTCCGAGCAGGGCGTCACCCGCTTGGGAAAGTCCGCCGCCCAGGACGATGACCTCCGGATCCAGCAGCGCCTGGGCGGTCAGCAATCCGTCGGCGAGGGCGCGGACGGCATCGCGCCAGATATCGGCTGCGGCAGGATCTCCGGCGACCGCCCGAGCCACGACCTCGGGTGCCGGCATCCCGGCCCGACGTGCGATCGCGGCGGCGGACGCGACCGCCTCCAGACAGCCGCGACCGCCACAAGCGCATCGTGGGCCATCGGGTCGGATGACCACATGCCCGAGTTCACCGGCCGCGCCGGCACCGGTCAGCACCGCGCCACCCGTCAGGTAGGCGGCGGCGATGCCGGTGCCGATCGGTACGAAGAGCATGTGCGTCGTGTGCTGCCCGGCGCCGAGGCGGGCCTCGGCGAGACCGCCGGCACGCACGTCGTGGCCGAGCACGGTGGGCAGCTCAACGTGTTCGGCGACCAGCTTCCGCAGGGGTACGTCGCGCAGCGGCAGGTTGGCGGCATGCTGCGCGACCCCTTCGACCTCGTCCACCACCCCGGGTACCGCGACACCGACCGCCTGGGGCACCAGTCCCTGCGCGCGGGCGCGGTCGGCAAGCGTGCGCACGATGTCGAGGATCGTGGCGACGACGGCTTCCGGTCCCCGCTCGGCACCGGTCGGATGCCGCTCGCGGTGCCGCCGGTCGCCCCGGGTGTCGACGAGCGCGCACTTGACGTGGGTGCCACCGACGTCCACAGCCACGACCACGTCCCCGCTACCGGTCACCGCAGTACCACCGAGCGGGTCAGGTTGCGTGGCACGTCGGGGTCGAGGCCGTGGTGAGCGGCGGCCTCGACCGCGAAACGCTGCGCCACCACCAGGTCGGCGAACGGGTCGCGTCCGGTGTTCACGAACGTGGCGCCGGTCCGGCCGATCTGCTCGGCGAGGCCGGCGGGCGGATCCCCGAACATCCACACCGCCCGGCGGGGTGCGGCGATCGCGATCGGTCCGTGCCGGTACTCCATCGCGGGGTAGGACTCGGTCCACAACCCGGCCGCTTCCCGGCATTTGAGGGCCGCCTCGTGTGCCAGTCCCACCGTCCAGCCGGCACCCAGGAACGTGACCTGCTCCACGGCGGACGGATCGAGCGGGAGCGGCGCGGCCACCACCTTCTCCGTCGCCGCCGGGTCGGGTGGTGCGCCGACATGCGTGCTGAGCAGCGCGAGCGCGGTGGTCGCGAAGCGGGTCTGCACGACCGACCGCTCGTCGGCCCACGGGAGCGCGATCACGCCCACCGCCAGGTGGGCAGCCGGAGTGTGCGGATCGGCGAGGATCACCGTGGCCGCACGGCCCCGGATGGCGTCCAGCACCTCGGTGGTCGTACCCGAGCGGGTGATCGCGACGACGGCGTCGTAGCCGCGCTCGGCGGGGAACTCCGACGCGGTGAACGCGTCCGTCTCGCCGTGCCCGGCGGCTTCCCGCAGTCGGGCGTACGCCTGGGCGACGAACCAGGACGTGCCGCAACCGATGACGGCGCTCCGCTGGCCCGGTTCCGGGAGCAGGTGGCCGACCTCGGCGACGAGCCCGATGGCCCGCCGCCAACAATCGGGCTGGCTGGCGATCTCCCGCGTGACGTGACTCATCGGACAACCACCGAGTGCAGCAGGTCGTTGTAGCCGGTGCTGGGCTCCCACACGTTGGTGTTGGCCAGCCGGATGGCGTACTCGGGCCGGGTGGCGAGCCCCGGACGCGGGTCGGGGAGGCTGAGCAGCAGCCGGTAACTGCCCGACGGCACGCCCGCCAGCGAGACGGACTGGTTGACCGTGGTGGACGTGCCCGCGGCCCAGCGGCGCGGATCGGCACTGAGCGCCCTCGAGTGGACGGCACCCGTCGCGGTGTTGCGCAGCACGAGGGTGAGACCGCGCGGGTTGAACGGCGCGGCCCAGCCCGCGTTCTGCACGGTGAACTGGACTGCCAGGCTGCCGCCGGCCGTCGCGGTGGCCGGGTACGTGCCCTGGGTGAGGGTGAACCGGTGGCCGAGGTTACGGCGCACGCTGGTCATGCAGCCACCGCTGGTCCAGCCGTTGAGCACCTCCGCGCGATAGTCGGCGTTGAGGTAGTTCCAGTGGAACTGGCCGAGTTCCTGTAGCGCGGTCGGGCACTGTGAGCGCGGCGGGTTGGGCTGACAGGTCTCGCCGCCCATCGGCACGAACTGGGTCTCGGCCGCCAGGTACGGGTACTCGACCGCAATGTTCTCGTAGGTGCCGAGGTCGTCGGGGCTGGCGAGGAAGCAGTCGTTGTGGTGACCGAGGCGGGCGAGCGCGGTGCCGTTGTACGCCTGGCCGGGCGTCAGTGCGCCGGTGCCGTACATCGTGCGCTTGAACTTGGGGGTGCGCAGTTGGACCATGCGGTTCGCCGGCAGCACACTGAGGAGCTTGTCCACCACGGCCTTGCGGTTGGCCCAGTCGGCCTGGGTCACGTTGCCTTCGTTGCCGAAGTTCTGCGTGTACCACCACTCGCCCCACGCGCCGATGAAGCCGGCCTGCATGACGTGGATGACGTCGCTGTTGGCGCTGAGGTACGGCGCGAGCTGGTCGAGGTGTGACAGCACGCGGCTGAGCGGGGCGTCGTCGCCGCTGGTGGAGGTGGTGTACGCGAACCGCAGGATCATCTTCAGCCCGGCGGCGCGCACGGTGTCGGCCTGCTGCTGGAACTGGGCGAGTGCCGCCGCGCTGATCGGCGCGTTCTTGAACGCGGCGAGGTAGAACACGCACATCACGAGCGTGGTCTGCTGGCTGGTGCGGTAGCCCTGCAAGGTGGCGAGGTTGAAGTCGTTGACGTCGCAGTCGCCGGTGTGGTGGTAGAAGCCGCGCTCCGGGTTGGCGATGTCGGCGGTGTCCGGCTGGTACGTCACCGTGCCGCCGCCGTTGCCTGAGCCGCTGTAGACGTGGGTGTACCGGGCCGAGGTGTCCAGCGGCGCCTCGGTCTGGAAGACCAGGTCGGCGTCGTTGGGTGTCGCGGTCTCGCCGAGGTCGGCGCGGTTGACGGTCCAGCTCGCGGTGCCGCCGCCGTTGGTGTGGGTGACGGCGGTGACCACGGCCCAGTTCCAGCCGCTGCCGGCGTGCCGGTACAGGGTGCCGTTCTCCAGCAGGTAGTCCGCTCCGATGCCGGCGGTGGCGAACCCGGTGGCCGCGTTGCGGTCGGTGTCCACGTAGACGCGGCGCCACGCGGGTGCGCCGGTGTACTGGTATCGGTAGGTGACGGTGGTGGCGGTGTTGGATGCCGTCTGGCCGCTGATCGTGGCGTGTGCCGGCGCCACGTTGAGGGTGACCGTGGCCAGCACGCCCACGAGGGCGGCGGCGATCATTCGGTTACGGGACATAGCTCTCTCTCTGACCGTGACGAGGGGCAGGGGTTCGGCTCGGCCGGGAGCCGTTCGTCGGTGGAGTTGTCCTTCAGGTGGCCGGCACGTTCGTCGCCTGACCGTTGCCGACGACCGGCGACGGGATGGGCGCAGCGCCGGGCACGGAGAACCGCACGGCCTGGCCACCGAAGTTGGCGACCCGGAACCACGTCCAGATCTCCCGGCCCGCCGTCGAGGGCGGGAAGATGTAACCGCGGTCGAATTCCAGCTCGGCGCGGGTGCCGGACTGCACGACCCGCACCGGCCAGCCCCGGTTGCCGGGCGCGCTGGGGCTGCTGAACCGGAACACGTCGGCCTGACCGGCCACGTGTGGCAGCAGGTACGCCTGGTTGAGGTTTTCCAGGTAGACCCGGGCGTCGGGTGAGGTCGGCCAGAAGGGCTGCCAGCCGGAGGGGCCGTCCCGGTCGTAGTCGAAGTAGATCATCTCCTGGGCCAGGCTGATCGTCTGCTTCGCCTCGATCATCATGAAGAACCGGTCCCCGACGAACCGGGCGTACACCTTGGTGATGCCCTTGGCGTTGGCGCCGGCAGGATCGTGGTAGATCGGTGTCTGGGACGTCCACTCCCCGGTGTCGCCGTCGGCGACGAACCCGCCGAACAGGTTGGTCGGGTGGGCGCCGGCCTGGCTGGGTGCGGCGCGTCCGTTGGCGTCGAGCCAGTTCTTCGCGTCGTCGTAGATCGCCGAGTTGAAGTGGTTGGCGCCGGAGACCGAGTAGCCGAGGTAGCCGGAGTTGACCACCACCTCGTTCATCCACTTCTGGGTGCCGCTGGCTGGCACCCGGAAGTCGATGATCGCGATGTTGAAGCCGTCGGCCCGGTTGGCCTGGGCGTTCATGTAGGACTTCCAGAAGCCGCCGAAGTTGTCGCGGTGGCGGTAGCCGGCCGAGGCGGGATCGGTGTTCCAGTTGCTCTCGTAACCGGGGCTGCTGTCGTAGAAGCCGGGGATGTAGGTGTTGTAGTACCAGGATTCGGTGACGAATACGTTGATGGCGCGGCGATAGCGGTCAGCGAACCGCGAGGTGCCCTCGTCCGGGTTGAAGTACCAGTAGCCGCGGTTGGCGGCGACGACCTTGCTCGGGTCGACGGCCTTGATCTTCTCGACGAGGTCGATCATGCCGCCGGCGGTGAAGCCGAAGTTGCCGCGTGGGCCCCACGAGACACCCGGTCCGGCCCCTCCGACCGGGTCGGGCGTGTCGACGGTGTCGAGGAAGACGCCGTCGTAGTCACCGTCGTGGACGATCTTGTCGACCTGGTACGTGACGAACCGCTGCCAGGCCGGGTCACCGGCGTTGATGTAGCCGCCGCCGTAGTTGCGGTTGACGTCGACGGTGCCGTCCCCGTCCCGCCAGTAGCCGCCGTAGAGGTACCGGCTGTCGCTGACCCAGGTGCCCTGCTGGTCGAGGTACCAGGGCATGACGCCGCGGTTGCGCCAGGTGAGCCGGTTGCCCCAGGAGGAGTAGCCGGCGGCGATGTTCAGACCGGTGTAGCCGGCATAGCCGTCGTCGTACGTGCCGTCCGGGGTCGCGCCACCCTCCACGTTCAGGTAGCCGCCCGCGGCGTTGTAGTTCCACGGGTTGGGTCCGTGCAGCGGACCCGACGGTCCGGTATAGCCGGCCGGAAGGAGGCCGAGTTCGATGCCCTTCTGGGTGGTCATGTGCCCGCTGTGCCCGGGAATGATGGTGGGCAGCATCTCCCCGACCGAGAGGTAGCCCAACACGATGACGTCGTCGGCGCTGCCGAGCACACCGTCCAGCCCGCGCTTGATCTCCTGCACCTGTGCGCTGGTGACGGACTCGAAGTAGAAGTGGTCGGCGGTCAGGTTGAGCACCCGCAGGGTGGGTTCGAGCACGACCAGGTCGTACGCCTTGAGCTGGTTGGTCTTGGCCTGGTCGAGTTGCCCGTACCAGAACGCGGTGCGGCTGTTCTGGTTGAGCGTGGGCACCTTGCCGTAGAAGGGGGTGCGGCCGATCTCGAACGCGGCCGCGTTCGCGGGCTGCGCGTGGGGCAGGACGATGGCGGCGGCGGTCAGGACGACCACGCCGCAGAGCAGGCGGATGGCTTTACCGAACACGGCTTCTCCCCTTCAGTCAGGTGACCGTGGTGGTGTACTCGGGTGCACTGCCTGCGCCGGGTAGCACCACCCGGGTGTGGTGCCGGCGCGAGCGACCGCTGCCAGGTCGGTCAGACCGGTCGCTCCGTTTCTCGCCCGCGGCTGTGGGCTGTCAGCCCTTGTTGCCGGTGAGGGCGATGCCTTCGATGAAGTGCCGCTGCATCACGACGAAGACCGCGATGACCGGCAGGGAGGCGAGTAGCGATCCGGCCATGAGCACCGGGTAGTCGGTCTGGAACTGGCCCTGCAGGGAGGCCAGCCCTGCGGACAGGGTCATCTTGTCCGGGTCGGTGTTGACCACCAGCGGCCAGAAGAGGTCGTTCCAGGACCAGAGCAACGCCAGGATGGCGAGCGCCAGCAGACCCGGCTTGGCCAGTGGGAGCATCACGGACCAGTAGATGCGCAGCGGTGAGGCGCCGTCCAGCCGCGCCGCCTCGTCGAGTTCCTTGGGCAGGCCGAGGAAGAACTGCCGCAGCAGGAACACCCCGAATGCGCTGAACAGGCCGGGCACGATCAGCGCCTGGAGCGAGTTGAGCCAGCCGAGCTTCGCCATGATCTCGTACTGGGGGATGACGAACAGCGGTGGCGGCACCATGAGCACGGACAGGAAGACGCCGAAGAGCAGGTTCCGGCCGGGAAACCGCAGTCGGGCGAAGGCGTACGCCGCCATCGAGCAGAACAGCAGCTGCCCGGCGGTACGCCCCACCGCCACGAGCGCGGTGTTGAGGAACTGGTCGCCGAAGGGCAGCAGTTCGAAGACCCGCCTGTAGTTGGACCAGTGCCAATCCGGCTGGATCGTCGGTGGTACCCGGGTCGCACTGGAGAGCGACTTCAGCGAAGTGAGGAACTGCCAGGCGAACGGGACGACCATCAACATCGTGCCGACGGCGAGGGCCGCGTGGGTCCCGAGGTGCCCGCGGCGTGTCGTGATCCTAGCCATAGTGGACCCACCTCCGTTGGAGCCGGAACTGCACGGCCGTCAGCGCGACGATCAACAGGAGCAGGGCCATCACGATCGCCGCCGCGTAGCCGCGGTCGTTGCTGGAAAACGCCTTCTCGTAGAAGAGCGCCACCACCGTCTGGATGCGCGGGTACGCCGGGTTGTTGCGCGCGGACTGGCCACTGCCGCCGATCACGTACACCAGGTCGAACAGTTGCAGCGAGCCGATGACCGACAGCACCGAGACGAAGAAGATGGACGGCGACAGCAGCGGCAGGGTAATCCTGCGGAACTGGACGAGCGGCCCCGCACCGTCGATCGAAGCGGCCTCGTACAGCTCCCTCGGGATCGCCTGCATACCGGCCAGGAAGATCACCAGGTTGTAGCCGAGGGTGGTCCAGATGCCGACGGCAGCCAGGGCGTAGAGAGCGGTGGCCGGATCGGCGATCCAATGCGGACCGTCGATTCCCACGCGCGACAGGACGTGGTTGATCAGCCCGTACTCGCCGTTGTAGAGCCACCGCCACACCATCGCGACCGCGACCGGCATCGTCACCATCGGCAGGAAGAACAGCATCCGGTAGACGGACACCGCCCGCAGTTGGCGCCGGTTGAGCAGTGCGGCGAAGACGATGGCCACCGGAATACCCGCCAGACCCAGCACCGTGTACAGCGTCGTGTTGCCCAGCGCCCGCAGCGCCTCCGCGTCGCCGACGAGAGTCCGGTAGTTGTCCAGGCCGATCCACTCGTGCCCGCCGAACGGCCCCCACTCGCTGAACGAGAAGTACGCCGTCTGTAGCACCGGCCAGAGGTAGAAGACGGCCAGGCCCAGCCCCGTAGGGGCGATGAGCAGGTACGCCCAGAGCGCCTCGCTGCGCTGGTGCCGCCAGGACCGGCGGCGCCGGGTCGGACCGGGGGGTACGGGCGGGACGACCGATTCGGCCCGCACGACGCCCGACTCGGTGACCACCATGGCCGGCTACTCCTTCGCCAGCAGGGCGTTCATGTCCTTGGCGAGCGCCGTGGCCGCGGTCTCCACATCGACCTCACCGCTGTACGCCCGGCTCAGGTGCTTGGCCTCGGCCTCGTTCCACGCGGCGGTGTTGCGGGAGACCGGGTACGGCACCGCGTACGTCACCGCGTCGAGGAAGTACTGCACCTTGAACCGGGCGTTGGCGCTCGCCCATCCCGTCTGCGTTCCCGTGTACGCCGGGATCGGTCCGCTGCGACCGAGGATCTCGGCTGCCGGCCGGGAGCCGAGGAACCGTACGAACTCCCAGGCCTGCTCCGGGTGGCTGGTCTTCGAGGAGACCACGTTGGCGACACCGTGGATGATCGTGGCCTTCCTGACACCGGTCGGCAGCGGGCCCACGTCGACCCGCGTCCTCGTGTACTCGTTCTTGGAGAACTCCGACACGTTCCACGATCCGCCCCAGTACATGGCGAGCTTGCCGGACTCGAAGAGTTGCAGCGGCTGGGTGTCGGTCATCGTCTTCAGGTCAGGCGACTGCCCGGCCTTGATCAGGTCGGTCCAGAAGCGCAGACCCTCGATGGTGGCCGGCTGGTCGTAGCCGGAGGTCTTGCCGTCGGCCGAGATGACCTGGCCGCCGGCCTGGTAGATGGTGTTGTAGAAGTACTCCTGCCCGGAGGAGACGCTGGCACCGATCGCGTACACGCCCTTGGCGGGATTGGTGAGCTTCGCGGCCGCCGCCTTGAAATCGGCCCAGGTCCAGCCGTCGGTGGGGTAGGCGACCTTGGCCGCGTCGAAGAGTTCCTTGTTGTACCAGACACCCACGGTGTCGAAGTCCTTGGGCAGGCCGTAGACCTTGCCCTCGAAGGTGTAGAGGTCGACGAGGGCCTTGGGGTAGACACCCAGGTCGATCCCGGCGTCGCTGATCCTGTCCGACAGCGGCACGATGACCTTGTTGTCGGCGTAGAGCTGGATGTTCGGACCGTTCATCCAGAACACGTCCGGGGCCGCTCCCCCGCTCACCGCGGCTCGCAGCTTGGTCCAGTAGTCGGTCCAGGGGGTCATCTGCACGTCGACCGTGACGGTGGGGTGCTCCTTGGTGAACGCCGCGGCGAGTTCCTTCATCACCGGCACCTGATTGGTGTCCCACACCATGTAGGAGAGCGTCACCGGGCCGTCCGCAGGATGTTCGTCGCTGCCGCAGGCCGCGGCGGAGAAGGTGAGCGCGGCAGCCAGCATCGCTGCCAGTCCTAACCGCAGGGGTCTCAACATGGGCGTCCCTTCAGACAGGAGACTCAGGTCACAGCACGCCCACTATTAATACTGTCCCTCATAAGTCTGTCAAGACTGGCGCAACAATGTGAAGACATGGCACGGAAGCCGGGGGTGTCGGTGCGGTCAGCGCTTCGGGGCGGCTGGCGCGGCCAGGCCGCTGCCCGGGTCGAAGATGTGCCGCTCCAGGTGGTCGAGGGCGTGCCGGACCGCACCGAGCGCGACGGCATCGTCGGCGAGGGCCGACTGGAGCACCTCCGGGGTCCGGATGCACCGCTTGTCGAACTCCCGGCGGAGCGATTCCAGCAGCACATCCGCCGAGCGGGAGAAGCCGCCGCCGAGGACCACCATCTGCGGGTCGAGGGCGAGGACCAGCGCCGAGGCGCCAAGCGCCAGGTCCTTCACGTACCGCCGGACCATGGTGAGCGCCCGGCGGTCACCCTCCCGCGCGGCGGCGAAGACGAGCGCGGCCACGTCTTCCGGGTCGGTCCCGGCCGGCGCGTCGGGCCAGGTGCGCAGGTGTTCCTGGGCTCGGATCCAGCCCATCTCCGGCAGCGCCCCGATCTCCCCCGCCGCACCCGCGAACCCCTGGTGCAGCTGGCCGTTGATGATCAGGCCGGTGCCCGTGCGCAGGCCGGCGAGGAGGTAGACGACGTTCTGCGCGTACCGGGCTACACCCCGCCAGGTCTCCGCCAGGGCGGCGAGGCGGCTGTCGTTCTCCACCATCACCGGTCCCGAGACCAGGCGGCTGAGGTGCTCGGCCAGGTGCACACCGGTCCACTCGGGCAGCGCGACCGAGAGCACCACCCGGCCCGCCGCATCGGTCAGACCGCTCGTGGCGACCGTCGTCGCCCACATCTCCGCCCCGGTTCGTCCGGAGCCGGCCAGGCATTCGGCGACCACCTTGTCCACCACCGCCAGCCGTTCGGCCCGCCCGGCGGCGGGTGAGACCGGTTGGCGCAACGCGTACCGGATCTCGCCGTCGAGGTCGGCGACCATCGCCCGGACCGTGTGTCCGCCGACGTCGACGCCGAGCACCCAGCCGGCATCCGCGCGGAACCGGTACCGCCGGGCCGGCCGCCCCATCGTGCCCGCGGCCGGGTCGACCTGCTCGACCCACCCCTGCGCTTCGAGTTCGCGGAGGACCTCCTCGCTGGCCGCGCGGGACAGACCGGCAGCCCGCGACACCTCCCGCAAGGTACGCGGGGCCTGCTGGCGCAGCGCGTGCACCACCGTGAGGGTGTTGAGCTGCCGCAACCTCGACAGGTCTCCGCCGGCGAGTTGTCCGGTCACGCGCCCACCCCTTGACGTCCGCCACTGAGGCACCTACTAATGATGGAGAGTCTAATAAGTAGCTCCAGGGAAGGCACCTACATGACTGTAAACCCGGTACGACTGGTCGTGGCGGGCGCCGGGCTGCGAGGACTCGGGTACGCCCGGCACGCGGCCGCGTCCGGACGGGCTCGGGTGACGGCCGTGGCCGAACCGGACCCGAGCCGCCGCGCCCGGTTCGCCGCCGAGTTCGGCGTGCCGCCGGAGCACGTCTACGCGGACTGGCGCGACCTCGCCGCGGCCGGCCGGGTGGGTGACGCGGTCGTGGTCGCCACCCAGGACCAGATGCACACCGAACCGACCATCGCCTTCGCCGAACTCGGATACCACATCCTGCTGGAAAAGCCGATGGCAACCACCGAGGCGGACGCCGTACGCATCGCCGCCGCGGTACAGAAGGCCGATGTCATCTTCGCGGTCTGCCACGTCATGCGGTACACGCCCTACTCCAAGGCGCTCAAGGAAGTGCTCGACGACGGGGTGATCGGCCGGCTCGTCAGTGTGCAGCACCTCGAGCCGATCGGCTGGTGGCACTACGCGCACTCCTTCGTCCGCGGCAACTGGCGCAACAGCCACACCTCCGGCCCGCTGCTGCTCACCAAGTCCTGCCACGACATCGACTGGCTGCTTCACCTCTTCGGATCCGCACCGACCCAGGTCAGCTCGTTCGGCGGACTCAGCCACTTCCGTCCCGACCAACGACCCGAGGGCGCCACGAACACCTGCCTCAGCTGCCCGGTCGAGCCGTCCTGCCCGTACTCCGCCCCCCGGCTCTACCTCGCCTGCCTCGGCGACCCGGAGCGCGAGTTCTGGCCGCTGTCCGCAGTCACCACCGACCACACCCCGGCCGGCGTCGAGGCGGCACTGCGGACCGGCCCGTACGGCCGCTGTGTCTACGCCAGCGCCAACGACGTCGTCGACCACCAGGTGGTCACCATGTCCTTCGCGGACGGCGCGACCTGCTCGTTCACCCTCACCGCCTTCACCCCGATGAGCGGTCGCCGCACCCGCCTGTTCGGCACCCACGGCTCCATCGAAGGCGACAACAGCACGCTGCACATCACCGACTTCCGCACCGACCGTCGGTGGACCCTCGAGACCGGGGCCGGCGCCGGCAGCACTGCCGCCGAGGGCCACCACGGTGGCGACGCCGCCATGACGGACACTTTCCTGGCGGCCGTCGCCGAGGGCAACCCCTCCCTCATCCCCTCCGACGCAGCCTCCAGCCTGCTCAGCCACCGTGTCGTCTGGGCCGCCGAACACGCCCGTAACACCGGCACCGTGGTCCACCTACCGGGGTAGCCGAGGTACGCACGGGTGTCGGTCCGACGTGCGCCGAGCGACAGCCGAGATGGAAGACGGTACGCAGATCGATGACGACCCGAAGTCGGAGGCGGGTAAGATGATCTACCAGCACGCGACTCGTGACCGCGATCACACCATCGCAGCGGCGCTGGACGCTTTGATCGAGGAGCGAGAGGCACGATCGCCGCCTGATCTGGCACAGATCTGGCACGTAGCAGAATTCGACGCCCTAAGACAGTGATAGCCCTGGTTCCCCGGGATCACTCCCGACCAGGGCTATCGCCATCTCTCACGCAAGGGTGGAGCCGAGGGGACTCGAACCCCTGACCCCCACACTGCCAGTGTGGTGCGCTACCAGCTGCGCCACGGCCCCTTGCTTTACTGCCTGCCCGGTCTCCCGGGCACCCGCGCAATAGTACACACCCTCACGGCCCGGGTCATCCGAGGGGCCACCGTGCCGTCCAGGGTCAGTTGAGCAGTACGTCCGGCGGGAAGTGCGCGACCGCCGCCATGATCCCGCCCTGCCGACGGAGCACCATCGGCCAGAGATCGTCGGGGCGCTCCATGAACGCGTCGCCGGGCAGGGCGTCCAGGACGAACCAGGAGCCCCGGGCGACCTCCTCCTCGACCTGTCCCGGGGACCAGCCCGAGTAGCCGGCGAAGACGCGGATCCCGGTGACGGCGTCCCGGAGCCGGTCCGGGTCGACCGAGAGATCCACCGTGCCGACCGCCCCGGTGACCTGGTGGATGCCCTTCACCCGCTGGGTCGGGGTACGCATCCGGGCCAGGCAGATCGCCGACTCCGGCTGTACCGGACCGCCCTCGAAGAGCACGGCCGGGTCCCGGGCCAGCCCGCCCCAGGCGCCGAGCACCTCGGAGACCGGCACCTCGGTCGCCCGGTTGAGCACCACCCCGAGTGCGCCGCCCGCCTCGTGCGCGACCAACAGCACCACGGTCCGGTCGAAGTTCGGGTCCTTCAGCGCAGGGGTCGCGACCAGCAACTGCCCGGTCATCGACTCCATTGACCGTCCCCCGATCGCCTGCCCCTCGCCGTACACGCCAGCCACCGTTACTCGGCCGGCCCGAGGACCAGGAACCACTCCCCGGGCCCCCGCCGCGTCTTGTCATCGGTCATTACGGCCCGGCCCTTCACCGGCCTCGCCGGATCGACAGGATCGATGGTGATCCTGCGCGCAGTAAACGCCATGCCACGCACCATAGCTTGCGGCACTGGCCCTGGTTAAGGTCTGTAGGGCTAGTCCACAGAGCGCTTTGACGACAATCGGCAGCCCGGACGAGCGTTGAGCAGGAGAGGCGGGGGCATGGGTCCGCAGGCGGAACTCGCGGTGATCGGCGGATCCGGGCTCTACGCCCTACTGGAGGACGCCACCGAGCACCGGGTCGAGACGCCGTACGGGCCGCCCTCCGATCCGATCACCGTGGCGCAGGTGGCGGGTCGGGCGGTCGCCTTCCTGCCCCGGCACGGGCGCGATCACCGGTTCCCGCCGCACCTGATCCCGTACCGGGCGAACCTGTGGGCGTTGCGCTCGCTCGGGGTACGCCAGGTTCTCGCCCCCTGCGCCGTCGGCGGGCTGCGCCCGGAACTCGGCCCGGGAACGTTCGTGGTTCCGGACCAGCTCGTCGACCGGACGAGTGGCCGGGCACAGACCTACTACGACCGGGGCGCGGTGCACGTCTCCTTCGCCGACCCGTACTGCCCCCGGGGCCGCGGCACCGTACTGGCCGCCACGGCCGCACACGGGATCGAGGCGCAGGACGGCGGCACGATGGTGGTGGTGGAGGGGCCGAGGTTCTCCACCCGGGCCGAGTCCCGCTGGTACTCCGCGATGGGTGGCGCGATCATCAACATGACCGGGCACCCGGAGGCGGTACTCGCCCGCGAACTCGCACTCTGCTACACCGCCGTGGCGCTGGTCACCGATCTCGACGCCGGTGTGGAGGGTGGCCACGCGGTGACCCAGGAGGAGGTGTTCCGGGTCTTCGGCGAGAACACCGCGCGGCTGCGGGAGGTGTTGCTCGACGCGGTCGGGCGGCTCTCCACCGACCGCGACTGCCCGTGCCCGCACAGCCTCGACGGCATCAGGCTGCCGATCGACCTGCCCTGAGCACGGGCGGCGCCGGCCCGGACGGATCGGTTCAGGTCTCCCCGCCGATGTCCGTCTGGTACGCCTCGTAGACCAGGTCGGCGCCGCGCTGCCGGTGCCGGGAGAGTTCCCGGAGCAGGTCGGTGGCCCAGGTCCGGAGTTCGGTGACGCCGATCTCCGGCAGGTCGACCCGGCGTTGCAGGGCGGCCATCGTGTCGATCACCGCCGCGTGTTCCCGGATCAGCACGTGTACGCCCCGAGCCAGTCGCGGCGCGTGGTCCAGCAGTTCGGCGTAGAGGCCGTCCGGTCCCTCGGTGCTCACCATGTGCTCGGCGAAGGCGCAGCGCAGCCCGCCGAGGCTGGTCCGGACCCGGGGTCGCCAGCCGGGATCCCGGGCCGGCGCGGCGATCGCCTGCTCCAGGGAGTGGATCTCGCCGAGCAGTGCGGCCCGGCGGCGGCGAACCATCCGCAACGTGGCCGACCCGGTCGACGTCCCCGGTACGGGTGACGCGGACGGCACGGAGATCGACAGTCGGTGCTGGTGCGAATCGGTCGGCATGACCACCTCCCGCGGAGCGGCACTACCGGATGTAACCCCGATGGTGCGGCTCGGCGCGTACCGCTGTCGACCCTTGCGACCCGGCTCATCTGTCCCGTACGTCCCATCCGTCCCAGCCACCCCAGCAGCCCCGGCGACCCCTGCTCGGTCCTCGGGGCGGACAGACGCGGATACGGCTGCGCCCCGGTCCCTGTGGACCGGGGCGCAGCCGTTGTCGTGGAGGTGCCGGGAATCGAACCCGGGTCCTTCGTCGCCTTGCCAGGGCTTCTCCGAGCGCAGCTCGCTGTGCCTCTACTCGGCCCCTCCGATCACGCGAGCGAGTCGGTGTGACGGGCCCAGTCGCTGATTAATCTCGCCGCACGGACCCCGCGACCGGGTCCGATTGGCCAGCCTCCTAGCTGATGCCGGCTAGCTGGGTCGAAGGCACTCCCAGGCCGACAGACTTGCTACTCGCCTCAGGCGGCGAGAGCGAAGTCAGCGCGATTCTGCTTGGCGCTTATTGGTTTCCGACGAACGATTCTCGAGACGACGTCGGCTTCCTCGGCTCGCTTCCCCTGCCGCAACGTACGAAGTCGAAACCAGTCACCCCCTGTGTCCTACCGGCCCGGGCGGGCCGATGGAGTTTTCCGCACCGCCTCTCGGCGGCCACCCCAAGCCTAACGCCTCGCCCCGCCGACTTCATTCCAGATACCGGCCCGGCACACCGCCGAACCGGACAAGGCGACCGTAACCTCCGTCACAGCCGTCCCAGCGCTCCCAAACGGCAGACCCCGGACACGGGGCCGGACGACTCGGGTCAGGCCATGCCCTTGCCGCGCCTGCCGGCAACCTTGGCGATCTCCCGGTCGGCGTCCCGCTTGGCCAGATCCTGCCGCTTGTCGTACGACTTCTTGCCCTTGGCCAGGCCGATCTCGACCTTGGCCCAGCCGTCCGAGAAGTAGACCGAGAGCGGCACCAGGGTCAGCCCGCTCTCCTTCAGCTTGCCGATCAGCCGGCTGATCTCCTGGCGGTTCAGCAGCAGCTTGCGGGTACGCCGAGGTTCGTGGTTGGTCCAGGTCCCCTGGGCGTACTCCGGGATGTGCATGCCGTGCAGGTAGATCTCGCCGTCCCGCTCCTGGGCGAAGGCGTCGACCAGGGACGCCCGGCCGGCCCGCAGCGACTTGACCTCGGTGCCGGTCAGTGCCATGCCCGCCTCGTAGGTGTCGAGGATGGCGTAGTCGTGCCGCGCCTTGCGGTTGGAGGCGACGACCTTCCGCCCCTTCTCCCGTGGCATCGGCGCCACACCCCTTCCTCGTCGTGCTCGTGCGTGTTCCTCGTCGTACCCGTGAACAACCGCGCAATGCTACCTCGCGGCGCAGGGCCCCTGGCTCGCGCTTTTCGCGCCGTGCCAGAGGCCCTGCGGTTGATCGACGCCGCCGCGGCGGCGGAGGGCTAGACCCTCAGGTAGAACCGGAGCGTCACCCAGGCGGTGACGGCACTGACCAGACCACCGACCCCGGCCATGAACGGGAACATCAGCAGCACCGTGCTCCACTCGATCGGTGTGAGCAGGTCGGTCAGGTCCCGCAGCGACCCGTCGAGCAGGAAGATCTTGCCCAGTACGAGTGCGCCGAACCCGATGATCGCGCCGAGCAGGCCGGCCACCACGGCCTCCAGCACGAACGGCGCCTGGATGAACCAGTTCGAGGCACCGACCAGCTTCATCACCGCGACCTCACGGCGCTTGCTGTAGGCGGCCACCTGGATCGTGTTCGCGACCAGCAGCAGCGCGGCGATCGCCATCACCGAGGCGGAGACCAGTGCCATGTTCTGGATCGCGTTGAGGATGTTGAAGATCTGTTCGAGCAGCCGACGCTGGTCGATGATGTCGTCGATCCCCTCGCGGTCCTTGTAGTTGTCGAGGATCTGCTCGTACTGCTCAGGGTTGACCAGGTTGACCCGGAACGACTCGGGAAGCTTCTCCGCCTGCACCGCCTCGACCAGGTCGGGCGAGTCCGCGAAGAGCTTCCTGAACCGCTCGTAGGCCTCCTGCTTGGACTCGTACTTGACCTCCCGGACGAGCGGGTCGCCCTCCAGGGCGGTCTGCAACTCGGTACGCTGCGCCTCGGTCACCCCGGCATCGAGGAAGATCGACACCTCGATGTCCTTGTAGTACGCGTCTTTCATGGCGTCGACCTGGAGGTACATCAGGCCGCTGGCGCCGAGCATGGTGAGTGAGACCGCCATCGTGATGATCATCGCGATGGTCATGGTCACGTTGCGCCACAGCCCGACCAACACCTCGGACAGGACGTATTTCAAGCGCATCGGGGGTTCCTTCCGGATCTCCGCAGGGGTCGTTCATCGTCGATTCAGGGCCGGTGCCGGGCGGGACGGGGGGCTGGTCCGCCCGGGCGGCGGGGCACGGTCAGCCGTAGACGCCCCGGGCCTGGTCACGCACGATGCGACCACTCTCGATCTCGATGACGCGACGACGCATCTGGTTGACGATGTTGGAGTCGTGGGTGACCATCACGACCGTGGTACCGGTGCGGTTGATCCGGTCCAGCAGGCGCATGATCTCGATCGAGGTGTCCGGGTCGAGGTTTCCGGTGGGCTCGTCGGCCAGCAGGATCAGCGGCCGGTTGACGAAGGCCCGCGCCACCGCGACACGCTGCTGCTCACCGCCGGAGAGCTCGTGCGGGTACCGGTGCTCCTTGCCACCGAGCCCGACCAGTTCCAGCACCTCGGGCACGACCCGGCGGGCGACCGCCTTGGTCTTGCCGATGACCTCCAGGGCGAACGCGACGTTCTCGTACGCCGTGCGGTTGGGCAGCAGCCGGAAGTCCTGGAAGACGCAGCCGATCGAGCGCCGGAAGTTCGGGATCTTCCAGGAGCGCATCGAGGTGACGTCCTTGTTGTTGACCATCACCCGACCCTTGTTCGGGGTCACCTCGTGCAGCAGCAGCTTGATGATTGTCGACTTGCCGGAACCGGAGGGACCGATGAAGAAGACGAACTCACCCTTCTCGATCGAGACCGACACGCTGTCGAGCGACGGCCGGGACGCCTTCGGGTACGTCTTCGTCACTTGCTCAAGCTGAATCACGGGTGGTGAGTCTACGCGTCGTAACGAAAAGGCCAAGCCCGGAGCCCGGCCTGTCCGGGCGACATTTATCGTGAAACTGCACTGCGTCCGGCGTTCCTCACGCCCTGCACATGGAAACGATCACCGATGTCGACGCACCGCAGCGACGCGGACGCGAGCCGTGTTCACGCGGCGTCACCGGCGAGCTGCCGCTGCTTGCGCCAACGGATGCCTGCCTCGATAAATCCGTCCAAATCACCGTCGAACACCGATGCCGGGTTGCCCGTCTCCTGCTCGGTACGCAGATCCTTCACCATCTGATACGGGTGCAGGACGTACGAGCGCATCTGGTCGCCCCACGACCCGGCGGCGTCGGTCTTCAGGCCCTCCAGTTTGGCCTGCTCCTCCTGGCGCTTGCGCTCCAGCAGCCGGGCCTGGAGCACGCGCAGCGCGGACGCCTTGTTCTGGAGTTGGGACTTCTCGTTCTGGCAGGTGACGACGATCCCGGTCGGGATGTGTGTGATCCGCACCGCCGAGTCGGTGGTGTTCACGCTCTGCCCACCCGGCCCCGACGAACGGTAGACGTCGACCCGCAGCTCGTTTTCCGGAATGTCGATATGGTCGGTCTGTTCGGTGACCGGCAGCACCTCGACCCCGGCGAAGCTGGTCTGCCGGCGTCCCTGGTTGTCGAAGGGACTGATCCGGACCAGCCGGTGCGTGCCGGCCTCGACACTGAGCGTGCCGTACGCGTAGGGGACCTTGACCGCGAAGGTGGCCGACTTCAGGCCCGCCTCCTCGGCGTACGACGTCTCGTAGACCTCGGTCGGATAGCCGTGCCGCTCGGCCCAGCGCAGGTACATCCGGAGCAGCATCTCCGCGAAGTCGGCCGCGTCCACCCCGCCCGCGCCCGCCCGGATCGCGACCAGCGCCTCCCGGGAGTCGTACTCCCCGGACAGCAGGGTACGGACCTCCATCTCCTGGATGGCCTTGGTCAGCCCGCCGATCTCCGTCTCGACCTCGCCGAGCACGCCCGCGTCGGCCTCCGCCTCGGCGAGTTCCAGCAGCACCCGGGCATCGTCGAGCCGGGCACGCAGGCTCTCCAGCTTGGCGATCTCCCCGTTGACGTACGAAAGCCTGGAGGTCACCTCCTGGGCGCGGGCCTGGTCGTCCCACAGGTCCGGCGCGGAGGCCGCCTCCTCCAGCTCCGCCTTGGCCTGACGCAGGCGGTCGACATCGAGGACGGCCTCGATGTTGCGGAGAGTAGCGTCAAGATCCTTGAGTTGGTCGGCGTACTCGGCAGCGGTCACGACAGTCAAGAGTACTGGTCGTCCGCGGGACCGGGTCGCCGCCGGCAGCGAAGCGCTCCGGCGCGTCCGTCGGGCGTCGCCCGGACCGGCCCGCCGGGCCGGTGCCGACTCAGACCGGTGCGCTCTTCAGCCAGGACAGCGCCGCCTTGTGGTACGCGACCGCGAACTCCAGGGCGGCGGCACCGTACGAGTCACCGGCCTTCTTGGCGTCCCGGGCCTGCTCCCGGGCCGCCGCGAGCGCCTCGGTGTGGTACTCGTTGGCGCTGCTCATCAGGTTGCGCAGCTGGGTGGCCGAGTGCTGGGGGCCGAAGGCGACCCGGAGCGCGGTCGGGTTACGCACCGTGTCCCGCCCCGGCGTCTCGGTGAGCCAGCGGGAGAAGGTCCGCTTCCCGGCCGCCGTGATCGCGTACGGCTGACTGGACCGGGGGCCGGGCTTGCCGAGCCGGACGAGTCCCTGCTCGGCCAGGGCCGGCAACTCCCGGTAGACCTGGCTCCGGGTCATCGACCAGTACGGCGCGAGGCGCCGCTCGGCGGCGGCCATCAACTGGCCGCCTGTCATCGGTCCTTCGTGGAGCAGCCCGAGCAGGGCCGCCGCGGTGGGATTGATTGCAACATCCGCCATGGCCTCCACGCTGCCACTTTGCCGGCGCCGCGTCCAGGATTTGGCACTATCCGCTGGTCGTCGTCTCCACTGTGCACTGTTCTGGGACGACAGTCGGATGAGGACGATCGATGGATCGGGGGTCGCCGGGCACGGCGGAGCCGACGACCCGACGCGGGGCGCCGGCCCGCCGGACGCTTCCGCGCACCCCTCCGCGAGCCGCACCGCGCCACCCGCCGGAGCCGCCCGCCGGAGCCACCCGACCGAACGGTACCGAGCCGTCCGGCGGACCGCCTCGCACGGTCCCGGCGGCGCGTACATCCGGTCACGGGCAAGTGTCAATTGGGGAGGTTAGTCAACTTTCATCGCTTATGTAGGCTTTTGCCGGAAGGCCCTCGCCGGACGTCGGGCTCTGCCGACGGCACACCCCGGGCGGTACGGGTCGGCCCGGCGGCACCGGGGCTCGGCGGCGGGCTGCCGACGGGTGCCCCGGAACCCTCCGGCGCCGAGCCGGCGAGACTCGGTACGACGGGTACCCCGCCCCGGTGCCGATCGTGTGCCGTTCCGGCATCCGTCAGTACGGTGGCCAGCAGCGTCGCGGCGACGAGCGCACCGGCGCCCACCAGCGCGGCCGCCTCGGGAGGCCGGCTGCGGCGGCCACCGGTCCGCGGCACCACCGGCGGGTCGGGCCGCGGTTCGGCGCCGGCCGGGCCGGACGAGCCCTGCCCGGCGGTTCCGGAGCGGCCCGGACCGGACCCGGGCCGGCCCCGTCCGGCGGGGGCGGACCCACCCGGACCGGCAGGTGACGGGTACCCGATCCACCCGGCGGTTCCGGAGCCACCCGGACCGCTGCCCGGCACGATCGTCGGCCGGTCCGGCCGGCGGTCGACCGGTGCCCTCCCGGCCACCGGGCCGGCGCTCCGGGGCCACCAGGTGACCTGGTCGGGGGCGGGCCTGGGCAGCGCGGTCAGTCCGTCCAGCGCCGGCTCCATGCCCCGCAGCCGGGCGGCGGCCCGCACCGCGTCGGGTCGCTCGCTCGGGTCAGCCGCCAGGCAGTCCTCGATGAACTGCCAGACCACCGGAGGCAGTCCGGGCGGCGGCACCGGGCGACAGGTGCGGTGCCGGTGGAGTACCTCGGCTGGCGGCCCGCCCCGGTACGGGCTGCGCCCGCTGACCAGTTCGAAGAGCACGACGCCGAGGGCGTAGACGTCGCTGGCCGGGGTGGGCGGGCCGCCGCCGACCACCTCCGGCGCGACGTACTCGGGAGTGGCCTGGGTGTTCGGCCAGGCCGGTCCGGCACCCACCCGGCGAGCCGCGCCGAAGTCGACCAGCCGGACCAGGCCGCCGTCCGCCGGCACCACCAGGTTGCCCGGCTTCACGTCGCCGTGCACGATCCGCCGAGCGTGCAGGTAGGCCAGCGCACCGGCGAGTTGTGCCGACACCTCGGCCGCGATCGCCGGTGGGACCGGCCCGGCGCGGTGCAGCCGCCGCCGCAGGTCCTCCCCCTCGACCAGTTCCATCACCAGCGCCCGCTCCGGCCCCTGCCCGAGTACGTCGCGCGGCCGTACCAGGCAGGGGTGGTCGAGGCCGGCGACCAGCTCCGTCTCGGCGACGAACGCGGCCACCAGGTCCGGCCGGCCGGCGGCGCGCGGCCGCAGCGTCTTGACCGCCACCGGTTCGCCGCCGCGCAGGTCCACGGCCCGCCAGACCACCCCGGTCGCGCCCGAGGCGACCTCCCGGATGATTCGGTAGCGGCCGCCAAGCACGTGATCGATCACGTGTCCTCCCCTGACCCGGGTCGCCGTCCGCTCCACCGGCACCGGCCGGCGGAGCGGACGATCACCTTCCGCTGTCTGGGAGTGACGCTAGGTCGATCGGATCGGGCGGCGGGCCGGGCGCGGCCGGGCTGGCACGAACCGGGGAGGCCGGACGGGCGTCAGCCCATGTGCGGGTAACGGTGGTCGGTCGGCGGGGCGAAGGACTCCTTCACGGTGCGCGGCGACATCCACCGGGCCAGGTTGTGCCAGGAGCCGGCCTTGTCGTTGGTACCGCTCGCCCGGGCACCGCCGAAGGGCTGCTGCCCGACCACCGCACCGGTCGGCTTGTCGTTGATGTAGAAGTTGCCGGCCGCGTACCGCAGGGTCTCGGTGGCCCAGTCGACCACCCGACGGTCGGTGGCGAAGATCGAGCCGGTCAGGGCGTACGGGGCGACGGACTCGGCCTGCCGCACGGTCTCGGAGAAGCGGGCGTCCTCGTAGACGTGTACGCCGAGGATCGGCCCGAAGTATTCGGTGGTGAACGACTTGTGCCCCGGGTCGTCACACTCGAAGAGGGTCGGCCGGACGAACCAGCCGACCGAGTCGTCGGCGGTGCCGCCGGCCACGACCCGGCAGGCGGAGTCGCTGCCGATCATGTCGAGCGCGGCGGTGTGCCGGGCGAACGCCTTGGCGTCGATCACCGCACCGCCGAAGTTGGTGAAGTCGGCGACGTCGCCGTACGCCAGCCCGTCGGCGGTGGCGGCCAGCCGGTCCCGCAGCCCGCCCTCCCAGAGCGAGCGGGGCACGTACGCCCGGGACGCGGCCGAGCACTTCTGCCCCTGGTACTCGTACGCCCCGCGGATCAGCGCGGTGTGCAGCGCGTCCACGTCGGCGCTCGGGTGCGCGACCACGAAGTCCTTGCCACCGGTCTCGCCGACCAGCCGGGGGTAGCCGCGGTAGTTCGCGATGTTCTCCCCGACGCCCTGCCACAGCTTCTGGAAGACCTTGGTCGACCCGGTGAAGTGGATGCCGGCCAGGTCGGGGTCGGCGAGGGTCACCTCGGAGACCGCGATGCCGTCCCCGGTGACCATGTTGATCACGCCGGGCGGCAGGCCGGCCGCCTCGAAGAGCCGCATCGTGTAGTGCGCGGCGAGCTGCTGGGTCGGTGCCGGCTTCCAGACCACCGTGTTGCCGACCAGCGCGGGCGCGGCGGGCAGGTTGGCGGCGATCGCGGTGAAGTTGAACGGCGTGACGGCGTAGACGAAGCCCTCCAGCGGCCGGTGGTCGAACCGGTTCCACACCCCGCTCGACGAGAGCGGCTGCTCGGCGAGGAGCTTGCGGGCGAAGGCGACGTTGAACCGCAGGAAGTCGATCAGCTCACAGGCAGAGTCGATCTCGGCCTGGATCGCCGTCTTGGACTGGCCGAGCATCGTCGCCGCGTTCAGGGTGTCCCGCCAGGGTCCGGCGAGCATGTCGGCGGCCCGGAGGAAAACGGCGGCCCGGTCTGCAAAGGACAAATCACGCCACATCGGGGCGGCTTGCTTCGCGGCCGTCACCGCCGCCTGCGCATCCGCGTTGGTTGCGTTGTGGGTGACCCCCAGCACATGCTGGTGCCGGTGCGGCGCTACGACGTCGATCGCGGCACCCGCGCCCATCCGTTGCGCACCGCCGATGGTCATCGGCAGTTCGAGCCGTTCGGCGGCCATCTCGGCGAGCCGGCGTTGCAGGCTGGCCCGCTCGGCACTGCCGGGCGCGTAGTCGCGGACCGGCTCGTTGCGCGGCTCGGGTACGGAGAGAACGGCGTCCATGGGATTCTCCTGGGCGATCTCGACAGCGACGGCGAAACCGGACCCGCTGGTGCCGACCGGTGGGCCGGGCACCTCGACCCCGTGCCCCGGGAGATGCCGGGAGTACGGGGGCGGGACCTGCGCCAATCCTTGCATGGTTGCCGCTGCCGGCCGGCTCGGCGGGGCACGCCCGTGGAGGCGGCCGCGGTCGATCGCCACCCGTCGGGTACTTCCCGGTCACCGGGGCGGCCAGCACCGGCCGGCCGGTCGACGCCACCCGTCGCAGAGATGCGGTGCGGTCCGTCCGTACCGGCACCGGGCCAGCGCCCCGAGCGGCCCGCGTACGCTGAGGAATCGGCGGCCGGGCCGGACCACCGCAGCCTCCCGTCGCCGCCGCGCCACCGCGCCGGCCATCCGCTGAAGGGGAGATGATGACGAAAGAGTCCGGCACGACCGCGACCCCGGCCCCCGACCAACCGGTCGAGCCGGAGGCGCCGGTGACGGCCGCCCCGCCCCCGGTGCCGGCGCCCGGCGCGCTCGTCCTCGCGGTACTGGCACTGGGCTGGCTGGCCGCGATGCTCTGGTCGGCCAGGGCCGAGATCTCCTCGGCCGGGCTCAGCTCGATGGCGACCGTCCAGACGGCGTACGCACTGCCCGGACTGGTCTCGGCAAGCCTGCTCGGCGGGGCCGCGGTAAGCCTCGTCCTGGGCAACCTGATGACCCGGCTCGGAATCTGGCGCAGCACCCCCCGGTTCGCCGTGTCGCTGGCCATCGGCGTCTCCGTCGGGTTCCTCGCCGCGCTGGTGGTCACCCTCAGCTACGGCGACGGTTCGGCGATCATGGTCCTCGCCGGCACCGTCGCGGCGGCCGCCACGGTGGGCGCCATCGTCGGCGGGCTGCGCAACACGCTGGTGGTGGCCGCCATCGTCGCCGCCGGGCTGGCCGTCTTCGCGGTCGGCTACGCACTGAACTACGTCAAGGACCCGTTGCTCGACCTCTACGGTTTCGGCGACACCGAGGTGTCGCAGCTCACCGCGTACCGCTGGTTCAACCGGACCGTCTCGCTGGCCAGCGGCCTGGCCGCCGGTCTGCTGGTGTTCGGCTACCTCCGGACGGCCGGACGACGGGCCGTCGAGCGGGTCACCGGCACCGGGCCGCAGCTGCGCTGGCCGGCGTACCTGATCACGGGTGCCGGGCCGGGTCTGCTGCTGCTCACCACGGAGATCCTCATCCGGACCGCCGGGGCGGAGGTGATCCGGCTGGCCGGCGCGATCAGCGACGCCGACCAGATCGTGCAGGCCGACCTCGGCCGCTCCCGGATCAACCACCTGCTGCTGGTGCTCTTCGTCGGCGCACTCACCGCGCTGATCGCCTTCGGCCGGACGCTCCGGCCGGCCGAGGAGTCGGCCGGGACGCCGTCCGGCCCCGACGACTCCGACCGGGGCGGTGCCGAGGGCGCCGGGCCGACGGAGATGGTCGACGACCCGGCCGAGGACCCGACCGCCGAAGATCTCGCCGCCGAGGATCAGACCGCCGAGGCCGCCGAGCCGTCCGCCGAGGGCGAGGAGAGCCCGCGCAGCGACGGGGACGACGACCACCAGCCGGCGGAGCGCCCCGAACCGGTCGCCAAGGCCGGTCGCTGAGCGCAGCCCGCATCCCGGTACGCGCCGCATTCCGGTACACGCCGCACGCCGACCGCCCTCGCGCCGACCGCCCTCGCGCCGGGCGGCCGGGGCCACCGGTCCGAAGCGGCGGGACATAGACTGGCATCATGGTCAACATCCTCAGAACGGCCGCCGCCACCCTCGTCGCGGCAGGGCTCGCGCTCGCCCTGGCCGGCTGTGCGGACGACGCCCCCGACCGGGACGACGTGGTGGCGAAGGTCCGCACCGACCCGCGGATGGCGGGTACCTCCGAAAAGGCGATCAACTGCCTGGCCGACTGGTACATGGAGAACGCGACGGTGGAGCAGCGCGAGGCGTACGTGGCGGGCGAGAAGAGTACGAACCCGGACGAGATCGCGGCGGTCGACGGCGCCGTGCTCAACTGCCTCAGGATGGCGGCCGGAACGCCCTGAACCGCCGTACCCGGGCCACGGACTCCGGGTCGCAGGTCCTGGCTGGGTCAGCCGATCGCGCCGGAGAGCGCGTCCAACTCGGAGGGGTCGTACCACTCCAGTTCGTGGTCCTCGGCGCCGTCCACGGTGAACTGCGCGTCCGGGTCGCCGGCCAGGGCCTGTTCGACCACCTCGACCGCCGCCTGCACGTCGTCCGTCGCCTCGGCACCGTCCAGATGGATGGCGGCGACCGAGCCGATGCCGATCCGCCCGCCCAGCCGTACGGTGCTGGAGCCGAGTTCGGGATCGGGCCGGGTGACGGTCCCCGGGGGCAGATCGACGGCGACGACGACCCGGCGCCGGGGCGCCTGCGGATCGGCCTTGAGCAGCCGCAACGCCTCCTGCGCGGCTCGGGTGAAGGCGACGTACTCCAGCTCCTCCTCGTCGCCCTCGGCGTACCACTCGCGCAGTTCGGGGGTGACGGCGTGCCCCTGGGCCGCCATGATCCAGCCCTCCTGGCGCAGTTCGGCGAGGATCGGCAGGGTGGCCGGGACGTACACCCGGACGAGCTGCTCTGTCACCGTAGGTCTCCCCCGCTCGACGCCGACCCGCGACGGTGCCCGGTCCGGGCCACGGCGTCGCGCCACTCACCCGCGACGGTAGTACACCGGGGGCGGGCCGAGCGGCAGCGGACCCGGGACCACGCGGCGGTCGCACCGCCGCCGACGGCACCCGAGCGGTCAGCGGGGCACCGCCGCCGGCCGCACCGGGGCGGTCAGCGGGTCGACGGCCCGGGTCACCAGGTCGGCCTCGGCGACCCGGATCGGGAAGCCCTCCCGGATCCAGTACTCGATGCCGCCGATCATCTCCTTCACCCGGTAGCCCCGGCTGGCCAGCGCGAGCGCCGCCTTCGTCGCGCCGTCGCAGCCGGGCCCCCAGCAGTAGGTGACCACCGGGACGTCCGGGTCGAGCAGCCGGGCGGCGCGCATCGGGATCATCCGGGTGGGCAGGTGGATCGCGCCGGGGATGTGCCCCTGCCGCCAGGCAGCCAGGTCCCGGGTGTCGACCAGGGCGAAGCCGGGGTCGCCGGTGTCGAGCGCGGCGTGCACGTCGGAGACGTCCGTCTGCACCGCGAGCTTGCCGGCGAACCAGGCGGCGGCTCGGTCGGGCGCGGCCGGCGGCACCGCCAGCACCGGGTTCGAGGTCGTGGTCATGCCGAAACGGTACGGCCGCAGCCTCCCCGCCAGAAGGCAGATTCCCCGGCGCCGGGCTGGAATCGCCACCAAAACGACGGTATCGTGCGCTCGTGACCGGCGATTCCCCGAGACTCGACGCGACCGACTGGCGAATCCTCGCGGAACTCCAACGGGACGGCCGGGCCAGCTTCGCCGAGCTCGCCCGGCTGGTGTCGATGTCGCCGAGCGCGGTCACCGAACGGGTACGCCGACTCGAAGAGGCCGGGGTGGTCGCCGGCTACCGCGCCGTGCTGGTGCCGGAGCGGATCGGCCTGCACATCCTCGCCTTCGTCCGGCTCCGCTATCCGACCGGCAACTACCGCCCCTTCCACGCGCTGCTCGACAGCACCCCGGAGATCGTGGAGGCGCACCACGTGACCGGGGAGGACTGCTTCGTACTCAAGGTCGTCGCCCGGTCGATGGGCCACCTGGAGCAGGTGGCGGGCCGGATCGCCGGGCTCGGTGCGGTGACCACCAGCGTGGTCTATTCCAGCCCGCTACCCGGGCGGGACCTGACGGTGGAGGCGACGAGGCCGCAGTCGATGGCAAACTAAGGCAGCCACCGACTACCGGGAGTTCTCTGTGGAACCCAGGTTCCTGCTCTTGTCCGACGTCGCCGCCGAGCTGAACGTCTCGGACTCGCAGGTCTACCACATGGTGCGCAGCGGCGAACTGCCGGCGATCAAGATCGGCGGCCGGGGGCAGTGGCGGGTGGAGCGGGCCCGCCTGGAGGAGTACATCGCACGCAAGTACGCCGAGACCGCCGAGTGGGTGGCCGGCAACCCGCTGGTGGAGCGCCTGCCCGAGTAGGCCCCGGGACACCTCCCGGGCGGTGTCGGACCGTCCGGGTACCGTCCACTCCGGCTCGGCCAGCGTCTCCTTCCACCTCACCCCCGTGCCCCGGCGGCGTACCGCGAACCCGAGGGCACGGGTCTGGCGGAGCTCTGTCCCGAGGACGGGCGGGCCGCCGTCTCCGGGGCCGGGTCAAGGAGCTACCCGACGACGCGCCGATCGGATTCGAGTCATTGACGGCGGCGAGTGGATCGGTTAGAAATTAGCCCGTCGGAGGCAAACGAAAGCAAACGCAAGATTAAGGAAGGAGTGAAATGCCCGTCGCCCGCACCCGGCCGCCTCGCCGGCCCACCGTGCGCCTGCGCCCCGTACCGCCCCTTGATCCGCCCTTCGACGACGAACGTGTCCCGGAGACCTGGGTCGACCTGACACCACCGCCCCGAGCCGTCCCGCCCGCGGTCGAACGGTTCCGGCCGGCGGCGACCGAGAGTCGGCGCCCGGGCCGGATCGGCCACCCGCTCGCCGTGCCGACGACCTCGTCCCGACCCACCGCCCCGGTGAGCACGCCCGTTCCGCACCCTCACCCGGCCGGCCTGCGGGCGGCCGCTCCGACGCACCAGGGCAGGGTCGGCAGGGCTCGCCCGGCCCCGGACCCCGCCCGGGCAGCCGCCTCCGACGGTCCAGGTGCCGCCGGGACGACCACCCCACCACCGGTCCCGGAGGCGGTGGCCGGCGCGACCCCCGAGGCGAAGCGGGCGGCGAAGCGGTTCCTGGACACCTGCCTGGAGATCGTCAACGGCTACCGACCGGCCGGGCACGTGCGCGCGCTGGCCAGCCCCACCGACGCGGCCGGCATGGTCGCGCAACTCGCCTCCGCCACGGGCCGGGTCTCCGGCCGGCGCCGGCCCGGACAACCGGTCCGCACCGTGCGGCTGCGCCGGCTGAGGGTCTGTGAACCCCGGCCCGGAGTCGTCGAGGCGGCCGCCGCGGTCGGGGTCGCCGGGCGTACCTGGGCGATGGCGTTCCGGATCGAGCGGCGCCGGGGAAGCTGGGTCGGTACCTCGGTGGCCCTGCTCTGACCGGCCGCGGCCGCCGCGCTCGGTCGGGCCCGGCCGGCGCACCTCCCGCCGGACCGTCCAAGCCACCGGTGCCGTGCCTGACACAGCGGTGCCCCCGACCGCCGAGCGACGGTCGGGGGCATCGGACGATCAGGCGCGTGGGCGATCAGGCGCCGCCGGGCGCTCCATGGCAGCGCTTGTACTTCCGGCCCGACCCACAGGGGCAGGGCGCGTTCCGGGACGGGGCGTTGGCGCCGACCGTCTGGCCCTGAGCGGGCCGGCGGGACGCCGCGGGCGGGGGCGGGCCGCCCACACCGAGCGCCGGTGCCTGCGGACGCTCGACCGCCACCCCGCCGGTCGCCGGAGCCTCGCCGTCGATGGTCGGTGCGGAGTACTGGAGACCCTGGGTCCGGGGTGCCCGGCCCAGGCCCTTGGCCCGGATCTCCACGGGCGAGTCCGTCGGCACCTGCATCGGGGCCGGCCCGGCGTCGGCCTCGGCCGGAGCCGGCTTCGCCTCCTCGACCTGGACCTCCAGGTTGTAGAGGAAGCCGACCGTCTCCTCCTTGATCCCGTCCATCATCGTGGCGAACATGTCGAAGCCCTCGCGCTGGTATTCCACCACCGGGTCACGCTGGGCGTAGGCCCGCAGGCTGATGCCCTCCTGGAGGTAGTCCATCTCGTAGAGGTGCTCGCGCCACTTGCGGTCGATGACCTGGAGCAGCACCATCCGCTCCAACTGCCGCATCGCCTCGCTGCCGAGTTCCTCCTCGCGCCGCTGGTACGCCGCGAAGGCGTCCTGCTTGAGCTGCTCGAGCAGGAAGTCGGCGTCCAGGCTGGTCCGCTCGCCGCCGGACTCCTCGACGATGTCGTCGATGGTGACACCGATCGGGTAGAGCTGCTTGAGGCTGGCCCAGAGCTGGTCGAGATCCCAGTCCTCGGCGTAGCCGTCCGAGGTCGCGCCGGTGACGTACGCGGTGACCACGTCGTCGATCATGTGCCTGATCTGGTCGTTCAGGTCCTCGCCGTCGAGCACCCGCTTGCGCTCGGCGTAGACCACCTGGCGCTGCTTGTTCATCACCTCGTCGTACTTGAGGACGTTCTTGCGGATCTCGGCGTTCTGGCCCTCGATCTGGGCCTGGGCGCTCTTGATCTGCCGGGTCACCATCTTGGACTCGATGGGGACGTCCTCCGGGATGTTGAACCGCTCCATCACGGCCTCGACCGCGCCGGCCCGGAACCGCTTCATCAGCTCGTCCTGGAGCGAGAGGTAGAACCGGGACTCGCCGGGGTCACCCTGCCGGCCGGACCGACCGCGTAGCTGGTTGTCGATCCGCCGCGACTCGTGCCGTTCGGTGCCGAGGACGTAGAGGCCGCCGACCGAGGAGACCTCCTCGGCCTCGGCGTCGCAGGCCTCCTTCCAGCGCGGAAGGATCTCTTCGAGCGCCTTGGCGTAGTCGTCGCCGTGCTCGACCGGGTCCAGGCCGCGCTGCCGCAGCTCGGTGTTGGCCAGGTATTCCGGGTTGCCGCCGAGCAGGATGTCGGTACCCCGGCCGGCCATGTTGGTGGCCACCGTGACTCCGCCCTTGCGCCCGGCCTGGGCGATGATCTCCGCCTCCTTGGCGTGGAACTTCGCGTTCAGGACGGCGTGCGGGATGCCCCGGCGGCGCAGGAGCTGGGAGAGCACCTCGGAGTTCTCCACCGAGACCGTGCCGACCAGCACCGGCTGGCCGAGGGCGTGCCGCTCGGCGATGTCCTCGACGACCGCGTTGAACTTGGCCCGCTCGGTCTTGTAGATCACGTCGGGCCGGTCGATCCGGACCATCGGGCGGTGCGTCGGGATGGTGACCACGCCGACCTTGTAGACCTTGTTGAACTCGCCCGCCTCGGTCTGGGCGGTACCGGTCATGCCGGAGAGCTTGTTGTAGAGCCGGAAGTAGTTCTGCAGGGTGATCGTGGCAAGAGTCTGGTTCTCCTGCTTGATCTCCACGCCTTCCTTGGCCTCGATCGCCTGGTGCATGCCCTCGTTGTAGCGGCGGCCGTGCAGGATCCGGCCGGTGAACTCGTCGACGATCAGGACCTCGCCCTCGTTGACGATGTAGTCCTTGTCGCGCTTGTAGAGCTCCTTGGCCTTGATCGCGTTGTTCAGGTAGCCGACCAGCGGGGTGTTCACCGACTCGTAGAGGTTGTCGATGCCGAGCCGGTCCTCCACCTTGGCGACGCCGCGCTCGGTCACCGCGATGGTCCGCTTGGCGTAGTCGACCTCGTAGTCGCCCTCGCCGTCCTTGCCGGGCTGGAGCCGGGCCACCACCCCGGCGAACTCCGAGTACCACCGGGCGGAGTGCTCGGCCGGGCCGGAGATGATCAGCGGGGTCCGGGCCTCGTCGATCAGGATCGAGTCGACCTCGTCGACGATCGCGAAGTTGTGCCCGCGCTGGACCAGGTCCTCCTTGCTCCAGGCCATGTTGTCCCGGAGGTAGTCGAACCCGAACTCGTTGTTGGTGCCGTAGGTGATGTCGGCCTCGTACGCGGCCCGGTGCTCGGCGGCCGGCCGGTTCGGCAGGATCACCCCGACGGTCAGGCCGAGGAACTCGTGCACCCGGCCCATCCAGGCCGCGTCCCGCTCGGCGAGGTAGTCGTTCACCGTGACGATGTGCACGCCCTTGCCGGAGAGCGCGTTGAGGTAGGCCGGCAGCACCGAGGTCAGGGTCTTGCCCTCACCGGTCTTCATCTCGGCGATGTTGCCGAAGTGCAGGGCCGCGCCGCCCATGATCTGCACGTCGTAGTGCCGCTGGCCGAGCACCCGCGACGCCGCCTCGCGCACCGTGGCGAACGCCTCGGGCAGCAGGTCGTCGAGGGTCTCGCCGTCGGCCAGCCGCTCCCGGAACTGGTCGGTGAGCGCCCGCAGCTCCTCGTCGGTGAGGTTGACGTAGTCGTCCTCGATCGAGTTGACGGCGTTGGCGATCGCCTTGAGGCGGCGCACCATGCGCCCCTCGCCCGCGCGTAGGACCTTTTCCAGAATCGACACGGATCAACGCTCCCCTAGACAGTCTGCCGAACCATCGTAGGCGCATCACCGGCCCGATCGTCAGTCGCGCCGCCCCTCCCGTTCAGCGAACCGGACATTCTGTCCGATAGTAGCCTTGAGGGCCGGTAAATCCGGTTACGCCCAGGGCGAACCCTCCGGCACGATGGCCCGATGAACCAGAACAGCAGGCCGGACGGGGTCGAGATCGTCGAGGCGGGGCTGCTGCTCCGGCCCTGGCGGGCCGAGGACGTCGAGGACGTACACCGGGCGTGCCAGGATCCGGCCATCCAGCGCTGGACCGCCGTGCCGAGCCCGTACCGGCTGGAGGACGCGATCGACTTCGTCACCAAGCGGGCTCCGCGGGCCTGGTCGACGGGGTCCGGAGCGCCCTTCGTCGTCCGCGACGCGGCCACCGGCGAGTTGCTCGGTTCCTGTGGGCTGATCAGCATCGACCCGGTGCTCCGCTCCGGAGAGGTCGGCTACTGGACCGCCCCCTGGGCCCGGGGCCGGGCGGTGGCGGTCCGGGCCACCCGGGCGGTGTGCCGGTGGGCCTTCGCGGAGTTGGGGCTGCGCCGGATCGTCTGGCAGGCCGAGGTCGGCAACCACGCCTCCCGGCTGGTCGCGCTCCGGGCCGGCTTCCAGGTCGACGGGCGGCTCCGGCTCGCCGACCCGCACCCGCACGGCGTCCGGGACGGCTGGGTCGGCTCGCTGCTGCCGGACGACCTGGCCGCCGCCGACCCGGACGGCACGGGACCGACCGACGGCCCGGCCGGCAAGGGCTCGCTCGAGGCCCGCCGGACCGCCGTCTTCGCCGCGCCGCAACCGGTGCTCTTCGCCCGGCCCGCCGACGGTACGGAGCTGCGGCTCCGCCCCCTGCACGAGCCCGACCTGGACGCGATCGTGCGGACCTGCCGGGACCCCGAGAGCATCCGCTGGACCACCGTGCCCGACCCGTACCAGCGCTCGGACGCGGAGTTCTTCGTGCACGAGCACGGCCCGACGGTGTGGCGACGGGGTACCGGCGCGGTCTTCGCCATCGTCGACGAGTCCGACCGGTACGCCGGGGTGGTGGAGCTGCGGATCTCCCCGAGCGATCCGCTCGTCGCCGACCTGGGTTTCGTCGTCTCGCCGTGGGCACGCGGCCGGGGCTACTGCCCGGCGGCGGTCGCGGCCGTCTGCGTCTGGGGCTTCACCGCCCTGAACCTGGCCCGGATCGAGTGGCGGGCCAACACGGGCAACACCGCCTCGCGCCGGGTAGCGGAGAAGGCCGGCTTCACCTTCGAGGGCACCGCGCGGCACGCCCTCAACCACCGGGGCAACCGGGTCGACGCCTGGGTCGGCGCGCTGCTTCCCGGCGATCTCGGGCTGCCGGCGGACCCCGGCCGGACCGGAGCCGACGACTGACCGCCGCGCGCCGGTCCCCTGCGGTGAACGCCGGCACCGGCGGTCGTGGGTGCGGCACCGGCCCCGGGCGCCTGCCCGGGGCCGGTGGAACATCGTGGAATCAGGTGGTGGCCAGGGCGATGATGCCGTAGTCGTAGCCCTTGCGCCGGTAGACGACGCTGGGGCGGCCGGACTCCTTGTCCAGGAACAGGTAGAAGTCGTGGCCGACGAGTTCCATCTGGAACAGCGCGTCGTCGACCGTCATCGGCTCGGCCGGGTGCAGCTTCTCCCGGGCGATGTGCCAGGGCTGCGCGTCGTCGTACTCGTCGAACTCCGGCTCGGCGGTCGCACGGCCGTTGCCGTTCGACTTCGCCGGTGCGGGGGCGGTGAGGGTGGCCAGCGCCGAGTCGCTGGCATCGACGACCGGCAGCCGGGCGGTGGCGGCGGCGACGGAGACCGGGGCGTGCCGGCCACGGTGTACGCGGCGGCGGTCGGCGGCCCGACGCAGTCTCGTGTCAAGTTTCGAGATCGCCGCGTCGAGGGCACTGTAGAAGTCCTTCGCGCACGCCTCCGCACGGACCACGGGTCCGCGGGAGATGCAGGTAATCTCTATTCGCTGGCAGTGATCGGACTGTCGCGGATTGCGTTCGTGAAAGAGTTCCACGTCGATCCGAATAAGCTTGTGGTCGTAGCGCTCGATCTTGGCGAGCTTCTCGGCTACGTGCACTCGGTAATGATCCGGCACCTCGACGTTTCGACCCTTGACCACGAGATCCATGCGTGACCTCCCTGCGCCATCGGAGAGTCTGCGGAAACAAAAATCCCGGTCAGCCCGCCCCTGGAGTTTCCATTCGGCTTGACCGGATCGGGAACAACGGCGATGCCTCCCTCCAGGTGCGTCCGCGGGGCGTTGAACACCCGTCATACCCCCGGTAAATAAGACGCTAACCCCAATCGACCCGCCAGTCACCCCGGACGGCAAGACCAATTCGAGAAGATTTGCAGGAACCGCACGACAGGGTGAATCTGGCAACACGTAGAGTGAGTATTTCTCATCTCGACCGGCGCGAGAGATGCGGCCGGCGCACACCCTCCGGTCAGCCACGCCCGCGCCGGACGGTCGCCGCCAGCACCGCCGCCGCGTACACCGGAATGCCGGCGTTCTCCAGCCGCCGGGCCACCGCCGCCAGGGTGACCCCGGTGGTCACGACGTCGTCCAGCAGCACCACCACCCGGCCGGCGGCGAGCCGGCGGACCGCGCCCGACCGCCCCTCGCGGAGCCGGAACGCGTCCCGCGCCGCCGCCGCCCGGCCGGCGCTGTCCAGCGTGGCCGAGTCGGGCCGGGGCACCGCGCGCAGCGGATGGGCCACCGCCACCGGCCAGCCGGCGGCCCGCAACCGGTCCGCGGAGTGCCGGGCCAGCCGGCGCAGATGGTCGCCGTGCCGGGCCCGTACCGCCCGCGCGGTCGCCGGCACCGGCACCAGCAGCACCGGGCGCCGCCCACCCACCGCCTCCGCCACCACCTCCGCGAGCAACCTGCCCAGCGGCCGGGCCAGGCCGTGCCGACCCCGTTCCTTGTACGACAGCAGCGACTCCCGCAACGCGCCCCGGTAGCTGCCCAGCGCCACGCAGTCCGGCAGGCCCGGCGGTGCCGGGGTGGGGCGTACCGGGGCCGGGCGCAGCGCCGCCAGGCCGGCGGAACAGGTCGCGCAGACGCCCTGGCGCAGCGGCAGCCGCTCGGCCCGGCAGCCCGCGCACTCGGCCGGCAGCACCAGGTCGGTCAGCTCGGCCCAGACCCCCGCCAGCACCACGCCCCCGGTCAGTAGAGGTAGAAGGAGGCGGTCGCCGAACTCACGTCGGGTGGCGGCGCGCCCCAACCGGGCGCGATCTGGCCCGGGGTGATGACGGTGGACTCGGAGACGAAGGCGACCTCGTTCGCCTCGTACGTCAACGGCAGCGGCTGCGTCGCCAGGAAGGTGGGGTCCGCGGCGAGCGCCTCGACGGGAGCCCGGCTGACGTACCTGATCTCCTGCCGCTCCAGCGAGCCGTCGACGTTGATCCGGTTGATCACCTTGGCGTTCTCGCCGTCCACGCCCGCGACCACGAGCGAGTTCTCGCTGAACCAGTCCACCGCGCTCAGCGAGTGCAGCGAGATGGCCAACTGACGGGGCGACTCGACGTTCAGCCCACCGTCGTCCGGGCGCACCCCGGCGACGTAGAGCCGGCCGCCGGAGACGAAGGCGATCCGGTTGCCGTCCATCGACGCCGCCACCGCCGTCACGCCGGGGGACGCTCCGGGGAAGGAGACCAGGGTCAGCTCGGGGTTCCCGGCGGTGAAGGTCCAGAGCTTGCCCTCGGCCACCACCAGCCCGACCGGCCCGCCGAGCCCCGCCTCCTTCAACCAGACCGGCCGGCTCATGTCGGGGTAGGGCCGCTGGCCGGTGAGCAGCGTGCTCGCCGCCCCCGGGCCGGTACCGGTACGCAGCCGGAACGACTGGCCGTCCCGAACGACCAGCGCCACCGCGACGTCGTCGCCGTTGCGGCTCACCCCGGCGGTGACGATGTCGTGGTTGTCGTTGGCGGGGATGGGCACCGGCTTCGGTTCGCCCGGCTTGGTCAACGGATAGATCCGGCCGGCGAACACGCCGTACCGGGCCGCGCCACCGTTGAGCTGGTAGAGCGGGTGGTCCCGCCGGTAGTCGTCGGCGACCTCGATCATCCTGGACTGGTTCTGGATCTTCAGTTCCAGCTCGTTGTCGAGCAACTGGTTGCTCCGCAGCGACCAGACGATCTGGGTGAAGAGCCGTTCCAGGTCGAGCTTGGTCTCGAAGGCACCAGCCCGGGCCGCGAGGTTGATCTCAAGCCGGCCACCCTGCTCCGGCGCCGGCACGTTACCCACCGGGGTGGTGCCCTCCGGCAGCGCGACGGCCGACTTGAGCCATTCCGCCGGGCCACCGGTCAGCCAGTCGAGCACCGCGGTGGCGTGCTGCGGCACCGGCACGGTACGCGGCAGGTAGCGCAGGTCCGGCACCAGCGAGGTGCCGTTGGCGTTCCAGAAGTAGATGGTCTGTTCCTCGTAGTAGTCCCGCAGGGCGTCGTCGGTCATCAGCAGCACCGACGGGTGCTTGAGCACCCACAGCCCGCCGCCCGTCCCCGGGTCACGCGGCGCGGCGCCGACGACGAAGTCGTAGACCGTCTCCTGGCGTACCGGCTCGCCGATCGAGCCGTTGGCCCGGAGTACCCCGATCTGCTGGACCGTGACGATCACCTTGCTGGTGCCGTCCTTGTTCTGGGTGACCTCGATCCCGCCGCCGTCGAGGTCGACCCGGACGACGTTGATGTCGCCCTTGTCGTCCGCCTTCGGCTTGAACCGCTCGCTGTCTTCGATGTACTCGTTGAACCGCTTGTACGCCTCACCCGCCTCACCGGCCGCGGCGGTGAGGAAGTTCCTGGCGAACGCCTCCGGGTCGCTGCCGCTCGCGGTACGGTCGGGCGGCCGGGCAGCCGGACGGTCCGCCGGAGCGGCGTTCGCCACCGGCCCCCGCCCGTCGACCCGCACGTCGCTCTCACCCGGGATGCCACAGCCGACCAGCCCGGAGAGCAGCACCGCCACGGCCCCGAGCGCGATGCCGCGCCGGCTCATCTGGTCACCTCGCTCCGCTCGGCGTCGGCCGGGGTCCTCGGGCCGGCCAACCCACCTGGTACGGGGTCCACGCTCTCGTCCGGGGCAGCCGTCCCGGCCGGCCCGTCGGCGGAGCCCGTCACCCCGTCGGTCGGCGCGCCCGGACCGTCCGCCCCGGCCGCACCGCCGACGGGCGAGACCCGGCCACTGACGGACGAGACCTCGTCACCGGCGGGCGGGACCTCGTGGCCGACGGCCGGGACCGCGCCACCCGCGCCACCGCCACCGGGCTGCGATTCCGTGGCCCCAGCGCCAAGTTGCGATTCCGTGGTCGCAGCGCCGAACTGCGATTCCGTGGTTCCACCGCCGACGGGGGTCGGTATGGTCCAGCCGAGGTCGTCCGTGACCGCCAGCGGCGCGTCGGCCGGCACCAGCCGCAACGGTGACGAGGTGAGCCGGTCACCGGCCCGGGCCGGCAGGGTCAGCCGGAACTGGGCGCCCTCGCCCGGTGCGCCCCACGCCTCCAGCCAGCCGCCGTGCAGCCGGGCGTCCTCCAGGCTGATGGAGAGGCCGAGCCCGGTGCCACCGGTCTGCCGGGCCCGGGACGGGTCGGCCCGCCAGAACCGGTTGAAGACCAGCTTCTCCTCGCCGGGCTTCAGCCCCACGCCGTGGTCCCGGACCGTGATCGCCACCGCCGTCTCGTCCGCGGCCAGCACCACCGCCACCGGTTTGCCGGCGCCGTGCTCCACCGCGTTGCCGACCAGGTTGCGCAGGATCCGCTCCACCCGGCGCGGGTCGACCTCGGCGATCACCGGGGTCTCCGGCACCGTCACCCGCAGCGGGGTGCCGCAGCGGGTGGCGAGCGACTCCAGCCGGTCGGCCACCCGGTGCACCACCGGCACCAGGTCGGTGGGCTCGGCGTCCAGCATGGCGAAGCCGGCGTCGAACCGGCTGATCTCCAGCAGGTCGGTGAGCAGGTCCTCGAACCGGTCCAGCTCGGCGTGCAGCAACTCGGCGGTACGGGTGACGGCGGGGTCGAACTCGTCGCGCTCCGCGTAGATCAGGTCGGCCGCCATCCGTACGGTGGTGAGCGGGGTACGCAGCTCGTGCGAGACGTCCGAGGTGAACCTCCGTTGCAGCCGGGACATCTCCTCCAGCCGGACGATCTGGCGTTGCAGGTTCGTCGCCATCTGGTTGAACGACGAGGCGAGCATCGCCAGGTCGTCCTCGCCGTTGACCACCATCCGCTGGTCGAGCAGCCCCGCCGAGAGCCGCTGGGCGGTGCGGGCGGCGACCCGTACCGGATTGACCACCAGCCGGGTGACCAGCCCGGAGAGCAGCCCGAGCAGGACGACCAGGGCGAACCCGGTGGCCAGTACGGTGGCCCGGGAGCCGTCGGCGATCTGGTCCCACCGGGTCAGCGGGACGAAGTAGTACAGCTCGACCTGACCGAGCCGGGTCGGCACCGGCGAGCCGTAGACCAGGTATTTCGTCGGCCCCTTGTCGAAGAGGTCGCCGGTGCGGAACTGGTGCGCGATGTCGCCGCCCTTGACCGCGTTCTCCAGCCCCGGGGTCAGGATGCCGCTGACGTCCACCTGGGGGGAGGTGGCCGGCGCGACGCCGGTGACCCGCAACGTCACCACCACACCGCCGAGCTGGGCCGGGTCTCCGCCGGCCAGGTAGTTGACGGTGTTCTCCAGGGTGGTACGCAGCCGCTGCTCCGCGACCGTCGTGTGGTTGCTGAGCTGCTCGGAGGCGTACTCCTGACCGTCCTGGAGCCGGCTCTTGACGTCGCTGGTCGCGTTGTCCAGGACGATCTCGGTGATGTTGTCGGCGACCAGATAGGCGAACCCGCCGACCAGCAGGCTCGACGCCACCAGGGTGATCGTGACGACCCGCACCTGGAGCGAGCGCCGCCAGGTGCGGTGCAGGCCGGTGGCCGCCCTCGCCAGCCGGACCGAACTGACGCGCCGCAACCGCCGCCCGGTCGCGGCGGCGCGGCCGAGCAGGGCGGACGACGAGGTCAAAGTACGGGCCACAGTGCGCCCCAGGCTATCCGGTGCCCGCCTTGTAGCCGACTCCCCGCACCGTCAGGATCACCTCGGGTCGCTCCGGATCCGGCTCGATCTTGGCGCGGAGCCGCTGGACGTGCACGTTGACCAGGCGGGTGTCGGCGGCGTGCCGATAGCCCCAGACCTGCTCCAGCAGGACCTCCCGGGTGAAGACCTGACGCGGCTTGCGGGCCAGCGCCACCAGCAGGTCGAACTCCAGCGGGGTCAGCTTGACCTCCTCGCCGTCCCGGCTGACCGTGTGCGCCGGCACATCGATGTTGATCTGGTTGCCGGGCGGACCGATGGTCAGCAGCTCCGGCGCGGCGTCCTCGCCCCGGCGCAGCCGGGCCCGCATCCGGGCGACCAGCTCCTTGGGCTTGAACGGCTTGACCACGTAGTCGTCCGCACCCGACTCCAGCCCGAGCACCACGTCCACGGTGTCGCTCTTGGCCGTCAACATCACGATCGGGATGCCCGACTCGGACCGGATCGCCCGAGCCACGTCGATGCCGCTCATCCCCGGCAGCATCAGGTCGAGCAGCACGATGTCGGGCCGGTTCTCCCGGAACGCGGCCAGCGCCCGCTCCCCGTCGGCGACGAACGAGGGCAGGAAACCCTCGCTGCGCAGCACGATGCCGAGCATTTCGGCCAGCGCGGGGTCATCGTCGACGACCAGTACCCGGGCTCTCATGACACTAATATTCCACCCTCTTTTCCACGGCGTGGTCCCGGCACCTCCCGGCGCGGCGCACCGCCTGGCCATCCCTGGGCGCGAGGCGCAGTAGCTTACCCTGGTCAACCACCCCGCACCAGGGATGATCACCACCGATCAGCGGTCGCGCGACGCACACCGAACCGTGACTCGGGAACCGGCCGAGCGGCTCCGGCCGGGATGAGCCGGCGTGACACCATGACTGCTGCGGCGCGTACCCCGCCACCCCCGATGCCCGCCAGGAGTTCGTTTGCCCGACGCCGGCCCGACCGCCGTACTGCCGCTGCGTCCGCTCACCGTCGGTGAGCTGATCGACTCGGCGGTGCTGCTGCTCCGCGACCACGCCCGGGTGCTGGTACCGGTCGCACTGGTGCTGGCCGCGCTGGAACAACTCCTGCTGCATCCGCTGCGGCTGGTCGCCGAGGTCACCCCGCCGGCCTACCTGCCGAGGATCGACGAGCTGCCGGCGTACTGGTTCCTGCTGGCCGTCGGCGCCGCCTGCGAGGCGGTGATCGTCGCGCTGCTCGGCAACCTGACCGGCCGGGCGGCCGGTACGGTCCTGCTCGATCCCGGTACCCGGGTCCGCCGGCTGCTCCACCCGGGCGGCGCCCGGCTGCCGGCGACGCTCCTGGTCGCCCTGCTGGCCGGTGCCGTGATGTTCGTGGCGTCCCTGGTCATGCCGCTCTGGGTGGTCGGGTTCGCGCTGCTCGGCTCGGTGGCGCCGGCGATCGTGCTGGACCGGCTGGGACCGTTCCGGGCGCTGTGGCGCTCCGCCGCCCTCGCCCTGCGCACCGGCGGCCGGGCGGCGGCGGTACGGGTGCTCGGCTACCTCGTCTGGTGGCTGTTGCGGATCGGCCTCGCCGTCGGTGCCGTCACCGGCCTGAACTCGCTCGGACTGCTCGCGGAGGAGTGGCAACTGCCGGTCGGGCTGGCGGTCTGGGCCCTGGTCAACAGCGTCGCCTATCCGGCGCTCGCCTGCCTCGACGCGGTGGTCTACCTGGAGGGGCGGATCCGCACCGAGGGGCTGGACATCGTCATCGACCGGGCCCGGCGGACCGGATCGCCGATCCTCACCCCGCTGGCGGGCCGACGGTGAGCTTCAGCCGCTGGTGGACGGAGACGACGGCCGCGCTCGGCGACCGGATTCCGCTCTCCCTCGTCGCCCTGCTGCTGGTGCTCGCCGCCGTGCTGGTCGCGCTCGGCTGGTTCCACTACCCCGCCTGGGTGCCCCGCCGGCTGCCGCGCTGGCGGCTGTCCCGGTGGCGGCGACGGCGCAAACCCCGCCCGACACCGGCCCCCGAGCCCGAGGCGGCGGCGGAGCAGGATCCGGAGCTGCCGGACGTACCGGCGGAGCGGCTGGTCGCCCTCGCCGACCGGTTGGCCGCCGAGGGCCGGTACGCCGAGGCGGTCCGCGAGCGGTTCCGGGGAATGGTCCGGGAGCTGGTCGACCGTGGAGTGTTCGAGCACCGGCCGGGGCTCACCGTCACCGAACTCGCTGCGGCGGCCGCCCGGAACCGGCCCGAGGTGGAGCCCGCGCTCTCCGAGGCCGGTCGGCTCTTCTCCGACCTCTGGTACGCCCAGCGTCCGGCCCGGCGCGAGCACGACGACCGGATGCGCACCCTCGCCACCGACCTGGACCGGATCCTCGACGGCCCGCCCGGCACCGCCGACGGGGTGGCCCCCGTGGCGAGCCGGGAGACGACCCAGCACGGGATGGCCCGGAGATGACCTCTGCCCCGGAGACGCCCGCCCCGACCGGTGACCGGCGCGACGGCACCGCCCCCGCCCAACCGGACCGGTCGGCGGCGCCGGCAGCGGCGGGACGCCGACGGCGCCGCTGGCACCGGATCGCGATCCCGCTCGGCGCGGTCGCCGTACTGCTGGCGGTCACCGGGATCACCCGGGCGATCGACCAGCCCGACCCCGGCTCCGCCGGCTTCCTCTCCCCGGTCAACACCGGCGACGAGGGCGGGAGCCGGCTCGCCGACCGGCTGCGGGCCGAGGGCGTCACCGTCGAGCGGTTCACCAGTACCCGCCGGGCGCTGATCGAGGCGACCAGCCGGGGATTCACCCTCTTCGTCCCCTCGCCGGGGCTGGTCCACCCGCTCTATCTGCCGTACCTCGCCGAGCCGGCCGTCCGCGCCCGGGTGGTGCTGGTCGACCCGCCGCAGCGGGTACTGGACGGCACCGAACTGCCGCTGGCCGTCGCCGGCCGGCGCTGGGCCGCCGGTGTGGTCGAGGCCGACGCCGGCGGCCGCCCCTGCCCGCTGCCCGAGGCGACGAGAGCCGGCCGGGCCGCCGCACTGCTACAGCGGTACGCCAGCCCGCCCGGCCTGGGCGACGGTACCGACCACTGCTACGCGGGCGGGCTGGCCCGGACGGAGCGGCGGGGCAGCGAGGTCGTCGTGATCGGCGCCAGCGACCCGTTCCGGAACGACCGGATAGCCGAGCAGGGAAACGCCGTACTCGCCACCGGGCTGCTCGGTACCCGCGACCGGGTCGTCTGGCTCGACCTCGCCGGACCGGAGCCACCGCCGCCGTACCACCGCGACGGCGAACTGGAGCCGTGGACGTCGATGCCGGACGGCTCCGACGGCGAATCCGACGGCGAATCCGAGGAGGGCGACGGCAACGGGGAGTACGAGGGCCGGCCCCAGCCGCAACCCGGGCAGGACGACCAGGGCGCCCCGCCGGAGCGGCGCAATCCGCTCTGGGACGCCTTCCCGCCCTGGTTCTGGGCCCTGCTGGCGCAGCTCGCCCTGGCCCTGCTCCTGGTGGTGCTCTGGCGGGCCCGCCGGCTCGGGCCACCGGTCGCCGAGCCGCTGCCGGTGACCGTCCCGTCCGCCGAGACGGTGCTCGGTCGCGGCCGGCTCTACCAGCGGGCCCGGGCGTACGGGCCGGCGGCGGAGACGCTGCGGGCGGCCGCCCTGCACCGGCTGACGCAGTCCCGGGCCGTACCGCCCGACGCCGGCCCGGACGAGCTGGCCGCCGCCGTCGCGGCGCGTACCGGCCGGAGCGCCGCCGAGGTGCACGACCTGCTGCACGGTCCGGCCCCGGAGACCGACCAGGAGCTGCTGGAGCTGGCCCGGGCGCTCGACGACCTGGCCGCCTCCCCCGGCACCGCCCCGTCCGACCAGCCCCGGCACGACCGCCCCATCGAAGGAGAAGCCCGGTGACCCGACCCGCCGGAACGACCGACCCGCGCTACGCCGCCGCGCCGTACCCGGTTCCGGCCCAGGCCGGCGCCCCGGCGGAGGCCGACGAGGCCCGCGCCGCCCTGCACCGGCTGCGGGCCGAGGTCGCCAAGGCGGTCGTCGGGCAGGACGCCGTCGTCACCGGGATGGTGATCGCGCTGCTCTGCCGGGGGCACGTGCTGCTGGAGGGCGTACCGGGGGTGGCCAAGACGCTGCTGGTGCGGACCGTCGCCGCCGCCCTGGACCTGGAGTCGAAGCGGCTCCAGTTCACCCCGGACCTGATGCCCGGCGACGTCACCGGGTCGCTGATCTTCGACCCGCGCACCGCCGCCTTCACCTTCCGGGAGGGGCCGGTCTTCACCAACCTGCTGCTCGCCGACGAGATCAACCGGACGCCGCCGAAGACCCAGGCGGCGCTGCTGGAGGTGATGGAGGAGCGGCAGGTCTCGGTGGAGGGGAACCGCCGGCCGCTGCCGGACCCGTTCATCGTGGCCGCCACCCAGAACCCGGTGGAGTACGAGGGCACCTACCCGCTGCCCGAGGCCCAGCTCGACCGGTTCCTGCTGCACCTGACGATGCCGCTGCCGAACCGGGACGAGGAGCTGGGCGTACTCCGGGCGCACCACGCCGGCTTCGACCCGCGCGAGCTGACCGCCGCCGGGGTACGCCCGGTGGCCACCCCCGCCGACCTGGCGCTGGCCCGGGCCGCGGTCAGCCGGGTCGCCGTGGTGGAGAGCGTGCTCGGCTACATCGTGGACCTGTGCCGGGCCACCCGGGCCGCGCCCGCGCTGGAACTCGGCGCCTCGCCCCGGGGCGCGATCGCGCTGCTGGTCACCGCGAAGGCGTGGGCCTGGCTGGCCGGGCGCGACCACGTCACCCCGGACGACGTCAAGGCGATCGCCCGGCCGACGCTGCGGCACCGGCTGCGGCTGCGGCCGGAGGCCGAACTGGAGGGCGTCACCACCCGGTCGGTGCTGGACGCGGTGCTCGGCACCGTGCCGACGCCACGATGACGGGACGGGCGGCGGTCCTGCTCGGCGCGGGCGCGCTGACCCTGCCGCTCTGGCCGGCCCCGTGGCTCGGCGTGCTGGTGATGACCGGGCTGGTGCTGGCGCTGACCGTGTTGGACTGGCGGCTGGCCGCCCCGCTCGGCGCGATCGAGGCGAGCCGGGACGGCGACCGGGCGGTCCGGCTCGGCGACACCGCCACGGTCTCGGTGCGGCTGCACAACACCTCCGACCGGCCGCTGCGCGGAGTGGTCCGGGACGCCTGGGTGCCGTCCGCCGGGGCACGGTTCGACTTCCCCGGCGCCCCGACGGTACGCGTCGAGCCCGGTGCCCGGGTGGAGCTGCCCAGCCGGCTGACCCCGACCCGGCGCGGGGACCGGCCGGCGCTGCGGCTGACACTGCGCTCGTACGGGCCGCTGGGGTTGGCGTTCCGACAGCGGGCGGAGCGGCCGGCGACACCGCCGTGGACCCTGCGGGTGCTGCCCCGGTTCGAGTCCCGCCGGCACCTGCCGGAGAAGCTGGCCCGGCTGCGGATCATCGACGGCACCGAGGTGGCCCGGGGGCGGGGCCAGGGCACCGAGTTCGACACCCTGCGCGAGTACGTGGTCGGCGACGACGTGCGCTCGGTCGACTGGCGGGCCAGCGCCCGTCGGGCCGACGTACTGGTCCGGACCTGGCGGCCGGAGCGTGACCGGCGGGTGGTCTGCGTACTCGACACCGGGCGTACCTCGGCGGTGCGGGTCGGCGACGAGCCCCGGCTCGACGCCGCCATGGACGCCACCCTGCTGCTGGCGGCGCTGGCCGGCCGGGCCGGTGACCGGGTCGACCTGCTGGCCGTGGACGCGGCCGTCCGGCTGGCGCTGACCGGGGGCGCCCAGTCGACGCTGCTGGCCCGGATGGTCGACGCGCTCGCCCCGCTCCAGCCGGCGCTGGTGGAGACCGACTTCGAACTGGTCGCCGGGGAGATCCTCCGGCAGCAGCGCCGACGCTCCCTGGTGGTGCTCTTCACCGCCCTCGAACCGGGTGCGCTCGGCGAGGGGCTGCTGCCGGTACTCCCCCGGCTGGCGACCCGGCACCGGGTGATCGTGGCGTCGGTGCACGATCCGGTGCTGACCGACCTGACCACCCGCCCGCCGGAGACGGTGCAGGACGCGTACGCGTCGGCCGCGGCCTGGCGGGCGCTCGGCGACCGGGACAGGGTACGCGCGGCGCTGGCCCGGCACGGGGTGACGGTGGTGGACGCCCCGGCCGACCGGCTGGCGCCGATGGTCACCGACACCTACCTGCGGCTCAAGGCCCTCGGTCAGCTCTGATCCGACCGGAGCACTCCGGCCCGGACCCGGACCCGGACCGGCGAGCGGCTGGCCGAGGACCTGGCCGGCCGCGAACGATCTCGATGTCGGATACTTGCTGATCACGCGCGCCGTCGTCGCCGCCGGGCGGTACGGTGCGTCCGACCGAGGGACCTGGGAATCATCGTGCGTAAGCTCGTGTACTACGTCGCCGCCACCATCGACGGTTTCATCGCCGGCCCGGACGGTGCCGATCCCACCGGCCCGGGCGGCTTCTGGCAGATCCCGGAGGACTACCTCCGCCATCTCGTCTCCGAGTACCCGGAGACGCTGCCGCAGGCGGCCCGTACCGCGCTGTCCGTCACCGCCGAGGGCACGCATTTCGACACCGTCCTGGAGGGACGGCTCAGCTACGAGATCGGCCTGCGGGTCGGCGTCACCGACGCCTTTCCGCACCTGCGCCACCTGGTGTTCTCCCGGACGCTGTCCGAGAGCCCGGACCCGGCCGTCGAGGTGGTGAGCGGTGACCCGGTCGCGAAGGTGCGGGAACTGAAGCGCGAGGCGGGTAAGGACATCTGGCTCATCGGCGGCGGTGAGCTGGCCGGTGCGCTCTACCCGGAGATCGACCAACTGATCGTCAAGCTGGCCCCGTTGACGATCGGTAC